>CAKZUE010000068.1 GCA_937920635.1 uncultured Bryobacteraceae bacterium
GCGCCCGCCAGCATCCACACGGCCAGCAAAGCCGTCCTTCTCATTGCCATTGGTTTTTTCCTCCGGGTACCCAGATTTGAGCGCACCAGCGCCCGCCGTGACGGCCGAGGCGCACGCCCCTCTGCTTACTGAATCGAAAAAACAGGGCGTCCAGGCTCACCCGATTGAAACGCCTCAGTCGTGATCCTTACCACCGCTGGCAGCATGCAGCAGCATGAACAATGCCTCGTCGGCGGGCGCCGCGGGGCGGGAGGACCGACAAACGCCAGGAGCGGGCCGCAGACCCGCGGGGAGCGGCTGCCACACGGGCGGCGGGACTGGGCCCGGGCGGGCGCAGGCCGCCTGTTCCGGGCGGTTCGCTCCCTTCACTCGCGGCACTGGCCGGCGGCTCAATCGCCCTTCGTGCGCCGCACAGCCGCTGTCAGACCCGCCGCCAGAGCACAACAGTGGCGCCCCGGCCCCACTTTTGCGGGGCCTGGGAAAAAGGGGAATTGTGTTCCTGTCCCCTTTTCTGAGACAGAACGGCCGGCTGCCGCTTGGCAGGGCAGCCGGCCTGCTGGAAGAAGATGAGGCTTGGCGAACCTCAGGCGAGGAGAGTGGAAATGTCCGTCCCGATCTCCTGACTGCCTCCATCATAGCCCGGCACGGGCCGCGGTTCAACAGAAATCACACATTTTGTTTCAAACAGAAGCGCTACTTGTTGTCCGGGCCGGCCGCCAGCCCCGCCGGGGCGCGGGCCGCTTCCCCGCGCTTCGCCTCGTCGAGGGAGACGCCATACGTTTCCAGCGTGGTGCCCGCAGCCCGCTCCAGAGCCAGCCGCGCCGAATGCCACGCCGCGCGGGCCGACGCTTCGGCGGCTTCGGCCTGCGCCACCTGCCGCTGTTGCTGCACAACCTCGAACGGGGTCGAAACTCCCGTGGAGAACTTCTTCTCTTCCGCCGCCAGCAGCGCCCGCGCCAGTTCGAGGTTCTTCGCGGCGGCCTCCCACCGCGTCCGCGCCTGCTCTGCCGCGGCCAAAGCGTTGGTCAAGTCCACCTGCACCTGAAGCAGGAACTGCGCCAGTTGCAGCTGCGATTGCCGCAGTTGCAGTTCGTCGACGGCTTGGTCCGCCGTCCCCTGCCGGTTGCGCAACGGCGTCTGGAAGAATGCGCCGCCGTTGACCGCCGGGAAGTTCCGCCGGAAGCTCTGTCCGAGGGCCGTGCCGAATCCGCCTACAAAATAAGGGTCCGGCTGCTGCACCCGCGGCGGCTGTCCCGGCGTCACCTGGGTCACCGTCCGGCCCGTGCCCCCCAGGCCCTGCTGCGTCGTGGTCCCGAACGCGATCAGCCGCGGCAGGATGGCGCTGCGCGTGCCCAGCGAATTCACCTCCGCCGATTCCACCGCGGCTTTCCGCACAACGACGTCGGGGCGGCGCTCCAGGGCTTTCTCTACCAGCGCTGGCAGCTCCGGCAAAGGCTCGCCGCCGGGAGCGGAGAGCGAATCGAGCAGCACGATCCTGGCGGCCCGCAGTTCGGCATCCGCCACCCCGTTGCGGCTGATCAGGTTCTTGAGCCGCAGTTCGTTCTGTCCGTGCGACGTTTCGGCGATGATCAGGTCGCGCCGCGCCGCAGCTTCCTGCGATTCCGCGGGCAGCACATCGACGCCCGCCAGCGCCCCCAGCTCATAGCGGCGCCGGCTCTCCCGGACAAACCGCTCGGCCGTCTCCAGCGCGCTGCGCCGCGCCTTCAGCTCCTCGCCCGAGGCAAGCAGCGAGTAATAGGCGTTCAGCACGGCGTCCACCGTGGCCATCACCTGATTGCGGAACTGCTCGTCGGAAGTCCTCAGGTTGATGCGCGACACGGTGATGGTGCGCGCATTCACGGCGCGCCCGAAGCCTTGCAGCAGGTTGTGCTGCACGCTCAGCGACAGCGTGGTGGCCCACGAGGGGTTCAGCAGGTTCGACGGCGAGTTCTCCTCCAGCCAGTTGCCGCGCAGGCTCAGGGTGAAGTTGCCGCCGCTCAGCAAGCCCTGCTGGATCGAGTAGGAAGTGTTCACCAGATCCTGCACCAGCACCGGCGTCAGGCTCTGCACCGCGTTCGGCTGCGGGATGCTGCGGTGCGCGTAGGTGGTGGTGGACTGGATGGTGGGATCCAGGTTCTGCGTCACCGGTCCGAGCTGTGTGATCTGCGCGTTGCCCGCGCCGCGGCTCACACGCTCCGTGCCGCCGCCCGCCACGCCGGCGGAACTCTGCGTGCCGAGCACGCCCTGTCCGCTGGCCACCGTGCCCGCCTGCGCCGCCGCGCTCGGCACGCCCGGCAAGGCGCCTCCTGCCTCGGCGCGAGTCAGGCGCACCCGCGCCAGCACCGGCGAGTAGCGCGCGATCTCCACGTCGATGTTGTTCTCCAGCGCCAGTGCGATAGCGTCCTGAACCGTGAGATAGAGCTGGCCCGCGCGCATCAGGGCCTTGAGCCGCTCCGAGTTGCCGAGCCGCGCCGGAGGCACGTCTTGCGCCTGATAGGGGCGCAGGAAGACATTCGCCTGCGGTTTCACCGGCTCGATGCCCGCCTTCACCTGCGCGGGCGCCGCCGGCATCGACATGAGCACGGCGAGCGCCGCCGCGGCTGCCTGACGGAGGCGGGTCATCGCCGCACCTCCGCTGGCGCCTGCGACTGGATGCCTGTCATCTCGCCGCGCAGCGCCTCCTCCACCGAGATCCCGTGCACGTCCAGCGTCCGCCCCAGCGCCTGGTCGAGCGCGATCCTGGCGTGGCTGTAATTGGCCATCGCCTGCACCTCCGCGCTCTGCGCCGCCGCCAGATCCCGTTGGTCCTGAACCACCTGAAAGGCGGTCGTGGCGCCCAGTTCGTACTTTTTCTGATCAGCGCGCAGCGTCGCTTCGGCCAGTTCCCGCGCCTTGACGGCAGCTTCATAGCGCGCCCGCGCCTGTTCGAGGCCGATGACGGCGTTCTGCACGTCGACGCGGATCTGGTTCACGTTCTTCTGGAGGATCAGTTCGTTCTGCCGGATCTCGAGCAGGCTGGCCGCATAGTCGGATTGCGCCGCGCGGTTCCGCAGCGGAATATTCAGCGAAAATCCGGCCGAATAGTTGGGAAAATTCCGCCGCAGGATCTGGCTCCACAGGTTGCCGTAGCCGCCGACGAAGATCTCGGGCACGCCGGCCACCGCGCCCAACGCCGTCAGGTCGCCGGTGAGCGCGTTGTTGGTCAACTGCGCGAACGCCTGCAAGGAAGGCCGCAGAGAGCTCTTGATGCCCGCCAGGTTCATGCGGTTGCTTTCGAGGTTCAGGCGGCTCTGCTGGATCTCGGCCCGCCGCTCGAGCGCCTCCGCGACCAGCTTCTCCAGCTCCGGCAGCGGCGCATCGTCCGGCTTCACCATGGTGTCCAGCGGCACGATCCGCACCGCCGCCAGTTCCGGCGAAGCCACGCCGGTGCGGCTCAACGCATTCTTCAGGATCACCTCCTGCTGCATCAGGTTGGTCTGCGCCACCACCAGATCCTGGCGCGCCGCGTACAACTGGGATTCGGCCCGCGTGACTTCGATCTCCGCCAGCGTCCCCAGCTCCACCATGCGCTTGTTGTCGTTCAACAGCTTCTGCGCCGTCTCGACCGCCTGCTGCCGCGCCCGGACTTCATAGTGGAAGCTCACCAGGTCCCAGTAGAGATTCAGCGCCGCCGAGACCGTCTCGATCAATTGCAGGCGGAACTGGAGGTCGGTGACCTTCAGATTGTTGCGCTGGACGAGGATGTTGCGCATGTTGACGCTGCGCCCGAATCCCTGGAGCAGGTTCTGCGTGACCTGAAGGTCGAGGCTCGCCTGCGTGAACGGGTTCAGGCTGAAGAACTGGCTGTTCACCTTGAGCCGCTGGCTCGAGTAACCGAGCTGCGCGCTGGTGCCCGTGGCCCAGTTCTGCGAATACTGCACCTGGTAGACCCGCGCGTCCTGCACCAGCGACGTCGTGCCCGTGAGCACGGTGTTGCTCTGCGGCGTGGTCTGGTGGGAGAAGAATGCCAGCGCCGTGACCGAGGGATCCAGCGAGGGGATCGGCGGCCCGAGCTGTGTCAGGATGCCGCCGCCGGAGCCAACGCCCGCGCCCGCCGCCGCCACCGCACTGGTGGCCGTGCTCACTCCCTGAAGGCTGACGCTGCGGGGACCCGGCGACACCGGGGCGCCCACGCTGCGCAGCACGCCGCCCGCTTCGGCGCGCTTCAGCACCTCGCGCGCCAGCAGCGGGCCATATCGCTGAACCTCGACATCGAGATTGTTCTCGATGGCGAGAGCGATCACGTCCTGCGCCGAAAGATACAGGTTGCCGGCGCGGATCAGCGACCCCAGCCGCGGCGAGTTCACCAGTTGAATGGGCGGCGCTGAACGCGCCTGATAGGGCTTGGTCAGCGCGCCCCAGCCGCCCAAGGGCGGCTCGAGCCTCGCGGCGGTCTGCGCCAGAGCGGCCGGCGCAAGCCCGTGCAAAAGCGTAACAACAGTAACGGCGGCCACGGCCGCCCTTGACACGGAAAATCCATCCTGCATGCTGTTCCTTAATACGCGGACAAGGCGGAAGTGTTCCTTACTTCGGATGCGGGCGCCGCCGTCCGGGATGGAGGCGGTTTTGCCCGGATCCAACAACCTATTTCATTCTCAAACACCACCCCGGTCCTCCGCCCGCCCGCCTCGGCGCAAAAAGAAAGCGGGGCGCCGGAGCGCCCCGCTCAATAGTCGGCCTCAAAAGCGTCCCGGCCTCAGAACGTGATGCGTCCGGACAATTGCAGGCTCCGGTTGTCGCCCACTGTCGAGGTGATCCGGCCGGCCGTAGGCGAGCCGATCGATGCGTTCGGGAAGCCGAAATACGGCGTGTTGAAGAGGTTGAACGCCTCGAAGCGGAAGTTGAACTTCAACCGCTCCGTGATGGGGAACGTCTTCACCACGCTCATGTCGATGTTGACCACGCCCGGCGAGTACAGCACGCCTCGCGCCACGTTGCCGTAGTTGTTGGGAGGCGGCGCCGCGAAGGCCGTGGTGTCGAACCAGTAGTACGGGTCGGGATCGTCGAGGCGTCCATCCCTGAGCCGGTTCGGCCAGCTCGGCGCGCCGTTGTTGACGCCGTTTTGCAGGCCGACGTTGAACGGCCGGCCCGTGGTTGCCGTGATGATGCCGCCCAACTGCCAGCCGCCGAGGATCATATCGGTGACCCGGTTTTCAATGTTCACCTGCCGGCCCTTGCCGAACGGCAGATCATACAGCCCGTTGATCACCGCCCGGTGTTTCACGTCGAAGCCCGACGCGCCGCGGTAGCACTTGATGCAAGTCACCGTCAGCGGTCCCCCGGTCTGGCCGCCGCCGCTGGCCACGGCGCCGCCATAATCGAGGCTCTTGCCCCAGGTATAGGCGGCCAGGAGCTGGAATCCATTGGCGAAGCGGCGCTCGGCCTTCGTGATGAGTCCGTGGTAAGTGCTCATGTTCATCGGCTCAAAAATCAGCACGTTGGGAATGTTCCGCAGCGCCTGAATGGGACGGCGGTCTTCGACGCTGCCCGCCCCGAGCCGAACCTCGTTGTGATTGAAGCCGTACAGCAGGTTGATGCCGCGGCTGCCCGCGTACCCGATCTCCGCCATCCACTCGCGCGTGATCTGGCGCTGGATGTTGAACGTCCAGGTCTGCGCGTACTGGGTCTGGTTGTTGAACGAGTACCCGCGCACCACCGGGCGGCGCGTGTTGATCTCAGCCGTCGATTGCGGTTTCAGCGGCACCAGCGGACCGAAAGGCTGCTCGATCCGCGGCACGCTCGAGTAGTCAGCCAGGAAGTCGCTCAGGCTGAAGCTTTCGCTGAACAGATGCGGCGGCCCCTGCGTCAGCATGCTGGATGCCGAGTACGGCTCCGGGAAGTAGCTCAGACCGTATCCGGCGCGGATGATCGTCTTCTGATCGCCGAACACGTCGTAAGCCAGGCCGAACCGCGGTCCGAAGTTGTTCAGGTCCGTGTTGCGCAGCGTGCGGCTGTACCCGCCCTCGTTCGCATAAGCGAACATCAGTTTGGGCAGGTCGAAACTCGTCATGCGGTCGTACTTCTCCGTTTCCGGGTGGAAGATTTCGTACCGCACGCCGATGTTCAGCGTGAGCCGCGAATTCACTTTCCAGTCGTCCTGGAAGAATGCGGCGTTTTCCCACGCGCGCAAGCCCGGCACGCCGAGCAGGAAGCCGCGCTGACCGCCCTGGATCAGCCCCAGCAGCATCGTGGCGAAGCCGGTGCCTCCCGTTCTCGTCACCGGATCCATCGTGAAGCCGCGGCCGAAAGTGAACTGCCCGCGGGTGTCGGCGTTCGTAAACGGTGAGACATCCCGGCGCACCACGTGGTAGCCGAACTTGAGCGTGTGCCGGCCTACCGTCCAGTAGACGTTGTAATCCGTCTGGTAATTCACCTGCTTCGGGCGCGCCGGCAGGAAGCTCGGCCCGCCGCTCAAGCCGGTGAAATCCGCTATATTGATTGTCGGAATACCGGTGGAATTATCCGTCAAATTGATGTTCCGGATGCCCAGGGATTCCGCGGCTGGAATGCCAAAATCGGAATGCACCGTGGACGGGTTGGTCCGCGCCCACCCGGCGCGGAACTCGCCCACGATCGCCGGCGACCATACGCGGCTCCAGTTGAACGCGCCGCCGTGCGTCCTCAGGCGAGTAAACTGAATGCCCGCCACGAACGGCCCCAGCTTGAATTTCTGCGCCGCCTCCGGAGGCGTCGGCAGACAGCAGTTGGCCTGCCCTTGCGGAGCGTCGAGGTCGTACCATTGCTGCGCCAGCCGGAAGAACATGGAATCCTTCTGCGAAGCCTGCCAGTCCAGGCGCACGGTGTACTGGTTATCTTTGATTCTCCGCTCCGGGGCCGACTGGTAATTGTTGAAATTTCCAGCCAGGTTCGGCCGTGGATATACGCTGGCGACATTTCGGGAAACCTGCCCGATCAGCGAGCCCGGGATCGTGTTATTCGGGAATGGATCCCGGATGAAACCCGAGGGATTGTTCGGATTGACGCGCGTCGTGAACGGGTTATACACCTGGATCAGCGCGCCTGCGGGCGTCCGGAAATCGCTCAGGTCGCCGCTGCGCACCGCGTCCGTCGGCACCGTGTTCAGGTAATTCAGTCCGCGCACCTCGCGCTGCCCGGCGTAATCCGCCCAGAAGAACAGCTTGTTGCGGATGATAGGACCGCTGCCGGCGAGCCCCATCTGGTGACGGCGGAAGGGCAGTTTGCGCGGCAGCGCCTGTGGCGACTGGAAGTAGTTCCGAGCGTCGAACACGATGTTGCGGTGGAACCAGAACGCTGTCGCGTGCCAGTCGTTCGAGCCGGAACGGGTTGACACGCTCACCACGCCCGCGCCGCGGCCGAACTCGGCCGAAAACGAGCCCGTCAGGACCTTGAATTCGCGCACCGATTCCAGCGACGGCTGCACGATCACCGTGTTGAACGTGTACTCGTTGTTGTCGATGCCGTCCACCAGCCAGCCATTCGCGTTGGCGCGCTGGCCCAGCGGGTTGTAGTTGGACGCCGCGCGGGGGTTGAACGTGGAGGCGCCCGAAAGGTTCTCTCCCGCCTGCCCGGGAGTGACGCCCGGCGAAAGATAAACAAGCTGGGCGAAGTTCCGCCCGTTCAGCGGCAGCTCCTGCACCGCCCGCTGCTCGATCACCTGCCCGGTCTCCGCGCTCGCGCTCTGCACGAGCGGTGCGGCGGCGGTGACTTCCACGGTCTCGGTCACGTTGCCGACGGTGAGACTCAGGTCGACGCGCACCTGAGCGTTCACCGTCACGACGATGTCGCGCTGCTCCGCTTTCTTGAAGCCCGCCTGCTCCACGGTCACGCGGTACGTTCCGGGAATCAGGAAGGGCACCGAATAAGCGCCTGTCTGGTCCGTTGTCCGGGTGAAAACGGTCCCCTGTCCTTCGTTCACCACCGTCACCGTTGCGCCCACGACGACGGCGCCCTGCTGGTCAGTGACGGTTCCGAAAATGGTTCCTGTTGTCACCTGAGCGTGCAGGGCTGTTCCTGCGAACGCCAAAAGGATCAATGCGCACAACCATGTGCGCCAGATTACGATTCTCTCCATCAATCTGCCCCTTTCTCAATCGCGCCGGTGTGATCAGCCGAGGGGTCTGACCCCGAGCCTCCGGCTGGCCATGTATCATATGCAAAGATCGGCGCGAGTGGAAGGGTAGGGTGGGAGTTTTCTTGCTTTCCCTGGTGATTTTGGGGTTTGTCGTGGACCCCTCCGGCAGACCTGTGGCCGACGCCGTTATCCGGCTCCAGACTGCGCAAACCGACATCGCCGTGCAGCGGACTGAAACGGATGGGACCTTCCGTTTCTCCGCCGCCCATTCGGGCGTCTTCCTCCTGCGGGTGGAGAAGGAAGGCTTCGCCCCCTGGATCCGTCCCATCATTGTCGAACCCCGCAAGGAGACCCGCATCACGGCAGTGCTGGAAATCGGCGCGCGCGCCGAGCAGGTCACGGTTTCCGCTGAAGCGGGTGAAGTCCTCGAGCCGCACCGCACGCCGCAGCGCCTCACGCTCATGAACCGCGCGGCTCTGGAAGCGCAGGCGGTGCGCACGCTCAGCGAAGCAGCCACGGGCGAGCCAGGCGTCGCCGAGCAGCGCACCGCGCCCGCCATGGGCGCCGTCTTCGTGCGCGGGCTCACGGGCAAAAACGTCAGCGTGTATCGCGACGGTGTCCGCGTGACGACCTCGGCCCAGCGCGGCGGCGTCAGCACGTTTTTCAATCTCCTCGAACCCGAAACCATCGAGGGCGTGGAAATTCTTCGCGGACCCAACAGCGCGCAATACGGCTCGGATTCCGTCGGCGGCGCCGTTCACCTGCTCAGCCGCGGCGCGTCGCTGGCGCCCTCGCGCTTCTTCACCGCCTCGAGCGGCGTCTTCTTCGACTCGGCCACGCACGGATTCGGCAATCAGCTCTCGCCGATCCTCTCATCGCCCCGCTTCGCTGTGGCCGCGCACCTGGCCGCACGGCGCATCAACACCGCGCGCACGGGCGCAGGACTCGATTCTCACAGCGCCATCACGCGCTTCCTCGGCCTGCCCTCCACGATCTTCGCAGCGCGCTTGCCCGATACAGCCTTCACGCAATACGGCGGCAGTCTTCATGCGCAGGCGGTTCTCTCCGAGCAGCTCCGCCTCTCCCTTCAATACAGCCGCAGCCAGCAGGATGGCGCCAGGCGCTATGACCAGCTCCTGGGCGGAGACGGCAACCTGATCGCCGATCTGCGCAATCTTATGGCCGATTTCGGCTACATTCGGCTCCAGCATCTTTCGCCGCGCCTGTTTGACCGCGCCTCCGCCTCGCTCAGCTACAACGCGCAGCGCGAAGAGCGCGTCAATCAGGGCGGCAACGGAAACCCCGCGGCCTCCATCACGCACCAGTACGAGCGCATGGCCGTCTGGGGTCTGCAATGGAACGGCGAACGCCGCATCGGCGCCCATTCGCTGCACCTCGGCGGCGAAGGCTACCGCGAACGCACGCGCGCCCCCGCGTTTTCCTGGAGCCCTGTGACGGGCGTGACAACGCTCACTCGGCCGCGCATCCCGTCCGGCGCGCGTTATCTCAACTACGGCGTGTTCGTGCAGGACGCCTGGGAGCCGGAGCAGTTGCCCCGCCTCCGGCTCACGGGAGCGCTCCGCTTCGGCGGCTCGTCCTATCGGTCCCGCGCTTCTGAATCGCCGATCGTCAGCAGCCGCACGCTCTGGCCGGATGATTCCCTCGCGGCCAACGCTCTGTCGGGACGCGCCGGCGCCACCTTCCGTGCCGCCTCCATCGCCTGGCTGCACCTGAACTACGCGCGCGCTTTCCGCGCACCGTCCATCACCGACCTGGGCACGCTGGGCCTGCAAGGCAACGGCAGTTATGAGGCGTCTTACTCCTCCATTGCCTCTCTTGGCGGCTTCATCGGTTCGGACGCCTCGCCGAATGCCGTATCCACGGGCCGCCCCGTCGAACCGCTCCGCCCCGAAGCCAGCGACAGCATCGACTACGGCCTTACCCTCCGCCACGACCGGTTCCGCCTCAGCCTGGATGCGTTCTGGTCGCGCCTGTCGAACACCATCGTCTCCCAGACTTTGATCCTTCCCCCAGGCGCTGCCGGTTTGCAGCTCGGCGACCAGATCATCTCCGCGCAGTTGCCCAGCGGCGCCGTTTTCGTGCCGGCGGCCACCAATCCCGTGCTCGTCCGCGCCAATTACGGCGGCGCGCGGATGCGCGGCCTCGAACAGATGTTCGAATGGCGCATCCATCCCGCGTGGCAGGTGCGCCAGACATGGACCTGGGTGCGCGCCGCCGATTCTCTCACCGGCGCTCCGCCGGATATCGAACCGGGCATCCCGGCGCCGCAGGGGCGCCTCTCGTTGCGCTACGCGCCGCCGCGCTTCCGTTGGTATGTGGAAGCCTACGCCGATGCCGCCCGCCGCCAGACGCGGCTTTCGTCGCTAGCTCTCTCCGACCGCCGCATCGGCGCGGCGCGCTCGCGCTCGAGCATCGCCAGTTTCTTCACCCGCGGCGCGCGGGTGCGCGGGCTGACCGACGGGCGCGTTCTTCTGGCCACCGGCGAGACTATCGAGCAGGTGCAGCAGCGCGTGCTGGGCAGCGCCAGTTCCGCCCCCATGTTCATCGCCATTGCCGGCTACGCGGTGTTCGGCTTCCGCATCGGCGCGCCCCTCGGCGGGCGCACCGATCTGTTCGCCGATCTGTACAACCTCGGCGACCGTAATTACCGAGGCATCGGCTGGGGCATCGACGCGCTCGGCCGCGGCGCCACGCTCAAGCTGCGCCACCGCTTCTGACACCGGCATTCCATGCGTCCCCGACGCAAAAAAGGGGCAGCCGCGATGGGCTGCCCTGTAGCCAGTGGACCGGGCGGAGTCATGGCACCGCCCGGGAAGCTTGGTGAAACTTACTTGTCCGTCAGCGCCGCCACGCCGGGCAGAACCAGACCGGACAGATACTCGAGCGATGCCCCGCCGCCAGTGGAGATATGGCTGATCTTGTCCGCCACGCCAGCCGACTTTACAGCTTTCTCGCTGTCGCCGCCGCCGACCACCGACAGCGCGCCGCTCTCCGCCACCGCCTTGGCCACAGCCACCGTGCCAGCGTCGAACGGCTTCTTCTCGAACACGCCCATCGGTCCGTTCCAGATGATCGTCTTCGCGCCGCGGATCACTTCCGCGTAGGCTTCGCGCGTCCTCGGGCCGATATCGAGGCCCATCCTGCCATCCGGGATCTCTTCGACCACTTCACACGGCGCGTTTTCTTCGAGCACTTCCGCCACTACATGGTCGCAGGGCAGCAGGATGCGGTCGCCCGCCTTCTCGAGCAGCCCTTTGGCCAGCTCGACTTTGTCCTCCTCCACCAGGCTCTTGCCAGTGGGCTTGCCCTGAGCCTTGAGAAACGTGTAAGCCATCGCGCCCCCGATCATCAGCCGGTCGGCGAATTTCAGCAGATTTTCGATCACCTCGATCTTGTCGGAAACCTTTGCGCCGCCCAGAATGCCCACGCAGGGCCGTTCCGGATTGGCCGTGCATTTCTCCAGATATTCGAGCTCCTTTTCCATCAGCAGCCCGGCGGCGGCAGGCTTGAGGAACTCGATGATGCCCACCGTGGAAGCGTGGGCGCGGTGCGCCGTGCCGAAGGCGTCGTTCACATAGACGTCGCCGAGCCGCGCCAGCTTCTTCGAAAACTCGGGATCGTTCTTTTCTTCCTCGGCGTGGAAACGCAGGTTTTCGAGCAGCAATACTTCGCCCGGCTTCGGCAGCATCTTTTCCACTTCCTCGCCGATGCAGTCCGGCGCCATGGCCACCGGCTTGCCGAGCAGCTCGCTCAGCCGCTGCGCGACGGGCTTCAGGCTCATCTCGGGATTGGGCTTGCCCTTCGGACGCCCCAGATGCGACGCCAGCACCAGCGCCGCTCCCTTTTCCAGCGCATACTGAATCGTCGGCAGCGCCGCCCGGATCCGCTTGTCGGAGGTAATTTCCTGCCCGCCCGGCGCCAGCGGCACGTTGAAATCCACGCGCATGAACACACGTTTGCCTTGAAGGTCAAGATCGCGAATCGAGAGTTTTGGCATAGGATGAGGCCCTCATCCCAGATGGTAACATCCGGAATCGGCCCGCCGCCGTCTCATTTCTCCACCGGCGCGCCCTTCAGCTCCACCGCGAGCCCGGCGGCTCTGTAGGCTTCCAGCAACGCTCCCGCCGCCGGTCCGAACAGCGGCGCATGCACCTGCGTGTTGCCGCCGCGTTCCACGCGCTTCCGGTATTCCTCGTACAGACGCTCGCACTTGAACACGCCGCCGATCGGCGCCGCCCGCACCTGATCCTGAGGGGTGAACACCTGCATCCGCGCCGCCATGGTCAGCCCGGCGAGATGCTGGGCTGCTTCCATCAGGATGTCCGCCGCCACATCGTCGCCCTCATCCGCTGCCTGCTCCACCACGCGCGACAGCTCCGCAATGCGCGGGCGCGGGTAGTCGGGCGTGTAGAACCGATGCAGCAGATCGTTGGCATCGCGCGCGCCCGTCGCCTCCAGCAGCTTCTGCCGCAGCGAGGTCGGCGGTCCCCACCCCTCTTCCATGCGCAGCGCCGCGCGCAGCGCCTGGCGCGTCAGATCGAAGCCGCCGCCTTCATCCCCAAAGATGAAGCCCCACCCGCCGGCGCGCGCGAACTTGCCCTCCGCGTTGCGGGCGAACGCAATCGAGCCCGTGCCCGCAATGGTGATGATGCCCGGCTGCCCGCCATGCGCGCCCGTGAGCGCGATCCAGGCGTCATGCGTCACGATGCGCTTCTTCAAGCGGAACATCTCCGCGATCAGCGCGTCCTTGTCCGCGGGACCGCCCGAGAATCCGAAACAGCCCGCTTCGAACTCCACTTCGCTCAACGCGAGTCCCGCCTCTTCCGCCGCCAGTTTCACCGAGCCGCCGATCGCCGTGCGGAACTTCTCCCGCGCCTGATCCCCCGAGACGTGATTGCATGGTCCCCCGCGCCCCTGCCCGAGAACCTGGCCTGTCTCATCTCCGATCAGCGCCGTCGTCGACGACTGCCCGCCATCCACGCCAAGAAAATACTTCGGCATGTCTCTATTCCAACTGAAACAGATGATAAGCGTCCACTGATCCGATCTCGCGGATTCCCCACGCCCGCGCGTTGCGGGAAAGATCCGGCCACGCGTAGTCGTTCTCGTGAATCAGCAGGTGCGTGACGCCGCCCCGCCTCATCTCCTGCATTGACAGGCGCCGCAGCGTCAGCGGCACGGGAGATCTGCGCTTCGCGGGTTCGCCGGTCAGTTGCCGCCATGCGCCGCCCGGAGTCTTCCCCTCCACACGCATCTGCACCCCATACTGGTCTTCGCTCATCAGCAGCCTGACCTCGTCGGCTCTCTGCGAATCTCCGAACTCCGCCTGCAAGAACATTCCTGCCCGGATCCGTTCCCACGACCGCCACCGCGTCGCCGGCGAGCCGTCGAAGGCGAGCCCTGCGCCCCACGGGTTGGGTTGCGCCCACACCCGCCAGACGGGCTTCCGCTCCACCTCGCCTCCATGGATGAAGACCCGCATTTCAAAGACGCTCCAGAGATCTTTCTCCCACTCATCCCCGCGCCGCGGCGTGTTCGTCTGCACCACCCGCACGGCTTCCAGTTCCTGCTCCGGAAAGCGAAACACCGCCTCTACTTTGGGGCGCATGCCATCGAACAGCGCCACCTGAAGCAGGTCCAGCAGCCGCTCGTTGCGCCCGCTCTGAAAACCCACGGCCACCTCGCGCGACGTGTAGCTCTCCGGAATTCCGCCGAAGGTGAGCACCAGCGCCTCCGGCGGCGTCAACGCCTCGATCAGACGCGCCGCCTGATACCCCGCCGACTGCCGCGCCAGCCACTGCGTCTCGTCCTCCAGCCGCAACGCTGCCCGCCAGGGAATCTTCGAGACCCGCCATCCGGGCTCGCTCATGTACTTCTGCGGCATGTCCGGGAACCCCGCTACGGCGTGCGCCGCGGCGAGCACGGGCAACACCGGCGCCGGCAGCCCCAGCGCCATCGAGTAGCTGACAAACGGCGCCGCGGGCATCAGGAAACGCGCGCCAATATTGGCGAAATATGTGGATCCGAACAGCGCGGCAGCCAGCACCATACGCCGTCCCAGCGGGCGCCGCAGCGCCAGCAGCCCTGCCGGCGCCAGCAGAAACAACGGTCCCCAGAACCCTCCCAGCAGCCGCCCTTTCACCGTCAGCTCCAGCGGCAACTGCGCGTAGGACTCCACCTCAGGATAACGGCGCATAAGCTCCACATAGTCCTGCTCGAAACTGACATGGACGAACTCGTTGGGCCAGAGGCGGTTCAGCAGCGGCGCCGCAGGGTTGCCGTAATAGAGCCAGTTGCGCATTGGCCACGGCGCGGCAGCCAGCGCCGCCACTGCGCACACGATCGCCGCTCCGCGACATTGCCTGCGTAGCAGGAGCTTCCCCAGCGGATAGACCAGCGCCACCGCCGCCGTGTATTTCAGCGCATACGCGAACCCGCCCATCAGTCCGATCAGCCACGGCGGCGCCTCGCGCTCCGTCAGATACACCACCGCGAACACCACGCACGCGACCGCGGCGTCGGTGTACGCGCTCGCGCCGTCGACAAGCGCCACCGGCGCGCACAGGAAGAACAGACCCGCCGCTGCTCCCGCCGCCGGCACGCCAGACCTCTGCCCAAAGCGCAGCATCAGCAGCGGTGTAGCCAGATAGAACGCGCAGTGCACCATCGCCGCCGCCGAGTGCCGTCCGAAAGCGAACGCCCACAGAAACAGCATCTCCAGCCCCTGCGAGAGCGCCGCATACATGTTCGTGTCGACCCGCGCAAAGCCGTGCTCACGGTAGTAGCGCGACACCAGGCCCAGATGATATCCGCTGCCGTCCGGGCTGATCTCCGGCGCCATCGCGACGATCAGCGCTATCAACCCGTACACCGCGAAGACCGTCCAAAACAGCCATTTCCACAGCCGCGGCAGCGCGGGGAGCCGCTCCGCCGTGGACCTCCGGAAAGCGCCGTCTTTCCATGCCGCGGCCATGATCAGCACGCCCGCCAGCAGCAGCGTGGCGTCGTACACCACCCGCACCGCGCACATTGCCGTGACCAGCAGGCTCAACAGCGGCGCGCCACACACAAACGCCAGCAGATGCTCTTCTTCACGAGCCAGCCCGAAGCGCGCCCGCTTCAACAGCATGCGCCCCAGCGCCCAGGCGCAAATCACCGCGAAGCCTGCCCCGAACAGCACCGACAGCGCCTTCGGCATCGCCTCCCCTTACAGCGTGAACCCCGCGCCGATCAAGATGTAGCCGCGCTTTTCGCGACCCTGGAGCCACTCGGCGTCGGCTTTCAGTTCCACCCTGATGTCACGTCCCGGCGCGAGCCACTCCTCGGGCACAGGATGTTTCCATGCCTGATAGCCCGCCTGATTGGCGGGAATCGAGCCCAGCGGCTTTCTGTCGATCAGAACGTCGATCCGGCTCCCTCCCGCCCGCACGAATTCTTCGGTCACTGTGAGCACCACCTCGAACTGAATCCCCTGTGATTCCTCCACGGAATATCGCAGCTCAGCATCTTTGCCCGCCCAGCGCCAGTCGTCGTGAATCTCTGTGTCGATCCCCGCCACGATGCGCTCGTCCGCAGACCGCTCCCTCATCAAGGCGTAGTGGAGAAGCGGACGCTGCGGCTGCGCCCGTTGTGCGGGCGGCGGCGAGGGGTCCGGCAGTCTCGCGCAGGCGGCGAGCGCCGCCAAAGACGCGGTGACAAGCCAGTGCGCCCGTTTCACGGCAGGTTCTTGTCCGGCGCGCGGCAGATGGATTCGAGCGGGCACCGCCCGCATTCCGGTTTCCGCGCCTTGCAGATGTCCCGGCCGAAATGGATCACCTGATGGGAGAAAAGAATCCACCGCTCCTGCGGCAGGGTTCGCATCAGGTCCTGCTCGATCTTTTCCGGCGCCTTTTGCCGCGTCAGTTCCAGCCGTTGCGCGATCCGTGTCACGTGGGTGTCCACCACCACGCCGCTGGGGATGCCGAAGGCCGTGCCCAGCACCACGTTGGCTGTCTTCCGCGCCGCCCCCGGCACCGTGAGCAGTTTCTCCATTTCGCGCGGCACTTCGCCGCCGAAATCCGAAACGATTTTCTTCGCCGCGCCGACGATATTTTTCGCTTTATTATTGAAAAATCCCGTCGAACGGACGATTTCGGCGACCTCGGCCACATCGGCCTTCGCCATCGCCTCGGGCGACGGGAACCGGGCGAACAGCCGCGGCGTCACCATGTTGACCCGCTCGTCCGTGCATTGCGCGGAAAGGATGGTCGCCACCAGAAGCTCCCACGCGTTGCGGTGATGAAGCGCGCAGGTGGCGGTTGGGTAGAGCCGGTCCAGGGCCTTCAGGATAGCGTCCACACGCGCGGCGTCCGGCGCCGCCCGGCGGTTCGCGCCGCCTGCCCTTTTCCGCGCGGCGGCGGCCTTTTTCGGCTGAGGCTGTTTTTTCGCGGCCTTTCGCGGCGCCCGTGCTTTCGCCATGCAATCCTCGCTGCCGAACTAACATGGTAGCATTGCGTCTCCAGACCGCCGCTGCCTTGCTGGCCCTTGCCGCGTTTCTGCCGCTGCTCGGCATTCCCGCGCCGCCGCTGCCGGACACTCCCCCTGTGCTGCCGTGGACGAGCCGTCCTGGCGCCGCAGGGCTGCTATGGCTGGCTCACACGGCGGAGATCCCGCCTTGGGTGTCCGCCGCCTCGGCCATGGCGTTGCACGCCGCCAACAGCGCCCTGCTTGCCGCGCTGCTGCCGGCGCTGTTCACCCCCCGCGCCGCCGCGCTCGCCGCGCTGATCTACGCCGCGCATCCGCTTCAGGCCGATACGCTCGCCCTGCCATTTCTAGCCGCCACACTGCCGGCCAGCACGCTCGCGCTGTCAGCGGCGCTCGCGTTTCTGCGCCACCATAGGCTGGCGGGCGCAGGGCTCGCTCTTGCCGCCCTGTCATTTGAGCCCGCGGCAGCGGCCATGGCGCCGGTTCTGCTTCTGCTGGCGGGAAAGGACGCCGGAGGTAAGACGCTCTCCTGGCTCACGGCGGCGGGCGGCGCCGCCTGGCTGGCGGCGCTGCGCGCTTCGTGGCCTCATCTGACAGGCGAATGGCCGTGGTTCGGCGTCTTCGCTCTTCGGGCTGTCTTCCTCGCTCTGTTCCCGCTTGCCCTGACGCCTGCGCCGGATCTGCGCGTGGAGCCTGCTCAGGCGCTGCTCGCCGTCGCGGCGGTCGCCATTGTCGGATGGATGGCTTGGACCGCGGGGCGGCGCCACGCTCTTGGCGCGTGGTTTCTGGCCGGCATCGGTCTGCTGGCTTCCGTGTATTGTCTTCCGGCAGATGGCGGCGCGCGCAGCCTGGCGCTGCCGCTTGCCGCGCTGGCCGCTTTCGCCGCCCTGATTCTCGAACAGGCTGACTGGCGGTTGTCGGCCATCTACATTGCCGCGCTCGTCTTGCTCTCGTTCTCCTACGCGCGTCTCTGGCGGGATCCCGTCGCGATTGGCATGGAAGCCGTGCGCCTCGCCCCGCGCCTCGCTGCGCCCGCGCTCGCGCTCGCTCCACGGCTGCCACCGGCGCAGGCGCTGGAGTTGATCCTGGAGGCGCGCCGTCACGCGCCGCCGCAGCCGGAGCTCGCCACCGCGTACGGCCGCGCTCTGCTGCGCGCCCAGCGCCCGAACGAGGCCCTCGCCGAGTTCGACACGGCTCTGGAAATGAATCCGCGCGACTCTGCCGCGCTCGCCGGGCGCGCGGCGGCGTGGCTCGCGTTGAATCAGCCTGAGGCTGCGCGCGCCGATCTCGTGCGCGCGCTTGCCATCGAACCCTGCTCCGTGCGGGCGCGCGCCACGCTGGCGCAGCTTGGCGGGCCGCTGCCTCCCGATTCTCGGTGCGCGTGGACGAGCGCCCAGCGGCGCGCCCTGGCAGCCATCACTTCGAGTCGATGATCTCGACGTGGGTGCGGATGAACTGCCAGTCCGGCAATTCGTACACCCGCAGGGGCGTCACCAGCGGCGCCTCCATGTCTTTCACACCATAGGCGGGGATCGAGCCGGGCGCCGCCTCCACTACGGCGATCACCGCGTCTCCAGGCGCCGCGTTAGCAGCCTGCATCGTGATCCGCAGCCGGAACCCTGCCAGTTGGGCAGGCGCGTGATTCACCACCACAAACCGCACCATCAGCTTCTTGTCTTTGCCCTCCAGCAACCGCACGCCAGTCACTTCCAGATACTTGGCGAACGGGTGCGTGGAAGCTTGCGGCTGCGGCGCTTCCAGGGCAGCGGATTTGGCCGCAGTGCCCGCGCTGCCGCTGCTCGAAGAGACATAGCGGTACAGCAGGAACAGCCCTCCTCCCACCACGGCCAGCGTGATCACCGCCGCCAGCCATGCGGGCATCGAACGCCGCCCCTTCTGTTCACCGATCACATACACCGGCTGCTCCTGAGGCGCCGCGGCCGGCGGCGCCCATGCAGCCGCCGATGGCGGCGGTGGCGGCGGACCGGGCGTCCAGGCGGGCGGTGGCCCTGCCTGCGGGGGCGGCGGAGCCTGTGGAGTTGCTCTGGCAGGCGGGGGAGCGGGCATCTCGGGTGTTGCGGGCGCCGCCGCGCGCTTTCTCTCCGCGCAGCGCGGGCACTCCGATTCCGACGGCGGCACCTCGGCGCCGCACACCGGACAGATCCAGGTGAACATCGATGCTCCTTCCTCACACTATAGGACGCGCCCGGACGGCAACCGGACACACTAAGCGATCCGGTACCGCTCCACTGCCGCCTCGTCGAGTTCGATGCCGAACCCCGGTGCGGAGCGCGGCTCGATCCATCCGTCCACAACTTTCATCGGGTCCTTCAGCAGCGAATCGAACATCTTCACGCCCGACGATGCCGGGAAGTACTCGATGAAGATGGCGTTCGGCAGCGCCGCGCACAACTGCGTGTGCACGTCCCAGTGATAGTGAGGCGCCACGGGAATGTCGAACGCTGCCGCCATGTGCGCGATCTTCAGCCACTCGCTCACCCCGCCACAGACCGTCGCATCGGGCTGGAGGATCGATGCCGCCTTGCGCTCCACCAGTTCGGCAAACGCCCATCGTGTCGCCTCCAGTTCGCCCGTCGCCACAGGCGTCCGGACCTTCGCGGCGATCTGCGCCATCGCCGCGAGATTGTCGGCGCGCACCGGTTCCTCGATCCAGTCAGGACGGAACTCCTCCAGCCGCTCCATCGCCGCGACCGCCTCCGGCGCGCTTTTCCAGCCGCCGTTGGCGTCGAGCAAAATCTCGAACTCTTCGCCCAGCGCCTTGCGCACCGCGCCCACGCGCCGCGCGTCTTCCGCCGCCGTCAGCGCGCCCACCTTCAGCTTCACCGCGGTGAAGCCCGTCTCCGCCGTTGCTGACACCTCGCGCACCAGCTCTTCGACCGTTTGCCCCGCGCGGTAGTAGCCGCCCGTGGCGTAGCATCGCATCCGCCGCCGGTGCACGCCCAGCAGCTCCATCACCGGCAGCCCGGCGGCCTTGCCGCGCAGGTCCCACAAGGCGATGTCAATGGCGCTGATCGCCCGCAGCGCCGCGCCGCGGCGGCCCGCCTGAATCGACTGCCGGTACATTTCCGCCCACAAATATTCCGTGTCGAGCGCATCCGCGCCCAGCAGAATGGGGCGGTAGATCTCGTCGATCAGGCTGAGCATCGCGCGCGAGCCGTCATAGCCGAGGGCGAAGCCCAGTCCCTCTGCGCCCTCTTCCGTGCGGATCTTCACGATCAGATGATCGCGGTGCGTGATCCGCCGCACCGCGTCCGCCACCGGCTGGGGCAGCGGGATGGAAACGGCCAGCGCTTCGACTTCGCGGATCTTCATCTCGCTACGATAATGGCATGGAGCTGCTCGCCGGTGCGCTGGCGGACTCTGTGGCGTTGCTGGCGGGCGCGTGGAACCCGCCCACGCGCGCCCATGTCGAACTGGCCCGCGCCGCGCTCGGCTGGGCCCGCCGCGCCGTGTTCGTGCTGCCCCGCGCCTTTCCGCACAAGCCGCTGGAGGGCGCTTCCTTCGAGCAGCGGACCCAGTGGATCCGCGCGCTGGCTGCCCTGCACCCGCTCTTCGCTGCTGCTGTGAGCGATGGCGGGCTCTTTCTCGAGATGGCGCGCGAGGCGCGGACGCTCGGCGCGCGGCGCGTCTTCCACGTCTGCGGCAGCGACGCCGCCGCACGCATTCTCGGTTGGGACTACGGCCCTTTGCCCCCCATCGGCCAGCAGCTCGATGAGTACGAACTGCTGGTCGCTCCCAGGCCCCTGCCTTTCGCGCCCCCGCCCCATCTGCGCGCCCGCGTCCACACGCTCATCGTGCCGGCATCGCTCGACGGCATTTCCTCCTCCGAAGTCCGCCGCCGCATCCGCGACGGCGAGCCGTGGCGCCACCTCGTGCCGGATTGGATCGCCAGCGAAGTGGAAAAAGCCTACCGCTGATCTGGCCCGCGCCGCGCGTTCTCGATAGACTGTGCCCATGCAGCGCCGTACGTTTCTCTGCTCTGCCGGCGCCTTCGTCCAGCCGCCGGACCGCATCCGCGCGGGCGTCATCGGCTCGGGAGGCCGCGGGCGCCTGCTCACGGCCGAGTTCAAGGAGATCGGCGCCGAGATCGCCGCTGTCTGCGACGTCTATCAGCCGAACCTCGACGCCGGGCTCAAGGCCGCCAGCACGGGCGCCCGTGGATACAGGGACTACCGCCGCCTTCTCGAAGACACAAGCCTGCACGCTGTCATCATCGCCACACCCGATCACTGGCACGCCCGGATGGTCATCGACGCTGTGGAAGCGGGCAAGGACGTCTACGTCGAGAAGCCGCTCACCCACACGATTGAAGAGGCGTTGCAGGTCGTCGATGCCGTTCGCCGCACCCGCCGCATCGTTCAGGTCGGCACGCAGCGCCGCAGCGCCCCTCTCTTTCATGAGGCGAGAAGCATTGTCACATCCGGGCGCCTGGGCGACGTGCGGCTCGTCAATTCCTGGTGGCTGAACCACCAGGCTTCGCTGGCGCGCCGCCCGCTCGAGGGAGAGCTCGATTGGGAACAGTGGCTCGGCCCCGCCCCCCGCCGTCCCTTCGACCCGATGCGTTTCTTCAACTGGTATTACTACTTCGACTACTCCGGCGGCCTGCTGATCGGGCAGGCGGCGCACATGGTGGATGTCTTCCACTGGTTCATGAACTCCGCCGCTCCGCTCGCCGTCACCTGCTCCGGAGGGCGCGTGAACCTGGAAGGGGCGGAGATCACCGACACGGCTTCCATCCTGATCGAATACCCCGAGAATTACTTCGCCGTGTTCACCCTCGGCTACAAGGCGATGCGCTATCACCCGCGGCAGGACCAGCTCGCCCAGTTCCACGGCTCGCGGGCGCGGCTCGACGTCGGACGCGAACACTTCCGCCTGTACCCGGAAACCAACCAGCCGGAGCTGACGCCTGAACGGGAGGAGAGCCGGCCGGGATCGTTCGGGGCGGCCACGCGGGATCACATACGCAATTTCCTCGATTGCGTCCGCTCGCGCCGCGAGCCGAACGCGCCCGTGGAGGCCGGCCTGTCCGCCGTCATCGTGCTGTCCATGACGCTCGATTCGCTCCGCGCCGGCCGGCGCCTGAAGTGGAACGCCGCCGCCCGCCGCGTGGAAACATAAGAAAGAGGTTCTGGTTTTTTTACATGAGCACTGAAAACATCCCCTCCCGCCGCCTGTTCCTTGCCGCCGCCGGCTCGCTGGCCGCGGCGCGCGCCGCCCAGGCGAAGAAAATCAAGCCCACGGTCTCCGCCCGCTCCGCCGCCCGCACTCTTGGCGCCAATGACCGCATCCGCGTCGGCATGATCGGCGTCGGCATCATGGGCACCGGCCACCTGCGCGCTTTCGTCCGCCAGCAGGAGCAGGACAAAGACATTGAGGTGGCCGCCGTCTGCGACGTCTACCAGCGCCATCGCGAGCGGGCGAGAGCCATCTCGAAGCTGGAAGACAAGGATCTCTATATCGACTACCGTGAGCTGCTCGCACGCCCGGACATTGATTGCGTTCTGATCGCCACGCCCGATCACTGGCACGCCCAGATGGCCATCGATGCCTTCGCCGCAGGCAAAGACGTCTACCTGCAAAAGCCGAGCACGCTCACGGTGGACGAGAGCGCGCAGGTCATGGAAGCCGCGGCGAAATACGGCCGCGTGCTTCAGGTCGGCAGCCAGTTTCTCTCCGACCAGCGCTGGCACAAGGTGAAGGAGTTGATCGGCGAAGGCGCCATCGGCGAGGTCCTGTGGGGCCAGACCACCTACAGCCGGAACTCCGTCGCCGGCGAGTGGAACTATTACATCGACGAAGAAGCATCGCCGGAAACCATCGACTGGAAGCGCTGGCTGGGACCCGCCCCGAAGCGCCCGTTCAGCGCCGAGCGCTTCTTCCGCTGGCGCAAGTATTGGGACTATTCGAACGGCATCGCCAGCGATCTTTATTATCACCGGGTGGGCCCGATGCTGTTCGCCATGGGGCCTGCGTATCCAACGCGCGTCTCCGGCGGCGGCGGCATCTACGTGCAGAAAGACCGCGAAGTGCCCGACACGCTGGCGATGATCGCCGAATACCCGAACTTCATGATCGTCGTGGCTGGCTCGATGGCCAACAGCGCGCCGAACCGGTATCTGCCTCAGGTTGTCTACGGCCACTCCGGCACCATCGTCGTTGAGAACGACCGTGTCCTCGTCACTCCGGAGATGTTCGTCGCCAAAGCGTTGCAGCGGCCTGCCGAGGCGCAGACGTTCGAATTCAAGAACGCCCAGCGCGAGATGAACCGCCGCCACACGGACAACTTCTTCGAGTGCATGCGCACGCGCAAGACCCCCGTGCTGGGGCCTGAGCTGGCGCACCAGGTGATGCTTTCCGTGATGCTTGGATGCGAGAGCTACCGCCAGGGCGAGATGAGGCTGTACGACGCTGCCGCCCGCAAGCGCACGCGCCGCGCCTCCGCGCGCCCCGCCTACGAAGGCGAAGGCAGAAACCACCCCCTGGGCCCGAAGAAGGAGCCATCCGTCTGACAGGCAGACCAAAAGGGAAACTCCGGCCAATCAAAAAACGAAACCGGGGGACAGTCCCGCCCGGGCGCGCTTGTCCCCCGGTTGTTCCCGTGATCGTTATTCGATTCTCCAGAATGTCCGCTTTGTGTTGTCCCGGCCGTGTTACGAAGGCGATGAAGTAGGATGGGCGCATGAAACTCGCGTTGGCGGCTTGGATGTGCGCGGGATGGCTCTCCGCGCAGAGCGGGCCTTTTCCACAGAGCAGCGACGTCGGCATAACTGGTCTGCCGGGGCGCACCGTATTCGATGCGGCATCGGCCACATACCGCATCACCGCCGCAGGGGCCAATATCTGGGCCTCCGAAGACGGCTTTCATTTCGCCTGGAAGCAGGTGGCCGGGGACGTGACCGTCACGGCGGATGTCTCCTGGCCTGACACGGGCGGCCATGCGCACAAGAAAGCCGGCCCGATGCTGCGAGCCACGCTGGATGCGGATTCGCCGCACGCAAGCGTCATGGTTCATGCCGACGGGCTGATCAGTCTGCAATTCCGGCGTGCCAAGGGGGGCACCACGGAAGAGATCCGCTCGCCGCTGAAGGCGCCGGCGCGGGTGCGCCTGGCCCGGCACGGCAACGTGATCAGCTTCGAAGTCGCGCGCCCCGGCGAGCCGTTCCAGCCGGGCGGCGCGCTCACGGTGGAGCTGCCGGAGACCCTGCACGCCGGCCTGGCTGTGTGCTCGCACGACGCCACGCGCACGGAGACCGCCATGCTCTCGGGCGTCGAGCTGATCGAGGACGGCGTGGTTCCGGACAGCGAACGCGTTGTCGAATCGACGCTCGAGACCGTCGATATCCGCACCGGCGAGCGGCGCATCGTGCGGCGCGCGCTCGAGCACTTTGAAGCGCCCAACTGGACGCCCGACGGCAAGGCCCTCATCTACAACGGCGGCGGCCGCATCTGGCGCATTCCTGTCGAGGGCGGCGCGCCGGAGCTGATCCCCACCGGCGATGTCCGTTGCAACAACGATCATGTCCTCTCCGCCGACGGCAGGTGGCTGGCCATCAGCGGCAGCTTGGGGCGCGATCCGTCGAAGATCTATGTCGTGCCCGTCACAGGCGGCACGCCGCGGCTCGTCACCGAGAAAGGGCCGTCTTACCTGCACGGCTGGTCGCCGGACATGAAGAAGCTGGTTTATTGCGCACAGCGGGACGGCGAGTACGACATCTACGAGATCACCGCTGAGGGTGGCGCGGAGAAACGGCTCACCGATGCGCGCGGCCTCGATGACGGGCCAGAGTACTCGCCCGACGGCAGGCTCATCTACTTCAACTCGGAGCGCACAGGGCTGATGCGCATCTGGGGCATGAACGCCGACGGCAGCGGGCAGCGGATGATCTCTCAGGGGCCGGAATCGGCGGACTGGTTCGCGCACTTTTCCCCGGATGGGAAATGGATCGCGTATCTTTCTTATGACAAGAGCGTGCAGGGGCACCCGCCGAACAGGGACGTGGTGATCCGGCTGGCGGAGGCAAGCGGAGCGAACCCGCGCGTGCTGGTGACGCTGTTCGGCGGACAGGGCACGATGAACGTGCCCAACTGGTCGCCCGATTCGACCCGATTTGCGTTCGTCAGCTACCGGCTGGTGAAGAAGCGCGTGAGATGAAGCGAGGTCCCGGAGCGGGGACCGTGCTTCGGGTGCAGCGGGACAGCCGATGACTCCGGCCGCTCAAGCGGCCTTCGTGCGCGGCACAGAACCACTATCCGCCCTTTGAATGATCTCCGCCGGCGATTCCAGCCGCCGCACGGGCGGCCTCAGATCAACGGGCTCAAGAGAAGCCGCCGCGGGGCGCGCAGCCGCCACCGGACTTCGAGGATGACGACGAACCGCCGATCGCACAGGCGGAGACTTCCCGGCGCACATTGCGGCTGCCGCACAGAGGGCACTCGAGGTTCGTGTCCGCCTCGCTCATCCGGCGGAGCTGTTCGTATTTGGCGCCGCACTGCTGGCAGCGGTATTCGTACATCGGCATCGGTTGACCCTCTGCCTTGAGGATGCACGGGCGTCTGCGCAGGTGACAGACACACGGAGCGCTTCAGGCGGCCTGTTCGCCCAGCTTGCGCATATCGCCCAGGAACACGTGCACGCAGGTCCAGCCAATCAGGTGGAAGCTGCCCATGATCACGAACACCGGCAGGTAGCCGAACCAGGTGATCAGGAAGCCCGGGACCAACGCGGTGAAGAACACGCCGCCCACGCCGCCGAGGAAGCCGCCCAGCCCCGTCACGGACGCCACGGCGGATTTCGGGAAGACGTCGGAAACCGTCGTGTAGAGGTTCGCGGACCAGCCCTGATGCGCTGCCGTCGCCAGCGAGATCAGCGCAATGGCCATCCACGTCTTCGGCATGATCACCGCCGTGGCGGCGACGGGCATGCAGAGAGCGAAGAACCCCATGGTCACCTTGCGCGCCTTCCCGTTCGGCCAGCCGCGGCGGATGAGAAAGCCGCTGAACCAGCCGCCGAACACGCTGCCGAAATCCGCCATCAGATAGATCACCGGCAGCGCCCAGCCGATCTGCTCGAGGCTCAAACCGCGGGCTTCCTTGAAATAGAGCGTGAGCCACGTCAGGTAGAACCACCACACGGGATCGGAGAAAAACTTCGCCAGCGCGAAACCGTAAGTCTGGCGGATGCGCAGCGCCTGCGCCCACCCCACGCGCGCCTCATTCTTCTCCTCCGGGTCGCTTTCGATGATGGCGAGCTCGGCTTCGTTCACCCAGCGATGCTGGCGCGGCACGCGATAAAAGAACCACCATGCAGCCAGGCAGAACGCGCCGGTGGATGCCGTGATCAGGAAACAGGTGCGCCAGCCTAAGTGCCCGTTCATCCAGACGAACAACGGCGGTCCGATCATGGTGGCTACATTGGTGCCCGCGTTAAA
Organism: uncultured Bryobacteraceae bacterium; assembly: GCA_937920635.1. Taxonomy (GTDB): domain Bacteria; phylum Acidobacteriota; class Terriglobia; order Bryobacterales; family Bryobacteraceae; genus JANWVO01. The sequence goes on from CAKZUE010000068.1 coordinate 26,029, forward strand.
AATGCCGGTTGCGAAGGCGCGGTCGCGCTTGGGAAACCACTCGGTCACCGCCTTGATCGCCGCCGGGAAGTTGCCGCTTTCGCCGAGTCCCAGCAACGCCCGCCAGAAGCTGAGCTGAAGCCAGCTCGTGCTGAGCGCATGCAGCCCCGCAGCCACGCTCCACAGCGTGATGGCGCCCGCGTAGCCTTTCCGTGTGCCCACGCGGTCGATCCACCAGCCCATCAGCAGAAAGCCGCCCGCGTAGGCGGCTTGAAACGCGGCGCTGACGTACCCATACTCGACCTTGGTGAAGTGCATGTCGTCGAGGATCACCGGGCTGAGAACGCCGAGGATGATCCGGTCGAGGTAGTTGTTCGTGGTAATCAGGAACAGGAGGGCGAGGATCCACCAGCGGGTCTTCGTCGGATTCGGATGCACGAAGCCGATTATACTGAAATGTCAAAACCGGCCGCGGTCATTCTGGCCGCGGGCCGGGGCACGCGCCTGCGGGAAGTGACGCGCGAGCTGCCCAAGCCGCTGCTGCCGCTGCATGGAAAACCGCTTGTCGAGCACGTCCTCGACAGCCTGCGCCCGGCCGGCTTCGGCCGGTTCCTCCTGGTGGTGGGATACCGCCATGAGCTGTTCTACGCGCGGTTCGCCTCAGACCGCAGCATTCATTTCGTCCTTCAGGATCCGGTGGACGGGACGGGATCGGCGGCGCGGCTGGCGGCGCCGTTCACGGGGCAATCGCCGTTCCTGCTCATCTTCGGCGACATCCTCGCCTCGCCGCAAGACATCCGCGCCGTGTGGCAGCGGCTGCTCGGCGACGAGCAGGCGGCGGCGGTGATCGCTGTCAAAGAAGTGGACGACCCCTGGCAGGGCGCCGCCGTGTATGAGACAGACGGGGTGGTGTCGGAAATCATCGAGAAACCGCCCATGGGAACGAGCGGCACAAGATGGAACAGCGCTGGCATCTTCGCTTTCCGGCCGGCTGTGTTTGAAGCGCTCGGGCGGATCGGCAAGTCGCCGCGCGGCGAGTATGAACTCACCGACGGGTTGAGACAACTGCTTCAGGATGGGCGGCGCGTGCTGGCCCAACCTCTTCAACACGCCTGGCGCGACGTGGGGCGGCCCGAGGACGTAGCCGCCGCGCTTGAGATCACCATTCGGTCGCCTCGCGAATGACGCCGGCCATGCGCTTGCTGACCACCGCCTCGATGCCGCCGGTAAGCCGCAGCAGATAGCGGCGCGAGGAGAGCGGCGCGATCGACCGCAGATGCGCCGTGTTGATCAGGAAAGCGCGGTGGATGCGGCGGAACTGCGGCGGGGGAAAGCGTTCTTCGATCTCTTTGAGCGAGTGCGCCGCATGGTAGCGGCCGGAAGTGGCGAGGATCTCGACGCCGCCCTCGGCGGCCCGGAAGGCGATGATGTCGCCCGTGTCGATCAGGTGGATCTCATCGCCGGAGCGCGCGGCGATCCGTTGCGGCGCCTGTGCGGCGTGCCTGTTCGCGGCGCGCAGCCCTTCCAGTTGCCTCCGCGCCTTTTCCAGCGCGGCGCACAATCGCTCCAGCCGCACGGGCTTCAGCAGATAATCGACAGCGCCGGCCTCGAACGCCGCCAGCGCGTGCTGCTCGTGCGCGGTGACGTAAATGACCAGCGGCAGCGGGAGTGGACGCAGCCGCCGCGCCACGGCCAGTCCGTCGCTCTGCGGCATGTGAATGTCGAGCAGCACCACGTCGGGATCGAGCCGCTCCACCTGTTGCAGCACTTCCCGCCCCGTGGCTGCCTCGCCGGCTGCCTGGACGCCCGGACACTCCTCCAGCAGCTCGCGCATCACCTGCCGCGCAATCGGCTCGTCGTCGGCGATCAGAACCCGCATGGCTCACCCTCTCCCGATGCGGGATCCGCGTTCACGGTTGCCGGACTTGCGGCCGGCACCGTGAAGGAAACCACCGTGAAACCTTCCTCCCGGCGCGCCGACAGCCGCGGCTCGCCGAAATGCAGCGCCAGGCGGCGGCGCACGTTTTCGAGCCCGATGCCCTGCGCGCCCCGGTCTTCAGGGAAGCCCGGACCGGTGTCCCGGACCGAGATCTCGCACTGATCCCCGCACGCATGTGCTGAGATCCGCACCTCCCCGGGCCAGTCGAACGGCGCGACGCCGTGGCGCACCGCATTCTCTACCAGGGGTTGCAGGCTCAACACGGGGATCAAAACCGCGCGCGCCTCCGGACTCACGTCAAGCTTCCATTTCAGCCGCTCGCCCAGCCGCAGAAATTCGATCTCGAGGTACGCTTCCACGATCTCCAGCTCCTTTTCGAGCGGGATCAAGCCGCCGGCGCCTTTCAGCAGATAGCGGAAGATCTCGGCCAGGTGCAGCACGGCGCGGCGCGCGGCCTTCGCCTCGCGGGGGATGGAGCCGTAGAGCGCGTTGAGCGCGTTGAACAGGAAATGCGGATGGATGCGCGCCTGCAAGGCCCGCAACTCGGCCTGCGAAACCAGCTCGCGCAGGCGCTGTTCCCGGTGGTATTCCAGCCGCTCGTTGACCAGCGTTTCGAGTTTCCTGAGCAGGGCGAGGTCCTCGCTGAGATAGGGACGCCCGCCGGCGCGCCGCCCCAGGCCCAACGGCAGCGCGGGCGCGCCTGCCTGCGCCGCGGCTTGCCGCTCGGCGTGAAAGAACGCGGCGATCTCAGCCCTCGCCGCCTCCTCGAACTCCGTTTCATCTCGCACCGGCACGCGCCGGATGCGTTCGAGCAACGCCTCGGCGTCTCCGCGGCGGAACACGAGCCGCGTCAACAGCCGCTGCACCGCGCCCCGCAACGCGGAGAAAGCCACCAGGGCAAGCGTCACGCAAACGCCCAGCAGCACGACGCGCGACGGCGGCAGCGTGCGGTAGTCGAACCAGCCGGTGGCTGCTGCCAACAGCGCACCCGCCCAGGCAAAGCCCGCCGCCAGCAGGATGTTGGCCAGGAACCGCAGGAAGGCGTCCAGCAGCAGGAACCGGTAGTCCTGCATCAGCACCCAGAGAGCCAGCGGAATGCCCGCGTGATGCACCAGCAGCTCGACGGGCCAGGCGTGCGGCGCGTCCTGCGAATGAAGGTGCGCGAACGACAGCGCGAACAGCAGCAGCGCCATGGCGGCGCCGGCACGCCGCGCGGGGGTGCGCTGCCGCCGCAGGCGCAGCAGCGCCGCCACGGTCAGAGGCGCGAAACCGATGGCGGTCCATTGCAGCGTGCGGTGATGCAGGGAAAGCCCCGACAGGAAAGGCTCCAGAGCGTGCAGCAGAACCGAAAGGCCGCTGACCGCATAAGCCGCCAGAATCAGGCGGCGCGTTTTGCCCTCCATGAGCAGATCCAGCAGCAGCGCCGGCAGCAGGCTGAGAGCCGCCGACGTGACAAGACGCAGCGGGAACGAATCCACGAACAGGTTGGCCAGCGCGCCGGCGTTCCAAAGAAAGGCCAGGGCGGCAGCCGCCACCGTGCGCCACGCGCCGCGGAGCCCGCGCGCAGCGAGGTCCTTGAGCACGAGCACGAGGAAGATGCCGAAGACAACCGTGCCTGCTGTATAGCCGATCCAGTTGGCGAGCAGCGGCTGCGCGGCGGGGTTCATGGGCGGGAAGCGGCACGGCGGAGGCGGTCGCGGACGGCGGCCCAATCGGGCAGGTCCGGCGGCTCCTCCACGGCGATCCAATCGTACCCCTGTTCGTCGCAACGGTGCAGCGTGGCGTACAGGGCGGCGGCGTAATGGCGCGGCTCGCCGGGCATGGTTTCACCGTGGCGGAGATAGATGCCGCGGCCGTGCTGCGGCAGCGCGCCGTGGCGCACCAGCAGCAGGGGCGTGCGCGGGCAGTAGTGGCGCGCGTGCATGCCGGGCGCGGGATGCGCCGAATCCGTGGAGGCCGAGGTGCGCACTTCCACGGGCCCGATCACGGCTTCGATCTCTTCCCGCGTGATCATGCCAGGGCGCAGCAGCACGGGCGGGCTGCCGGCAAGCGACAACACCGTCGACTCGATGCCCACGGGCGTCGAGCCGCCGTCGAGCACCAGGTCCACGGCATCGCCGAGCGATTTTCTGACGTGTTCGGCTGAGGTGGGGGAGAGCTCGGTGAAGCGGTTGGCGCTGGGCGCCGCAATGGGGCAGCCGCTGGATTCGATCAGCGCGAGAGCCAGCGGGTGCGCGGGCATCCGCAGCCCCACCGTGGGCAGCCCCGCCGTGACGATGGCGGGGATCGAAGAACGCTTCGGAACCACCAGCGTCAATGGCCCTGGCCAGAAGCGTTCGGCGAGCCGCTGCGCGGGATCAGGCCAGTGCGAGGCGAGAGAACGGGCCATTTCGATGGACGCCACATGCACAATCACCGGACTCGCCGGCGGACGCCTCTTCGCTTCGAAGATGCGCCGCACCGCGGGCTCATCCAGGGCATTCGCGCCCAGCCCGTAAACCGTCTCGGTCGGAAACGCGACCAGGCGCCCGGCACGAATGAGCGAGGCTGCCTGTTCGAGTTGCGGATGAATCATTCGGACTCTTCGTCCTTGCCGTCGCCGAAGGTCTTGCCCGTCTTCTTCCACACGAGATAGGCGTGGATCAGATCATCGATGTCGCCGTCGAGCACGCGGTCCACGTCGCCGATGGCCAGCCGCGTGCGCAGGTCCTTCACCATCCGGTACGGCGCCAGCACGTAGGAGCGGATCTGCGAGCCGAAGTTGATGTCGGCTTTCGACTCCTCCAGCCGCCGCTCCTCGGCGCGGCGCTTCTCCATCTCGCGTTCGTACAGGCGCGCCTTCAGTTGCTTGAGCGCCGAGGCGCGGTTCTTGTGCTGCGAGCGCTCGTTCTGGCAGGTGACCACGATGCCCGTGGGAATGTGCGTGAAGCGCACCGCGCTTTCCGTGCGGTTCACGTGCTGCCCGCCGGCGCCGGAGGCGCGGAACACGTCCACGCGCAGGTCTTCCGGACGGATCTCAATGTCGATGTCGTCGTCGATCTGCGGGATAACGAAGACGCTGGCGAAGGAGGTGTGGCGCCGCGCGTTGGCGTCGAACGGCGAGATGCGCACCAGCCGGTGCACGCCGATCTCGCTCTGGAGCAGCCCGTAGACGCCCTCGCCGTTGATCTCCACGGTGGCGGACTTGATCCCCGCGCCCTCGCCTTCCAGCAGGTCCGTCACGACGGCTTCATACTGGTGGCGCTCCGCCCACCGCAGGTACATGCGCAGCAGCATCTCCGCCCAGTCCTGGCTTTCGGTGCCTCCGGCGCCAGGGTGGATGGTCAGGATCGCGCTGCGGTGGTCGTTCTCGCCCGACAGCAGCATCTCGGTCTCGAGATGCTCGGTGAGCTTGCGCAACTTTTCGATTTCGCGCTCGATGTCGGCGGAGACGTCCTCGCCCTCGTTGCCCAGCTCGATGAGCGTGTCGATGTCGCTGATGAGCGAGCTGAGTTGCCGGTCCTGATCGATGGCGGCTTCCAGCTTCTTCCGCTCCTGCATGATCTTCTGGGTCGCTTCCTGATTGGACCAGAAGTCCGGTGCGGCGATCAGTTGTTCGATTTCTTCCAGGCGCTTCTTCTTTGCGGGGGTGTCAAAGATAGCTCCGCACGGATTCCGATTGCCGGCGGAGCTCAGAGTACGCCTGGCTGAGGTCTTCCAGGGTCATACTTTTATGGTAGCAGTGGCGGCAACCGGGATCTTTTGGTATATACTGTGAGAGTTTCGGTCAAAACGCTCCGGTTGAGGCTGTTTTGCGAGTTCAGGTTCTCCTCCTCCTGCTCCTGACCGCCGGATGCGCCATGACGGCGTGGGGCGCTATGGGTGTAAACGCCGCCGCGGCGAAGCGGCCGCAGGCGAACCCAGGCGCCCAGGCGCGGAAATCCGGCCCCGCATCCACACAGGCTTCCTCTCAAAAGAAGGCTGCGGTGTCAGCCCGCAGCGCCACTGCGGGGAAAGCGAACAAGACCGCCGCTGGAACCGGTTCGCGCAGAGTCTCCACGGCAGCGAGACGGCGCGTCCCGTCCCGCCGGCGCACGGTTCAGACGAAGGAGCCGCAGTTCCAGCCGTATGTGATCCAGAACTGGCCGGAAGCGGCTTTGGCCGCCATGCCTTCCGTCTGGACGGCGGAGATCCCGCCCGCGCCGCCGCTCGCTGACAACTGCCGCGTTTGCGAGACCTGGCTGCTGGCCGCCGCATACCAACAGATCGGCATCCGCTACCGGCTGGGCGGAACACGGCCTGAAACCGGCTTCGATTGCAGCGGCCTGATGAAGTATCTTTACGAGACGAACTTTTCGGTCACGCTTCCGCCGACGGCGCCGCAGCAATTCCAGTTCGGCCTGCGGGTGGAACAATGGGAGCTTGAGCCGGGTGATCTGGTCTTCTTCCGCACGCGCCGGGGCTGGCACGTGGGCATGTACGTCGGCAACGACGCCTTCATCCACGCGCCCAACAGGCGGAAAACCGTACGTGTGAGCCCGCTGTTTTCCGATCCTTACTGGCGCCGCGCCTTTATGGGCGCAAGGCGCGTTCCGCTGCCCGAGCCTTCAGAAGGCCTGACCGCCACCGACGATCTGGCCAGCATCAACAACAACTGAGACAGATCAGCCCGCGCTGACAGCCGCGAATTCCACGTCCTCCCTGCCGCGCTGCATTCGCGAGTGCGCGCGCAGCGCGGCGGACTTCTCCGGGAAATCCGTGCGATAGTGCGCGCCGCGGCTCTCCTGGCGGGCCAGCGCGGCTCGGGCGATCAACTGGAGCACGGTGCGCGTATTGGCGCGCTCCAATGCTTCGCGCCCGGCAACGGCGGGCGGTTCGGCGGGCGCGCTTTCCAGACGGTGCAGCAGCTCTGCCAGCCCTGCGCCAGAGCGCAGGATGCCAGCCGACTCCATCGCCAGCCGGCGCAGCTCGTCCAGCGTCATCGCCGGCGCGTCAGGCAGCGATGGCGGAGCGAAACGGGCTGGCGCTGCGAGCGCTGCCTCGCGCATGCTTCTGCCCGCCCGCGCCCCGTAGACCACGCCCTCCAGCAGCGAATTCGATGCCAGGCGGTTGGCGCCGTGGACGCCCGTGCAGGCGGTTTCGCCCGCCGCCCACAGCCCTTCAAGCGATGTTCTGCCGTCGAGATCCGTCCACACGCCGCCCATGGCATAGTGCGCCGCCGGGCACACGGGCGCGGGCTGCCGGTCCAGGTCGATGCCGAACGCCAGGCAGGTGGCATGAATTCGCGGAAACCGCTTCTTCACAAAATCCGGCCCGCGCCCGCTGATATCGAGCCAGACGTGCGGCGCGCTCCCGCTGCGCATCTCGGAGACGATCGCCCGCGAGACGACGTCGCGCGGCGCCAGCTCCGCCATCGGATGGTAGCGCGGCATGAAGCGCTCTCCCCTGGCGTTGCGCAGAACCGCGCCCTCGCCCCGCAACGCTTCCGAGAGCAGGAAACGCGGCGCGCCCTCGACATGCAATGCCGTGGGGTGGAACTGCACGAATTCGATGTCGCTGATGACGGCGCCGGCGCGCCAGGCCATCGCCACGCCGTCGCCCGTGGCGACGTCCGGGTTGGTCGTGTCCGAATAGACGCGCCCAAGCCCGCCGGTGGCGAGCAGGGTGGCGCGCGCCGTCACCGCCAGCAGCCGCCCGCGGCGCGCATCGAGAATCAGCGCTCCCACAACCCGCCCTTCGTCCAACAGCAGCTCGGCTACCGCCGTGAACCCCTCAAAGCGGATGCCCGGCAGGGAAGCGGCGCGGCGATAGAGCGTGCGGGCGATCTCGCGCCCGGTCGAATCGCCGTGCGAATGCAGCACGCGGCTGCGAGAGTGCGCCCCCTCGCGCGCGAACAGAAGCTTCGAGCCTTCCCGGTCGAACTCCGCGCCCCAGCGGATCAGCTCCTCGATGCGCGCCGGCCCTTCGTTCACCAGCACGCGCACGGCTTGCGGCTCGCACAGCCCGTCGCCCGCCGCCAGAGTGTCGGCCTCGTGCAGAGTGACGTCGTCCTCGTCGCTGAGCGCCACGGCGATGCCGCCCTGCGCGTACTCGGAAGAGGACTCTTCCAGGCTGTCCTTGGCCACTACGAGGACATCGCCCGCGCCCGCGAGTTCGATGGCCGCGCGAAGCCCGGCGACGCCCGCGCCGATGACGAGAAAATCGGTTCGAATTGTTTCGAGCTGCGGTTCGATACCCACATGGTACAACCGAAGGTATGCCGACGTTCGCGGTGAACACCGGCGCTGCGCAGTACCCCGTGGTGGCCGAGCGCGGCGCGCTCCAGCGCCTGGGAGAGTTTCTGCCTGCAAGGCGGGGCATGCTGTTTGTCGTTACGGAAGAGTCCGTGTGGCGGCTGCACGGCGCCGCCGTGGAACGCGCGATGGAAGGGCGGCAGTGGCGCAGGCTGCTGTTTCCCGGCGGAGAAGAGAACAAGCGCCTGGCGCAGGTGGAGGCGATGGCTGAACAGATGGTGGAAGCGGGCGGCGACCGCTCCAGCCTGGTGATCGCGTTCGGCGGCGGCATTGTGAACGACGTGGGCGGATTCCTCGCCGCCGTCTTCATGCGCGGCGTGCCGGTGATCCAGGTTCCCACTACGCTGCTGGCGCAGGTGGACGCCGGCGTGGGCGGCAAGACGGGCGTCAATCTGGCCGCAGGCAAGAACCTGGTGGGCGCGTTCCATCAGCCGCTGGCTGTGATCACCGATCCCGATGTGCTGGCCACGCTGCCCGAACGCGAATACCGCGCCGGGCTGTTCGAAGTGATCAAGCACGGCATCATCCGCAGCGAGCCGCTGTTCCGGCTGATGCAGGCGCGGCGCGAAGCGGTACTGGCCCGTGATCCCGGCGCGGTGGAGGAGATGGTCGCCGAGAGCGTGCGCATCAAGTGCGAGGTGGTTTCGCTCGACGAAAAAGAGGGCGGGCTGCGGCGCATCCTGAACTTCGGCCACACCATCGGCCATGCCCTGGAGGCCGAGACCGGCTACAGCCGCTTCCTGCACGGCGAGGCGGTGGGGCTGGGGATGCTCGCGGCGCTGCGGCTGTCGGAACTCGCCGGGCGGCTGCCGGCGGAGCTGAGCGCGGAGGCGGGCGCGGTTGTGCGCGCCTACGGACCGTTCCCTTTGACGCGGGGGCTGTCGCCGGATGGGATTCTGGCAAGGCTCCGGAAGGACAAGAAGGCCATTCAGGGCGCGGTGCACTGGGTGCTGGCCACGGGCATCGGCTCCACCGAGGTCACGCCCGACATTCCCGATGCACTGGTGCGCAAGGCCGTGGCATCCATTCTGGAGTGAGCCCGGTGAAAGGAACCACTCCGCCCGGCGCCGCCAGCGAGCAGGAAGCCGCCGCTTATGTGCGGCGCATGTTTGGCCGCGTGGCGCGCCGCTACGATCTGCTCAACCATGTGCTCTCGTTCCAGACGGACCGCTACTGGCGCTTGCGCACGGCTCTCGAGGTGGAGGCGTTCCTCCGCCGCCCGCGGGCGCGCGTGCTCGATCTCTGTTGCGGCACGGGCGATTTGACGCTGGCGCTGGAAAGCCGCGCCGGAGACGATGCTCTGCTGGCAGGCGGCGACTTCTGCCGTCCCATGCTCGCCGAAGCCCAGCGCAAGCAGCAGCGCAAAGGCGCGCGCATTGAATGGATCGAATGCGACGGACTCCGGCTGCCGTTTCCCGACAACAGCCTGGATCTGGTGACGATCGCGTTCGGGTTCCGGAATTTCGCCAACTACCGGGCGGCGCTCGCCGAGTTGCGCCGCGTCATCAAGCCCGGCGGCATGCTCGCCATCCTCGAGTTCTCCACGCCCCCCAATCCACTGGTGCGCGCCCTGTACCGCTTCTACTCGCAGACGCTGCTGCCCGCGCTCGGCGGCTGGATCTCGGGCGACCGCGGCGCCTACACCTACTTGCCGGACTCGGTGCGGAAGTTCCCCGGCGCGGAGCTGCTGGCGGCGGAGATGGAAGCCGCCGGCTTCACGCGCGTGCGCTTCCGCCGCATGACGTTCGGCATCGTGGCGCTGCACACGGGGCTGTCGGGCTAGCCGCGCAGCGCCGCCTCGATCTTCTTTTCGAGCTCCGCCTGCCCGAGCGGCGTGCTGATGAACAGCTCCTGCCGCGCGCCGGCAGCCAGGGCGATCGCCTTCCAGCCGTTCTGCACCGGCACGGTGACGCGGATGCGGACGGCGCCCCTGGCGTCGCGCACCGGGCGGATGACGCCGGGAATGACAGCGCGGATGTCGGTGTGTTCGACCAGCCGCTCGAGCACGGGGCGCAGACCGTCAATAATCGAGTGCTCGACTTTGAGTTTGTTCTGATTCGCGCGCAGCCGCATGATTATCGGAACCGCTTCCTGTAAAGAAAGTCCACGGCGAAGGCGCCGTTCTCGTCCTTGATGGCGATGACCGACCACTGCCGCGACAGGTCCCACTCGAGCCGCACCACCTGCTGCTGCGAGCGGTTCAGGTTGGTGATGAAGGTGAGCGTCACGTCGCGCGAGATGGACTGCTCGATGCTCAGGCGCGCCTGCGGCAAGGCGTCCACGCCGACGTTGCTCGGATCGATGCGCAGGCGCGAGGCGCCGAAAAAGCGCTCGGTGCGCGTGTTCAGCCCGGCGGTGAGCGCCGTGCCGAGCAGCGTGTTGGTGCCGGCGGAGTTCTCCATCACCGTCTGGCTGCGGATGCGGTCAGTGGCCACCACCGAGCCCGACGTCGCCGCCGGCGTGCGCCCCACGGTGAGCAGCGCCAGGATTTCGGACGACTGCAACGGAGGCTCCGAGCGGTAGGTGACGTTGAGGCGAGACAGCGGTCCGCTGACGTTGATGTAGACGGTGATGCCGCGGACGCGCGTCTCCAGGTCGAGATCCACCTGCGGAGCCACGGCGGCGGTGTTGTAAAAGAGCAGTTCGCCGCGCGCGATGTTGTAACGGTTGCCAAAGAAGTTCACCTCGCCCTGGCTGGCGTAAACCGAGCCGAGCAGAATCGGCTTGGCCGGGCTGCCGCGCAGGCGCAGATCTCCCTCCAGTTGCAGGTCGCTCGTATAGGACATGACGAAGATCGCATCCGGCGCGGTGCGCAGGCGGACATCAAACTGGAGGTTGCGCAGGAACTCGTTCTGCGTGATGGCGGCGCCGCCGCCCACGCCGCCCAGCAGATTGCCCGCGTCTCCCGTGACGACAAAGCCGGAGCGCTTCACCGTCACCAGGCCAGACAGCACGCTGGCTGCGGAAGAGCCCGTGAGCGCCAGCTCCGCGTCCACGGTGTTGCTGACGCCCTCGGGATAGCGCAGGCGCACGTTGTTCAGTTGCGCCTGAAGACGGAAGGTCAGCTCGCCGCGAGCCAGTCCGACGAAGCCCGAAAGCGCCGCCGCGCCGCCGCCGGAGACGCCGGTCAGTTTCTGGATGTTGGCGCGGTTGCGGTCAAAGTAGATGGTTCCGTTGACGTCGCTGAGTCCGACCGGCAGATCCCGCAGATAGAAGGAAGCCTTCACGATCTCCATCTGCCCGCTCACCTGCGGCTCGGCGGCCGGGCCGCGCAGCACGGCGCGCAGCCGCCCCGCGCCGTCGGTGGTCAGGCCGGGATAGAACGAGCCCAGCACCGCCAGGTTCGCCGTCCCGCGGGCTTCCAGATTCCATGGCGCGGGGGAGGCGAACTCGTATGCGCCGCTGAGCGTCAGGTCCGTTTCCAGCGCGGCGAACTGCGCCTGCTTCACGCGCACGGCCTTGTCGTCGAAGTCGAATACCAGCGGCCCGGAGTTGCGCAGGAACAGCTCCTGCGGCAGCGGAACTTCGGCCGGCGCCTCCTCCGGCGCCGGGCGCAGTTCGAGCTTCGGAATCGTGATCCGCCCTGCGAGTCCGGTGAGCGTTGCCAGTTCGATCCTGCCGTCAATCTCGGTGTCGAAGACGCCGGAGACGGGCAAGTCCTCGTCCGCAGCCTGACCGGCGTCTTTGAGCACCCTGTGCAGCAGTCCAACCTGCAGCGAGGGCCACTTCAGGCGGAATTCCGCCGGCCAGCCGCCAGCCAGGCGCACGGAAGCCGATGCCTCTGCCGGCGCCGGCTTCGCATCCAGCCGGGCGCGCACGGCGAGCATCTCGCCCTTCGTTTCCGCCTCGGCGCGCAGCGGGCCGAACTCGGTGGATCCCAGACGCAGGGCCGAGGTGGTCAGGACGCCGTCGATGGAGGACAGGCGCGGGGTTCCATTTTCGATCCGCGCGCCCACTGCGCCGCTGGCCTCCACGGCCGTGTCCAGCGGCAGGGCGAGATCGCGGAAGAGGGCGAACTCGGCGGTCCGGAGCCCGCTCACCGACGCCCGCGCCTGGATGCGGCCGTTGCGGGGATCGTCCGGCTCATGCTCCCACAAGCCGTCAGCAAGCAGGCGCGCGCCGTTGCGCTGGGCCGACAGCCGGAACTTTCCGGAGCGGTCGAGCGCCGCCTCCACGGAAACCCGTCCCAGCGTCTCGCCGCCCCACGCCGCGTCTTCGACCAGAAGGCGCAGCGAGCCGCGCGGCTGGTACAGTTCTCCGTCCAGCTCCACCGTCCCGGCAGCCACGCCGCGCACCTCTCCGGGCAGCCGCGCCAGCCGCAGCAACTGCGCCAGATCGGCGCGGTTGACCTCCAGCAAGCCCTGCAACACGCCGCGCGGGTGCGGACGCCACTCGTCGAGCCCCAGCGTCAACGCGCCGTTGAGTTGCCCTGCGCTCTGCCGCAGCATGAAAGGCGCCACCTGCAGCCGGCGCCTGTCGATGGCGAAGCGCGCCGTCAGCCGTTCCAAGGGAATCCCCTCGGACACCAGGCGGGTGGCTGTGACGGAGCCGCTGAGGCGCAGATCGTCCAGAGGCCCGTCCACATGCACCACGCCGTTCACCGACCCATGATCCAGCGTGACGGGCAGCGCGAGCCCCTCGCCCGCGCCCACGGCTGCCAGCAGCGCCGGAATCTCATCGAGGCTGGTCGCATAGACGCCCGCTTCCAGCGAACGGCCGAGAGTGCCGCGGAACGACGCCCGCAGGGAGCGCGTGGCCAGCGCGGAGTCTTCGAACTCGATGCAGGCGCACTGCTGCCGCCAGGCCAACTGTACGCGCCCTTCCAGCGGCAACGCGCCTTCCGCCGGCGCCACATCCAGCGCCGCCCGAACCTCGGCGCCGCGCGGCCCCGCCGGAGTCAGGCCCACGCGGATGCTGGCGGGCCCCGAGAGCCTGGCATCGAGAGAAGTCAGCGGCTGGCGCAGGACCGCTTGCAGGCGCATCAGGCTGGCCTCTTCCGCCTGCCCCTTCATCTCGAGATCGCGCCAGTCCGTCAGCCGCAGCGAGCCGCGCCAGTCCAGATAAGGGCTTGCGATCTCCAGCGGCGCGATCTCGAGCCCTTCCGCAGAGAGCGCAAAGCGGCCCTTCGCATCCAGCCGCCGCACCTGGAAATCCGCGCCCGCGAAGGCCAGCTGTTCGGCCCGCAGGCCGCCTTCGACGCGCAGCGGCTGCCCGGGCATCAGGCTCACCTTGCCCGAGGAAACGGCGAAGCCCTGGCGCACGGGGCTCATCGCGAGGTCGCGCAACAGCACTGCGGCGCGATAGTCGAAATCCACGGCGGGCTCGCGCAGGTGCTTCACGGTTCCGGACCAGGCCACGCGGCTGTCGCCGAGCCGGGCTGCGCCGCGCGTGATCTCCACTTCGTCGGCGCCCAGCCACCCATCCAGAGTGATCGCCGGATTCAACCCCCAGGGCAGCGCCGCGCGCCCGGCCTCCAGGTTCAGGCCGTAACGCGCGCGAGGGAAGTCGTATGCCAGCCCGAGATCGAACTCCTCGAGCTTCAGATCGAAATCCACGCGCCGGTCATTCAGCTCGAAATGCGCGCGGCGCAGGTCGAGCAGCCCGATGCGCAGGCGCACCAGATCCTCCACCGGCGTGGCCTTGCGCCGCGGTCCCGGCGGCTGCGGCAGGTTCGTCGTGCCGTCTTCGCGATGGTAGAGGTGAACTCGCGGGGCCTCGATCCTCACTTCCCGCACAGCAAAGCGCCGCGCCGAGAACGGCCGCAGCGACAGCCGCGCCGTGATGCGAGCCGCGCGGAACAGCGGATTTTCTCCATCCCGCGGCGCTCCATCGAGGGTGAACTCTTCCAGCCGCACCGTCAGCGTGAGCCAGTCGATTTCGAGCCGGCCCATCGAGGCGCGGCTGCCGGTGGCGTTGCGCACGGCGCGGATGGCTTCATCGCGGAGCCGCTCGCGCAGCCAGTCCGAATTGAGGATCACAGCCGCAGCCATCAGCAGCGTCACCGCGCCTGCCACGAACCCCGCCAGCAGCCACCGCCGCATCACCGGCCGCCTCCTTCCGGACGGAACGCCTCATCGAAATAGCGGATGCGCAGGCTCTGCCGCATCTGCCGCAGCCACTCTTCCATGGCGGCGTTGACCTTGCGCGTGGCCAGGATGCGCTCGATCATCGCCCGCACGGCGCCCAGCTCCGCAACGGCCCCGCCCGGACTCGTCTGGCGCAGCGCGGGCAGCAATTCCGACTCGTAATAGGCCTGCACCTCCTCGTCGCTCACCTGCACGCCCGGCGCGAAACGGTAATCGATGAAGCGCGTCACGGTCAGCCGCGCCTGCATTTCGCGGCGGAACTCCTCCTCGCTGAAGCCAGCGCGCTGAAGCGCCTCCAGGAGCTGCTCCCGGCTCCACTTCATTTCCATGAGAAAGGACTCGATCGCCTGGTCCGCTTCCGCCATGGTGGGCGGGCTGTAGCGGCTCAGATCCAGCTCACGGCGCACGATCAACAGGTCGAGGAGCTGCTCGGCTGCCTGCCGGCGGTTCTGTTCCGTGTCTTCGACCGGCGCGCCGGATACGATCGCCCGGAAGCGGAGGTGGCGGAGGATGCCGCTCAACGTCACGGCCTGCGGACCCGCCGCCACGGCCACGCGGTCGAGGATCTCAGCGCCTGCCGCCGGCAGCGCCAGGGGCGTCAACAGGAATGCGAGCGCGCGCATCATCAGAACGTCTGTCCGATCGAGAAATGCCATTGGAACTGGCTCACCCGCTGCGGCACATTGAACTTGCCCTGGCCGCGGCGCAGGTCGTCCCAGGTCCCTTCAAAGCCGACGAACCGGGGGCTGTTGCCCGCGAAAGCGAAGTCGACGCGCAGCGGACCGACGGGCGTCTTCAGGCGGAAACCGAGCCCCGCCGCCTGCACCATGTAGTCGAAGTCCTGCCGGTCCCGCTGCGAGAAACGGAACGAAAGCTCGCCGAGCGACGAATACACGTTGCCCATGTCATGGAATAAGACGGCGCCGACGCTGTCGCCGAGTAACGGAAACCGCAGCTCGTGCTGGAAAAAGAGAAAGGCTTTTCCGCCGATGGGGAAGCCGGTGACCAGATCGCGCGGCCCCGCCTGGTTGTCCGGGAAACCGCGGTGCGTGGAAGCGCCGCCCGCGTAAAAGTTCTCCGGCAGCGGCACCGGCCGCTCCGAAAGATTGTACAGCCACCCGAAGCTCGTGGCGCGGGCGAAGATCACTTCACGCCGCACCGGATGGTAAGTGGAGTTGCGCGCCACCAGGCGCGTGTAGTTCGTGCTCGAACGGGCGAAGCTCGGCGCGAAACCGAAGTCGAGCGTGTTGGCGATGCCGCGGTGGGAGTTGATGGGATCGTCGCGGCGGTCCTGGATCAGCGACGCCGACAGCGTGATGGTTTTTACGGGCTGGGAGAAGACGGGGATCAGATTGGGGTCGATCTTCAGGGTTTCCGCGTCGATGAAGACGAAGCGGGAGATCACGCGGTATTGCACCGTCAGGTCGCGCGAGAGCCGCTGCCCGATCTGGACGGCGCTCTCGTTGCGGCGCGAGGTGAACGTGCGGATGTCTCTGCTCTGGTCGAGCAGCGAGCTGAAGGAGAGGTTCACGTTCTGGTTGCCGAAGAATTGCGGCGCGATGTAGTTCAGCAGCAGGCGCTGCTGGATGTTGGAGACGCGCACCAGCGCGCTGGCGGTGTGGGCGAGGCCGAAGATGTTGGAACGCGTGATGCCGAGCAGCCCGCGGGGCGCGAAGCCCGCCGCGCCGGCGGGCGAGTCGAAGTTGTTGCCCGTGCCGATGCGGCCCATCTCCGCGCCGAAGCCCAGGGTGAGCGAGTATTTCCGCGCTTCGTCGAGTTGCAGCAGGACGTACTTGTTGCGCTCGCGCCCCTCCGGGTTCTGCACCGCCATGTCCACCTTGGCGAAGATGCCGAGATCGTACAGCCTCCGCTGCGTCTCCACCATGTCGCTCTGCGACAGCGGCTCGCCCGGGCGCATGGCGATGCGGTTGCGCACCAGGTCCGGGCGCGTCGATTCCAGCCCGCGTACGAGCACGTCCCGCACGAAGTTGCGGCGTCCCTCGCGCACCTGGTAGCGGACGATCATGCGGTACGGCGCCTCCGCCGGCGCCACTGAGGCGTCGAACGCCGCCTCCGGATAACCGTTGTTGAAGTACCAGCCGAGCACGGCGTCCCGGTCCGCCGCCACGTTGGCAGCCGAGTAAGGCTGCCCGGGGGAACTGCTCAGGAGAGACAGGACCGTGTCGTACAGCCGCAGGTCGACGCCGCTCAGCTCCACCCGCTCCACCAGATATTGCGGCCCTTCCGTCACCTCGAAGCGCGCGGCGATGTCGCTGGCCCTGTTGCGCCAGTTGTGCTCGATCCGCGTGCGGATGGAGACGTCGCGGAAGCCGTTGGAGATGTAGAGCGCCTCCAGCGACGCCCGGTCGCCATCGAGCATCTCCGGACTGAACCGCCCGTTGCGGTAGCGCGGAAACCGGGCCGGGATAATGGACAGCCGCTCGCGCAACGTCTCTTCGGAGAAATAGCGGTTGCCGCTGAACTGCACGGCCGCCAGGCGGTAGCGCGGGCCCCGGTTGACCCGGTAGACGATCACCTGCTCGCCCGAAGGAGCGGGATCGGGCATCACAAAAGTGACGCGGGCGTCGAAATAGCCCCGGCTGCGGAAGCGCTCTTCGAGGTTTCTCTGCCCTTCCAGAAGCAGTTCGCGGTCCACCGTGCGCTCCTGGTAAATCGGAACCAGCCGGCGCAACTCCCCGCCACCCACCCGCGCCCCCTCCGCGCGCACCCGCACGCGCGGGCCGGGATCCACCTCGATGCGTGGCGCG
Source organism: uncultured Bryobacteraceae bacterium (assembly GCA_937920635.1). Classification (GTDB taxonomy): domain Bacteria; phylum Acidobacteriota; class Terriglobia; order Bryobacterales; family Bryobacteraceae; genus JANWVO01. The sequence continues at coordinate 43,073 of CAKZUE010000068.1, forward strand.
GCAGTCTGCTTTTCCGAGTCGAACGACAGCTCCACCAGCCGCACCGAGGACCGCAGGTAGCCGTCATTGCGGTAGGCGTCCTGCATTCTTTCCAGCCCCCGCTGGAGCCGCGCCGAGGTCAGCTCCTGCCACCCCCGCAGCCCGAACCACCGCTGCCAGCCGCTGCGGCGCAGGAGGGATTTTTCCGATTTCAGCAGCGTCCCTTCAAACTGCGGCCGTGCGAAGCGCGCCCGCCTCCCCGGCTGGATGTGGAAGCGGATGTCGGTCTCTCCGGTCTCCGGCCGCCGGATGGTGTCGTACCGGACCTGGGCGCCATAGTAGCCGTTGGCCCGCAGCAGCTCTTTCAGGTTCTCCGCCGCCCCCGGCAGCATGTCTTCATCGAAAGGATCGCCCAGGCTGAGCCGCGTGCTGTTGGCCAGTTGCGCCACGTTCGGCGGCTCCGGCACGGGATCGACATCCACGAGGCTCACAAAAAAGGCAGGTTTTGTTTCAAACGTGAGCGCCACTCCCCCGTTGGCCTCTTCGGCCCGGACCACGATGTCGGCAAACCGCCCCGTGGCCCACAGCCGCCCGACCGCCTGCGACAGCGCCGTCTCCTCGAGCACGTCGCCCGGACGGATCTGGAGAGCCAGGCCGAGCTGATCGCGGGTCAGCGGCTGGCGGACCGGATCGAACGCGATGTCCGAGATCCGCTTCCCGTACAACCGGCTCGGCGCGATCTGCGCGCCCAGCCCGCCGGCCAGGCACACCACAAGCGCAAAGGCTGGCACAAGCCTTTTCACTGACTGTCATCTTACCGTGCGGCGCGCGGCCCTCCGGCGGCCGCTGTTACCATCGTGAGTGGAATGTCCGATCCCTGGCGCGAACGTTACAGCCGCCAGATCCTCTTCCCCGGCATCGGCGAAGAGGGCCAGATGCGGCTGCGCGATGCCACCGCCGCCGTGGTGGGCTGCGGCGCGCTCGGCTCGTTCCATGCGGGTGCGCTCGCGCGCGCCGGCATCGGGCGGCTGATTCTCATCGACCGCGATTTTGTCGAGTGGAGCAACCTGCAACGTCAATGGCTCTACGAAGAAGGCGACGCCCGCGACGCCCTGCCCAAGGCCATCGCCGCGGCGCGGGCGCTGGCGCGCATCAACAGCGAGATTTGCGTCGAGCCTCAAGTGGCCGACCTGACGCCCGAAAACATCGGGGAACTGCTGGAAGGCGCCGCTGTCGTCCTGGACGGAACCGACAACTTCGAGACGCGGTTCCTGCTGAACGACTATTGCGTCGAGCACGCCGTGCCGTGGATCTACGGCGGGGCGGTGGGTTCCTACGGAGTCTCGATGCCGGTGATGCCCGCCAGCGGCGCCTGCTTTGAGTGCGTGTTTCCCGAGCCGCCCCAGGGTCCGCAGCCGACGTGCGAAACGGCAGGGGTGGTGAACACGATCACTTCGCTGGTCGCCTCCTGGCAGGTCTCGCTGGCGTTGCAGATCCTGTGCGGGCGGCAGCCGGAGCTGAAGATCACGATGTTCGACGTCTGGGGCGGCACGGTGCGGCAGGTCGAGATGCCGCCGCGCGATCCGCAATGCCCGGCTTGCGGGCAGCGGACCTGCCGCTTTCTTCACGGCGCCGCGCGCGTGCCGGTGAGCCTGTGCGGGCGGAACGCGGTGCAGATCCACGACCGCAAGCGCCCCCTCGATCTGGACGAGCTGGCCCGCCGCCTGTCCGCTCTCGGCGAAGTGCGCCACAACGGCTTCGCCCTGCGCTTCCTGATCCCGCCCCACGAGATGACCATCTTCCCTGACGGCCGCGCCATCATCAAGGGAACCCAGGATCCCGGTCTGGCCCGCAGCCTGTATTCCCGATTTGTTGGCAACTGAACCGCAGGCAGCAGGGTACACTCAAGACTGAGGGCGGTTAGCTCAGTTGGTCAGAGCGCGTGCCTTACAAGCACGAGGCCGCAGGTTCGAGCCCTGCACCGCCCACCACCGGAGCTCTCATGGCCTGTCCGCCTTCGGACGATCGCGTCCCCCGCTACGCCGATGTCCTCGCCGCGCTGGGCACCGAAGCCCGCCTGCGCATCATGCGGGTCCTGCTCTCCGCCCATCCCCAGGGGTTGTTCGCCGGAGAGATCCAGGCTGCCCTGGGCATTCCCCCCTCGACGCTGTCCCATCACCTGGAAAAGTTGAAGCACGAAGGACTCGTCCGGGTCCGGCGCAGCGGAACCTTCCTCCGCTACACGGCGGATACGGAGACGTTGCGGGAAGTCGTCACCTTTCTCTACGCCCAGTGTTGCGGGCGTGCCCGGGAAACAGAACTGGGTGATGTCACCCAGCTCTGTGCGCCTCCGTCATCAGGGGAGTGAATTTCCCCTGCTCTGGAGTGGGAACTCAGCCCCCGCCATTTCCCCGGTATCTGTTTTCCGTTTCAGCCCATGAGGCCTGAAGTTCTGTGATTGCAGAAATATTGGGAGGTGGTTTGCCCTCCGGGGCCATGTCCAGGACACTGGCAGCCGAATTGCTCAGTGCACCATGTCTCACTGGCTCGCACGGCCAGAAAGGGGACGGAGTCTGAAGCTCTGGGTGTCATTTCAGAGGGAGTAAGGCAAATGGACGAAGAGAAGGCGAGAGAGGAACGGGGCCAGGGTGCGCCCAACCGCCGGCGCGCGTTCTTGCAGGCGCTGGCGGGCATCGGCGCCGGCGCGGCAGCCGCTGGAGTCGGTTTGCAGGTGCTGCAATCGCCGCAGGCGGAGGCGGCTGAGATCCCGCCGCCCCTGGCCGAATCCACGGGAACGGCGCTGATCCGCATGCAGCAGGATCTGGAGCGTGCGGTGACCAGCGGCCGGACGCCATCGTGGATGATGGTGGTGGATACACGGAAGTGCAGCGGGTGCAATGCGTGTGCGGTGGCATGCAAGGCGGAGGTGCCGACCGGGCCTGGCGGTTTTGCCCGGCGCATCGTGATCAAAGACCTGCCGATAGGGCCGCGGCCTTTCGCCGTGTTCAAGCCGGTCAACTGCCTCCAGTGCGACGATCCGCCCTGTGCGAAAGTCGTTCCCGCCGGCATGATCCGCAAGCGGCCTGACGGCATCGTCGAGTTCGATCACGCCACACTGTCCGGCCCTTACGCCGAGGCTGCCGCGCGCGCCTGTCCGTGGAATCTCATTCACGTCGACAGCGGGGCGACCTACACCATGAACACGCCCGCGCCGCAGGCTTACGAGGATCGCTCGTTTGAAGAGTATGGACGGACCTACAGCCGCAAGAAGGGATCGGTCGGCCTGCTGGGACGCGCCCGAAAATGCACCTTCTGCGCCCACCGGCTCGAGCAGGGCGTGCTGCCCGCCTGCGTTACCACCTGCATGAGCGGCGCGATGTACTTCGGCGACATGAACGACACCTCATCGCTGGTCTACCAGGTCACACAGGGCCGCCGCGTCTTCAAGGGTCACGAGAACACAGGTGTCAAACCGCGGGTGATCTACTTCGAAGAGTCGATGCCGGGCGCGGTGCATGTGGACTGCGAGGCCTGCCATTCCCGCTGAGGAGGACGCCATGAAGCACGAGAAGGAACTTCCCGAAATGCAGAATGAGAAGACCGGACGCCGCGAGATGCTGGCCGGCGCCCTGCTGGGCGGCGCGCTGCTGAGCCGGGTAGAGCAGGCGCAGGCGGCGGAGAGCGCGCCTGTAGCGCTAAAGCCCGTCGATCCCTCCCAGTACATCTATTCGACCTGCCTCCAATGCAATACCGGCTGCGAGATCAAGGTGCGCATCCAGGACGGCGTGGCTGTCAAGATCGAGGGCAACCCTTACGGTCCGCGCGCCATGGATCCGCACATCGACTGGAACACGCCCGCCACTCAGGCGGCGCGCATCCACGGCCACATCTGCCCGAAAGGCCAGGCTGGCATCCAGACGGCCTATGACCCCTACCGGATCACGAAGGTGCTGAAGCGCGCCGGCGCCCGCGGCGAGGGCAAGTGGATCACGATTCCGTTCGACCAGGCGGTCAACGAGATCGTCGAGGGCGGCGCGCTGTTCCCGCAGGACGGCGGCAGGACCGTGACCGGCTTGCGCGAGCTTTACGCCCTGAAGGATCCGGCCGCGTTTAAGGCCCTGGCAGCCGATGCCGCGCTCGTCCAGGACAAGAAAATGACGGTGGCCGAGTTCAAGGCGAAACACGCGGCGCTGCTCGACACGCTCATCGATCCCGACCACCCGGACTTCGGGCCGAAGAACAATCAGTTTGTCTTCAACTGGGGCCGCCTGAAAGCGGGCCGCCAGGATTTCTTCCTCCGCTTCGTCAAGGACAGCTTCGGGTCGAACAACGCCCACGGCCACACTACCGTCTGCCAGGGCTCGATCTATTTCGCCGGCAAGTCGATGTCGGATCAGCCGAGCGGCGGCAAGTTCACGGGCGGCGCCAAGGCTTACTGGATGGCGGACCTGTCCAACGCCGAGTTCGTGATCTTCTGGGGCGCCAACGTGCTGGAGGGCAACTACGGTCCGCCGCTGAAGATCCCGAAGATCATGCGGGGGCTGGCCAGCGGCAGAATGAAAGCCGCCGTCATCGACCCGCGCCATTCCAGAATTGCCGCCAAAGCGTGGAAGTGGCTGCCCGTGAGACCGGGGCAGGACGCCGCGATCGCCATGGCGATGATCCAGTGGATCATCGAGAATGAGCGCTTCGACCGGCGCTACCTCGAAAACTGCAACAAGGCCGCTGCCACGGCCGACGGCGAACCCACCTGGTCGAACGCCGCCTGGCTCGTCAAGATCCGCGACGACGGCAGCGGCGGCGCACTTCTCCGCGCCTCCGAGGCCGGCCTGGCCGGCGATGCCGACACCTTCGTCGCCATGCGCAACGGGCAGCCGGTGGCCTTCAAGAGCGACGATGCGGCCAAAGCCGCGGAAGGCGATCTGTTCGTCGACACCACCATCAACGGCATCCGCGTGAAGAGCGGCCTGCAACTGCTGCGCGAGGAAGCACTGAAGAACACGATTTACGGCTGGGCGTCGATCGCTGGCGTCAGCGGCGCCGACATCATCGCCCTGGCGCGCGAGTTCACATCGCACGGCAAGAAGGCCGTGGTCGAGATCCACCGCGGCGTCTCCCAGCACACCAACGGCTTCTACAACGTGCTCGCCACCATGGGCGCGCTGAACACGCTGATCGGCAACTTCGACTGGAAAGGCGGACTGATTTACGGCGGCGGCACTTACGGCGAGACCGGCGGCGCCGGGCGGCCCTTCCAGCTTGGCGATCATCCGGCCAAGATCACGCCGTTCGGCATCGACATCATCCGCGGCGGCGCCACCTACGAGAAGAGCACCATCTTCAACGGCTATCCGGCCAAACGCCCCTGGTACCCGCTCGCCAGCGACGTCTACCAGGAGGTGATCCCCTCGGCGGGCGATGCCTATCCTTACCCGATCAAGATCCTGTTGCTCTACATGGGCTCGCCCGTCTACGCGCTGCCGGCGGGCCACTCGCTGATCCCCATCCTCCGGGACACGGACAAAATCCCGCTGTTCATCGCCAGCGACATCACCATCGGCGAAACCTCGATGTACGCCGATTACATCTTCCCGGACCTCACGTATCTCGAGCGCTGGGAGTTCCACCGCACGCATCCCTCGATCGCCCACCGCGTCTCGCCCGTACGGCAGCCCGCGATTGCCTCGCCAAATGAAACAGTGCGCGTTTTCGGCGAGGAGATGCCCGTCTCCATCGAGGCTCTGTTCCTGGCTCTCGCGGAACGGCTCCAACTGCCGGGCTGGGGGCCGGGCGGCTTCGGCAGCGGCGATCTGAAGCGCCCCGAAGACTTCTATCTGCGCATGGTGGCCAATGTCGCCTTTGGCCAGTCGACCACCGGGGCGGAGATCTGCCCCGACGCCTCCGACGAGGAGATGGCGATCTTCCTCAACGCCCGCAAACATCTTCCGAAGAGCGTCTTCGACCCCGAACGGTGGCAGCAGGCGGTCGGCTCCCAGTGGTGGCGCAAGGTGGTCTACGTTCTGAATCGTGGCGGGCGGTGGCTGCCTTATGAAAAGGCCTGGCCTGGAGAGCAGGTCGCCAACAAGTACGGCAAACTCGTGAACCTGTATCACGAAAAGCCCGCTACCACCCGCCATTCGTTGACGGGCAAATACCTGACAGGGGTGCCCAGCTATCTTCCCATTGCGGACTCGCTCGGAAGACCGCTGGACTATCGCGAGGCGCCGTTCCAGCTCATTACCAACCGCAACATGCTCCAGACCAAGAGCCGGACCATCGCCGACTACTGGCTCACCGATATCCAGCCCGAGAATTTCGTCGAGATGAGCACGCTCGATGCGCAGAAGCTCGGCCTGAAAGACGGCGACGAGGTGTACGTGCTCTCCACCTGGAACCCGGACGCCCAGTGGGACCTCGGCAACGGCCAGACCAAGCCCCTGCGCGGCAAGGTGCGCGTCACCAGCCGCATCCGCCCGGGCGTGGTTACCTTCGAGCTGGGCTGGGGCCACTTCGCTTACGGCTCTTCGCTTCAGTACATCGACGGACAGGCGATCCCGCCGGATCCGCGCCGCGGCCGGGGCATCCATGCCAACTCGGCCATGGTCGTCGATCCCCATCTCCGCTCGCCGCTGAGCGACGTGGTCGGCGGCAGCGCAGTCTTTTACGATACCCGCGTGTACGTCGTCAAAGCCTGATTCCTCCTTCGATCTGACTACCGGCGGCGGCCCCGGCTCGGGACCGCCGCTTTTTTTCATCCGCGGGCTTCAGTAGAGTGATTCCACGGGACAGCCATGAGCGAAACCTCATACCTCGGCCGCCGCGCCTTCTCCCTTTCCAATGACCTGTTGGAGGTGATCGTCACCGCTGAAGGCGGCCACATCGCCGCCATCCGCGACCTGGCCACCGGAATCAATCCTCTTTGGACTCCGCCCTGGCCCTCCATCGAGCCGTCCTCTTACGATCCGGCGAAGCATCCGGAATATGGCAACAACGCGGAGAGCCGCCTGCTGGCGGGCATTCTCGGGCACAACCTCTGCCTCGATCTGTTCGGCGGGCCGAGCGAGGAAGAGGCCGCCGCCGGCATGGTGGTGCACGGCGAGGCGGGCGTCATCCCGCATCAGATCCGCGTGGAGGGCGATACGCTCGAGCAGTCAGTGGAACTGCCCGCTTCGCAACTGCGCTTCGAGCGGCGCATCCGTCTCGCGCCGGGTTCGCGCCGCGTCGAAATCATGGAAACCGTGGAGAACCTCTCCTGCTGGGACCGGCCCGTAGCCTGGACGCAGCACGTCACGCTGGGGCCGCCGTTTCTGGAAAAAGGGAAGACGCAGTTCCGCGCCACCGCCACGCGCTCGAAAGTGATCGAACACGACTTCACCGGCGGCAAGGGCTATATGAAAACCGGCGCCGAGTTCGACTGGCCCTTCGTCCCGTGCCTGGATGGCTCCCTGGAAGACATGCGGGTCTTCACCAGCCGTCCGGTGTCCGGCGCGTTCTCCACGCACCTGATGGATCCGGCGCGCAGGCGGGCATGGTTCGCCGCCTGGCACCCGGATCTCAGGATGGGGATCGGCTACCAGTGGCGGCAGGCGGATTTTCCGTGGCTCGGGATCTGGGAGGAGAACGATTCCAGAACCGCGCCGCCGTGGAATGGTTTGACACTGACGCGCGGCATGGAGTTCGGCGTCTCGCCGTTTCCCGAGAGCCGCCGCGCGATGATCGATCGCGGCGGGCTGTTTGGCGTGCCGGGCTACCGGTGGATTCCCGCCAAGACGGGAGTGCGGGTGGAATACGAAGCGTGGCTCGCACCTGCCGGCAGGATCGAAGCGGCGTGTCCGGCGGATTGACCGCGCGCCTCAGGCGCGGCTGGCGCGCGCGGTGCTCGCCTTGGCCGGTTCCGCGGCCGGCGCAGGCTGCGCTTCGGCCTTCGGCTGCGGCACAGCGAGACCCAGGGCGGCGCGCACCTGCGCATCGATCTGGGCGAGCATTTCCGGGTGATCCTTGAGGAACTGCTTGGCGTTCTCGCGCCCCTGCCCGATCCGCTCTCCGTTGTAGCTGTACCAGGAGCCGCTCTTGTCCACGATGTTCTGCGCCACGGCGGTGTCGAGCAGGTCGCCGGTGATGCTGACGCCCTCGCCGTACATGATGTCGAACTCGGCTTCCCGGAACGGCGGGGCCAGCTTGTTCTTCACGACCTTTACCTTGGTGCGGTTGCCGGTGACGTTTTCGCCGTCCTTGATCGCCGCAATCCGGCGGATGTCGAGCCGGACGCTCGAATAGAACTTCAGCGCGCGGCCGCCCGTGGTCGTCTCGGGGTTGCCGAACATCACGCCGATCTTCTCGCGGATCTGGTTGATGAAGATCAGGCAGGTGTTCGATTTCGACACGATGCCCGTCAGCTTCCGCATGGCTTGCGACATCAGCCGCGCCTGCACGCCGACAAAAGAATCGCCCATCTCGCCGTCGAGCTCCGCCTTCGGCACCAGCGCCGCCACCGAGTCCACTACCACGACGTCGATGGCGTTGGAACTGATCAGCGCCGCCGTGATTTCCAGCGCCTGCTCGGCGTAGTCCGGCTGCGAGACCAGCAGGTTGTCCACATCCACGCCGAGCTTCCGCGCGTAAATGGGGTCCAGAGCGTGCTCGACGTCGACGAACGCCGCCATGCCGCCCGCCTTCTGCGCCTGCGCCACCACCTGCAACGCAATCGTCGTCTTGCCCGAGGATTCGGGGCCGAAAACCTCGATGATGCGCCCTCTGGGAAAACCGCCGACGCCGAGTGCGTAATCCAGCGACACGGAACCTGACGGAATCACGCTGACCGGCACCACCGCTTCGTGCGAGCCCAGCCGCTGAATGATCCCCTTGCCGTACTGCTTCTCGATGTTGCCGAGCGTCACCGCCAGCAGCCGCTGCTTTTCTTTCTCGTCGAGGGCCATGATTGCACTCCGGTGTGTAATTTTTTACAGTATAGCAGAATTCGTCCCCGTTGCCAGCCGCCGGGGTGATTTTTCAGTGTACATAGTGCATGCCCGGAGCGGAAGCTCTCAACCCGTTTCCCGGGCGCTCCCCGCTTTGACCGCCGCCACGCCGGTCGGCTATGATAGAAGGAGTCAGGCTTCGCAGGAAGAAGACTGTCTGTAGACACCCATGGCTAATCATTACTCTTCGCTGAAGCGCGTGCGCATCACCAAGCGGCGCACGGCCATCAACAAGATCCGCAAGTCCCGCATGCGCCATGCCATACGGGCGCTGCGCATGGCTCTGGAGAAGAAGGATCTGGCCGCCGCCGCGCAGATCATGCCGAAGACATTCTCCCTGATCGACCGCGCCGCGAAGTGGGGCATCATCAAAGATAACACCGCCTCCCGCTACAAGAGCCGCCTTCACAAGCGGCTCAAGGCCCTGGAGGGCGCTCCCTCCCAGGCCTGACCGCAAGCAAGCTGTATCCAACCCGGGCGGCCTCTCCCCGAGGCCGCCCTTTCTGTTCCCGAAAAAGGGGACAGGAACACAATTCACCTTTTTCCCGCGCCACTTTCCGCCCCGTCCGGCCCATGGCCTCAGCGCTCTCCCCATCAGGCGGACCGGCGGGAGCTTCCGCCGGCCGGTGATGGCGCTAGACTGAGATTGCCGCGCCGCGCCCGGCCGCGTGGAGAAAGGCTCCGCCATCATGGATCAGAAGCTATACAGCCAGATCGTCGACAACTTTTTCACCTGCAACCCCGAACTCATCACCGCGATTTTCCGGGAGCTCCTCCTTGCCGTGCAGGCCGAGTCGTCGTTGCCGCCATCGCCGCACATGGCGCAGAACTATGAGACCGCCCAGGCCAACCCCGAAATCCATGTCCTGCCTGGCAACCTGAAGGACGCCCGCGACGCCGTGTTCCCGTACTTCTGGGGAACCGACGGCTGGTTCAGCCCGCTGCACCTGGAAAACGTCAAGGGTCCCGCCAACTACGCCTCCCTCATCGGCGCCCTCGCCTGCCTGCTCAAGAATCCCAACCTCTGCACTGACACGTACAGCCAGCGCTCGAACGAACTGGAGATCAAGGCCGTCACCGCGCTGGCCAACCTGCTCTTCTACCACATCGAAGACCCGTGGGGCGTCTTCACCATGGGCGGCACGATCTCGAACCTGTACGGGGCGAAGCTCGGAATCGAAAAGACCTGCCCCGGCGCCATGCACAACGGGCTGGACGGAACAAAAATTGCCGGAGTTGTTTCCGAGGCGGCGCACTACTCCAACCTCACGCTGGCCGGCTGGCTGGGCCTTGGCACGAAGAACCTTCACGCGATCCCTACAGACGAGGCGTTTGCCATGCGGCTGGACCTGCTCGAGCAGAAGCTCGAAGAACTGCACGCCGCCGGCATGCGGGTGGCCTTTGTCACGGCCACCTTCGGCACCACGGACTCCTCGGGAATCGACGACATCGGCGCCATCCACGCTATCCTTGAGTCCTTCGCCGCGCGCCACGGCGTGCCCCGCCCGCAGCTTCATGTGGACGCCGCCGTCGGCTGGGTGCTGAGTTTTCTGGCCGCCTATGACCTGGCGCAGAATGAACTGGGCTTCTCGCCCTCGACGCTCGCCCTGGTCGAGCGCGCGCAACGCGCCACCGCCGGGCTGCGCGTCGCCGACAGCATCACCATCGACTTCCACAAAATGGGCTGGGGCCACTATCCGGCAAGCGCATTCCTCGTGAGAAGCCGCCAGGATCTGCGCTATCTGTCCCGTTCCACCGAGGACATGCCGTACTTCTCTGAAGCCGACGGCCGCCGCGATCCGGCGGTGTTCACACTGGAGACTTCGCGCCCCGCGCTTGGCCCGTATACGGTCATGGCGTCGCTCAACGGCATCGGGCTGGCCGGCTGGCAACTGCTGGTGGCCCGCGCGCTGGAGCTGGCCGAAGACCTCAAGCAGCGCCTGGAGCGGCTCGAGTACTGCAAGGTGCTCAACCTCGGCGCCATCGGCCCCAGCGTCGTCTGGTGGGTGCTGCCCAAAGGCCGCAACGCGAAGGAGATCTATCAGCGCACCCTCGACGGCCAGATCCCGGCAGACCGCTTCGCCCGCTATGCGGCCGAGATCCGCCGCCTGTTCGAGAAACGCGACAAAAGCCTCGACCCGCGGCTGGACGCGCGCCTCAGCTTCACGCTGAACTCCGGCCACAGGGCGCACGGCATCGCTCTGCCCGCCTGGAAGGCCGTCTTCTTCAATCCGATGACCGACAGCTCCGTGCTCGACCGCCTGATCTTCAGCATCGAAGAGCTGCTGTGAAAACGGGGTCGGCGGCCGCGTGGCGCTGCTTTTCCTGACCTCCGCCGCCTGCACATGTATATTGGTCATTCGGAGCCGACAGATGCATGGCCGACAGCTTTTCTTTCTCACCGCAGTTCTGCTCGTGATCAGCGGGTGCAGTTCCCCTTCGCCGCAGCCCGCCACGCAGGGCGCGCGCGAGCGCCGCATCCTCGCCCAGGTTCACCCCTCGGGTTTCGAGTTTTCTCACGACACGTACAACGGCATGGGCGTGGCCAGCGACAGGCGCGTCTACTACGTTCTCAGCAGCGAGAAGCCGGATGTCGCGGGTCAGATGTATTTTTACGATCCTTACTCGAACCGTGTCGGGCATGTGGGGGACTTGACGGAGGCCGCCGGCGAGAAGGGCATGAACGCCATCGCGCAGGGCAAGAGCCATGTGAATTTCGTCGAGGCGGAAGGCAGGCTCTGGTTCGCCACCCACATCGGCTACTACTCGATCATCGACGACATGGAGAAGCCCGGCGTGCCGCCGCCCGGCATGAAGCCCTACCGCGGAGGCCACGTGCTGGCCTACGATCTGAAGACACGGCGGTTTGAAGACCACGGCATCGCCCCGCGCGGCGAGGGCATCCTGACGATGAACATGGACCCGGCGCGCATGCGCGTTTACGGGCTCACCTGGCCCACGGGCGTTTTCTTCCGCTACGATGTGCGCCGGCGCGAGTGGAAGGAGCTTGGCGCGTTTTTCGAAGAGGGCGAGAACGGCCGCGGCCCAACCTACCGCACCATCTGCCGCTCGCTCGGCGTCGATCCGCGCGACGGCAGCGTCTACTTCAGCACCGGGGACGGCACGATCCACCGCTACCGCTACGACACGGAGAGCGTTTCAACCGTCGAAGGCGACAATTTGAAGAAGGATTATTTCGGCCAGTACGACATCACCTCGCCCGGCCACATGGCCTACAACTGGCGGCAGGTCGTCTGGCATCCGCGCACGGCAATGTTTTATGGCGTGCATGGAAATTCGGGTTATTTATTCCGTTTCGATCCGCGCGCCGAACGGGTCGAGGTGCTCGACCGCATCACCAGCGGGCCCTCCCGCCGCAGCGGCATGTTCGACCAGTTCAGCTACGGCTATCTCGGTTTCACGCTCGGCCCCGACAAGGAGACGCTCTACTACCTGACCGGCGGCCCCATCTACGTCGAAGGGAGACGGCTGAAGGGCAAAGACGCGACAGGCAAGGGCGAGGCCAAGGGCGACGAGAACCTGCACCTGATCACCTGGCACATCCCCTCAGGCCGTTACACCGACCACGGCGCCGTGTTCTACGAGGACGGCAATCACCCGACCTACGTCAATTCCATTGCGGTCACGGGTGACGGCCGCGTCTTCACGCTGGCCCGCGTGCCGCGCCAGGATGGCACGTTCCGGACGGAACTGATCAGCTTCCGGCCGTGAGCTGGAGTCAGTCTCCTGTCGCAGGAGAAGGCACAAAGGCCGCGTCCGCGGGGGCCGTCCGGGCGGAGGACGGCGGTGTCAGGCACTCGATGGCGAACCGCACCTCCCGCTCAACGGCCCACTCCTCCACTACGGCCTCCAGGATCACCGGGGCTTCTTCCGGGATCCGCGCCGCCACCCGGCGGTAGGAGAAATAAGACAGATATGACAGCGGCTCGTGGCGGCAAAAAGTGTTCACTTCACTGACGTGCAGTTGACGGATCCGGTCCCTGTATTCGGCGAGAAGCAGTTCCGCCTCGGTCATGCTGGGATCGAATTGCCGGGCATGCCCGATGTCAAAGCAGAAACCGGCCTCCGGAAGAAGACCGAAAAAGTGTGCCAGATCAGGCACGCTCCGGCCGATCGCCTTCCGGCTGTCCATGTTTTCAATCAGGAGCATGCGGCCGAGGCTCCGCCATCCCCGGGCATCCCGGATGGCGTCCGGGTGCACCACCACCGGGATCTTTCTCTCCGCGGCTTTCTGCACGAGATCAATCACAGTGCTTTCTTCGCGATCATCGTACCGGCTCGGCGCGTGGAGCGAAACATATTGAAAGCCGCTCAGATCCAGGTCTGGCAGCGCCTCAATCAGCGGCTTCAATTCGAAAAAACGAAGGGCCGACAACTCCACAGCCCGCAATTGATGCTGCCGCGAAATCTCGATTCCCCTGACAAAGTCCCCCAAAGCCAACGCACCCGTGGAAAATCCGATCATCTTCATCAGAAAACTCCGTAAAGTTTTGTGAGCTTGGCCATCACAGTCGTCTCATCGAAAAAGACTTCGATCAGCCCGTCGCGAAACTCGTGTGAGGCCGTCCGAATCTCCTGGTACAACTGGCTTTCGTGGCGCTTTGCAATCGCCATTCTTGCAAGTTGATCCCGCTGCTCGGGATCCTGGAGAGCTGCAAGAAAGCGATCATAGGCCGTAAACAGCTTTTTTGCCGTCTTGCGCAAGTGTCTCTGTGCCTTCATGTGCCTGGCCAGAATTTCCAATGGAGGCTGAGAAAGAAGGGCCTGAAAGTACTCCGTCCTTGCCCCGCATTCAGGATTTTGCGTGCCCTCTTTCTCCTTCAACCCGGATGCAGTCTGCTCGTCGAGAGCCACGCTGAAGCACGCCAGCAACCCGGCGGCGTAAATCAGCTTCCGGGACATCCTGAGCTTCAGGTTGCGGATCACCGCGCCCTCGCCCATGCGTGTCCTTCGTTTGTACGCAAAGTCCACTGCCATGGTCCACCAGAACCGGGAAAAATCGTTCAGCAGGAACCGCGGCACAGGAAATTGGGACCGCCAATGGAGGAAAGCGTCGTCCTCGCTGAGATAACGTTTCAACACCCCTCGCGTTACGCGTTTATAGGCATCTTCGTTGCCGAACGGGATGCTCTCCAGCAGAAGGAGGATCCGCCGCGTCGTGTTGCGGTTGGTGTCGTCTTCCCCGCCGATCTGGTGCAACAGCTCATGACTGAATGCCAGACTGCCAAACGTACCCTCTCGTCCCGGATCCCTGGAGACAACAGAATGAATTCTTTCATGCACGCGGCGGGCGATATCCCGATGGTCGTCGGAGGCCGCGCCATCCACCAGCAGGGTCCAGTCGAGATCGCTGTTCGGGGTGAATTCCCGGCGCGCCAGCGAGCCGAAGGCCACGATGCTGTAGTCTCCGGAGCAAAAATCATCCCCCAGGACATCGCGAAGCTTGCCAATCGTGGCGGAGGATTCCTCTGCGGCACGATGAAGCGCTTTCCACGAGCATTGAGTGTTCTTCTCGATCGCCCAGAGGGAGGGCAGGAGATCCTCCGGAGCAGAACATTGCCAGAGGCGTTCTGAGGCGGCATCTGCGAATCTGACGGCACGAGACTCTTTCATCTTACGGGATGCGCCGCCGGGCCGGCGCCGAGCGGTGGTCCGTGACGGGCGGAGCCCAGGATCAGACAATGGTGACTGAGGGAGCATCATGAGAGCCATCGCCGATGTCTGCATCATCCCGCTCGGGGTCGGGGTGTCCGTCTCCAGAGAAGTCGCCGAGTGCGAGCGCATCCTGCGCGAGTCGGGGCTCAAAACAAAATTGCACGCTTATGGCACCAACGTGGAAGGCGAGTGGGACGACATCATGGCGGCAGTGAAGCGCTGCCACGAAACCCTCCACGCCATGGGCGTCGCGCGCATCTCCACCAACATCCGCATTGGCACGCGCACCGACAAGCCGCAGACGATGGAGGACAAGATCGAGAAGGTCGAGCGGCTGCTTGAAAGCAGGAGCAGCGGCTGAGACGGCTACCGGATAAGATCTCCGCGCCGTAGCGCCCGAAGGTCCGCAACAAAGTGATCCGGGCCGCAGGCGGCCAGCTCCTCGCGGCTCACCACGCCCGTGCCCACCGCCACGATCCGCACCCCCGCCTCCCGCGCCGCTTTCACGTCGTTGGGGTGATCGCCGACATAAACCACGTCCGCGCCGCGCCGGATCAGTCCCGCCCGGCGCGCCCGGGAAACCGCCAGGCGGATGAGCGCACCGCGCGTGGGTGCATCGCCGGAGAACGCGCCCACGATGAAGAACTCTTCCAGCCCGGCGCGCCGCATTTTCGTCCAGGCGATCCGCTCGAGATTGCCCGTGACCAGTCCGCAGGGAATGCCGCGGCGCTGCAACGCCCGCAGCAGCCCGCGTACGCCGGGGCACACCTTGCGCGAAAGATCGGGACAATTCCGGGCATAAATGTTCTGGGCGGCCCGGCCCGCCTCGCCCAGCAGCCGCAGGGCGGCGCGGCCGTGCGTGCCAGCCCTCGCCAGCATCTCGAGCAGAATGTCGCGGTCCAGCATCCCCGCCACGGGGATCCCGTCGATCGACACCGCAGTCCCGGTCACCCGTTCCACCGCGCGCTCCAGCGCGCGCCGGTGCGCAGGTCCGCTGCGCCGCAGCAGCGTTCCATCAATGTCGAACAGCGCCAACGCGCCCGCCGGCTCCATCCGCTCCCATGATATCCGCGGCTACACTGAAATGGATGCAGGTGCTTCAGGCGGGCGGCCGCCAATGGGTGCAACTGGAACTGGATGCCGACCTCCTCCGGCAGGCGGCCGAGGAGGAAGGCTTCACATGCAAGGCCGAGACGCGGCAGCGCAGCATTGTGCTCGATCTCGCCGCGCCGGACCGCGAAGGGCCGCTGCTCGTCTTCGACGGGGCGGATCCCGCCAACACGGGCTGGTTCGCCCGCTGCCAGTTTTATGTCGACGCGCGCAGCGGCGCCGTCATGCAGACGCCGTTCTTCCTGGCGAACCTGCCCGACGCCCACGGCCGCATCAACCCGCGCGGCGTGCGGCTCCAGATCCTCACCGAACTGCCGATCCACGCGCGCCTGCCCGGCCGGCAGCCGGTCACCGAGAAGGCTCTGTTCGCGGTGTATGTGACGCTGCTCCGCGGCCTCTCGCAGAACGGCGTGGCGCTGTGCGGCAAAGGCGCCGTGCAGCCTCTCACCGGACGGCCCGAGCCGGCGCGCAGGTAATCACTTCAGCACCGGCAGGATCGAGTTCGCCTCGTCGGTCCACAAATAGCGCCGCTGCGGCCGCACGCCCGCCCAGGCGCGGCCCATATCCACCAGCATCCATGTGGAGGCCAGCGCTGCCACGGCGGGATCGGCCGCGCTGTTCATCCGCGTGCAGCTCGCGCCGGCATCGGCGGCCAGCGCCCGCACCACCGGCGTCAGATCCGCGTACTGGTTGGAGATGTGAAACGCCATCACGCCGCCGGGCTTCACATGCTTCCGGTACAAAGCGAACGCCTCGCGCGTCAGCAGGTGCGCGGGAATCGAATCGCCGCTGAAGGCGTCGATGACGAGGACATCAAACCCCTGCGGCGCCTCCTGCGCCAGCGTCAGCCGCGCGTCGCCTTCCGCCACTTCGATGTGCGCCGCGGAACGCCGCAGATACGTGAAGTGCCTCCGGCTGAACTCGATCACCATGGGGTTGATCTCGTAGAAACGGAACACGTCCCCCTCGCGCCCGTACACTGCGAGGGCGCCCGCGCCGAGTCCGATGATGCCAACCCGGCGCGCCGCGCCCGGGCGGCTCAACAACAGCCCTGCCGCGCTTGTCCGGCCATAGTAGGCGGTGGCGATGCTTTCCATCCCGCCGCTTTGGAACTGCGAGCCGTGCACCACCATCCCATGCAGCATCTTCCGCAACGCCGGGCGCGTTTCCGAAGCGGGCTCGTCCACCACGCGCAGGCTCCCGTAGAAGTTCCGTCCGGCGTCCACCAGCCCGGCGTAATAGTTCTGGATCAGCGCCAGCGAAGGCGTCGCCGCAAACACCGCGGCCATCGCCGCGCCCTGCATCAACCAGCGCCCCGCGCCGCGCATCCGCCACAGGCACAACAGGGCTGTCCCGGCCATCAGCAGCGGCAGTTCAAAATAGCCTTTCAACAGCGACGGCGCGAGCACGCCCGCGAGGAAGGATCCAAGCGCTCCGCCCGCGGCTGCGTGCGTCCAGAAACTCGTCAGCCGCTCCGGCTCCGGCTTGGATGCCGCCAGTTCGCGGTGCGCGAAGAGGCAGACCAGCAGCAGCCCCAGGCAGTACAGCCCCACCTTCGCCGCCAGCACCGCCTGCAAATCCAGAAACAGCAGCGACAGGGCCATGGCCAGCAGCCCGAGCAGGGCCTGCCACGCCGTGCGCTTCCCGGGGCGGTTCTCGATCAGGAACGCCGCAGCGTAGGTCAGCAGGTACACAAGCAGCGGAACCACCCAAAGCAGCGGCGCGGGCGCCACCACCTGCGTGATATGGGCCGTGGTCGCCACCAGAAAGGCCGTTCCCAGAGCCGCCCACCCGAGCCACTTCAGCCGCTCCGGCCACCGGGCGCTGCCCGCCAGGGGAAGCGCCGGCGCAGGCGGTTGCCGCCGCCAGACGAGCCATGCCGCGCCTGCCAGCAGCAGGGCCTGCACCACGAACGCCGCGTCCCACGCGCGCTTCAACTGCGACAGGCCGAGGCGCGGCTCGAAAGCCAACGGAAACGCCAGCAGCGCCAGCGCGCAGGCGGCGTTCGACCACGCCGACAACCGGTACGGGCGGGCGCGCGCGTCCAGCAGCCCCAGCCAGTGCTGCATCAGCGGAGAGGTGGCGGACAGCAGAAAATACGGCAGCCCAACGGCGCCGGCGAGCGCCAGCAACACATGGGCCGCATCCCTGCCTTGCGCGGGCGCCGCGCGGGGCAGCAGCACGCACGCCAGCACGACAGCAGCGTGCAGCGCCGCCTGCGCCCGCGGCTTCAGCAGCCGCGCCAGCAGGTGCGCATACAGATAGCCCAGCAGCAGCACCGACTGGAAGAAGAGAAGGCACGCCGACCACACCGCCGCCGATCCGCCGTACAGCGGCAGCAGCATCTTGCCGGCCATCGGCTGGACAAGAAACAGCAGAAACGCGCCCAGCACGACGGCTGGCCCGATCCAGTACATCCGCTTTCAATGGTATCGGAGACGGCAACAGGGGCTCTCACCGCGGCTCGGCGCGCCAGCCCCAGGCTTGCAGGATGATGTCGAAGATCCGCGTGCTCGGCATGTAACCGCGCACGCGTTCGGCGCCCGCGCCCATGGCCGCCACCAGCACTTCCTCGCCCGTATGCGAGTGGCCCACGCGAAGAGCGGGGATGCGGATCTCGTCCTTCGGGTTGTTGCTGGCCATCCATTCGTCCAGCCCTTCGAGCAGCGGCACGCCGCGGCGCCCGCCGGTGATGCGCAGTTCGAACGAATGATCGGCGGTGAATAGCAGCAGCGTCTCGTTGAGATTCACCTTGGCGGCGATCTCGCGGATCAGTTTGTCGAAGTTGACCAGGTTGTCCAGCCCTTTGCGCGGGTTGTCCGTGTGGGCGTCCCACTCGACCATCAGGAAGTAGCCTTTGCGGTTCGCGGAGAGCAGATCCAGAGCGCGGCGCGTGGCCGCGGCGACATCAGGCTCGTTATCGGCGACCACGATCGGCCGCTTCTCTTCAGCAGGCACGGCGTCCAGCGATTCGTAGATCTTGCGCTTGGCTTTCTGCGATGCTTCTTCGATCTGCGCGCCTGCCTGGCCCCAGATCGTCTTCCGGCCAGCGCCGATGACGACGTCCGGCCCGTCGCCGAAGCGCGGACTGAAGATCTGGAGGAACAGTTCGCCCTGCTTGCGGCGGTCGTTGGCGTGGCCGTAGCAGGCGGCGGGCGTCGCGTCGGCGATGGACATATTGGTGACAACGCCGGTGGCGAGACCCTTTTCCTCGGCGTACTCCAGCAGCGTTTTCAAAATCCGCCCGTCTTTCTTTCCGCGCTCCGTGTCGGGGCCCATGCTGATGACGCCGCCCTGTGTCTTCACGCCCGTAACGATGGCGGTCATGCCGGCGGCGGAGTCGCTGACGTAGCTCGTGGCGGTGGTCGTGTCGGAGAGGCCCATGTTCGGCCAGCTCTGCACGTACAGCTTCAGCGGCTCGCCATACCCGTGCAGGCTGGCGGCGCTGACGGTGGAGACGCCACCCGCGTCGGCGAGAAACAGGATCACGTTCTTGGCCCGTTTCTGGGCAGCGGCCGGGATCAGGGCCAACAGCAGGGCCAGGGAGAGGAGAGCAGATCGTCGCATAGGTCGATTTTACAGGCCTCGGCCACTCGAGCACTGTGACGGTCTGGTTGCAGCTTGGATAGAATCCCCGCGATGGAACCACTCACCCGGCGGTCCTTTCTCGCCTCCAGCGCCATGCTGGCGGGCGGCGTGCGCAAGTCCGGCGACATCGTAATCTACTCCGATGAGCGCTATTACTCGGCATTCCCGTCTGTGGTGCGCCTGCGCCGCAGTGGAGAGATTCTGGTGGCGTTCCGCCGCGCGCCGGAACGGCGCCGGCTGGGAGCCAAGGGCGTCTCGCACACGGATCCCAACAGCCAATTGGTCTGCGTGCGCTCGCGCGATGGCGGGCGCACCTGGAGCCGCGAGCCGGAACTGATCCACGCGCATCCTCTCGGCGGCTCGCAGGATCCGTGTCTGCTGGAGCTGCGCGACGGCACGCTGCTGTGCGCGTCCTATCTCTGGATCTGGACCGGCGGCGCGGAGCGTGCCTCCATCCCGGCCACAGCCTGGATTGCCGACTATGCCTTTCACGGCGGCTACCTGCTGCGCTCGTCCGATGGCGGGAAGACCTGGCAGGGTCCGTTCACGCCCCCGCCCGTGCCGGGGCGCGAGGCGCGCGATTGCTTCGGCGCGCCGCTGCCTGCGTACAACCGCGGCGCGATGTGCCAGTCGCGCGACGGGCGCGTCTTGTGGGCTGTGGCCTATCCGAAAGGAGCAGGCAGAGATGCGGGCACCGACGTCCACCTGTTGTCGTCCGCCGATGAGGGCCGCACATGGCAGTATCAATCCGTGATCGCCAGCGACAGCAAAGCGTCGTTCAATGAGACCTCGCTGTACGAGACGCCCTCCGGGCAACTGGTGGCCTTTCTTCGCACCGCGGGCCTCGATGACCACACGGTGGTGGCGCGCTCGCGCGATGGCGGGCGGAGTTTCTCGCCGTGGGCGGACACGGGCTGGCAGGGCCATCCGCATCATGCCGTGCGGCTGGAGGACAACCGTGTGCTGCTGGTTTATGGGTACCGGCATGCGCCGTTCGGCATCCGCGCGCGGCTGCTGAATCCCGAGTGCACCGATGTCGGCCAGGCGCCGGAGACCGTGTTGCGCGATGACGGCGGCGGCACGGATCTCGGATATCCGTGGGCCGTGGCGCTGCCCGGCAGGCGCGCTCTTGTTGTGTATTACTTCCAGAAGGAGAACGGCACGCGGCACATCGCCGCGACGTGGCTCGACTATTAGCCGGTTTCCGGACGCGCGGTTGCTACGATAAAAGTGTCCCGGCATCGGCCGGAAATCACTCTCCATGGCATCTGCATCCCGCTTCACCCGCCGTCTGTGGCTCCTTGCCGCCGCTTTGCTGGCGGCTGCATCCCTGCTGGCGCTCCAGGCCGGCCCTCCCCGTTATGAGCCTTCCGCGCAGCCCGACCGCATTGTCGCCACCTGGACCGCGGAGCCAGCCACCTCTTTCAGCGTGACGTGGCGAACCAGCACGGCTGTTGCGAAGGGCTTTGGGGAGATCACCGAAGCCAGCGACGGACCCGGCTTTGAGAAAGCAGCGCGCCGGGTGGAAGCGGCCGTTGAGCCCTATACAACCGATCAGGGCGCGGCACACGCCCATAGCGTAACCTTCCGCGAACTGAAGCCCGCCACCGAGTATCTGTACCGCGTCGGCGGCGGAGACGACTGGAGCGAGTGGATTCCATTCCGCACGGCCGCCGCCGGGCCTGAGCCGTTCACGTTCCTGTATTTCGGCGATGCGCAGACGCGCATCCGGGCCGTCCTGCCGCGCGTGGTCCGCAAGGCCTGCGAAACGGCCCCGCAGGCGCGGCTCGTCATCCATGCCGGCGATCTGATCAACAACCACGACCGCGACGAGCAGTGGGGCGAGTGGCATGAGAGCAGCGCCTGGATGCACCGTTCAATACCGGCGCTGCCCGTTCCCGGCAATCACGAACATGGCCGCGGCCCCGATGGCAACCGCCGGATCACGGCCAACTGGCGGCCGCAGTTCACGCTGCCCCTGAACGGCGTGGAGGGGATCGAAGAGACAAATTACTTCGTTGACTTCCAGGGTGTGCGGTTTGTGGCGCTGAACTCGAATGAAAAGCTCGCAGAGCAGGCGGCGTGGCTCGACAGGCTGCTGGAGAACAATCCCAACCGCTGGACGGTGGTTGTCTTTCATCACCCGGTTTATTCGGGCGCGCGGGGACGTGACAACAAAGAGGTCCGCGAGCTGTGGCAGCCCGTGTTCGACCGCCGCGGCGTGGATCTGGTTCTGAACGGGCATGACCATGTGTATGCTCGCACGCGCCTGGTGCGCGGCGACGGGGGCAAGGAAGGGGGCACGGTGTATGTAGTCTCCGTGAGCGGCGCCAAGATGTACGACGGCAAGGCGAACCCGATGATGGAGAAGATCGTGCGCCAGACGCAGTTCTTCCAGGTAGTGCGCGTGGATGGCGACGTTCTGTCTTTCGAGGCGCGCACGGCGCGGGGCGCGCTGGCCGACAGTTTCCGGATCGAAAAGCGCGGCGGCACGAAGCGGCTGGTCGAGCCATAGGCAGCGGCACGCATGCCAGTGGCGCCAGCGGCTTCAGTGCCGCGCACGAAGGCCGGAAGCCGTCAGGATTCCAGCCGGAACAAGCCGTGCCCGCGCGGGTCCACTCCGCTGACCGCTGGTTTCGCGCCTGCGGCGCACCAGCCGGGTCAAAGACGATGGTTGCAGCCTGATCCGGCTCTGCGATACTGGGGTGCAGCCGTGCAGCACGACAGTGGCTCCTTTGAAGTCGAGATCAAGCTGGCCGCCGCATCCCCGGCCGATGGTGAAGCGCGCTTGCGCCGGGCCGGGTTCCAGCCCCTTCACGAGCGGGCCTTCGAGGCGAACACCGTGTTCGACACGCCTGCACTGGAGCTGATTCAATCAGGCCGGCTGCTGCGGCTGCGCGAATTCCTCGGAGAGGCGTTGCTCACCTTCAAAGGGCCGCCCGAGCCCGGTCCGCACAAGACACGGCGCGAGATCGAGACGCGCGTGGCCGACGGCGCGGCCATGCAGGCTCTGCTGGAAGCGCTCGGCTACCAGGCGGTATTCCGCTACGAAAAATACCGGACGGCTTTTGCGCGTGGCGGCGAGGCCGGCCATGCCTTCCTCGACGAAACGCCCATCGGCTGCTATCTCGAACTGGAAGGTCCGCCCGCGTGGATCGACCAGACGGCGGCGGAGCTGGGCTTTGTCCGCGAAGACTACATCACGCTGAGCTACGGCTCGCTCTACCGCGAACACTGCCGCAAAGCAGGCATCGAGCCCGCGCACATGGTCTTTTAGCGCAGGGGGTGGATTCGATCCAGACCGCTGCGCCAGCGGCACGCGGGAGCGAGCGGTCCGCGGCTTGGATTACGCGCGGCGGCATGGCGCCGGCCTATGCCCCCTCTGAAAAGAACGGCGCGCTCCGCGATGAGCTGGAGGAGACTTTTTGAGGCAGACCGTGGAGCGCGCCTGCCTGAACGAACAGTGCCCGGCACGCCGGAAAATTCTCAGCCGGATATAATTCCTGCATGGCTCTTTCTCATCCTTCCCGCCGGACGGTGCTCCGCAGCGCCGCACAGGCGCCGGCCGCCTGGACCGCACTGTCTTATTCGCGCATCCTTGGAGCTAACGAAAGGTTCAACCTGGGTCTCATCGGCGCGGGAGAACGTGGCCGGGGCGTCATGGGAAGTTTCCTCAAGACCGGACGCGTGCAGGTGACCGCGGTCTGCGACATTTACGCCGAGATGATCGACCGGGCGAAGAATGCGGCTCCGGACGCCCGCGGCTTCAGCGACCATCGGAAGCTGCTTGAGCAGAAGGACGTCGACGTCGTGCTGAACGCCACGCCGGATCACTGGCACGCCGCCACCACGATCGACGCGCTCAATGCGGGCAAGGACGTCTATGTCGAAAAGCCGCTGACGCTCCGGATCGAGGAGGGCCCTGCGATCGTCAAGGCGGCGCGCGTGAACGAACGCGTCTGCCAGGTGGGCCTGCAACAGCGCTCCGGCCCCCACTACATCGAAGCCAAGCAGAAGTACATGGACACGGGCGCGCTCGGCAAGATCACGCTGGTTCGTACCTGGTGGCACGGCAATATGTACCACCTGCGCCGCGCTCCCGCGTCGCTGGCCACCAGACCGTCCAATCTCGACTGGGCGCGGTTCCTCGGCCCAGTCTCCTGGCGTGAATGGGACCCGCAGCAGTTCTGGAACTGGCGCGCGTACCTGGATTTCGGCGGCGGTCAGGTGACCGATCTGTTCACGCACTGGATCGACGTGGTGCATATGTTCATGGGCAATGACTCGCCCACCTCCGGCGTCGCCGCCGGCGGCGTGTACCACTACAAGGACGGCCGCACGGCGCCGGACACGATCAATGTTCTTCTCGAATACGGCGGCCTGTACACGGTCACTTTCGAGGCGACCCTGGCGCCCGGCATCATGGGCTACGGCATCGAGTTCTGCGGCACCGAAGGCAAGCTATTCATCGACCGCTCCCGCTACGAGTTCCGCCCCGCGGGAAGAAAATCGGAGCCGGTCGTTGTCGACGGGCCGAAGTATGACTTCACGCTCGACCATGTGCGGAACTTCCTCGATTGCTGCGTCTCACGCAATCGTCCGAACTGCGACGTCTACATCGGACACCGCTCCGCCATGGCGTCGCATCTCGGCAACATCAGCTACGTGCAGAAGCGCCGGCTGAACTTCGATCCGCAACGCGAGGAGATCCTGCCGCTGTAGCCGGCTGTGCGTTGCCGTGAGGGCCACCCGCACTCTCTGGCGGGCGTTTGTGTATTCTGCCCTCTATGGATCTGCTGACTCCGCTCAAACACGCCCGCCCGGCGCGCATCGGGCTGTTCGCCATCGGTCTGGAAGCCTACTGGGCGCAGTTCCCGGGGCTGAAGGAAAGGCTGCAAGGCTATCTGCGGGAGGTCGAACAGCGCCTGTCGTCCTCGGGCGACACCGTGATCTCCGCGGGGCTGGTGGACACGGCGCCGCGCGCCGCCGAAGCCGGGGCGCTGCTGGCGGCATCGGATCTCGACATCATCTTCTGCCACGCGGCCACCTATGCCACTTCGAGCCAGGTGCTGCCCGTCGTGCAGCGCGCCCGCGTGCCCGTGGTGGTGCTGAACCTCCAGCCTTCGGCGCGGCTCGACTACGAGCACTGCGACACAGGCGAATGGCTGGCCAACTGCTCGGCCTGCTGCGTGCCGGAAATCTCGAATGCTTTCGCAAGGGCGCGCGTGCCCTTCCACGGGATCAGCGGCATGCTGCGGGACGATGCCGCAGTGGCCCGCGAGATAGGAGAATGGGTGGCGGCGGCGCGCGCCTGGCGGGCGTTGCGCACCGCGCGGATCGGCTTTCTGGGCCACACGTATCCGGGCATGCTCGACATGTACTCGGACTTCACCATGATCAGCGCGCAGACCGGTGCGCATATCGAAGTCCTCGAGATGTGCGATCTGGACCGCTGCCTGCGGGAATCGCCGCCGCAGGAGGCGCAGGCGGTGCTCAAGCTGGCGCGGGAAACGTTCATTCTGGAAGATTGCCCGGAAGAGGACCTGGAATGGGCCGCGCGCGTGGCTGCGGCGCTGGAGCGGCTGGCGCGCCAGTTCGATCTCGACGGGCTGGCGTATTACTACCGCGGTCTCGACGGGAACGAGTACGAACGGCTGGCGGCGGGCATGATCCTCGGCAATTCGCTCCTCACCGCGCGCGGCGTCCCAGCCAGCGGCGAAGGCGACCTGAAGAACTGCGTGGCGATGAAGATCCTGGATGCGCTTGGGGCGGGAGGGGCGTTCACGGAGATCTATGCGATGGACTTCGTCGAGCAGTTCGTGCTCGTCGGCCATGACGGCCCCGGCCATCTGGCGCTCTGCTCGCGGAAGCCCGTGCTCCGCGGTCTCGGACTCTACCACGGCAAGCGGGGCCATGGGGTCAGCGTGGAGTTCAGCGTGAAGCACGGTCCGGTGACTTTGCTTGCCGTGACGCAGACCGCGGATGGGCGGCTGAAGCTGATCACCGCCGAAGGCGAGTCCATCCCTGGCCCTGTCTTGCGCATCGGCAACACCAACACGAGAGTCCGCTTCCCGGCTGGTCCTGCGGAGTTCGTCAACCGCTGGTGCCGGGAAGCGCCCACGCACCACTTCGCTCTCGGCGCCGGGCGCTGGCACGCGCATCTGGAGAAGTTCAGCGTCCTGGCTGGGCTGGAGCTGGCGCGCGTCTGCTGACGGGGCATGGCTCAGTGAGCGCTGCCGCCGAAGCCGCCTCGGCTCAGCGCGGTCACTGCCGCCGGGCCAGGTGGCGCTGGATGAAGTGGGTGTCGATGGCGCCGGACTGGAACTCGGGGTCTGCCAGGATCGCCTGGTGCAAAGGGATGGAGGTGTGGATGCCCTCCACCACGAACATCTCCAGCGCCCGCTGCATCCTGCGGATCGCCTCTTCGCGGTCCGTGCCGTGGGCGATCAGCTTGGCGACCAGGGAATCGTAATAAGGCGGTATGATGCCCCCCGCGTAGACCGCCGTGTCCACGCGGACGCCGATGGAGCCGGGCAGGCAGAGCGCCTGTATTTTGCCCGGTGAGGGCACGAATGTGACAGGGTGCTCGGCGTTGATGCGGCATTCGATGGCATGCCCGCGCAGGGTCACGGGTCCGCCCAGAATGGTTTCCAGCGGTTCGCCCTGGGCAATCCGCAACTGCGCCTTCACGAGGTCGATGCCGGTGATCATCTCTGTCACCGGGTGCTCGACCTGAATGCGCGCATTGACCTCGATGAAGTAGAGTTCGCCGCTCTCATCCATGAGGAATTCGACCGTGCCCGCGTTCGTATAGCCGATGGCGGTGAAGGCCTCGCGGAGGGCGCGGGCTACCTTCTCGCGCCGCTCCGGCGTCAACGCGGGGCTGGGCGCTTCTTCGATCAGCTTCTGATGCCGCCGCTGGATGGAGCACTCGCGCTCGCCGAGCACCTCCACCCGGCCGTGCTCGTCGGCCAGGATCTGGAACTCGATGTGCCGCGGCCTTTCGATGAACTTTTCGCAGTAGAGATCCCCGTTGGAGAAGGCATTTTCGGCCTCCTGCTGCGCCTGCGCATACAGCGGTGGCAGCTCCTCAGCGCTTCGCACGATGCGCATCCCACGCCCGCCGCCGCCCGCCGTGGCCTTCAGCATCACCGGATAGCCGATCTGCGCGGCAGTCTCGAGCGCCTCTTCCACAGTCTTCAGCACGCCGGGCGAGCCCGGCAGGATGGGCACGCCGTGCTCCTGCATCTTCTCCCGCGCGAGCTGCTTCAACCCCATCATGCGGATCACCTCCGGCGTGGGGCCAATGAACTTGATCTCCGAAGCGCGGCAAACCTCGGCGAAATCGGCGTTCTCGCTGAGAAATCCGTATCCCGGATGGATGGCGTCGGCGTTGGTGATCTCCGCGGCGCTGATGACAGCAGGGATGTTAAGGTAGCTCAGCGTGCTCCTCGCCGGTCCGATGCAGAGCGCTTCGTCGGCGAACCGCACGTGCAGAGAATAGCGGTCCGCCTCCGAATAGACAGCCACGGTGCGGATGCCCAGATCCTTGCATGCGGCAATGACGCGGACGGCGATCTCGCCGCGGTTGGCGATCAGGACTTTTTCAAACGCCATGCTCAGCTCGGCTTCACCAGGAACAGGACTTCGCCGTATTCCACGGGCTGCCCGTTCTCCACCAAGCGCTTTACGATCGTGCCCGAGATCTCCGCTTCAATCTCGTTCATGAGCTTCATCGATTCGATGATGCACAGCACCTTGCCCGGCTGGATCACGTCGCCGACGTGTACGAAGGGCTCCGCGCCCGGAGCGGGCGCTTCATAGAACGTCCCCACGATCGGACTCTTGACCGGCTGCAGCGTAGGATCGGTCAGGTCGGGCGTGCCCGCCGGGGGCGCCGCCTGCGGGGCGGCTACCGTCACGCCTTCCGGCGGGGCGGCGATCGGCGGTATCACGGAAACGGCGGCTGGCGGCGGAGGCGCAGCCGGGGCATCCGCCACGACCGCGCCCGCCGTCCTCTTGATCCAGACGCGGTTTTCGCCGCGCTGCACTTCCAGTTCTGCGATGCCGCTCGAGCAGACCACATGGATCAGTTCACGGATCTCTTCAATAGTCATGATTCCAGCACCATCAATTCCTTGCTGACCGGCGTCAGGATCTCCGCGCCTGTCAAAGTCACCAGCACAGTGTCCTCGATCCGGATGCCCGCTTTCCCAGCCAGGTAAATGCCCGGCTCCACGGTCACTACCATCCCCGCCTCCAGAGTCTCACCGGATTTGGCGCCCAGCCGTGGCCCCTCGTGGATCTCCAGTCCTACGCCGTGGCCCGTGGAGTGGGTGAAATAGCGGTCCAGACCGCGGGCCTTCAGCGCATTCCGCGCCGCCGCATCCACGCGCCGGGCCGGCACGCCCGCGCGCACCGCCTGCAACCCCGCCTGCTGGGCCTCCAGCACGGCATCATAGAGCCGGGCGAACTCCCTCGGCGGCGGACCGAAGTGCGCTACGCGCGTCATGTCGCTCATGTAACCGGCCAGATTGGCGCCCATGTCCACCAGCACCGGCTGGCCCTTCTCCAAAGTGGCAGCGCCGGGGCGGGCATGAGGCAGGGCGGCCCGCGCGCCCGCGGCGGCAATCGTCTCGAAAGCAGCCCCTTCCGCTCCCAGTTTCCGCATCCTGTATTCGATCTCGGCCGCCGCGTCGTTCTCCGTCATGCCCGGCCGGAACCGCCGCGCCGCCTGCCGGAACGCCGCCGCGCATAGCCTCGCCGAAGCCCGGATCGCATCGATCTCTTCTGGCGACTTCACCCGCCGCAGCCGCTCCACCACGCCCCCGAGTGGCTTCGGCGTTGCCCCGCGGCCCAGCCGCCGCGCCGCCTCGGCCCAGATGGCGTGGCTCACATGCTCCGCTTCCAGCGCCAGCCTCCCGGGTTTTCGGGCGGCGTGCTTCCACACGCCGTCCCACGTGGATCCGCGCACGATCCGGATGCGGCAATTGCACTCCTCGTGCGCCTGCAGCTCGTAGCGGGGGTCGGTGAAGAGAACCGTCTGCGCCGCCGAAACGAAAAGAATGCCATTGCTGCCAGTGAAGCCCGTCAGGTAGCGGACGTTGGGCGGATGAGAAACCACCGCCGCATCGCACCGCAGCTCCGCAAGGGCCTCAAGCAGCCTTTGGCGCCTGCCGGCTCGTGCATCGGTTGCGCGGGTCAAACTCTTTGAATTGTAGCATTCGGCCCTGCCAGCGCCTGCGCCCGTCAGCCGCTGTAGCTTCGCCGGACCATCGCCTCGAAGCCGTCCAGGGAGAATTCGGCGCCGCGCACGAAGTCCATGATCCGGCGTTCCGTGCGCCGGACCTCTTCCACCGCCTGCTCCAGCCTGCCTGGCTCCACCTCCGGCACCGTGATCAGGCCGTTTTCGTCGCCGTGCAGCAGCTCGCCGGGCCGCACGGGCAGCCCGCAAATGGTCACCGGCACGCCGCTGCGCACGATGCGGAAGTTGGCATGCGAGGCGCACGCGCCCCGCGCGAAAAAGTGGAACCCCAGCGCCCGCACCTCCGGCAGGTCGCGCACGGCGCAATCGGAAACCAGCCCCACCGCTCCCAGCCGGGTGAAGAATGTCGCCATCACCTCTCCGCAGTGGGCGGCGAAGTCGCCGAAGCCGCCGATCTCCTGAAGCACGATGACCGCCGGTTTCGGGCTGGCTTCCACCAGCCGGTAGAGCTCGATGTGGCCCTGCGGACCGCCCGGCCCCGTCTGGGTCACGGTCTCCACCTGAGCCGTGACGGCGAAGCCGGCCATCCGGCCCATTTCGGGAAACAGGCACCGCACGGTCAGCGGCGCGAAGCCCGCGCTGCGGGGGCGGACGCCCAGCAGCTCGATGCCATTGGACAGCGTGGGCGTGTCCACGGTTTTGACGTACTCGACGAGTTCCATTGTTCTTCCACTCTACTGCCGCCGGGTGTTGCAGATTTGACACCCCCGCCAGCGCATCCCTAGACTGAAGATTGAGGGTTTTTCAACCCCGCCCGGAATGCTGCTTCCGAAGGAATTCGTTTCATACCTCTGCCGGCAGGCCGCCACACGCATCGGCTCCAACTATCTGGAAGTGATCGACCCGGGCGCGGTCAGCGAGCTGATGGAGAACATCTTCCTCGATGAACTCGCCGTGGAAGACCGGCTCAACGAGGAAGTCCGGAACCTGCTGGAAGAGTACTCCGTGTACATGGCCAACAACAGCATCAGCTACACGGAGATGTTCCGCCGCATCAAGAACCAGCTCATCCAGAA
Organism: uncultured Bryobacteraceae bacterium; assembly: GCA_937920635.1. Taxonomy (GTDB): domain Bacteria; phylum Acidobacteriota; class Terriglobia; order Bryobacterales; family Bryobacteraceae; genus JANWVO01. Next base: position 72,685 of record CAKZUE010000068.1, read on the forward strand.
GCGGAAGATCGTGCGCGCCAGCGGGCGCGAAACCGGCGACGGCATGAAGCTGAGCCGGGACAAGATCACCGAGATCTCGCACAAGCTGGTCAATGCTCTGCGCCGGTCCCGCGCCTGTCGCCTGAAGAAGACCCCCAACGACGTGCGGCTGGAACTGGTCCGCCTGATCACGGACATCCTTCAGGTGGAGGAGAAAGCCGACCGTCAGGCGCGCGACAAGATCCGCAGCCACAAGCGTGAGATCATCGAAGGCTCCGAAGAGTGGAAGTTGCTGCTCGATCGCTACTACTCCGAAGCGCTCAAGAGCCACGGCATCGATCTCGGCCGCTCCTGAAAAAAGGGGAAAAAAGGGGACAGGAACACAATTCCCCTTTTCCTGAACCCGTCCTTGCAGAGTGCTGCGACTGAAGCGGGCCGAAGGCCCGCGAGAAGGAGCGGCCTAGGTGAAGCCGGGGGGAACGAGCATGTGGACCGCTTGCTTCGCCCGCAACCCTGCCGGATTCCAGACTTCGCGCGCGGCACAGAAGCGGTTGGCGCATCAAGCAGTTTGAGCCGCGCCTAAAGCGGACCGAGGGCCGCCTTCAGAACGGCGAATGAAGCGCAGAAAGCGCGAATGGATTTTCCTCTGCATCAAGCTGGCCGCGGCCGTGTTCAGTGCCGCGGGCGAAGCGGCCGGAGGCCGCGCGCGCGGTCCGAGGCAGGGAGGGCTGGGGGGAAATTGGTGCCAGGCGGGCCTGTCCCCAGTTTTCACAGTTTTCACCGGGATTGCAGTGGTTTCACCGCAGCAGCGGCGCGCTCGCCGTGGCGAAGTCCAGCACCAGCGACGGCGCCACGCCCAGCACGAACGTGCCCGCCACGCTGGCTGCCAGC
>CAKZUE010000069.1 GCA_937920635.1 uncultured Bryobacteraceae bacterium
AGCGGTCCCACCCCTCCCCCACAACCGCCCCCCATCCGACCGATATTCGTCCCGCGCGTTCGCCCCACCGGCGCGACTAGGGGGCCCTCGGCCCCGTCCAATGCGCCACAGCCGGCTTAAATTCCTCGAGACACTTCCGCGTCTCGGCCGACTTCCTGTTCAAATGCGATACCTCCTGACGTTTTGTTGTTATGGCCACCGATTGCACGGGCAGGATCCTGGAAGTGTGGACCGGCGCCACAACGCTGTCGGTGCGCCCCTGGCTCCACCCTCCCGTGGACGCCTGGTTTATGTCCTTCAAATCATGAAACATCCCAGTTTCCGGCTGGACGACGCCATGCGTTGTGTGGTTTTGGAAGCCCTGACCGCAGCGTGCCGCAAGCCTGGATGGACCATCTGGGCGGCGCACGTACGGAGCACGCACGTTCATGTGGTGATCGAGGCTGACGACCGTCCCGAAAAGCTGTTATGCCAGCTCAAAGCCTCGGCTACAACGCGATTGCAGCAGTTCCTGGATCCGGCGAAGGGCACACGTCTCCATCCCTGGAGCCGCCACGGCAGCACACTATATCTTTGGACAGACGAACGGTTCCGGTCTGCCATGGCATATGTCATTGACGGTCAGGGAGAGCCGCTGGCACTTTATGTGCATCCAGCATGGCGGTCGGCACCAGCCTGCAAGTCTTCATGACGGCCGTGTCCGCACCGCAACCGTCCGCATCCTCGCCTCATCCGATCCACACCCGCCCCCCATCCGCGCCGCGACCGTGCCGCATCGTTGCCGCAACCGAGCCGCAACCGAGCCGCGCGGGAGCGCCGCAGGCGCGACCAAGCGGTCCCACCCCTCCGCCCCGCATCCGTGCCGTATCCGAGCCGCAACCGAGCCGCAACCGAGCCGCGCGGGAGCGCCAACGGCGCGACCAAGCGGTCCCACCCCACTCGCCCCGCAACCGTCCGCAACCGAGCCGCGCGGGAGCGCCGCAGGCGCGACCAAGCGGTCCCACCCCACTCGCCCCACAACCGTCCGCAACCGAGCCGCGCGGGAGCGCCGCAGGCGCGACCAAGCGGTCCCACCCCACTCGCCCCACAACCGCGCCGCATCCGAGCCGCAACCGGGCCGCAACCGAGCCGCGCGCTCGCCCCAACGGCGCGACCAAGCGGTCCCACCCCGCCTCCCCAGTCCCCCACATCATCAAGGACTGGCCGAAATATGCGCCTGTCCCATCCCGGCCCAAACAGGGCGATGCGTGACTGGCAGGGGAATTCTGCCATTTCAGCAGCCTGCCACGCTCGACACTCTGATCCGCTCTTCCCTCCCAGCACAGCCGCTCCCTTGCAGTCGTCATCATTCCCGGCTGCGAGCTGTCCATCTCCCGTTGTGGTCGCTGTGGCATCCTGAATCGAAAAACATCTCCCTCCGCAACAATGCCTTGCGTCCGCCGGCCCGGTTCTGCAGCGCAAACGCCTGCTACCTCCCCCCCGGAGGTCCCCAAATGACGAATCAGTCCATTCCTGAAACACCGAAGCGCCCCCTTTCCGAGAAACAGCTCGCCGCCCGGCGCTTGAACGCCCGCAAATCCACCGGTCCAAAAACCGCGGAAGGCAAAGCCCGCTCCTCCCGCAACGGCCTGAAACACGGGTTCTTCGCCCAAACCGCGCTCCTCTATTACGAGTCCCCCGAAGAATTCGTCGCCCTCCGCGACGCCTACATCGCCGAATACCAGCCCTCCACTCCCACCGAAATGCACTTCGTTATGGAGATGGCCAATGCCCAGTACCGCCTCCGCCGCGTCCGCGGCATGGAAGCCGATCTGATCCAGAAGCTCATCACCCGCGATCTCTCCGTCCGCGGCCTCTCCAACGGCGAACTCCAGGCCGAGGCCCTCCGAACCCTGGCCGATTCCTCCCACGTCCTTCACCTCCTCCAGCGCTACGAGGTCATGTTCCGCCGCCAGTACGAACGCGCCCTCCGCACCCTTTGGGAACACCGCGACCGCCTCGAAAAACACTCGGCTTCCCGCAAACAGACTCCCTACGCCAAATCGCAACCCTCGCCCGAAGCCCTGGCAACCCTTCAGGCCCTCCACACCCTCCTCATGGCGCCGCCCCCCGGCCCTCTTTCTCCTGCGGAGTCTGCCTCCCGCCCACACCCTTCCGTCCGTGGCGCCGCGGACGGTTCGCCGCTCCCTCCGCCTCTCCGGGATGGCCCGGCCTCATCCTCACGCCCCGAGTCTCAGAGGGAAAATTCCCCCGGCGTTCACGCCGGGGCTACCCCCTTCCAAAATTCCCCCGGGCTTCAGCCCGGGGCTGCCATTCAATCCCCGTCCCCGCTCTCATCAGGCCGGCTCTCCCGGGATCACAGCTCACCGATGAATACACCTGGCCCGGAGCCGTCGCCCGCTGCTCGGAAAAGAGACACGAAATTACGAAACGAACCGAAACCCGCTGCGCGCCCCGGGAAGCCATCCCCCAGCCCCGGCGGGCAGTCCCGGCCGCGTCGGCAGCCAGGGCGGCAGGCACGCTGACGATGCACGCGCTGCAGGCAAGGCCGCGCCGCGCTCCCAGGGCCTACCCCCGCCAGGACGGGAAGTGCTGCGGCCGGGCCCGGATCGTACTCATCACCAGGTCCTCGATCCGCCTCCGCCTTTCAAACAATTTCTCCAATAATTGTTCCCACTGCCGCTCCTCGCCGTCGATCCACGCCGGCGGCGTGGTGCGCAGAATCTCGTCGAACACCTCTTCCGGGCAATGGCGCGCGCGCGACAGCCACGGTTCGAAGTCTCCGAGTGAACGCAGATTCTGATAGACCAGCGGGCGGAAGTACAATCCCTGGATCGGAGAATCGGCGAACTCCCAGTGCGGCCCGTCGAACACATAGCCGTGATCGATCATCTGCGCGATGAACCCCTTCTGGCTGGGATGGGCGCCTTCGCCAAGGAAATCCCGCAGCCTCCTGCGGAAAAAGATCGCCTGACGGGCGTCGGAATTGGCCGCCCACTTGTCGAACACCAACACTCCGGCGAAATGGTCCAGATTCACCACCAAGGGCAGCAGCGAGTCCGGCAGGAAATCGTAGACCGCGTCCCGGTCCGGATCACCAGGAAACATCGATCCGAACTGAAGCCCCGGCTCTGCGGGCACGCGCCGCGAACCAAGCTGGAAGTGCACCTCCGGCTCGGCGGCCAGGAAGTTCGCGTCCACAAGCACGGCGCGCGCCTCCGGCGTCGCCACGCCCAGATGCCGGAGCAGCACCGTCGCCGCCCACTCGTTGGCGAGAATCCGGTGGTGCTGCGGGTTGTTGCGAAACTTGGTGACGTAGAAGCGGCCGTCTTCGCAGGCCAGAAGGTGCGCCTGCGCGCCGCCGCGCATGCGGCGTGCCAGCCGCGTCGCGTGCACCGGCATCTACCCTCTAGAATAAACAAAGCGGGGCTTCCTGCCGCCCGCTGGCCTGCGCCCCGCCGCCAGATCAGGAATTACAATGCAGGATCACAACCCTCCTTCCGATCTCCGTCCGAAATCCATCGATGAAATTGCGCTCGAACTGATGAAATTCATCGCCACTACCACCGGCTACGCCAAAGGCGCCCAGGCGGTCGGATTCTCCGGCAGGCCGCCCCGTACGCCTGAAGAGCAGGCCGAAGCCCTGCTCGAACTCTTCGAAAAATGCCGTCACGCCGTCGCCACGCCCTTGTCGGCGCCCAGCCCGGATACCACGCCGTGAACACGGCGCGCCTGTCCCGGCTTGCCTAGCCATGAACCCGGCCGACGGCCTTCGCTTCGCCTGCCAGCCCGGCTGCACCCGTTGCTGCCAGCAGGACGGCTTCGTCTACCTCACCGAGGACGACCTGCGCCGGGCCGCCGCCTTCCTCGGCATCTCTCCCCTGCAATTCGAGCGCCGTTTCGTCTACCGCACCCCGCGCCGCATGCGCTTTCGCAAGCCCCGCGGACGGCAATGCCCCTTCCTGCTCGACAGCGGCTGCGCCATCCATCCCGCCAAGCCCACGCAATGCCGCCTCTTCCCCTTCTGGCCCGAGCTCGTCTCCTCCCGCCAGGCATGGCGCCGCACGGCTCATCTCTGCCCGGGCATCGGGCAAGGTCCGCTGATCCAAATCGGAACAGCCATTGAAACAGCCTCCGAAATGGAACACGCCTATCCCGCCCTCTACGCTCCCCCGCCCAAACCTCTGCACAACCGCTAAGTCAAGCCGGTCGAAGGCGATTTCTCCTCAAGTCCGCCCCTCCGCTGCCGATAACCCAAACTCCGGCCCCGAATCTGCAATACCCTCAGCGCCATGCTCACGCCGCTCGCCCATGACCTGGGACGATACATGGACCTGTTGGCCGAGCGCCAGCGCCTTGTCGCCTCCAATCTGGCCAACATTGACACTCCCGGCTACCGCACCCGCGACATCGACTTCCAGTTCGAGTTCCTCTCCCTCGCCCCCGGCGCCCGCCCGCGGGTGATCGAGCCGCTCGATCTCACCGTCAAGAACGACGGCAACAATGTCAGCCTGGACCGCGAAACCCGGTTGCTGGCGGAGAACGCCCTGCGCTTCAACGTGGCCTCGCAGCTGGCCCGCGCCGAGGTTCGCAAGATCCGCATGGCCATCGAGGAGGGCCGTTCTGCATGAGCCTGTTCCAACTGCTTTCCGTCAGTGCTTCCGGCTTGGCCGCCCAGCGCGCCCGCGCCGAAGTCATCGTCGAGAATCTCGCCAATTCGGAAACCACCCGCACGCCTGAAGGCGGCCCGTACCGCCGCAAGGACGTCGTCTTCGAGCCCAGCCCCCAGACCTCGCCCTTCTCCGCCGTCTTTCAGACGGAACTGGATTCGGGTTCGACGGGCGTCGCCGTGGCCGGCATCGTCGAGGACGCGCGTCCGCCCGACCTCCGCTACCAGCCCGGCCATCCCCACGCCGACCCGCAAGGCTACGTCGCCTACCCGCGCATCAGTCCTGCCGAAGAGATGGTCGATCTGATGGGTGCGGCCCGGGGCTATCAGGCCAACGTCGCCGCCATGACCGCGGTCAAGGACATGCTGTCGAAATCCATTGACTTACTGCGATGAACCCGGTTGCTCCCATCTCCTCCATCCGCCATCCCGGTCCGGTCGAGCCCCTACGGCCCGCCGGCCAGGGCCAGGGCGGCTTCTCCTCGGCGCTGTCCGGCGCGCTGCACACGGTCGATGCCATGCAGAAGAACGCTGAGGCCGAAATCGGCCGCTTCCTCCGCGGCGAGGGCGTGGACCTGCACCAGGTCGCGCTGGCCCAGCAACAGGCCCAGCTCGGCTTCGAACTCTTCCTGCAGGTGCGCAACAAGGCCGTCCAGGCTTATCAGGAGATCATGCGCATGCAGGTTTAGCATCCTCGCGCTTCGGGCATCGCCATGGAACAGATCACCCGGCTCTGGCAATCGCTCTCCTGGAAGCAACGCGCCTCCCTTGGCGGCGCGCTCGTCGCCGTCATCGCGCTGCTGGCCGCCGCCGTGGAGTGGAACCGCCAGCGCGACCTGCGGCCGTTGTTCACCAAGCTGGAGCCGGAAGACGCCGGCTCGATCGTCGCCAGGTTGAAATCGGCCAACGTGCGTTACCGCGTCTCCGACGGAGGGACCGTGCTCGTTCCCTCGGACCGCGTCGCCGAGCTTCGCCTCGAGATGGCCTCCGCCGGCCTGCCCCGCACGGGCCGCGTCGGATTTGAGCTCTTCGATCAGACCAACCTGGGCGTCACCGATTTCGCCGAGCAGGTCAATTTCCGGCGCGCCCTGGAGGGCGAGCTCGAGCGCAGCGTCATGTCGCTGGCCGAAGTCGAGCGCGCCCGCGTCCATGTCACCTTCGCCAAAGAGTCCCTCTTCACCGAGAACCGCCAGCCCGCGAAGGCCAGCGTGATGGTCAAACTGCGCCCCGGCGCGAGGCTGTCTCCCCAGAACGTCGTCGCCGTCCAGCACCTCACCGCCAGCGCCGTCGAGGGCCTCGCTCCCGAGGCCGTCTCTGTGCTCGACATGGCCGGCAATCTCCTCAGCCGCCCCGCGCTTGAACTTGACGGAGAAGGCCGTCACTCTTCCGCCATGCTCGAGTTCCGGCAAAGCCTCGAACGCGAATACCTGGCCAAGATCCGCGCGACCCTCGATCCCCTGCTCGGACCGGACCGTTACCGCGCCGGCGTCAATGTCGAATGCGACTTCACCTCCGGCGAGCAGAGCGAGGAGACCTTCGACCCCTCCAAATCCGTCATGGTGACTTCCGCGCACACGGAAGATGTCTCCGGCGCCGCCGCCACGGCCGGCATCCCCGGCACGGCTTCCAATCTCCCGCGCCCCGCGCCCCGCCTGCCGGGATCCTCCTCGGGAGTGTCGCGCAAGACCGAAAACATCACCTATCAGACCAGCCGTGTCGTGCGTCACATCAAGATCCCGCAGGGCTCTCTCCGGCGCCTCTCGGTGGCCGTGCTGGTCGATCACAAGCTGCGGTGGGAGGGCGAGGGAGCGCGCGCCCGCCGGGTGCTCGAGCCGCCCTCCCCGGAGACGCTGAAGATCGTACGCGACGTCCTGGCGGGTGTCGTCGGATTCCAGCAGGACCGCGGCGACCAGATCCTGGTCGAGAGCCTGCCCTTCGAATCGACGCTCCTGGCCGAGCCGCCCGCCACGCGCGCCCCTTCCGGCGGACCTGCGCCCGGCGGATTTGTCCCGCCCGCCTGGGCCAAACCCCTGCTCGACAAAGCGCCCCTGCCCGTCTGGCTGGGCGCGGCAGCGTCTCTGCTGATCGTTCTGCTCGCCGCCGCATGGCTGCTCCTGCGCCGCCTGTTCCGCAGGACTCCGGCTGCCTCCGTGGATCCCGCCGCCGCGGCTCTCCGCGGCGGCGCTACTCCGGCCCAGATTGCCGCGGCGGATGATTCGGCCCTCGAAAAGCAGGCTCTTGCCGCTCTGGAACACAACCGAGCCGAGAAAGAGAGGCTGGAGCGGGAGGCTTTGCTGGCGCTTCAGAAGCAGCTTCCCACGCAAACCAAGAAAGCCGAGGTGCTGAAAAAGGCCATCGCCGAACAGACCCGAAAAGATCCTGAAGCCACCGCCCAACTGATCCGGACCTGGATGACGGAGAACCGCTGATGATCGCCAACGCGCTCCCCGAGAAAGAATCCGTTCAGCGCTATTCCGGCCCGCAGAAGGCTGCGGTGCTGATGGTGACCCTCGGCGAAGAGCTCAGCGGCATGGTGCTCAAACACCTGGAAGAGGACGAGGTCGCCGCCATCGGCAAAGAGGTGGCGCGCATCTCCGCCATCACCGCCGTGGAAGCCGAGGGCATTCTCGACGAGTTCTATCAGATGTCGATGGCGCAGGACTACGTCCTGAAAGGCGGCATCGAATATGCCCGCAAGATGCTCATCAACGCCTTCGGGCCGGAGATGGCCACCCGCATCCTCGACCGCCTTGTCAAACTCCTCGGCCACGACACGGCCAGCTTCGACGCCCTCCAGAAGGCCGATCCCCAGCAGCTGGCCAAGTTCATCCACAGCGAACATCCGCAGACCATCGCCCTGATCCTCAGCCATCTCGGCTCTTCGCAGGCGGCCGGGCTGCTGTTTTCGCTGCCTCCCGAGATCCGCGCCGACGTCGCTCTGCGCATGGCCAACCTCGAGCAGATCTCGCCCGATATCATTTCGAAGATCGCCGGCATCATCGGCCAGAAACTGAAGGCTCTGGGCGAGCTGAGCCGCGAGAGCTACGGCGGCGTGCGTGCTGTGGCGGAGATGTTCAACCGCCTCGACTCGGCCACCAGCAAAGAGATCCTCGACACCATCGAGGCCCAGGATCCGAACCTCGCCGAGACGATCCGGCACCTGATGTTCGTCTTTGAGGACCTGCTCCTGATCGACCAGAACGGCATCAAGGAGATCCTGGCCCGCGTCGACCGCAAGCTGCTCACGGTGGCGCTCAAGGGCACCAGCGACCAGCTCAAGAACCACTTCATGCAATCCATGTCGCAGCGCGGCGCCGAGATGCTGCGGGAAGACATGGAAGCGCTGGGTCCGGTCAAGATCAAGGAGGTCGAGGCCGCCCAGCAGCAGATCATCGCCGTCGTCCGGCAGCTCGAGGCTGAAGGAGTGCTGAGCCTGAAGGGCGCTGTCGGCGAGCAGTACGTCGTCTGAAGCCATGGCCACGAGAATCCTGCGCTCGATTCCGCAAGCCGCCGTCCAGCCGCTCACGTGGCCGCAGATCGGCCCCCGCGTGCAGGAGGCCGAGAGCCGGGTTCTGGCCCCGCAGGCGCCGCCGGAAACCCGGTTCGCAGGCCAGAGAGGCGGTGCCGAGCCCGAGACAGAGCAATGGGAGGCGCGCCTGCGCGCGGAACTGGAGGCGGCGCGCCGCGAGGCCTATCAGCAGGGCATTGAAGAAGGCCGCCGCCAGGCTGCCGCTGAACTGCAAAACGAAGCCGCGCGATTGGCCCGCGCCATCGAAGAGGTCGCCGGCCTCAAGCCGCGCCTGCGCGCCTCGGCCGAGCGCGAACTGGTGGAACTGGCCCTGGCCATCGCCCGCCGCATTCTGCGCCGCGAGCTGCACGTGGATGCGGAAGCGGTTCTCGGTCTGGCGAAAGCGGCGCTCGAGAAGGCCTCTTTGCGCGAGGTAACCGAAGTCCGCCTCCACCCGGACCTGGCCGCGCCCGTCCGCGCCCACTTGGCCCGGATCGGCGCGCCCCAGTCGATCCTGGTTCGCCAGGACCCGTCGCTCGAACCTGGCGCCGTACTCGTGGAGACGGTCCGCGGCACGATCGACGCTTCACTGGAGACGCAGCTCGATGAAATCGGCCGCGGCCTCGCCGATACCCTCGCCACGGGAGGACAGCGATGAACCTGCCGTCCGGATGGTTCGACGCGCGGCGCTTCGTGGCGGCTTTGGAGCGGATGGATTCCGTCCGCCTGTCGGGCTCGGTCGTCCGCACGGCCGGCCTGCTCATCGAATCCGACGGCCCGGCGGCCGCAGTGGGCGATTTCTGCGAAATCCTCACCCGCGCCGGCACGGTCATCCGCACTCAGGTCATCGGCTTCCGGGATGGCCGCATCCTCTCGATGCCGCTCGAAGAGACGACCGGCTTGCAGCCCGGCGACGTGATCACCGCCCGGCCGGAAGCAGCCCGCGTCCGTGTTTCCGATCAACTGCTGGGCCGCGTGCTCGACGGCTTCGGCCAGCCGATGGATGGAGGTCCGCTGCCGGAAGCGGCCGCGCTGTACGATCTGTACGCGCCGCCGCCCGGCCCGCTGGAGCGGGAGCCGATCTCGCAGAGGCTGGAAACGGGCATCCGCGCCATCGACGGCTTTCTCACCGTCGGCCGCGGACAGCGGGTGGGCATCTTCGGCGGCAGCGGCGTGGGCAAGAGCACCCTGCTGGGGAGCCTGGTGAAAAACAGCAGTGCCGATGTCTGCGTGCTCGCGCTGGTCGGCGAGCGGAACCGCGAGGTCCGCGACTTCATCGAACAGGAACTCGGCCCGGAGGGGATGCGCCGCTCCGTGCTCGTCGTCGCCACCTCCGACCGGCCCTCCCCGCTGCGCGTGCGCGCCTGTTTTGTCGCGCTCGCTGTGGCGGAGTATTTCCGGGATCAGGGCCGGCACGTGCTGCTGGTAGCCGACTCCGTCACCCGTCTCGCCATGGCCCAGCGCGAAATCGGCCTTGCCGCGGGCGAGCCGCCCAGCCAGAAGGGCTACACGCCAAGCGTCTTCCAGATGCTGCCGAGCGTCTTCGAGCGCGCGGGCAATTTCCGGTGTGGATCGATCACCGGTTTCTTCACCGTGCTGGTGGAGGGCGATGACCTGAATGAACCGGTCACCGATGCGGTGAGGGGCATCCTCGACGGCCACATCGTGCTGTCGCGCGCCCTGGCCAACGCCGGCCACTACCCGGCCATTGATCTGCTGCACTCGGTCTCGCGCCTCGCCCCGCGCCTGGCCACACCGCGCCAGCGCGAAGCGGCCAGCCGGCTGCGGGAGGCGCTGGCCGTGCTGCACGCCTCGGAGGACCTCGTCCGCATCGGCGCTTACGCAGCCGGCACGAACCCGCAGCTCGATGCGGCGCTGCGGCTCGAAAACGACCTGAAGCAGTTCCTGAGGCAGGCGCCGCATGAGCGGGCCGAGTACGGGCAGATCGAGGCCACACTGGCTGCGCTGGCGGGGGGGCCTTGACGTGGACCACAAACGCCTTGGGAATCGCTGCCGGGGCTGCGCGGGGCAGGCTGCTGTTTCAAGCCCCCAGGAGCCGCCAGTGCAAGTGCCGCGGGAGGCATTGGAGGGCAGCCGCGCCCCGCCGGCACGGTCGGCAGCTGCCGTGATGCTCTGGCGTGCGGGCCGCGAAGCAAGAGAACCGCGACCGGGGCGGGCCGCGGCGCGTGGCGCTGGCCCTGCGGGGCCGCTCCCTCGAAAATCCCCCGCAAGTGATCGCAAAACAATGCTTCCGCTCTTGATGGGAGCTATGGGGCAGGCGTGGCGGGTCGCGCCGGTTTTTCTTCATGCTGATGTCGCCCAAGGTCATCGCGGCTTGTTTCGCCCGCTGGAACGACCGCGACAGCCGGCCACTCACGCGGCGCACTGCCGAGTCAGCCGCGGTCGTCAGGAGAAAGTCATGAAAAAGTTCCGATTTCCGCTGGAAAGACTGCTGAATTACCGCAGGAGCCGGCTGGCTGCCGAACAGGCCCGTCTGGATCGCCTGCTGGCCGAACTGACGGGCATCGAGCGGGCGCGCTCGTCGCTGGAGCGCGAAGAGCGGATGGTGAGCGAGTCCATCCGCCGCCTGCCGGTGCTGAGTTCTGACCAGCTGGCAGCGGTGGCCGCCTTCCGCCGCTTCGCCGCCGCTGAAGCGCAACGGCTGGCGGCCGAGGCTGCCGCAGCCGCCTCGCGCGTGGCCGCGCAGCGCGAGTCGGTGCTAAGCGCGCGGCGGGAAGTAGAGGTGCTCGAGAAATTGCGCGAACGGCGGATGCGGGACTGGCGCAGGGAGATGGATCAGGAGATGGAGCGCCAGACTGCGGAGCTCGTGGTCGCGCGGTGGGCGATGAGCCAGAAGACAGGATAAGACCCGGCAGGCGAGCTGCATGCCAGCCGGGGGATGGCAGCGGCCAGCTACGGCATTCACAGGAGCTGCCGCTTCCGGTGGGGTTGCGACGCTTTGGCGCCGCGGCGGGCGTGGCAGTAAGGGTAGGTCAGGACCGGCTGGCGGCCGGTCCCCGCAAACCACTGGCAGCGGTTTCCCTTTGTGCTGATGTCCCGCGTGGGCGTAACGGCTGCTGCTGGCGCCGTTGGCGCGGTGGGGCAGCGTGGTCGCAGCCTGCGTGGATCCGCTTGGTCGCGCCTGCTTGGATCCGCTTGGTCGCGCCGTTGGCGCTCCCGCGCGGCTCGGTTGCGGCCCGGATGCGGCTCGGATGCGGCTCGGATACGCCTGCGGCGCTCCCGTGCGGGACAGAAAAAGGGCGGCCCGGCGGGGCCGCCCCTTTTCGCCTGGAAGGAAAAAGCGTCTACCTCTCGATTCTCATTTTATAGAAGGATCGGTAGACGAAGGTCATGGAGATCAGGAGGAAGATCACGGCGAGGAAGTGGGTCAGCCCGGCCTGGCCCTGGTTGCGCATGCTGACGGCGAGTTCGACGGCGAGCAGGCCGAACAGCGTGGTGAACTTGATGGTCGGGTTGAGGGCCACCGAGGAGGTGTCCTTGAACGGATCGCCGACGGTGTCGCCGACGACGGTGGCCGCGTGCAGGTCGGTGCCCTTGGCCTTCATTTCGGTTTCCACGATCTTCTTGGCGTTGTCCCAGGCGCCGCCGGCGTTGGCCATGAAGATGGCCTGGAACAGGCCGAAAATGGCGATGGCGATCAGGTAGCCGATGAAGAAGAACTCCTCGATGAAGGAGAACGCCAGGGTGCCGAAGAACACGGCGATGAAGATGTTGAACATGCCGCGCTGGGCGTACTGGGTGCAGATCTCGACGACCTTCTTCGAGTCGGAGACGCTGGCCTTGGTCGTGCCCTCGAGCTTGATGTTGCGCTTGATGAACTCGACGGCGCGGTAAGCGCCGGTGGAGACCGCCTGCGTCGAGGCGCCGGTGAACCAGTAAATCATGGCGCCGCCGGCGATGAGGCCGAAGAAGAAAGGCGCGTGCAGGATCGAGAGGAAGGCCACGCGGCTCTCTTCCAGGCCGTTGGTGAGCGCCACGATGATCGAGAAGATCATCGTGGTGGCGCCGACCACCGCGGTGCCGATCAGCACGGGCTTCGAAGTGGCCTTGAAGGTGTTGCCCGCGCCGTCGTTTTCTTCCAGGTTGTCTTTGGCCTTCTCGAACTGCGGCCGGAAGCCGAACTGCTTCTCGATCTCGCTTTCGATGCCGGGGATCTGCTCGATGGTGGAGAGCTCGTAGACGGACTGGGCGTTGTCGGTGACCGGGCCGTAGGAGTCGACGGCGATGGTCACCGGTCCCATGCCGAGGAAGCCGAAGGCGACCAGGCCGAGGGCGAACACGGCGGGCGCCATCATCAGCGCAGCCAGGCCCATGGTGGACATCCAGTAGGCGATCGACATCAGCGCGAGGATGGCGAAGCCGAGCCAGTAGGCGGAGAAGTTGCCGGCGATGAAACCGGAGAGGATGTTGAGCGAAGCGCCGCCCTCTTCGGAGGCTTTCACGATTTCGCGCACATGGCGCGAGCTGGTGGAGGTGAACACTTTGACGAACTCGGGAATCAGCGCGCCTGCCAGCGTGCCGCAACTGATGACGGTGGCGAGCTTCCACCACAGCGTCGTGTCGCCCTTCAGTTCGGGGATCATGAGGTAGCTGACCACGTAGGTGAGCGCGATGGACAGCAGCGAGGTAATCCAGACGAGGTTCGTGAGGGGCTGCTCGAAGTTCATCTTTTCGGCATCGGCGTACTTGGCCTTGGCCAGCATGTCATTGATGAAGTAGCTGACGCCGGAGGAGATGACCATCATGACGCGCATGGTGAAGATCCACACCAGCAACTGGACCTGGATGATCTGCCAGGAGGGGCCGGCGACGCGCTCGTTGATGCCGAGCAGGATGAAGCTGATCAGCGCCACGCCGGTGACGCCGTAGGTTTCGAAGCCGTCGGCCGAGGGCCCGACCGAGTCGCCGGCGTTGTCGCCGGTGCAGTCGGCGATGACGCCGGGGTTGCGGGCGTCGTCTTCCTTGATCTTGAAGACGATCTTCATCAGGTCGGCGCCGATGTCAGCGATCTTGGTGAAGATGCCGCCGGCGACGCGCAGAGCGGCGGCGCCGAGCGACTCGCCAATGGCGAAGCCGATGAAGCAGGGGCCGGCCAGGTCGCCCGGAATGAAGAGCAGGATGAACAGCATCAGCAGCAGTTCGACCGAGATCAGCATCATGCCGATGCTCATGCCAGCCTGCAACGGAATGTCGTAACACGGGAACGCCTTGCCGCTGAGGCTGGCGAACGAAGCGCGCGAGTTGGCGAACGTGTTCACCCTCATGCCGAACGCCGCCACGCCGAAGCTGCCGCCGATGCCGATGACGCTGAACAGCAGAATGATGGCCACGCGGTAGGCTTCCATGTGCTGAAGGAAGCCGAAGTAGAAGACGATGATGACGGCGATGAAGAGCTCGAGGATCATGAGGAACTTGCCCTGCGTCGCCAGGTATGTCTTGCAGGTCTCGTAGATCAGCTCGCTGACCTCGAGCATGGATTTGTGCACCGGCATGTTCTTCAGCCGCGTGTAAATGCTGAGGCCGAACAGCAGACCGAGCGCGCACACGACAAGGCCGATCATCAGAAGGCTGCGGCCGCCGACGCCGAAGAATTGAGCCTGGTCGAGATCCGGCAGCACGAGGTTGGCTTCTCCGCCGCCATGCTGGGCGGGTTGAGCCATCGCCGGGAGCGCGCCTGCGCCAAACATCAACACCAGCAGCAGGAGCCATGTGCCGGCGCGCCGCCATGCGCCTGCCGCGCCAAGAGTCTTCGCCTGCCTCGCCATACTCGACAGGCTTGCAGTGGGTACCATCAGGTCAATCCTCCCGAATCTTCCGGAATCGCGATCCCGCCCGGCTTGGGCCGGCCGGCGCGGGTGATCAGAACTGTAGAAGTCTAGCAAGAAGATGCCCAAGAATCACTATATCGGACGCCTGTATCTGGAATCAACACATCCCGGGACGGATTCAGAACTTTCGTGTACTGATATGCCACAAAAAGAAGGGCGCCCGGCGGGCGCCTCTCTTCCCGCGGAACGGACCTGAATGAATTGGACGAGCCGTCAGGAGCAGCCTCTGCCGAGCTTCAGCTTCTTGGGCGAGGCCTTGCCGGGCGCCGGGGCAGGCGGAGGCGCGGGCAGCGGCGGCGCCGTTTTTGCACCGCTGTTCGGCGGCTGCCCAAGGCCGCCGAGGAACTGCTCGCGGAGCGCCCTGGCCTGCTGGTATCCGGCCGGCTGCGGATTCTCGCCGCGCAGGCTTTGCGGCGTGAGCACCTGGTCCCACCATCCGGTGATGCCGTCCTTCAACGACAGCGCCCGGTAGCCTTTGAGGCTGAGCAACAATTGCGTCTGAGCGGGATGGCCCATGCCGAGGCCGTAGACGACCACCGTCCTGCCGCGGTCCAACTGCTTCAGCCCCTCGGGCGTGAACAGTTGAGTCAGGGGGATGTTGACCGCAGCGGGGATGTGGTAATCGTCGTGCTCCCACGGTTCGCGCAGATCGATCAACTGGCAGTCCTGGCGTTTTTCCAGAATCCAGCGAGCCAGCTCGAACGGCTGCACATGGTCCTTCTCCGCCACCATGGCATCGACCACCGCCTCCGGCGAGGCCGGGTTCATGCCGGACGGAGAAACGGCGGCCGAGACGGCGGCGAGCGCCGCGGCCACGCCGGGCACTCCCACTGCGGCGAGAGCTCCACCTTTCAATTCGAACTCGATTTTCACTTTGTCCTCCCGTAGGTTTTCTCAAACAGCCGCCGGGCGCCCTCGCTTCGCCCGGCCACCACGAACGCTCCCACCGCCACGGCGGTGACTGCGAACGCAACCACGCCGGTGGTTGTTCCGAACACCTGCGGCAAGGTCAGCGCGCCGCGGGCGCCGCTTTCGTTGAAATTGTGGATCGCAGGCTCGATGGCGCCGAAGACGAAGATGCCGGCGAAGATGCCCAGCAGGAAGAAGAGGCCATCGAGCTTGCCGGTGGCGGCGGCCACGACGCTTGTGCCCGGGCAGTAGCCGCCGAGGATGAAACCGGCGCCCAGCAGCAGGCCCCCGGCCAGTTGGGGCCAGAGAAACATCTCCGGGATGTAGACCGATCTCATGTCCAGCACTCCCGCCACGGAGAGCCATCCGAGGCCGAGCATCGCCACGACGATGGCCCCGAACAGGACCTTCAGCACGCTCCAATCGCGGAAATAAAACTGGCCCTTCAGCCGGATGGCGCTGGAAAAGCCGGCCCGTTCCAGAAAAAATCCGAAGACAAAGCCCAACAGAATTGAGACTTGGATAAAGACAGTTACGGAAAGATTCAAGGGGAAAATGGAACTCATAACCACAGCCTCCTGACCAGATAAGCGCCGGCGAAGCCGGCCGCGAACACGCTGAGCATGAAGACGAAAGCGCCCGCCGACAACGCAGCGCCGCCGCTCAGCGCCAGGCCCGAGGTGCAGCCCCGCGCCAGGCGCGCTCCGGCGCCCGACAGCGCCCCGCCGGCGAAGGCCAGCGCCCAGCGGGTCCGCTCCGAAAGGTGCGGTCCTTTGTCGGTCGACCACCGCAGGCGCCCGGCAAGCCAGCCGGAAACCAAGCCGCCGAGCGCCACGCCGATCAGCTCGAAGACGAGGAGGTCCATCAGCACAGGGGCATCCGGCTGCACATAGCGGCTCCTGTACGGATGAGACGACGCATAGTCCGGCGCCGCGAGGGAAATCACGAAAGCCAGACAGCACGTGAAGCCTCCCGAGGCGCCGATCCCCTGCCCCACGAGCAGGAAGGCCGCCAGCAGCGTCAAGCCAAGCCCCAGGGCGGCCCCGTAAGGGGGCCAATACTGCTTCATTCTGAGTGCCTTCACAAACCCGGAGGAGCGTGCGGGCTCCTGCCGCTCCAACTCGCCAGCCTCGTGCATTTTTTCAAGCATCTTCACCTCTTCCCACCACTTGCGGTGGTGCCTGTAAGCAAACTCTTCCGGGACAACGCCGGTGATCATCGAGAAAAAGGCGGGCTTTTCTTCGGGGAAAACCGGCCCCATATAAACGTGGATCTTCAACCCGCTCACGACCACGGCGACGGAAATGAAGTGGATCACCACGGCCCAGCCCGCCACGGCCGGAGATCCCCAATGAAAAGCCATCACGAGGCCCGAGGCGGCGATCAGGGGAACCATCGCATAGACGGCAAGCGCGAACAGCTTCTGGCCGGCGTTGTAGATCCCCTGAGGCGGCAACGGCTCATCGCTTCTGCCCAGGATGCGCAGCACGCGGATGTGCAGCCAGTTCCAGTCGTCACGGTCGAGGGCCACTTCGCCCTCGAGCACTTCCTGGTGCAGGTACGTGCGCCAGCCGAAGATTCCGTAGACGAGGAACACGGTGATCCAGGCCAATCCCACAGCGATATGAAAGCGCAGCAGGTTGGCGCGGGTCCCGAAGATGCCGGTCATCAACACGATGAACCACTGCGGCGCGAAGCGGAAGTGTTCGCTCTGGATCAGGGCGGCGCCGGTGTTGAGCTCGAGCAGCCACACGAGGGCGTTGAACCAGTGCAGCAGCATGATGGCCACGTGGTGCTTCTTGATCATCCGCTGCGAGGAGACCTGCGGGGAGGCCACCGGGTTAGTCATTGAACTGGCCCTCTCCTTTCCGGAGTTGCGTAAAGAAGGCGACCGCCTGGCCGAGGAAGGCTGTGCCGACCATGAGCAGCGCCAGGGGCTTGAGCGCGCGTTCCCACCACTGGCCGGCCGAAGGCATGCGCGGAGTGCGCGGCGGGAAGGTCTCCGCCACGAGGTCCGGCTCGCCTTTTGCGCCGAGGTAGTAAACGTTCGGCCCGACCTTCACTTCTTCGCTCTCGATTCTTTTCGCGCCCCTGCCGTAGACGAGGCCGTACACTTCGCTGTCCGGGTCCTCCAGATCGCCGAAGAACTTCGCGTGAGCCGTGCAGGTGGTGACGCAGGCGGGCTGGAGGCCGCGTTGCAGCCGCCCGGCGCAGAAGTCGCACTTGTCCACCTTCTCCGTGGCTGGATTCAGATACCGCGCATCGTACGGGCAGGCGGTGACGCAAAAGCCGCAGCCGATGCAGAGGTCTTTGTCGATTTTGACGATGCCGTCGGCGGCCTGGAAGGTCGCCCCCGACGGGCACGGCGCGACGCAGGGCGGATCGTCGCAGTGATTGCACTGGGCCACGTAGAAGGCCGAGCGCAGATTGGGAAAGACGCCCACGGCGCCGGTGGGCAGCACGCGCGTGCGGGTGCGGCCTGGCGGGACGTCCCACTCGCTGTTGCAGGCGGCCGTGCAAGCCTGGCAGCCCACGCATTTCGTCAGGTCGGTGACCATTGCGTAACGGGCCATGGCTCAGCTCTGCAGCCCTTCGGCGGGCAGCGGCCGGACGAAGTTGACGCGCATGCCCGTGCCGCCCATCAGGGGATCGACAGCCACGCGCGTGATCAGCCCGGTGTCGGAGGCGCCGCGCCCGTTGGCGCGGCGCAATCCCGGCGCCTGCTGTCCGAAGCCGTGCACCATGTCGAGGCAGTCCCGGCGGATGCCGGGCGTGACGCGGACGGCGACCGGCAGGCT
Organism: uncultured Bryobacteraceae bacterium; assembly: GCA_937920635.1. Lineage (GTDB taxonomy): Bacteria > Acidobacteriota > Terriglobia > Bryobacterales > Bryobacteraceae > JANWVO01. The sequence continues at coordinate 17,734 of CAKZUE010000069.1, forward strand.
CCGGTTGCCGTCCTGGTTTTCCAGCACCACGGTTGCGCCGTCCCGCAGGCCGATGTTGGCGCCGGGCCGGATGGGCAGCCACCAGTCGGCCTTGGCGGCGGCCGTGGAATAGCGCGGATCGACGACGATGAGTTTGGCGCCCCGGGCGAACCCTTCGGCGAACTGCGTGATCTGCGAAGTGAAGACGTTCTCGCCGAGGTGGGAGCCGAGCAGCACGATCACTTTGGCGTTTTCCAGATCGAGCGGCTCGGGGGAGCCGACGCCGCGGCCGAAGGTGAGCGCGTAGCCGACCTAGCGGGGGCCGCGGCACTGGGCGAAGGCGGGCTCGGCGGAGTTGGGCGTGCCGTAGGCCTTCATCAGCGTGGCGAAGAAGCTGGACGCCACGCCGTGCGGGAAAAACGCCACCGATTCCAGGCCGTACTTCTGTTTGAGTTCGATCAGCCGGGCCGCCAGCCAGTCGAGCGCCTCGTCCCAGCTCACCTGGCGGAACCGTCCTTCGCCGCGATCGCCAACGCGCAGTTGCGGGGCTTTCAGGCGGTCAGGGTCATAAAGGGTGAAGTGGCCCGCGTTGCCGCGCGCGCAGAGCCGGCCCTGCGTGAGGGGGTGCTGCGGGTTGCCTTCGATCCGCGTGACCTTGCCGTTCTGGACTTTGGCCAGCACGCCGCAGCGCCAGAAATACATTTCACAATTGGTGGCGATCTGGAGCGCTTTTTCCCGCCTCTTTGCCCAAGGGTGGGCGCGGCGCCGGCCGCCTGGGCGGCGCCTGCCGCCGCGGCTGTCGCGCGAAACCAATCCCTGCGGCTGATGCTGTTGCTCATCCGTGGGCCTCCAGTTTCGGACATACAGATCCGGTTCGGGAGGTGACAGGGGGGATCGGTGAGCCGGCAGTGGCGGACAGGGCGCGTCACCCCGGGGGCGCCGGGGCGTGCCGGAAGCGCGACAAAGCGGGACGACGGGGTTTTTGTATCCGCTTGGTCGCGCCGTTGGCGCTCCCGCGCGGCTCGGTTCGGGACGGTAGGGGACGGATGCGGGGTGGGGAACCGCTTGGTCGCGCCGTTGGCGCTCCCGCGCGGCTCGGTTCGAGTCGGTAGGGGACGGATGCGGGGCGGGGAACCGCTTGGTCGCGCCGTTGGCGCTCCCGCGCGGCTCGGACGCGGCACGGATGCGGCACGGATGCGGGGCGGATGCGGGGTGGGGAACCGCTTGGTCGCGCCGTTGGCGCTCCCGCGCGGCTCGGTTCGAGTCGGTAGGGGACGGATGCGGCTCGGATGCGGCACGGATGCGGGGCGGATGGAGGGGGGTGGGACTTGAATTCCAGGAAAAAGGGCGCCCCGCGGGACGCCCCATTGAACATCAGAAATGAGAGAAAAAGCGCAAGCCCGGCGTTGAAGCGCGGGCGGGCGCCGCTCCGGCTTACTTCTTTTTCGCCGCGGGCTTTTTGGCGGCTTTCTTCACGGCGGTCTTCTTCGCCACCTTTTTCGCTACAGCCTTCTTCACCGCGGCCTTCTTCGGGGCGGCTTTCTTGGGCGCAGCCTTTTTCGGCGCGGCCTTCTTCGCCGCCTTCTTCACGGCCGGGGCTTTTTTCGCCGCAGCTTTCTTCGGAGCGGCTGCCTTTTTCTGCGCAGCCTTCTTGGTTGCAGTCTTCACTGTTTTTTTCGTTCCCTTTCGAACGGCAGTTGCCGGTTTTTTTGCCGCTTTCGCAGCGGCTCTCCCGGATGTGGGCCGGGAAACTCGTGCCGGGGCTTTGGCCGGGCGCGCGGGCGCAGCCGGTGGCGGGGCAGGCGGCGCGGGTTCGGGCTCCGCCTGGGACTCAGGCGGCGCGGCGGCCTGCGGCGGCTCGGCGGCGGGCGGGACGGGCGGCGGTTCCGGCACAGCCGGTTTCGCCTCCGGTTCGAGCGCTTGCGGCCCCTCTTCCATCTCCTCGACCTCTCCTACGCTGTCGTCGCTGAGAGCGGAATCGAAATCCGTCTCCTCGTCGTAGGAGTCAAACGGCATGGCGATCCATTGACTCATGACACGGTCCTCCCTGCAGGCCGAATCATAATTAGCATAACTTGTTTTACCAGTCCGGGGAAGGGCGGCGTGTGCGCCGGGGGCGGCTTTAACGGCGCGCGGCGGTCCGGCGCGGGGCCGGCTTGCGGGCGCTGGGGGCGCGGAGGGCGGTTCTGGTTTTCGAGCCGGTGCGGCGGGAAGCGGCGCTCTGCCGGACCGTCTGGCTTTTCTTCACCTGCTGTGAGGCCGCGACGGGCACGATCACGAGCGCCCCTTCTTCCATCTTTTCCAGGTCGTTCAGCGCGGCGATCTGAGCGGGGATGGTCCCAAATCGCCGGGCGATCGAAGCGGGCGTGTCGCCGGCAGTGAAGCGGTGGAGCCGGGCCGAGGCGCGCTTCGGCTCCGGCACCAGATCCAGCGCGGCCAGCACGGCAGGACCGGCGCCGCGCGGCACGCGGATCTCATGGCCCGCCGGCGCGGCCGCGCCGAGCACGCCGGGATTCAGATCCCGGATTTCAGACAACGGGACTTCGGCGGCATCGGCGATCAGGGCCAGCGAGGTGTCCGCTTCGAGGCGGATGGTGTCGAACTCGAGCGGATCGTCCAAATCCACGGGCGGCAGTCCGAACTGCTGCGGGTTCTGGGCGACGATGACCATGGCGAGAATGGCCGGCACGTAGTTCATGGTTTCGCGGGGGAGCGCCTGGCGGGTGCGCAGCTCCCAGAAGTCGGCGTAGCCGGTGCGCTGGACGGCGCGCTCGACGCACATGGGGCCGCAGTTGTAGGCGGCCATGGCCAGATACCAGTCTCCGGTCTGGCGGTAGAGGTCGCGCAGGTGGCGCGCGGCGGCGCGGGTCGCCTTTTCGGGATCCATGCGGTCGTCCCGGGCATTGCCGGCCTCGAGGCCGTACTCGGCGCCGCGGCTGCGGATGAATTGCCACATGCCCACGGCGCGCGCGCGGCTCACCGCCGCCGGCTGGAAGGCGGATTCGGCCTGGGCCAGATGCAACAGCTCGCGCGGCACGCCCTCTTCGTCGAAGATGCGCTGAATCATCTGCCGGTAGCGGCCGCTGCGGCGCAGCCCGTTGAGCAGGATCCGCGATCCTTTCGGCCCGGTGAAGTAGTTGATGTAGTCGAGCACCGCGTCGTTGACCGTCAGCGGCAACTGCGAAGCGCCTAACTGGACTTTTTCGAGGGAACGATGCCGCGCCGCCGGATCGACGGGGAAGGTCAGATCAAGGATCTCTTCGAGCGGCGACGGCGGCAGAGGCAGAAGGTCGGGAGGTTCACCGGCGCCCAACTCCTCGAGATCGTAGCGGCGGATGCGGCGGATCAGCTCTTCGGCTCGTTTTTCGATCTGCGCCCGCCCGGCATCCTCCGCCGGCACGGCGAGGAGCGTGTCCACGGCTTCGTCGAACGCCCTGCGGGCGTCTTCCGGCTTTCCCTCCTGGATCAGGAAGCGCCCGTGGAGGAAGAGCCGCTCCGCCGTTCTCAGCGCCCGTTGCGCAGGCGTGGAGGGCTCCTGTGCCGCATCGGAGGGGCCGAGCAACTGTGGGGGGCGCACGGGCGGCTTGAGTTCGGGCTCGTGCCGGGGCAGCCGGTCGAGCACATCATCGGAAACAGGAGCGGCGACGCTGCCTGGGGAGATGAGGTTCTGGGCGGGGGCTGGAGAGGAGGGACAAATCGCGCAACCAAGAGCGATCAGAGCAGCTTGAGGCAGAAGAGTTCGCATTCGTACCGGATCGCGCGGCTGGAGTCAGAGTTTCGCTTCTACATGACCTATCGAAGGAAAGACTCTATCGCAACAGGGGCGGGCGGGTCAAACCGGCGGGACAGAAGAGGGGACGGCCACCGTCAGACGGCGATGCGGTGGGCGAGGGTCCCGAGCAGCCAGCCGAGGGCGCCGCCGGCGGCGACATCGCTCAGGAAGTGCATGCCGAGGGCGACGCGCGAGGCGGCGATGGATGCGGCGCAGGCGTAGAGCACCGGACCGGAGTCGGGGAAATGGGCCACCACGGGCACGGTGACAGCGAAGGCGGTCATGGTATGGCCGGAGGGGAAGCTGAACTCGTCCGGGGGCAGCACGCGCGACCAGACATGGGGCTCGAGTTCGCAAGGGCGTCGCCGCCCTGCTTTACGTTTCAGGTATTGAAACAGGGCGATGGCGGCGGCGCTCGCGGCAGCGGCTTCGGCTGCCGCCAGCCGTCCCTCCGTCCCACCGGCGGCGATGAGGACGGCACCCACGGCGTACCAGAGCCAGCCGTCGCCGCCACGGGTGGCGGCGATCATCCACCAGCGGAACCACGGAGGCGCGGTCCAGCGGTGCAAGCGGCGCATGAGGCCGTGATCGGCCGATTCAATCCAGGATTGCAGCGCACGGGCTACGCCGCTCATGATTCCTGAATAAGCCGGATCGATGAAATTGGGGTGAAAAGAAGAACAATTTCACCTTACCGTGTTCTTACCAGTTGGCCAGCGTGCCATCGGGCAGGTACATGGTCTGGTCGCGCCAGTCGACGCCCGTACGGGCGGCCTTTTCGACTTCGGCCCAGTTCAGGCGCAGGCCGAGCCCGGGCGTCTCGGGGATGGGGAGATGGCCTTCGGCGTCGGGCTCGAAGAGCGGCCAGTCGCGCTCGTCGACGTAGCGGAGCCAGGGATCGACAGCTCCGGTGGCGCCGGCGGTGTTGTAATGGATGCCTTTGGCCCACTCGAGAATCCAGCCGGCGCGGCATTGGGCGACGACGTGGAGGCTGGCCATGAAGGCCACGGGCGAGAGCGGGCAGTGGGGCGCGAGGGCGATGCCGTTGGCCTCGGCGAGGGCGCCGATTTCGGCGGTGTTCGAGATGCCGCCGACATGCACGACGTCGGGCTGAAGGACGTGGGCGGCTTTGGCGGCGACGATGTCGCTGAACTCGGCCACGGTGCACATCCGCTCGCCGGTGGCGATGGGGACATGGGTGATGGCGGCGATTTCGGGCAGCCAGCGGTTGTAATCGGGGCGGACGGGTTCTTCATAAAAGAGCGGGTTGCCGAACTCGAGGGCTTTGGCGAGGCGGCGCGCCATGGGCACGTTGCAGCGTCCGTGGAAGTCGAGGGCGATGTCGACCTGCCAGCCGACGGCTTCGCGCACGGCGCGCAGGCGGTCCGCGGCCAACTGAATGCCGCCGTAAGTGTCGATGGCGGCCAGCGGGGGGCAGGCATTCATCTTCAGGGCGCGGGCGCCGGCGGCCACTACTGCGGCGGCTTCCTGCGCCGCCATCTCCGGGGGGTTGTTGTTGCCGCCGGCCCAGCGGTAGACCTTGACGCGGCTGCGCACCCGGCCGCCGAGGAGGCGGTGCACGGGCTGGGCGGCGGCCTTGCCGGCCAGATCCCACAAGGCCATTTCGATGCCGCCGAGGGCGCTCATGTAGACGGCGCCGCCGTGATAGAAATTGCGGTCGTAGCAGCCGCGGACGAGCGCCTTGACGCGCGAGGGGTCCTGGCCGAGGAAGAACTCGCCGAGTTCGTGCACGGCGGCTTCGGATGCGGCCAGTTGGCCCTCCAGGGTGTATTCGCCGTAGCCTTCGGCGCCGTCATCGGTGAGGATGCGCAGGAGCCCCCAGCGGGGCGCGACCTGCACGGTCTCAATCTTTTCGATTTTCATGGCCCTCTCATTCTATGGCGGCGCGGCGGCGGGAGCGGAGCCCTTGACTCGGAGCGGGAATCAGCGTACGAAAAGGATGGACGGGAGGCAGCGCCATGGTTTCGGCCAAACTGGTTCATCAAATCGAAGATCATTGGGAGGCCATCACCGCGAGATTCCTGCGCCGGCTGCGGCTTCAGCAGGGCTTGCCGCACATCGGCCGGATGCCGGAGTCGGAGATTACGGAGAATTGCCGGAAATTGCTGCGCAATCTGGGCCACTGGCTGGTGTCGAGCTCGGAGGGGGAGATTGCGGCTTTTTACGAGAAGGTGGGCCACGACCGGTACGCGCAGGGCATTCCATTGAGCGAGAGCATCCGCGCCGTGCAGCTGCTGAAGGAGGCGGCGCTGGACTACATCCGGGATGAGGCGTTCGTGCAGACGAGCGTGGATCTGTACGCGGAGGAAGAGCTCGAACTGCAGCTTGGGCGGTTTTTCGATCTGCTGATTTTCCATCTGGTGCGGGGTTACGAGCAGGCGTGCGGGATGGCGGGGGCGGAGGCCTGAACGGGCGGTTGCGGCGGCAAGGGCGGGGCAAGGGGGAGTGTGTTATCCTGAGGGGGTAAAGAAAGAGGAAAGTAAGTAGAAGGAGCGCAAGGAAATCGAATGGCGCTGGCCCAGGAAGCCAAGAACGAGCTGATTTCAAAGTACCGGCAGCACAAGACCGACACGGGTTCGCCGGAAGTGCAGATTGCGCTGTTGACGCGAAACATCGCCCAGTTGACCGAGCATTTCAAGATCCACAAGAAGGATCATCACAGCCGGCGGGGACTGCTGACGCTGGTAGCGCGCCGCCGCAAGCTTCTGGATTACCTGAAGCGGAAGAGCCCGGAGCGGTACAAGGCGTTGATCGTCAGCCTCGGACTGCGCCGTTAGGCGCGGATCCCGGCCATCCGCCGCCGCTGCCGCCCGGAGAAGGCGGGAGCGGCAGGCCGAGGATGCCCGCTGATGGGACGATCCCTCCGCCCATTCCCTACTGACAGCGAGAACTGCGCCCCGGGCTTGCGCCCCTGGTTGCCCCCTGCTCCCCGACCGCTTTCCCAACAAGCCAAGACAAGAGACGCTCTGGCGCGATTGTACGGGCCGGAGCCTGGAGATTTACAGACATGAAGCATATCGTTGAAGTCGACCTTGGGGGTCGCATTCTGACACTGGAGACGGGCCGGATGGCCAAGCAGGCCCACGGCGCTGTGGTAGTGACCATTGGAGACACCGTTGTCCTGAGCTCGGCGTGCTCGAACACCGAACCGAAACCGAACGCGGCGTTTTTCCCGCTGACCGTGGACTACCGCGAATACACCTACGCCGCGGGGCGCATCCCGGGCGGCTACCTGAAGCGCGAAGGGCGGCCGAGCGACCGCGAAGTTCTGACGTCGCGGCTGGTGGACCGGCCGTTGCGGCCGCTGTTCCCCGAAGGCTACATGTGCGAGACGCAGATCATCAGCCTGGTGCTGTCGGCGGCGCCGGACACGGATCCGTCGGCGATGGCGCTGGTCGGCTCGGGCGCGGCGCTGGCGATTTCCGACATTCCGTTTGAACACGTGGTGAGCGGCGTGCGCGTGTGCCGCGTGGGGGACGACTACATTCCGTTCCCGTCGTACGAGCAGCAGAACGAGTCGAAGATCAACATCGTGGTTGCGGCCACGGAACATGGCATCGTGATGGTGGAAGCGGGCGCGTGCGAGGCCACGGAACAAGAGGTGCTGGCCACGATCGAATACGCTTTCGAGTGCTGCCAGAAGATCAACAACGGCATCCGCGAGCTGGTGAAGCTGGCGGGCAAGCCGAAGCGCGAGTTCACGCCGCCGAAGCGCAACGAAGAAATCTACGCGAAGGTGGAGCAGCTGGTGGGCGAGCGTCTGGCCGATGCGCTGAACACGCAGAAGTACGGCAAGACGGAGAGCTATGCGCGGGTGGACGCGCTGGAAGACGAAGCGGTGGCGGCGTTCACCGAAGAGGCCGACCAGCAGGAGGCGAAGGCGTGCTTCGAACTGCTGCGGGAGCGGATCTTCCGCCACGAGGTGCTGGACCTGCGGCAGCGGCCCGACCGGCGGGCGTTTGACGAGATCCGGCCGATCACGATCGAAGTGGGCGTGCTGCCGCGGGTGCACGGCTCGGCGCTGTTCACGCGCGGCGAGACGCAGGCGCTGGTGACGACGACGCTGGGCACGAAGGAAGACGAGCAGAGGCTGGAGACGCTGAACCTGCTGGAGACGTCGAAGCGCCTGATGCTGCACTACAACTTCCCGCCGTTTTCGGTGGGCGAAGTGGGCTTCATGCGCGGCCCCGGGCGGCGCGAGATCGGCCACGGGGCGCTGGCGGAGCGGGCGATCGGGCCGATGATTCCGCCGGAGAGCGAGTTTCCGTACACGCTGCGCATCGTGAGCGACATTCTCGAGTCGAACGGCTCGTCGTCGATGGCGACGGTGTGCGGGGCGAGCCTGTCGCTGATGGACGCGGGCGTGAAGATCAAGGCGCCGGTGGCGGGCATCGCGATGGGGCTGGTGACGGACGGGGACAAGTACGCGATTCTGACCGACATAGCGGGCGCGGAAGACCACTACGGCGACATGGATTTCAAAGTGGCGGGCACGCGCGAGGGGATCACGGCGCTGCAAATGGATATCAAGGTGCAGAACGTGAGCCCGCAGATCATGCGCGAGGCGCTCGATCAGGCGCGGCGGGCGCGGCTGTTCATCCTGGACAAGATGGACGAGGCGATTGCGGGGCCGCGGGAGGAGTTGAGCCCGTACGCGCCGCGGATCTACACGATCACGGTGCCGACGGAGAAGATCCGCGAGATCATCGGGCCGGGCGGCAAGGTGATCCGGGGCATCATCGACCAGACGGGCGTGAAGATCGACGTGCACGACGACGGGATGGTGAACGTGTTCGCCAGCGACGGCGATTCGGCGGCGCGCGCGTTGAAGATGATTTCCGAGATTGCGGCGGTGGCCGAAGTGGGCAAGACCTATCTCGGCAAGGTGGTGCGCATCGCCGACTTCGGGGCGTTTGTCGAGCTGTTCCCGGGCACCGACGGGCTGCTGCACATCTCCGAGATCAGCGAGAACCGCGTGAAGAGCGTGCGGGACGAGCTGAACGAAGGCGACCAGATCCTGGTGAAGGTGCTGGCGCTGGAAGGCAACCGGATCAAGCTGAGCCGGCGCGCGGTGCTGCGCGAGCAGCGCGAGAGGCTGAAGAACGGCGGGCGCGCGGGCGACCCGGCGGGCGAGGAGAAGAAGGCCGAGCCGGGCGCGAAGCCGCCGGAGGCGAGGCCATCGCGCAACCGCAGTCCGCGGCGGTAAGCCGCACCGCATCTGGAACCAGCAAGGGCCGCCCTGAACGGGGCGGCCCTTTTGTGTCTCCAATGACCTTGAAAGATACAGAAAGCGATCAGGAGGAGGGAGGCGCGGATGGGGTGGAAGGGCCGGGATCGAGGGCGCGCTTGAGCGAACCGGGAGGCAGGTCGAGGGTGCGGATGGGGAAGGGGATGACGATGCCCTCGCGGCGGAAGCGCGAGAGGATGCGGCGGCGGAGCTGGTCCTGGACGAGGTACTGTTTGGTGAACTCCTCGACGTGGACGATCAGGAGCAGGTTGAGCGAGGAGTCGCCGAAGCCGGGGTTGAAGCGGACGACGGGGGGCGGATCGAAGAGAAGGCCGTCGAGGCCGCGGGCGGCTTCGACCTCTTCGAGGACGACGCGTTCGACGTGATCGATGTCCGCCTCGTAGCTGACGCTGATGGGGATGCGGACGGCGAGGTGCTTTTCCGGGAAGGTGTAATTGGTGACGAGGGCCTCGCTGAGCTTGGAATTGGGGATGACGACGAGGTTGTTCTGGAGGGTGCGGAGGGTGGTGATGCGCCAGGTGACGTCCTCGACGAAGCCCTCCTGGCCGGAGTCGAGCTGGACGTAGTCGCCCTTGTGGATGTTGCCGGCCATGGAGATGTAGAAGCCGGAGAAGAGGTTGGCGAGAGTGTCTTTGAGGGCGAGGCTGACGGCGATGCCGCCGACGCCGAGGGCGGTGAGGGCTGGGGCGAGGGAGATGTTGAGGAGATTGAGGATGACCAGCAGGCCGGGGATGGCCCAAAGGAGGCGGATGGTGGCGGCGGTGAGGGTGGTGACGTGCCAGCCGGTGGCGCTCCTGGCCAGGGAGTAGCGGAGGAGGATGATGGTGGCGCGCGAGATGCCGATGGTGAGGGGAATGATGATGAGGACGGCAACGAGGACGGTGAGCTTGTGCTCGAGGGCGCGGGAGAGGTGGCGTTCTTCGACGTCCTTCAGGGCGACGAGAAGGGCGATGGCGATGGCGGTCCACTGGGCGGGCCAGCGGAGGGCATGGAGAAGATCGTCGTCGAGGGTGGTGCTGGTGCGCTGGGCGATGCGATGGAGGGCGCGGAGGCCGATCCAGACGGCGAGGGCGAGGGCGGCGGCGCCGGCGGCGGCGACGAGGAGGAAGCGCCAGGCGGGGTGCCAGCCGGTGGAGAAATCGAACAGGTTGAGGGCGAGATTCATGAAGCGAGAGCGGTCTGCGGGACGATGCGGCGGACGGGCAGGCCGGCCATGCGGAGGTGGTGCTCGACGTCAGCGGGGGTGAGGCGGCTGGCGTCGTAAACGACGGCGAGGCGGTCGAGGGAGGGGGCGAGTTTCAGCGCGTGGAAGCCGTAGATGCCGTGGAGGCGTTCGATGGCTTCGGCCCATGAATCCTCGAATGAGGCGAGAAATTCGAAATGCAATTCAACCCTGGACATCGCAATTGCCAGAATATCATCCGGCGGGGTGGGTGAGCTTCCAGAGGATCTGGCGCAGCATGCCGGCGCAGATGGCGGCATCGCGGGAGGTGAGCGAGAGGCGGCGGACGAGGCGGCGGGTTTTGTCCGGGGCGGAGGTTTCGCGGCTGTAGTCGGAGTAGCCGCTGTGTTGGAGGACCTGATCGAGCAGGAGGGAGAGGCGTTCGAGTTCGGCCTCTGTGGCGCGTTCGGCGGCTTCCGGGAGGCGGCGGGCGGCGGCGGGGGAGCGGGAGAGTTCGTAGAGGGTGAGGGCGACGGCCTGGCCGAGGTTCATGGAATCGTGCTCGGGGCGGGTGGGGATGTGGAGGAGCCAGTGGCAGTGGGAGATGTCCTGGTTGGAGAGGCCGAATTTTTCGCTGCCGAAGAGGATGGCGGCGCGGGCGGATTGCAGGTGGCGGCGGAGGAGGCGGCCGGCGCGTTCGAGGCGGTGGAGGGGGTGCTCGAAGACGCGGTGGCCGAGTCCGGTGGCGCCGACGATGAGGGAGCAATCGGCGACGGCAGCGGAGAGGTTGTGGAAGACACGGGCCTGGCGGAGGAGATCCGCGGCGCCGACGGCGCTGACGGCTTCCTCGAAGGCGGCGTGGTAGGGGCGGACGAGGCGGAGGTCGAAGAAGCCGAAATTGCTCATGGCGCGGGCGGCGGCGCCGATGTTGAGGGGGTTGCGGGTGTCGATGAGGACGACGGCGAGGCGCTGCCTGGGATCGGGGGACATGGCTTCACCGATAGGGTAGCGGAGAGGGAGGGGGGCGGGCAGCCTCAGGGCGGAAGGGCGTGGCGCCCTGCGGAGAAAGGGGGGAGAACCCGGCAGAGCGTTTGGGGCGGGTGGCGCATCAAACAGGTATGGGAATATCAAGATTCGAAGAGGAGACGGAGCAGCGGCTGCCGAGAGTGGTGATCGTGGGCGGCGGATTCGCGGGGCTGTATGCGGCGCGGGAGTTGCGGGATGCGCCGGTTCAGGTGACGTTGATCGACAAGAGGAACTTCCATCTGTTCCAGCCGCTGTTGTACCAAGTGGCGACGGGCGGGTTGTCGCCATCGGACATTGCGAGCCCGTTGCGAAGGATTCTACGGAAGCAGAAGAACACACGGGTGCTGATGGGGGAGATGGTGGGTCTGGATGCGGCGGGGAGGCGGGTGATCCTGGATAACGGGTGGGTGGAGTATGATTTTTTGATTGTGGCGACGGGGGCGCAGAACGACTACTTTGGTCGTGCCGAGTGGAGCCAGCATGCGCCGGGGCTGAAGACGCTGGAAGACGCGACGGAGATGAGGGCGAGGATTCTGGCGGCGTTTGAAGGGGCGGAACGGGAATCGGACGCTGAAAGGCGGACAGAATGGCTTACGTTTATAGTTATTGGCGCAGGGCCGACGGGGGTGGAACTGGCAGGGGCGCTGAGTGAGATCGCGCGCCAGACGCTCAAAAATGATTTTCGTAGTATAAAGCCGGAGCTTGCGCGGATTCTTCTTCTGGATGCCGGGGGGCGGGTGTTGGCGGGATATCCGGAAGAGCTGTCAGAGAAGGCGGAGCGGCATCTGATCGCGCTGGGCGTGCGGGCGCGGTGCGGGTTGAAGGTGGAAGAGG
>CAKZUE010000070.1 GCA_937920635.1 uncultured Bryobacteraceae bacterium
GCGGGTGGCGTTGCTGCAAACCATCCCGGGGGTGGGCGAGGTGATGGCGCTGACGTGGGCGCTGGAGATTGGCGATCCGCACCGGTTTGCCTCGGCGAGGCGGGTGCTGAGCTATTGCGGGCTGACGGCGGCGCTGCAGGAAGACGGCCGGTGAGGAAGCCAGGCGTCACATGGGAGCACGGAAGCGCGGGGCTCGGCCCCGCCGCTGGTCTATGCTCCGCGCGAAGGGCGCGCGAGCGCGCTCCGCACAGAGGCGGGAATCGACCGGAGTCAGCCGCCATGACCCTGCGGGACATCCGCATGGATGAAAATCGGCGCGAGCATCGGCAGCCGTGGATGCGATGTGGCAGCGGCAAGGCCGAGACCGCTCTGGAGCTGTCGAGTCCGTGAGGGAGCCTGGTCTGCAACGCGCCAGCGAATCAGCGATTGTGCGCCACCGCCATTCCGGCGGGCAGTCCGGCTGTCCCGGTTTGTGTCCCGGTTTGTGTCCCGGATTGTGGCCGAATCGTCATCGAACTGCACCCCACACGGCGAATCCATGCAGTTGGCGGACGATTCTTCGAGGAAGTGGGGCAGCGCGGCTCACGCGCCCGGCTCTCGCCAGTACAGCTCTGCGTCCGAGCGGCGCCGGATTCACTGCCGTTTCAGCGGGCGTCCCGTGATAGACTGAGCGCCTCCAGCAATTTGAAGCTGAAATTGGAGCGTGCCGCAAATGCATCAGCCGATATCTCGCGCCGCGCGGACCTTGGGGATTGTGTCGGCTGCTGCCGCATGCAGCCTGAGCCTGATCTACGTTGTCCTGCAACTTGCTGAGTGGGCAGGGTGGCTTGGCTCATCGGGTGGTCCGAGAAGCGCGAGCACTCCGTTGGGGCTCTTTCTGCTTTTAACGCCCTCGCTTCTTCTGGGGCCTGCCTTCCTGCTGACAATGGTCTGCCTGCATGAGGCCGTCCCGCCCGCCCGGAGGGCTTGGAGCCTTGCTGCGGCGGCCTTTGCCGCGTCCTACCTGCCGCTGATTGGGATGAACTACTTCGTGCAACTGACCTGGGTGGCGCCCCGTCTCGCCTCAGGCAGGACGGCGGGGATCGAACCCTTCATCTTTGTCCCTTTCGATTCGTTCCTGTACGCCGTCGATATCCTCGGGTACGGCCTGATGAGCGTGTCCACATTGATGGCGGGCTTCGCGCTGGGGCGGGAGGGAGCGGAAGGGCGCGCCCGCCGCTGGCTCCTCCTGAACGGCATGCTGCTCCCATTCATCACTCTTCAGATGTATTGGCATCTCCTCATCTGGCCCGCTGCACTTTGGGCCGTGACATTCCCGGCCGCGATGCTCTCGCTGGCGGTTCTTTTCCGGAACGCTCATGCCGCGGAAGACTCAGACGCCGGCGGACCGGCGTCCTTCAGCACGCCTTGAGGGCTGCCAAGAGCGGGAGGGGTCACGCGCCCGGCTCGCGCCAGTGCAACTCCGCGTCCGAGCGGCGCACGTAGTTCGCGTCGAGCCTGGCGGGATCTTCGAGGCGGTCAAAAGCCAACAGGGCGATCGCTCCGGCCAGAGCGCGCGGCGTGACCGTGGCTCGCACGCCGAACGGCGCCGGGTCAGGCGTCAGCAGTTCTGCTCCAGCGGGCAGAGATGCCTGCCAAACGGAGAACTTCGCCACCACCTCCGGTCCAAGGGGTTCGAGGTGATCGTCATAGAGCGCTCCGTAGATCTCGCCGCGGCGGGCGTCGAAAAACGGCGCGCGCAGGGCGGCAGCGCCGAAGCTGGCCATGGCCTGCAAGTTCGAGATTGCGGCCGCCAGAGCCCCGCTGGCTTCCGCCAGGCCTTTCGCCGCCGCCAGCCCCACGCGCACTCCCGTGAACGAGCCTGGCCCTGCCCCTGCGGCGAAACCCGTCACCTGCTCCCACCGCCATTGATGCCTCTTCAGCAGCCTCTCCAGATGCGGGAACAGCAGATGGGCAAAGCCGTCGGGGCTGTGCAGCAGAACCTCTTCCAGAACGCGCCCCTCCTCGGCCAGCGCGATGCTGCCGAATTCGGAGGCCGTGTCGATGGCGACAATCCGCGTCATGCTGCGCCTCTATGGCGTTGCATGACGCTGCCGCCACGGGGAAAGGCGGTATTTGGATTCCTGTAAGCAAAGTGCATTCTGGCTGAAATCACTGCGATTTTCCGGTTCTTTTCACGGTGAATACGTAATCCAGAAGATACAGTTTGCCGGCCGCATTCAGGACCGCCAGCCGAACTGCCAGCGCACCGGATTCGGATTTCATCAGCGCGGGATCGACGGTAAATACGCCCGCAGAACCCGAAGCCAGATAGCGCGCCCCTTCGCCATCCTGCACGATCTCGCCTGTGAGCACGTATGTCATCCGCCTTGTCCCGCCTGTCTGCCTCTTCAACGTAATTTCGAACTGCGTGGGAACTCCTGCGGATACGGCTTCTCCCATCGCAGGTTTGGATAATTCGAACGGCGCTTTCTGCGGGCTGCGCTCGGGCTCCTGCACCGGCACAGGCCAGGACTCGAACTTGTAGCTGCGCAACATCCCCTCCTTGCGCCCGTCGCGGGAGAGGTGCAGCACCCAGTCCCGTGACGAGTCCGGCGGCGATGCTTCGTACAGCTCTCCCTTCCAGTCTTTTTTCTCCTTGCGCGCCTCGCCTGTCGAAGGGTTCACCCAATAGATGTCGTAGGTGTGTTTGCGCGTGGTCACCTTGACCGGGCCGGGCTTTTCAATGTAGACGATATACTCGGTCGCTGGCAGATCATAGTCTTCCGTTCGCAGGCCCGGAAGCGCGATGGCCCGCCCGCCTTCGACGTCGAAGTAGGGCTGCGTGTCCCAATAACGGACCCGTCCGCTCATGAATTGGAACCAGGCCTCCATCGTCCGCGCGTTCGGCGAGCCGGGGCCCGCCGAACCCTTCATCGAGGGATAGGCGCCGCTCATCACGGCGTTCCAGAGGCGCTTGCGGAACTCGTCCGGAGGGAGCGTGCCGTCGATCAGCGCCACCTGCGGCACGGTGTTGCTCTGATGTTCGACGGCGATGAGATCGTCACGGTCCGGCCCGTAGATCACATGGTCCATCCAGCCGTCCCGCCCCAGGAACGACGCAGAGTCGCGGGCACGTGTCGAAATCGGATGTCCGTAGGGATCCATATTCTTGATGGCCGAGCCGAATTCCTTGAGCAGTTCCCGCGCGCCGGGATGGGACTCCCACTCTTCAACAAGCTGCCAGGTGCTGTTGAATGCCGCATAGCGCGCAGTCAAATAGCGCGCCAGCCTCTCCCGTTGCGCGGGCGAGGGCGCAGCCGCAGCCAGTTCCGCCGGCGTGCGGGCCAGCAGGAGATCCACCGTGATGCCCGCCGAATGGATCTCGTACGCACGGGCGTCGAGCTTTTCAAACCACTCGGGATCCGGCCGGCCAGGTTCGGAGAAGGCTCCTTCGGGCAGAACCCTTACTGCCAGGTGGGTGAACTTTCGCGCGGACCATGCGCTCACCGGCGTGCCCGGCTGGTCGTCGGCGCCCATGTAGAGATGCGGCTTCCGGGCTTCGGTGTACTGCCAGTGGTGGACGTTCGCGCGCCGGATGAAAGCCGCCGGCGGTGGCGCTCCGGAGGCGCTGAAGTTGCCCTGCTGTCCGTCAAAGGCCGGCAGGTTGCTGGTGATGCGGTACGTCCATTGCCCCGCCTCGGTGGGCGTGAAGCGGATCGTCAGTCTCCGTCCGCCGCGCCAGAAGGCATGCACCAGATACGTCTTGAACTCCGGCGACCGGAATTCCGCGTGCAGATTCACCGACTCATAGGGGTTTGAGTGTTTGGTTGCGTCCTCTCCGGAAAGATCGAAGTCAATCTCGCAGGGCATGTACACCGACGCCTGGCTGCACGGCTTCTGCGCCGCCGCAGTCAGACAGACCAATGCGCCTGCCAGGAACCAGACCCTCATCCCTCCAGTGTGAAAAAAAGGGGACAGGAACACAATTGCCCTTTTTCAAGCGTTAGCTCCGCCAGCGGCCAGTTGCGCTCCGGCGGAGGCTTGTGAACCCGCGGGCCGGCAGCACACCGGCGCAAGCACGGACCACGGCCGGGCTCAGCCTCCCTGCCCGGTCTTCTCAGGCACGCCCGTGCCTGCCTGCCAAACCTCATCCTCGCACCCCAAGTGGGGCTTGCCTTCCGAATCCGAATACCGTACCATTGTGTGCGGAAAGGTCGATTGGCGTCAGAGGAGGCTCGAATGAAGAAGCTGGCTCTCTTCATGGCATTTCTTACCCTGCCCCTGGTGGCAGGCGAGTGGACTGGTTACGTCAGCGATGACAAGTGCGGAGCCAAGCACCAGTCCGGCTCCGCCGATGACGTGAACTGTGTCAAGGCCTGCATCAAGGGCGGCGCCCAGCCCGTCCTGGTGGTCAATGGCGAGGTTGTCAAGATCGGCAATC
Organism: uncultured Bryobacteraceae bacterium; assembly: GCA_937920635.1. GTDB lineage: Bacteria > Acidobacteriota > Terriglobia > Bryobacterales > Bryobacteraceae > JANWVO01. The sequence continues at coordinate 4,424 of CAKZUE010000070.1, forward strand.
CAGACAAAGTTCCCGCCTCCCTGTACGGGCTCAAGGCGAAAGTCACTGGCGAGATGAAGGACGGCTCGCTGATTATCGACTCCATCGCCAAAGCAGAGTGATCTCAGGCCCTTGGGCGGTCAGTGGCCGCCTCGGTCTGGCTCGCCCAGCGGCGACGCCGCGCTCTGGTAGATCGCGTTCAGCACCAGGCGGAACGTGCCGAAAGTCTGCCCGCGGAACTGCGGGCGGAAGCCGAACAGAACCACTTTCCCCTCACCGAGCGGCGCTTCCACAGCCGCCGCCTTGCCCGCCACGACGCGCTCGCCCGAAATCCATCCGCTCGCCAGCAGGTTCTTCTGGGCGTAACGGACGAAAACCCGCGGGCTGCGCCCGGATGGCGGCTCTTCGATCTCGAAAAACTGGCCGCCGGTGGAAGTCGCGTAGTGCTCGGCGGGCATGCCGAAGGCCAGCGGGTGTTTCGAATCGGCGGTCATGCGCAGCACGGAGCCGGGGCAGGACCAGCCGCCCTGCTCGGGTTGGGCGCCGGCGCGCAGTCCGGGGCGGACATCGAGGGGAAACAGCGCCAGCGGAAGCTCCGTGGCGGAGTCGAACGCAATCAACGTCCCGCCGCGGCGCACGAACTCCTCCAGTTCCCGCGCGCCCTCCAGTCCGATGCCGCCGGTGTATTCCGGCCTCTGGCGGGCCGTCTCGCCAGTGCGCAGCTTCGTCAGCTCCGGGGTTCCATGCAGAATGGACTGCATCGATTGCTGCGCCAGAATGATGACGTCGAACCGCTCCCGCAGCCTGCCCGAGCGGATATCGGCGTTGCGCACCAGTTCATAGGGGACGGAGAAGGTGTCCAGCAGCCACTGCGTCCAGCCGGCATCCATGTTCGCCGTGTGGGGCTGATAGAGCCCTGTTCGGGGCTGCTTGAGCTGCCAGCCTGCCGCGGGTTTCTCCTGCGCCAGCATCCCGTCGGATGAAACAAAGACGCTGCGGCCGTCGCGCAGCGCGGCGGCAATGGCGAGGAAGGCGGAATTCTGCTTCAGGTCCCAGGCAGGCGCGGGAATCTCAATGGTCTCCACAGGCGATGCCTGCGCCTCGAAAGGCGCGTCCACGCGCACCGCGGTGACGCCCATCTGGTACGGCAGCGTCCAACCGGCCAGATCGTACGGCCGCCGCACAGGTCCGCCCGGCGCCGTGCGAAGCTCCGGGAACTTCTGCGGCTCCATCAGATCGGCCAGATAGCCGCGGAAGGCTTGCGCCGCATAGAGAATGTGCGTGCCTGCCGGATACTCAGCGGCGCCTGCCTGGAAAGGCGCCGTGGCGCGATGGATCTCCACACCGGCCAGATGGAGCCGTTCGAGCATCTGCGCCGCGCTCCAGGCGTCGTGCTGCGCAGGCGGCACAATCCAGGCGAAGGGCGCGCCCTTGCGGCCTGCCTCGATGTTGGAGCGGGCCATCTCCCAGGCCTTCAGCAGGTAATGGGACGGATTCGCAGCGGCTTCGTTCAGGATGGCGAAGTCCGCCGTCAGCATGTAGTCCACGGCATCGCGCAACGCCCACCGGCCGCCCAGCCACGGCTTCGGATAGAAAATGGTGGGCTCGCGCGCCGGCACGCCGTTCTGGAAGCGGTCCGGCAGATCGGCGGGCTTGTATTCCTTCGGCGTGGCGTAATAAAACAGCGCCGTTTCCGTCAAAATGCCGTGCATATTGTGAAAAGCAGGCGCGGAACGGAGGCCGCCATTCCACCAGCCGTCAAAGCTCAGGTATGAAATCACCCCGGCCTTGTCCTCCCGCAGGAACCGCTCGCGCATCACGCTGCCGATGCGGTTGATGCCCTCCATGACCGCCGCCGGGATGTTGGAATTCAGGGGTTCGGCATAAGGGGGGATAAAAATCCGCGCAGGGAATGGAGCAATTTGATGTTGATTATAGACAATATGTGGGAACCATTCCCGGAATAACAACCTGCCGACATGACGGGTTTCCACCAGATTGTACATGAAATAGTCCCGGTTATTGTCATGTCCTGCGTATTTCTGGTAGAGCCAGGGCAGGGGTGCGAGCTCGAACGGCGTTCCCACGTTGCGGCCGTACCAGGAGGCGACCATGTCCAGCCCGTCGGGATTGATGACGGGAACCTGGATGAGGATCACATTGGCGCGGATCCGGCGCGCCTCTTCGCTTTCGTCCGTCACCATCCGCCAGGCGAGGTGGGGCGCGTGCTGCACCGGCGCGACTTCGGTGGCGTGGAGGCCGGAATCGATCCAGACAATGGCCTTGCCTTCCCTGGCGAGCCGCTGCGCTTCTTCAGCCGTTGCCTGTCCAAGCGCCAGCCGGCGATTGACGTCTTTCCAGCGGTCGACCTGCCGCAGATTGGCGGCGTCGCTGATGAAGGCGGCGATCATCGGGCGTCCTTCGCTGCTCTTGCCGAACTCCGCCAGACGGATGCGGTCGCTTTCGGCGGCGAGCCTGCGGAAATAAGAGATCACCTGTTCGTAGTTGGCCAGCTTGTAGTCGTCGCCCGGGTCGAAGCCGAAGTGATCCCTGGGCGGCGGCGGCGCCGCCAGCAGCCGCAAGGCGCACAAAACGAGCAGGGCGCGTCTGGAAACGGCGAATCCGGAAGCCATATGGAACAATCGTAGTATGGCAGCCAGGGCTGATTCAGCAAGCTTCCGTGTAGGTCTCGTCCAGATGCGGGCGTCGGCCGATCCGGCGGAGAACCTCGCCAGGGCGGAAGAGCGGATCTCGGAAGCCGCGCTTGGAGGCGCGCAGATCATCTGTCTTCAGGAGCTGTTCCGCAGCGAATACTTTTGCCGCGAGGAACGGGCCGATCTGTTCGACCTGGCCGAGCCGGTGCCCGGGCCGACGACAGAGCGGCTCTCGCGGCTGGCCCGCGAGCTGCGGGTGTCCATTGTGGCGAGCCTGTTCGAGCGCCGCGCCGCCGGCGTCTACCACAACACGGCCGCCGTGCTGAATCCGGACGGCGGGCTGGCCGGCGTGTACCGCAAGATGCATATCCCGGAGGATCCGCTCTATTTCGAGAAGTTTTATTTCACGCCTGGCGATCTCGGCTACCGCGCCTTCGACACGCCGTTTGCGCGCATCGGCGTGCTCGTCTGCTGGGACCAGTGGTATCCGGAGGCGGCCCGGCTGACCGCGATGGAGGGCGCGGAGATCCTGTTTTACCCGACAGCGATCGGCTGGCATCCGAAGGAAAAGCAGCAGCACGGCGCGGCGCAGGCCGATGCCTGGCGGACCATCCAGCGCGGCCATGCCATCGCCAACGGCGTGTATGTGGCCGCGGTCAACCGCGTGGGCTTTGAAGGAACGCCCGAAAGCGGCCTGGAGTTCTGGGGGGGCAGCTTTGTTGCCGATCCCTTCGGCGTGGTGCTGGCCGAGGCTTCCAGGGAAAACGAGGAGGTGTTGGTCGTCGAGTGCGCCCGGGGGCGGGTCGAGGACGTGCGGCGCAACTGGCCGTTTTTCCGCGACCGGCGCATCGATTCGTACGCAGGCATCATGCAACGCTGGTCGGGCGGGAAATAAAAAAAGGCGGGCCGGAAATCCGGCCCGCCATCGCCAGCCCTCATCGCGGCTGGTAGAGGGAAGAAGAAACGGAGAAAATGGATTCTACGGCGGATCGCTCAGCCCGCCATGCGGAAAACGAAAAGGAAGGGAGCGAGTTTCCGCCCGCACGGCGCGTCCCCGCCCGCTTCGCATCCGGCGGCTGCGGAGGTCGGTCAGCTCTCCACAACACCGGGCACGGGATGATGCGGACGGGGAGCGCCCCGTAGCGGGAAGAAACCGGGAGGAGGATTTTCCCGGTGCTCCGCACCTGGCGCGGCCTCGGAATCGCGCCGGGTGAAGCCTGTTTCGGTCAACGGCAGACCGGATTTCGAAAAGCCCCGCGCCGGCCGTGCCTTCACCAGCCGGTGACGGCGCGGCCAGCCAGAGCGGTGCAAGCCGGGCCCGCGCGCCCAAGTCCGCTGCGCGGGCCCCTTGCATTTGCAGGCTGCCGCGAGAGGGCCCCGACTCTGCCCCACTCGCGGCAACCCAGGCCAGACAGAGTGACAGTGCCTGGCAAAAGCGGAATCTCATGCGCGGCAGCCCTCCCGCAGAGGGTCGGGCGGCGGACCGGGCTTCCTGGCCTCATCGACACGATCAGCGGCGGAGGCAGCCGCCACCGGACGGGCGCCGAGAGGGTCCGGAGGCGGCCCTGGCCGGATGCCGGCAGGCGCCGCATTCAGGGACGGCAGCAGCAGGAACAGCATTATCGCAACGGCTGCGAACTGGGATCTGGTTTTCATGGCTCTGCCTCCTTTCGTTCGAATCTCGCGCCGCCAGGCCGCCAGGAGCGGGCTACAACCGCTGCGCCGTGGTCTTCACTTTCGGCGCAGCCAGGTAACCGACGACGTTGTCTTTCTTCACTTCGTTGACGACCAGCTCATACGGGATACGGGCTTTGCTCGGGACGTAGAACTGCACGGGCTCGTTCACCGTGCGGTCCTTCTTTTCCACTCTCTTGTCGTCGGCGACGATCTCCACGGTGAAGCGGTTGCGCCTGGTGTCGGCCTTCTTCAACTGGACGACGACATCGCCGACCTTCTGCGGGCCGCTCTTTTTCGTCAGGTTGAACTCGTAGTAATCGCGGTCGCCGAGCTGTTTCAGCGCCGCCAGTTCCCTGCTGTTGGTGGCGATCAGGCCGCTGAGCACCCCGAGGTCTCCGGTGACGCGGCGCAGCTCCGCGATCGTCTTGTCGATCTCACTGCGGCTGGCCGCCACTTCGTTCTTCACCGTTCCCACTTCGCTGGTGATGTCGGTGAGCCGCGCGGTGGCCTGCTCCGTGCGGGACTTGATCTCGTCCAGTTGCTGGGCGATCTGCTGCTTTTCGGCCTGTTGCTGTTCGGCGAGGCTCTTCTGGACCTTTGCCGCCGCCGCTTCCGCCTGCCTGCGGGCCACGCGCCGGGCTTCCTCGGTGGTCGTGGCGTTCTCCTTGCGGACATTTTCCAGCTCGGAGCGCAGAGCGGCGATCGTCTGCACGGCGTTTACATCGGCCGTGCTCATCGTCTGGCGAACCGCGGAAAGCTCCTGCTTCAGCGCCGCCGTCTCCAGGCGCAGGTTCACCTGCTGGTTGTGCAGATAGAAAATTCCGGCGAGGGTGGCGAGCAAGCCTGCGCCGAGGAGAGTTACGGCCCAGGGGAACCGGGCGCCGGTGTTCTCGCCAGGATGGTTGATGCTGGAATTGGATTCGGTCATGGCGGTTCTCGCTCTCTCCGAAGCATTCACCTTGCCAAATCCCAAGGCCTGTTTTTTCAGTTGGTCATGGGTGCGGTCGGGCATCCGGCCGGTAAGAATTACCGGAGAATTCGGCAGCTGGGTCCGTATACTGAAACATTTACTACCCCCTAGCCATCCGGGAAGAATTGTCCTAGACTGATGGCGCGAGAGATTCGCCGTCAGCCGGCTCCGGTTAGGACAAAAGGCGGGTGCTCGCGAGCTGGCGCCGGATCAGCGGATCCGGGCAGGGCGGCGCCCGCGCAGCAGCAGCGCAAGGAGGCATGCCATGCCTGTTGACCGGTACGAGCTGAGATTTCCATTGCGGCGCCTGTTGACCGGACTGTTGCTCACGGTCATTCCGATCTGCGCCATCGGATTGATTGTCGTGAGCCGGGCAGGGCAGGCGCTGGACCGTCAGTGGGGCCGGTATTTCCGGACGATCGCAGAGTTCACGGCGAGCGAGATCGGCATGTTCTTCCACGAGCGGATTCTGGCCGTAGGGACGCTGGCGGCCGATCCGCTGATCGTGGAGACCGTCAAGCAGTCCAACGCGCGCTATGCGGTCATGTCCGAACAGACGATCACGGATCGGATCAACCAGGTCGAAAGAGACTGGAACAGCCCGAGAGGCGAGCCGCAGGTGCGGGCGGTTCTCAGCAATCCGGCGGCGCGGCTGATGGTGAAGTGGCGCGACCGTGACCGCAGGTTTCTGCGGCTGACGCTGACCGACAAATACGGCGCGGTGGTGGCGGCCACGCACAAGACGCTCGACTACTACCAGGCGGACGAGGATTTCTGGCAGGCGATATTCGCGCAGGGCCGCGGAGCGGTGCACATCACCGACGTGCTCTATGACGATGTGACCAAATCCTACTATGTCGGCCTGGGCGTGCCGGTGATGGACGAGGAATCGAACACGTTCATTGGAGCGCTGGACGCTCTGATTGAAGTGTCCAGCCTGTTCCCGCTGCTGCACCGGCTGGACCTGGGGCCGACGTCGCGCATGATGCTGGTGAAGAACGACGGCACGGTGATCCATGCGCCGGGGGTAAGCCTGGCGATGAACGTGAAGTCGGCGGAATTCCACGCGGCGCAGGAGTCGATGGCGACGGGCCCGTCGCGGTGGCCGGGCTATGTGATTGCGCCGCTTCCCGGGGGCGAGCCGGTGATCATCGGTTACGGCAGCCCGGGTTTGGAGGAATCGTTCCCGAACCTGAACTGGCGCGTGCTGGTGGCGCAGAACACGCGCGACGCGTTCGCGCCCACGCGGGGGGTGTTGCGGCTGCTGTATCTGATGATCCTGGCCGGGCTGGCGGCGGTGACGGTGCTGGCGATGTATTTCGCGCTGCACCGCAGGCAGGAGATGGCCCGGGTGGCGCTGCGCCAGGAGCGGGCCGAGGAGCCGAAGGAAGAGACGCTGACATAAGGGCGGCAGGGCGGCTGGCGGCGCAGCACGACATGGGACCGCCGCTGAGGAAGGCCTGAAGGAGCGGTTCTCGGCACTGAATCTGTTGCCCCGCAAACCTTCGGCGGCGGTTTTGCGGAAAGCAAAGGCCGCCGCTGCCGGAGCAACGGCGGCCCGGGAGAGGAGAAAGCGATTCCCGCTACTTGCGGCCCGAGCGTGCGGGCGCGCACTTCACCCATGCATGCTTCCTGTTCGACTCCATCACCGCCTCCAGCAATTGCATGCCGCGCAGGCCGTCGGCGAACGTCGGATACTGAACGGGCAATGAAGGATCGAGCACGCGCGACCAGAAGCGCTTGAACAACTGCTTGTGGCAGTCGTCGTAGCCCTCGCTGTGGCCGCCGGGGTAATCGGCGTAGGCGGCGGCTTCGGGATAGAACAGGCTGCCGTCCTTGATGATGATCTGATTGGGCTCGTTGCGGCGGCCGATCCAGAGCTCATCCGGCCGCTCCTGGTTCCAGGCGACGCTTCCCTTTGTGCCGCAGATCATCCATTCGAAGCGGTTCTTGCAGCCTGCCGAAACCTGGCTGACAGTGAACGCGCCCCGGCAGGTGTCGCCAAGGTGCAGCAGCGCCATGCCGAAGTCTTCGGTGTCGATCTTCACTTCGTCATAGTCGGAAGGTTTCAGCGTCTTGCCGGCGAAGGTCTCGATGGCCACCTTGGGCTGCTTGCGCGTCTTGTGGATGATTTTCAGGTCGGCGCAGAGAGCGGTGATGGGCATGCCCGTGACGTGCTGGATCATGTCCATCCAATGAGAGCCGATGTCGCCCATCACGCGCAGCGGGCCATTGTGCTTGCGGAGGATGCGCCAGTTGAAGTCAGTGTCGTAGAGCAGCCAGTCCTGGGAATAGGTGCCCTGCACGACCAGGATTTCACCGAGGTCTCCGCGGGCCACCATGGCGCGGGCCTGCTGTACGGCCGGATAATAGCGGAGATTGTGGTTGGTGGCGTGGTGGAGCTTTTTCTTCTCCGCCAGGTCGAGCATCTCCTCCGCCTCTTTCGCGCTGAGGGCGAGGGGCTTCTCGCAAAGCACATGTTTGCCGGCGTTGAGCGCGGCCTTGGCTACGGGGGCGTGCAGGGCGTTCGGCGTGCAGACGTGAACGCCGGCGATCTCCGGATCGGCCAGAATTTCCTTGTAATTTCCTGTCGCCTTCGGGATGTGGTGCGCTTTGGCGAACCGGTCGGCCTCGTCCTGCGAAATGCCGGCGACGGCGGCTACTTCCACGAATCCGAGCCGGCGGAGGTTCTCCACATGGGTCTTGCCCATGAAGCCGGCGCCAATGACTGCCACTTTCAGCTTGCTCATAAAGAATCGTTCCTTTCGAGCCGATAATCGTACAGATGGGAGTAGACCCCATCCACTCTATAACAACTGGGCGCGGCAAGGCACCATGGTGGTGAGACTTCGATGGAGACGGGACAGGGGCCCGCAACGGGCCAGGAAGATGCGGGCTGCGGTTGAGCCGCCTGCTCCGTTGACCTTGCAGGAGATCGAGGGCGGGCTGGCGGCCATTCTCTCGCCTCTGGCCGCAGCGTTATTCAGTGTTTCACTGTGGCGGCTCGGTCAGGATCTCGGCTTCACGCGCAACTTCTTCATCGAAGAGGGGCCGTTGGCGCACTGGCAGCCGTGGTTCGCCCTGGCGGCGGGTTTGGCGGTGACAAGGGCGCGCCTGAACCGGCGCTCGCAGAGTGGCGGCGACGACACGGCCGCAGCAGGCTGAGGCAAAGCCCGCTCCGCCGGTTTGGCCTTGCCAGCTATACTTGTGCCGCCGAATCCCATCCGGCTGAATCGCGGCTGGCGGCCGAGAGCTGTGCCCCCATCCAGGATTTCCCTGTCTTGGGAAAGGTGCGCCCGGAAGCGCGAGACGCCCCTCGCAGGCACAGGAATCGACTGCCGCACCGCCCTGGCTAGACAACTTCCCGAGAGTTGTCAGCCCCCCTCTCCCGCCGACGCAAAAGGGGATACTCTCGAAAATCGAGAAACGAAAACGAAAATGGGAAAAGGGGGACAGGCCCGCCCGGGCGGGCCTGTCCCCCTTTTTCTCCTTGCCGTTTCGCCCCTTTTTCGTGTTTCATTTGCCCTTTTGTCGTAGGGTGGAGCGGTATCACCGCCGGTCACTGCCCAGGCCAATCGCCCGGCTGAGGCTGGAGGGCGCCTGTGGCCGGACCAGACGGCGGCGTGCGCAGGAACATGATGATCCAGTCGGAAATGCCGTGTACGTACAGCCGTGCCTGCTGGCCGGCGAGCGTGTCGGTCTCTCCATACTGGATTCCGATGACCTGAGGGTAGTAGCCGGGAAGGAAGCCGATCTCTTCGCGGTCCAGAAGCTTGACGGGAGCGGTCCACCGGCTGGACTCGAGCGGACCATTGCTGAAAGAGATGTAGATGCCCTCCTGCGGCCAGCCAGGGGAACAGCAGGAGCGGTTCAGGAGCATGACATAGCGGCGAAGATAGGTGTTGTAATGCACAGCAGGCCCCCAGAAGGAATCCGCGTCCGCTTTCTGCCATTCCACGCGCGCGGAAAAGATCGGCGTGCATCGGCCGCCCACACCGGGCTCCTCCCATTTGCCCTCGAAATACTTCCAGACTTTTCCGGCTGGGCTGAAACGGTCCGCCCACGCGAGGCGGGCGGCGCAAATGCCCTGCTCTTCGCGGGGGCCGGAGTAATTGGTGAAAAAGAAATAAAAATACTCACGCTGCCTGTCCGCAACAACAGAAAAATCTCCGTGTCCCCCGGCGAAAAATCCATTTTTCGCGGTGCAATCCATGGGATAAGCGGAATCAAGAACAATGCCGAGATCGGTAAAACTCAGGCCGTTATTTCTGGAAAGCGCAGCGCCGATTTTCGGGCTGGTGAGCGGAACAGATCCGCAAACCCCTTCTGGCTCGTGGTGATACCAGCCGAACAGCGCGCCGCCGGCGCGTTGCGCGGCCTCCATCCAGAGGGGAACGTGCGCAATGCCCGAAACGTCGACGGGCTCGCTTTCCCATCCGCTGAACTGGTTGCCGCCGGTGCTGATCATCAGCGGCTGCCCGGTGGAAGTGAAGACGTGAAAGGCGCCGCCCGCCCAAAAACTCGAGCTGTTGCCGTCGGGGCGGACCGGCAGTTCCAGGCGCCCGGCCGGCGCGAGAACCCACGATTGCGCGCAAACGAGCGGCGTCAGGAAAAACGCGAAGCCGAGTGCGCGGAGAGGAAAAATCTTCCCGAGCAGAAACCTGTCCCATCCGGGACGCGGGCGCAGCCCGCAGCTTTGCCGATTGCCCATGTTTATACGACGCGACATGTGGCGACTTGATTACACGCCATCAGTTTCCGGGTTTGCCTCATGGCCTGGCAGGGTTGCGAAGAGGGCTGCATTCACCCCGGCGCCGTTGCGCAGGCACGCCGCCTGCCAACAGATCTTATCGGGCCGGAGCCGGCTGTCATGAGATAATGCCGGACGATTGCATGCTCCTGGCAACTGCGATGAGGACGTGGAAGCGCGGGGCGGGCCGCCTGGGCCCCTCTTTCACCCCCTCTGCCGCAAGGCGTATGCTTGCCTGGTTGGGCATCGCCTGGCTGCTGGCCGCTTCGGCGCCGAAACTGCCGCTGCCGATTCCTGCCACCGTCGACGGCGCCTGGTACTCGGCGCTGAACCTGATCCACCGGGACGGCGGGCGCATCGGGCCGGACATCGCTTTCACAATGGGGCCGCTTGGATACCTGACGGTGCCCGATCCTGCAATCACGCCGTGGTGGCAGCCGCTGCTTCTCCGGGCCGTGGCCTGGTTCGGACTCCTCTGGGGCATTCTGCGGCTGGCAAGAACCTGGCCGCCGTGGGCGGCCTTTGGGGCCTCGGCGGTGCTCTGTTCGGCGGGATTGCTCGCCTATCATTATCCCGACACCTGGCAGGCGAGTTATCTCGCCACGCTGGTGGCGTGCGCGGCCGCGCCAACGGCAGGGGCGTACGCCGTTGCCGGTTTGCTGGTTGGGGTCAGTCTGCTGCTGAAAGCGAATGAAGCCCTGACCGCCTTCAGCCTCTATGGGCTCCTTGTGGTTGCCCAGCGGCGCAGACTGCCCAAGTGGTGGCTCTGGTTTCTGGCGCTTCCGCCGGCCATCCTGCTTGGAGGCGCCTGGGCCTTCAACGGCGGGCTGTGGACGGTTTTTCCATATGTGCGATGGGCTCTGGAAGCGGTGCGCGGATTCACGGAAGCGGCATCGATTCCGGGGCCGCTGTGGCAGTTGGGGCTGTTTCTGCTGCTCTGGGGCAGCCTGTTCGCCGTGGCGCTGCTGGATTCCGGCCTGGCCTGTTTGCGGCAGCCCGCTTTCTGGTGTGCGCTTCTGCAAGCATTCCAGAGTTTCAAGCACGGTTTCGTCCGCCAGGACGGGCACGCGGACCTGGCCATTGCGAAGCTGGCCGCCGGCGCGTTCTTCCTGCTGGCAGCCGCCAGACAGGAGGCTTTCCGGAAGACTCTCGTGCTGCTGGCCCTGTTCGGTTGCGGCTTCACCTGGTTTTACATGGCTGAGGCCCGCACGCTGCACTTCCAGCGCGCCTATGTTTCCCTCACTCCCGGCGGGATTGCGGCCTCGGCGCGCAATCTGATCCGGTACGGACAAGGCTATGCCGGAGTGGGCGCGCAGTCCAGAGAGCTTCACGCCGGCCGGGTGATGGGCGAACCCTACCGCTCTCTGATCGGCGCTGGGAGCATCGATGCGTTTCCCGATCAGATCGATTGGATCCGCGCCAACGGTTGGAACTATCGCGCGCGGCCCACCATCGACTCGATCACAGCTTTCACCGGGCCAATGAACGAGCGCAATGGCCGTCACTTTGCCGGTCCAGGCGCGCCGGAATTCGTGTTGTTCTTCTTCGAAGCCATCGACGGGCGCCACCCCATGATGCAGGACACCAGCACCCTCCGGGCTCTGCTGAGCCGCTATGAGGTGGCGCATGAGGGGCCCCAGACCGTTCTGCTGAAGCAGCGCAAGCAGCCGCGGCGCCTCGAGCTGCGTGAGATGGGGCAAGCGGCGGCCGGCTGGCAGGAGCCGTTCACCCCGCCTCCGGTCAGCGGGCAGGAGACGCTCTGGGCCAGTTTCGACATCGTCCCTTCGCCCTGGGGCAGGCTGCGCTGGTTCTTCTTCCGCACCGACCCGCCTTTGCTCCAGGTTCACTTCCGCGGCGGAGATTCCATCTGGATCCGGCTCCTGCGCGAGATCGCCCGCGAGCCGATGCCGCTCAGTCCGTTGCCCCGCAACCTGGCGGAATCAGCCATGTACCTGCGGCATCAGCCGCTGCCCCCAGAGGCGGAACCAGCCCGGCTGGTGCTCCACACCAGCGGCAGAAACCAATACGGTCCACGTATCCGCATACGCTGGTATGCAGCCACCCGCTGAGCAGATCGAATTCGCGCCCCTGGACGATGCCGGGTCCGCTCCGAATGGCGCACCCGCGTACGGGGCAGGCGCCTGTGGTGGCGGCGCCTGCCCCACGCGGTCTGTACCGCGCCCGCGATCCGCGTCAGAAGTCGGCGCGGATGCCGAACTGGATCTGCCGGCGGTCGTCGCTGACGCCGGAGATCTGGCCGAACAGCGGGTTGGCCGGGTTGGTGTTGATGCCCGTAAAACGGTGCCGGTTGAAGAGATTGAGAAACTCGGCACGGAACTGCACGCGCGTGCCTTCGCGCGGCGTCCAGTTTTTCTGAAGGCTTGTGTCCTCGCTATAGAAGGCGAAGCCGCGGAGCTGATTGACGAGCCGCGATGCGTTGCCCCGGGCGTAGCGGTCGACCTTGACGGGATCCACCACCATTGAGGTGTTGATGTAGGTCTTGTCCGGGCGCGGCGTGTTGATGTCGGTCATGTCAAATTTCTTTGGGTCGAAGCCGGAGTTGTAGAGCGGCTTGCCGCCGGTGATGAGGAACGGCCGGTTGGTGGCGAAGTTCGAGTTGGGCGTGCCCGTGGCGCCGAGGCCCATCGGCATGCCGGATGCGTAGTTGCCGATGTACTGCAAGGTCCAGCCGCCGGCGAAGAAGTCGAGCCACATGGGGATGTCCTTGCCGCGCGCACGCGAGCGGCCGAAGGGCAGGTCGTAGGAGGCGCCGACTTTGACCACGTGGCGCTGATCGTACTCCATCACGCTCTTCTCCAGGCTCAGGTTGTAGTAGTCGAGCGGGCGTCCCCAGTTCATGCCCCAGGTGTCGCCGAAGGTGGAGCTGACGTTGCCCATGGTCTTGGAGAAGGTGTAATTCGAGCTGAACTGGAGGCCGTGGGAGTAACGCTTGTTCCACTGTAGTTGCAACGCCTGATAGTTGGAGAAGCCCAGCGGCACGTTCCAGCTATAGAGCGCGCTCCAGTAGATGACCGTTGGGTACGGCGACAGCGTCTGCCACAGCGGGATCCACTCGCCGTCGTTGCCGTACGGGTAACGGCCGCCGAGCTGCTTGATGGACGCCGGAACGGAGGCATCGTTGTTCACCCAGCCACCCAGCGTGTCGCCGAGGCCCAGCACCGAGTAAGGGATCTGGAACGGGCGGCGGATTTCGTTGGCCAGCAGGCCGACGCTCTGCGTGCCGACGTAGCCGATGTCGACCACCATCTGGCCGGGCAGCTCGCGCTGGAGGTTGAAGTTCCACTGCATGGTGTAGCCGACGCGGCCGCCATTGGGATCCCAGCTCACCGGGCCCCAGATGTATTTGGCGAGAGACGGATCGAGCTCGGCCTTGCGGATGACGCCGTTGTAGCCGTCATCCCAGTTGAAGGCGGGCAGGTTCGGCGCGGGGCGCTGCACCTGGTTGGTCATGGTGAAGCCGGCCTTGTTGCCCCAGGGCACGCCCGACCAGCCGTTGGGGATGCGCGGCGAATAGAAAATGCCGAAGCCCGAGCGGACGGTCATCTTCGTGGCCTCCGGCAGCTGGTAAGCGAAGCCGACGCGCGGCCCCCAGGTGGTCCACAGGTTGTTGTCGTAGAACATGCGGCGGCCGTTGCGGCCGGGCCCTGTTCCGGCGAACTCCACGGCGCCCTTGATGCCATACTTCGGGTCGGTCAGATCGAGATTGAAGTTGTGCAGGCGGTCGTATTTCTCCGTGCCCTGGGGCTGGTAGTCCCAACGCAGGCCGATGTTGACGGTGAGCCGGCGGCTGACTTTCCAGTCGTCCTGGACGAACCAGCTATACATGGGGAACTGGCTGCCCACGGGGACGTCAATGTTGACGCTGGCGCTGGTGACCTGGCCCAGCAGCATGGACGCAAAGCCGTGGCCGGTCTGATTGAAGCCGGGCAGCCCGGTGACGTCGGCGCCGAAGTTGAACTGGCCCGGGCCGGCGCCGTTGCGCCAGTTCAGGCCGTTCCAGCGGTAATCGAAGCCAAACTTGAAGGCGTGCTTGCCGCGCAGCCAGCTCAGGGTGTTCACGAACTGGTAAGCCGTGCCCGCGCCCACGTCATTGGCCTGGTACCCAAGCACGGGGAAGCTGACGCGGTCGCCCGACAGGCCGGTGATCTCGGGATAATTCATATCCTGCCGGATGCCCTTGATGCCGAGGATCTGGGCGCCGGGCTCCTTGACGTGTTTCGAGGTCGACGGGTTGAGCTGGCGGTTGTAAGCCACCAGCATATGGTTCAGGATCGAGGGTGTGACGGTCCAGTCATGGGCGAGGCGCACGTAATGCGAGGCCACCCACTGGAGACGGGCGCGGCTGAGCGGACCGCCGTTGGGATCATTGAAGTCCCAGACACCCCCCTGGTCGAGCAGCGTGCGCGGGCGGTCGACGAAGACGAAGGAGCCCGATAGCCGCTGGTTGGAATTGATCTGGAAATCGGACTTGGTGGAGAACTGGGTCTGCTCGAAGCCGGCCTGGTTGGAGACGGGGAAGAACGAGTTGTTCAACAGGGTGGGCAGCGCCGGCTTGTAGTGCTTCAGCATGATGTCGCGCAGGTTCATGGACACTTTCGAGAAGCGCGCCTGCGGGATGCGGTTGCCGGGGAACAAGTCGCGCACCACCTGGCCGCCGACGAGGCGGTAGCTGGCCGGATCGTAAATGGCGCCGCGCGGCACGTCGCGGCCGAGCGCGTCCTTGCCGAGGATTTCTCCGGTCAGGTAGTTGCTGAAGTCGCCGTTCCACCAGGCTTCCGTGGGCACGGTGACGGTGGGAGAACCGCCGCCGGCGAATTGCTCCTTGTATTTCTCGTAGGCGGTGTAGAAAAACCACCGGTCTTTCCCGGAAAACAGCTTGGGAATTCCGACGGGACCGCCGAGCGAGGCCGCCCAGTTGTGGCGGCGGTCGAAGCGGCGCGGCCGCCCGTAGAAATTGTTGGCGAACGTATTGGCGTCGAAGCTTTCGTTATGGAGCTGGAACATTCCGCTGCCGTGGTACTGGTTGGTGCCCGACTTCATGACGAAGTTGAACACGCCGCCGGCGGTGCGGGTGAATTCGGCGCTCATGCCGCTGGTCTGGATCTTGAATTCCTCGAGCGCCTCCATCGACGGGCTGGACTCGCCCATGTGGCCGCTGATGTAGATGGTGGCCGAGGCGCCTTCGAGAACCACTTCCTTGGAGAAAGAGGGAGCTCCGTTGATGTGGCTGGTCCAGTTGTTGCCGCTGACGCCCGGAGTGAGCTTGAAGGCGAAGTTCTCGGCGTAGCGGCCGCCGCTGAAGCCAAGCGGCAGGTCGATGACCTGGCGCGTGCCGAGCACCTGGCCGACCTCTGGCGTCTCGGTTTGCAGCAGCGGGACCTCGGCGGTGACAGTGAGAGATTCGCTCGTGGCGCCCACTTCCAGCCGTGCGTCGACCCGGACGACATCCTGAATGCTGAGACGGATGCCGTCACGGACTACTTTCTTGAAGCCCGGGGCCTCAAATTCCACGCGGTATTCTCCGATGGGGAGGTTGGGGGCGCGGAACTGACCGGATTCGTTCGTACGCGTTTCCACGGCGAGGTTCGTCGTGGTTTGAATAATCGAGACCTTGACCTGTGGGACAACGGCGCCCGTCGGGTCAGTAACGGTGCCGACCAAAGTGGCGCGGTCCTGCTGCGCCCAGAGAGAGACGGACAGCAGGCCTGCACCCAACAAGAGACTCAGAATTTGTTTCATCGTGGAACCTCATTCCTGGCGATCGTGTACAGGCAACTCCCTGCGAGGCGGATGAGACGGTTCAGCCCCGCTGTGAGCGGCTCGCCACGGGGCAAACCGCAATCGCTTACATCCTGTGACAATTACATTTCGTTGTCAAGGGCCAACCATAACCGCGCAGATTAAGTATTTTCATTTTTTTCTGTTCGGTGGCGACCCAGCCCTGTCGGTTTGCACGGCTTCGAGCGCGGTTCTGGATGCGCGACGGGGGCAGCAAGATAAAACGAGCAGCTAACTGGTGTTGACGCGCGTCGGGGCCGCGCCTGAGGGCCGCTCTCTTCGGTCGCTCAATCGCCCTTCCATCGCGGCACAAATCACGCTTCCCGCCGTCCGTTGCCGGCACAGAACCGTGCTGGCGCGGGCGTACCGGTGTTCCGAGCCGCGAGCGAAGCGGCCGGAGTCTGCAGGAGCGGGCGGCTCCGGCACGGAACGGCAATCGGGGAAAACTCCAGCTCAGGCGGGTCTGTCCCCGGTTTCGTCCTATTTCCAGGCATGAAATTGGTGCCAGGCGGGCCTGTCCCCGGTTTCGAAAGATTAAACTGGTGCCAGGCGGGCCTGTCCCCGGTTTCGTCCCCGGTTTCGTCCGACCTCGGGCCACTTCAAAACCTCGGGAGGGTGGATCTCTGTCTCCCCCTTGACGTACCCCTATCATGGACGTCCCCGGTTTCGCTTTTCGCGGTGCCGTTCCTCTGTGTCCCTCAGTCGGCTATGGAAGCCGGCTTCAGCAGGGCGGCGAGCTGTTCCGGCGCGGGCGGGTTCTGTTCGACGACATCCATGCCTTCGGCGGTGATCATGGGGCAGCTTTTGTCGTCGAGCCCCACCCAGCCACGCTGTTTGAGATACCACAAGGCGAAGAACATCGGCTCAGCCGGGAAATTGACCATGGCTTCGATGAGCCGGACGGGCATGCCCGGCGAGCCGGGGTTGGCCCGGCGGCGCTCGTAGAGGATGGAAAGGATCGCCATGCGCCGGCCGGCCTCCGAGGTGACGGCTTCATGAAAGCGCCGGGGGGAGAGTGTGGGAGCCCCCTCTTCCTCCTTGGGCAGCAGGGAGTTGAACGCTTCGCGCGTCACCGGATTGGACAGTACCTCATAGGCCTGGGTGACGGCCTCGTATTTTGCCGGATCCGGCGAGGCGCCGTTCCGCGGGTGGTGTTTGGAAGCCAGCGTCGAATAGGCGCGGTGGATCTCTTCCGCCGTGGCCTTCCGAGTCAAGCCGAGCACGGCGTAGTGGTCCTGGAATTTTGTCGAGGGCAGAGAGGCGCTCATCCTGATCTCCTGCTGCATGGATCGTCGGAACCGCCGCGGGACTTGAGGCCCGGAGGACAATCGTCTAAAGCGCGGGGCGCGGGCGGCCGATGGTTGGGTGTGGCCCGCCCGGCCGTCCTGCTCCTGGTGTTTGCCGCAGCCGCCCAAGGTGTGGAGATCAGCCGTCTGGAGACAGGGCCGGCGGCCGAGCCCGGCGCCTGCCGCCTGTCCCGGCGGGCCGATTCGGTGCAGGCGGGTGATCCCCAGATCCTGGTCCGCTTTACGGGGCGCGCACCGGCAGGCGAATCCTTTGCTGTGGAGTGGGTCAGCCCGGCGGGGGCGGTGGTGGAGAGCACGGTATACGCGGACCTGCCCCCTGGCAGAACCTTGTGCGTGGTCAACGCGCTCCAGATTGGCGGCTTCGCTCCGGCCACACAGCCCGGGCGGTGGCGCGTGCGGGTGGTGGCGGGCGGACGCGTGGCGGGCGAGCGGGAATTCGAGATCCTTGGCAGGCCGACGCCGCTGGCCGTGCGGGTCTCCGCCGCAGGGCCAGAGGGTCTTGTGCTCGATACGCTCGGCGCCGAGCCGGACACGACGGTCAACATCGCGAGATACAGGGAGAACGCCGGCTGGGAATATGTGGCGGTGGTGCTGGCCTCGCAGCGCGAGGGCGGCCGCATGCGCGCCGATCCCGGCCCGCTCGAGCCGGGCGAGTATCTGGTGATCCTGCGCAATCCCAACGGCGACGAAAGCCCGCCGGCGCGGTTTGTGGTGGCCTCGGCAGACGCCTACCGCAAGCCGTTTCCTGACGGCGAGACGTGGCGGGTGACGCAGCGGCCCTATGGCGCCTTTTCCCATTACGGCAGGGCGTTGCACGCCTGGGATTTCGCGCCCGTGGAGGGCCGTTTCGTCACCGCCATGCGGGGCGGCGTCGTGCTGGCGCGCGACCTGCGGATGGGGCAGACGCCGGACCAGCGCCTTTTCGGCAACTACATCACCATCCGCCATGGCGACGGCACCTATGCTCATTACGCCCATCTGAAATCCGGCACGTTCCGCGTGCGCACCGGGCAGCGCGTGGAAGCCGGGCAGGTCCTGGCCGAAGCCGGCAACAGCGGCTATTCTTTTGGCCGCCACGTCCATGTGCATGTCACCCGCGAGCCGTCAATCGCCGCGCCGAGCATTCCCTTCCGGTTCCAGGACGGCGCATCGGGGCCGGTGCTGGCCTCGGCGCCGTCATCCAGCAGGGAATGGGAAGGCGCCGCGGCCTTCGCGCAATGGTGGACGCGTCCGCTCCGCGTGCCGCGCAACGCCGGACGGCTGGCCGTCCAGCTTCAGTGCAGCGATTCCGGCGCCGAGCTCGATCTCTGGCTGGTGAGCCCCACCGGGGATTGGATCCGGGCTGAAGGAGCGCGGGCCGAGGTGGCGCGCCCGCAGCCGGGCACGTGGCGGGTGGCCGTGCAGAGCGTCCGCGGGGAGGCTGCCTTCCGGGTGGAACCGGAAATTACACTCTTGCGTCCATATTGAAGCCGTGGGGCTATACTGGAGGCGAGGGCCAAACATGAAGACCTACCTGCGATTCGGCATTCTCGTGGCGGCGGTTCTCGGCACGCTGGCATGGCTGGCCGCGAGCGGCATCCGCGAATCGAAGACGTACTACAAGACGATCTCCGAACTGAAATCCATGCCGCAATCGGAGGCCAGCAAACGGGTCCGCGTGACCGGCGACGTGGTGGCGGGCTCCATCCGGCGCGAGGGCACGGCGGTCCATTTCCAGATCTGCGAGAAAGAGCGCGGCGCCACGCTGAACGTGGTCTACACGGGCAAAGACCCGCTGCCGGACACGTTCCGCGACGAGGCGCAGGCGATGGCGGACGGCAAGATGGCCCCGGACGGGACGTTCCACGCCAGCTCAATCGCCGCCAAATGTCCGTCGAAGTATGAGGCTGCACCGGGGAAGGCCGCTCCCCAGCCGCTGAACCCCGGTCCGTCGCGGTCCTCGCTGTAGAGCTGTTTCAATTCCACGCTCGGAGCGATATCTCATGGAGACTCTCGGCGCATTCAGTCTGCTGCTGGCGCTTTGCCTGGCAGCTTATGCCCTGCTGGCTTCGGTAATCGGCGGCTGGAAGCAGAAGCCCTTTCTGGTGGAGAGCGCGCGGCGCGCCACCTATGGCGTTTTTCTCATGCTCACGGCGGCGTCCGCCATCCTAGTCTACGCCCTGATCACGAGCGATTTCCGGTTCTCGTACGTCGCCGAACGCTCCAACCGGGCCATGCCGATGGTGTACAAGTTCGCGGCGTGGTGGGGCGGGCAGGAGGGATCGCTCCTGCTGTGGAGCTGGATGCTGTCGCTGTACTCGGCCATTGTCGTCTGGACCAACCGCGCCAGGCACCGCAATCTGATGCCGTGGGTGATGGCGGTGCTCGCTTTCACGCAGACGTTTTTCTGCCTGCTGAACGTGTTTGTCGAGCCGCCGTTCCAGATGCTGGCGGTGGGGCGCGGGGTGACGTCGGTGGTGGACGGCAACGGGTTGAACCCGCTGCTGCAATACTGGCTGATGGCGATCCACCCGCCGGCGCTGTATCTCGGCTTTGTGGGCTTCGTGGTGCCGTTCGCCTTCGCCTTTGCGTCGCTGCTGAAGCGCGAGCCGGGAGAAGCCTGGATCGCCACCACGCGGCGCTGGTCGCTGGTCACCTGGGGCTTCCTCTCCGTCGGCATCATGCTCGGGCAGGGGTGGGCCTACGCGGTGCTCGGCTGGGGCGGCTACTGGGGCTGGGACCCGGTGGAGAACGCTTCGCTGCTGCCGTGGATCACGGGCACGGCTTTCCTGCATTCTGTCATGATGCAGGAGAAAAAAGGGATGATGAAAGTCTGGAATATGGTGCTGATTTCAGCCACATATTTCCTCTGTATTTTCGGCACTTTCCTCACCCGCAGCGGCATTGTTTCCAGCGTTCACGCGTTCGCCCAGTCGTCGCTGGGCTCCTGGTTCGTCGGTTTTCTGGCCATCAGTATTTCCATAACGACCTTTCTGATCCTGCGGCGGCTGGACTATCTCAAGAGCGAGTCGCACCTGGAAAGCGTTCTGAGCCGGGAGTCGAGCTTCCTGTTCAACAACCTGCTGCTGCTGGCGTCGTGCTTCGCGGTGCTGTGGGGCACGCTGTTTCCGGTGCTGACGGAGGCGCTGATGGGGGAGAAGATCACCGTCGGCGCGCCGTTCTTCAACAAGGTGAACATCCCCATCGGGCTGGCGCTGCTGCTGCTGACCGGGGTGGGGCCGCTGATTGCGTGGCGGCGCAGCTCGTGGGAGAGCCTGAAGCGCGCCTTCCGGTGGCCGGTGCTGGCGATGGGGCTGACCATCGCGCTGCTGCTGGCTTTCGGCGTGCGGCATTTCTACGCGCTGGTGAGCCTGGGGCTGTGCGCTTTCGTCGCCGCCACGGTGGTCATGGAATTTTACAAGGGCGCGCGCTCGATCGCCGTGAAGAACCAGATGAACTTCCTCCGCGCCACCGTCGAGCTGACGCACCGCAACACGCGGCGCTACGGCGGCTATCTGGTCCACATGGGCATCGTGCTGATGTTCATCGGCTACACGGGGTCGGCGTTCAACAAGGACACGACCGAGGAAGTCAAGATCGGCTCGCACTTCACCGTCGGGAGTTACCAACTGCATGTCAAGGAGGTCACCGACGGCTCCAACCCGAACTACTCCTGGCAGCGCGCCGTCATCGCCGTGCATCGCAACGGCCAGTATCTGGGCGATCTCAAGCCCGAGCGGCGCGTCTACGCCGCCTCGCAGCAGCCCACGTCGGAGGTGGCCATCCGCCGGCGGCTCAACGAGGACCTGTACCTGAACTTCGCCAGCATGAGCCAGACGGATCCGGAGGCGGCCATCATCCAGGCCTACGTGTTTCCGCTGGTGAGCTGGATCTGGATCGGCTTCTACGTGCTGCTGTTCGGCACCATCGTGTGCCTGATCCCGAGCAAAGTGAAATATGCTTATCCGAGGACCCAGGTGGTGGGCGTCTATGAACGCCAGCCTGAGCCGGCGCAGTGACGCCGCGGGCGCCCGCGAGGCGCCTGCGGCTGGAAAGATGGATCAACCGAGATGATTCTTGCAGTGGCTGTGGCGCTGACCGCGGGCGTGCTGGCCTTCGTGTTTCTGGTGCGGCCGGAAGACCTTCCGCCCGAAGAGGCGCCGCCGCCGTGGGCGCACCTGGAAGAGCGGCGGGACGTGCTCTATGACAATCTCCGCGATCTAAACTTCGAGTACGGGCTGGGCAAGCTCTCCGACGGGGACTACGCCAAGGCCAAGGCCACGCTGCAAGCCGAGCTCAACAAAGTGAACGCGGAACTGGAGCGCATGCAGGCGCAGGCGCCGTCGAAGCCGGCGAAAGCCGCCGCGCCGAAGCAGCCGCCGCCGCCCGCCGCGGGCACGGTGTGCCCGCACTGCGGCGCGAAGTTCGACAAGCCCCTGAAGTTCTGCGGCGAGTGCGGCAAGCCGATGGCGGGAGGCGCAGCATGAGAGGCGCGTGGATGCTTGTCCTGGCCGCCCTTCCGGCGCTGGCCGATATCAGCGGCACTGTGGTCAACAGAACGACCGGCAAGCCGCAGGCGGGCGTGATGGTGCACCTGACGCAGATGGGGCAGGGCGGCATGGCGCCGGCGGGCAGCGCCCGGACGGGCGAGGACGGCCGTTTCACCATCCAGACCAAGGGTGGGGGAGCGATGCTGCTGCAAGCCGTGTACAAAGGCGTCAGCTATTCGCGCCCCGTGGAGGCGGGCGCGGCGAACGTTCAGGTGGACGTTTACGATGCCGCGCCGCGCGTGCCTGACGCGCGCGTCACGCAGCACATGATCCTGGTGGAAAGCGACGGCAAGGAGTGGGTGGTCAACGAGACCATTCTGTTTGAGAACACGGCCAACGTTACCTGGAACGATCCCGAGCAGGGGACTCTCCAGTTCACCGCACCCACGGCTGCCGGAGACAACGTGCGCGTGCGCGCCACTTCGCCCGGCAGCGTGCCTGTGGAGCGGGAGCCGCGCCGCGTGCGTCCGGGCGTGTTCGCGCTGGATTTTCCGGTGAAGCCGGGCGGCGAAACGCGCTTCGACATCAGCTACAAGTTTCCGGCGCAGGAAAAGACCGTTTTGCAGGGCCGCATCCTTCATCCGCCCGGTCCGGTGCGGCTGGTGGTTCCGGAGGGCATTCAGGCCGAGGGGGAGGCGTTGAAAGAACTCGGCCAGGAGCCCTCGACCCGCGCCGCAATCTTCGACATCACTGGCAACTCTTACGAGATCCTTCTCAGCGGAACGGGCGCGCTGCCGCAGACGCCTCCGGCGGGCGAGAGCGAAGAAGACGGGCCGCGGATCGAACGCATTCTGCCGCCCGGATACGAGCGCTGGTGGAAGATCGCGCTGGTTCTGGTGGCGGCGTTTCTTGCGCTCAGTTTCTGGGCGCAGTGGATCAAGTCCGGAGAAACGGGCCAACGCAGCGCGCGATGACCGCCCTCGCCGTTGAGCAGGTATGGAAATACTACGGCGATTTTCCCGCCCTGCGCGGCATCTCTTTTGAAGCGGAGCAAGGGGCGTGCGTCGCGCTGCTGGGCCGCAACGGCGCGGGCAAGACGACGCTGTTGCGCATCCTTGCCGGGCTGTCGAAGCCAAGCAAAGGCGCGGTGCGCGTGCTCGGGCGGGACTGTCTTTCCGCCGAAGTGCGCCGCGCGACCGGCATGCTCGGCCACGGCATCGGCATCTACGACGAACTCTCCGCTTACGAGAATCTGCGCCTGTTCGCCGCCCTCTATGGGCACAAGGACGCCCACCGCGCGGCGATGGAGTGGCTCGAGCGGACGGGGCTCGAGCGCGTGCGGGACGGGCTGGTGCGCGAGTTTTCGCGCGGCATGAGGCAGCGGCTGGCGGTGGCGCGCGCGTTTCTGCACAAGCCGTCGCTGCTGCTGCTGGACGAGCCCTTCACGGCGCTCGACGACCGCGCCATCGCGCTGTTGCAGGGGCTGCTGCGGGAGTCGCTCGCTTCCGGAGCGACGATCGTCATGTCCACGCACCAGTTGCGCGAGGCGCTGGAGCTGGCTACGCATGTCGCGCTGATCGTGAAAGGCAGGCTCGCGCACTCGGGCGAGCGCACGGCGGAGATGCTCGACGATCCGGGCTATCTGTACCGGACTTACGGAGAAGCGTGATGCAATATCTCCGCCAGGCGTGGACCATTGCAGCCAAGGATCTCCGCAGCGAGCTGCGCACGAAAGAAGCCCTGAACGCCTCGCTGTCGTTCGCGCTGGTGATCCTGCTGCTGTTCAGCTTCGCCTTCGACCCGACGGCGGAGATGACGCGCGAGATCAGCGGCGGGCTGCTGTGGCTGGTGTTCGCATTCGCCGGCGCGCTGCTGCTGAACCGCAGTTTCGCGCGGGAACTCGAAAACGACTGCCTGGACGTGCTGGTGACGAGCCCCGTGCCCGCCTCGGCGCTCTTTCTGGGGAAGACCCTGGCCAACTGGGTGCTGTTGCTCGGCATCGAAATGGTGTGCCTGCCGGTGTTCGGAGTGTTTTACAACGTGGACTGGGCGCGGCAGCCTCTGTGGCTGGCTCTGGTGCTGCTGTTGGCCACGTGGGGCATCACGGTGATCGGGACGATGTTTTCCGCGCTCACCGTGAACCTGCGGCTGCGGGAGCTGATGCTGCCGATGCTCGTCTATCCGATGCTGATTCCGTGCCTGATGGCGGCGATGCAACTGACTACGGCGCTGGTGGCGGGGCAGGCGCCGGCGGGGGACCAACTGGCGTGGCTGCGGATGCTGGTGGGATTCGATATCATCTTCACGGCGCTGTCGGTGGCGCTGGTGGAGACTGTGCTGATCGGGTGAAGAGATGAGAGAAAAAATCCTGTACGGACTGGGCGCCATTGCAGCGCTGCTGCTGGCGCGCAACATCTGGGTGATGCTCACGGGGCTGCCCGATGAAGCGTTCCAGGGCGCCATTTTCCGCATCATTTTCTTCCATGTGCCAGCGGCATTTACCTGCTTTTTGTGCTTTTTTGTGTCGCTGATTGCGTCGATCAGCTATCTGAAAACGGGCCGCATGCAGTGGGACTCGCTGGCCGTCTCGGCCACCGAGGTGGGGCTGGCTTTCGGCGCGGCCAATCTGATCAGCGGCATGATCTGGGCCCGCATCATCTGGGGCATCTGGTGGACGTGGGACTGGCGGCTGACGTCGATGCTGGTCTGCTGGCTGCTGTATGCGGGCTACCTGGTGCTGCGCCGCGCGGTGGAGGAGCCGGCGCAGCGGGCGCGCCTCTCCGCCGTGCTCTCGATCCTGAGCTTCACCGTGGTGCCGTTCGTGTTCTTCTCGATCAAGTGGTTCCGCACGCAGCACCCGCAGCCGGTGTTGTACGGGGAAGGGAGAATGGAGGCCGGCTACCGCGCCATGCTGTACGGAAACTGGCTGCCGCTGCTGCTGATCGCCGTCATTCTGGTGGCGGTGCGGATGCAGCAGGAGAAGCGCCTGCGGGAGCTGGACGCCCTGCGGCGCGAAGCGCACGCTTTTTAGACGGAAAGGACTCTGCTGATGGGTGACGCCGCTGCGCGCAATTTTCAATATCTGGCCTACGGGCTGATCGCCGTGTGGGCCATTCTTGCCGTGTACGTGCTGACGCTCGTGAGCCGGGAACGCCGGATCGAGCGGGAGATCGAGGGTCTGAAAAGAATGGTCGAAGACCGGGAAGGGAAGTGACGCCATGAAGCGCCGGAGCCTGTTGGGAGCCCTGGCCGCCGCGCCGCTGGCGGCGCGCGAGCCCCAGGCGCAGCAAACCGCGGCGCGCGCCGCGCGAGGCGTGCCCGCGCCGCGCATCCGCGACGTGCAGGTGATCGCCACCGCGCCGCAGGGCCTGCGGCTCACGGTGGTCAAGATCGTCACCGATCAGGACGGGCTGTACGGCTATGGCTGCGGCACTTACACGCAGCGCGCCGAGCTGGTGGTGGCGGCGGTGGAGCGCTATCTTCGCCCGTTCCTGATCGGCAAGCCGGCCGACCGCATCGACGACCTGTGGCAGGCCATGTACAACTCGTCTTACTGGCGCAACGGGCCGGTGCTGAACAACGCCATCAGCGGCGTCGACCAGGCGCTGTGGGACATCAAAGGGCGCATGGCGGGCATGCCGGTGTATCAACTGTTGGGGGGCAAGTGCCGCGAGGCGGCCGACTGTTACGCGCACGCAAGCGGACGCGAGATCGCGGAAGTGATCGACAACGCGCGCAAGCTGATGGCGCAGGGCTTCCGGCACATCCGCGTGCAGGTAGGCGTGCCAGGGCAGGCGGGCTATGGCGCGGGCGGCGGGGCGGGGCAGGTGGAAAAGCTCCATGATGCGCCGGTGTTCGAGCCGGAAGATTACCTGCGGCGGGCGCTGAAGCTGCTGGAGACGGCGCGCAAGGAACTGGGCGAGGCGGTCGAACTGCTGCACGATGTGCATGAGCGGGTTTCGCCGATCCAGGCGGTGCGGTTCTGCAAGGAATGCGAGCGGTTCCGGCTATTCTTCCTGGAGGACCCGCTGTCGCCGGAGGACATTGAATGGTTCCGCATCATCCGGCAGCAGTGCTCGACCCCGATTGCGATGGGCGAGCTGTTCAACAGCCCGCACGAATGGACGCCGCTGATCAGGGACCGGCTGATCGACTTCATCCGCATCCATGTCTCGCAGGCAGGCGGGCTGACGCCTTGCCGCAAGATCGCGGCGATGGCCGAGTTGATGGGCGTGAAGACGGCGTGGCACGGTCCGGGCGATGTTTCGCCCGTGGGCCACATGGCCAACATCACGCTCGATGTGGCCTGCCACAACTTCGGCATCCAGGAGAGCGTGTTCTTCCCCGACGCGGTGCGCGAGGTGTTTGAGGGCTGCCCGGTGCTGAAGAACGGCTACTTTTATGTGAACGAATCGCCCGGCTGGGGCATTGAAGTGAACGAAGCGGCGGCGAAGAAATACCCGTACGGGTACGGCGAGAAGGGCGAGCGGCAGCGGCTGAACGGCGGCTGGGGCGAAGTGCGCCGCCGCGACGGGACGATCATCAAACAGTAGGTGGGGCGGGGCGCGCATCGCCTGGCGCCGGGCTGGTTATCTGCGGTTGCAGGTCTTCGATGCGGCGGCCCAGCCGGTCAGTGCCGCTCTCTCACCTGCGGCGCGCGTGACTGGCGGGCATCATCCGGGCGCTTCATTTTTTGCAGGGACTCCGGGCGGCGGAATCCCCGGGCGGCGAGGTCATCCCAGTTGAGCGGCGCCGAGCCGGGCAGGTGCGGATGGAGGATTCTTTTGTATTCGCTGCACGCCGGGGCGGCTTCCGGGATGCTGCACACGAGCTGAAGCATTTCATACACCTCGCTGATGCGGGTGTTGAACGACTTGTGCGCATCGGAACTCAACTGCTGCTCGAACTGCGTGGACAGTCCCGCCGTGCCGGTAGCCATGGCGAGTTTTGACAATGCGCCCGCCGCGGAGTAGACGTCGTAGCCGGAGATCAGGGCAAGCAGCGTGCCCCAGACGTCGGCATCGAATTCCGGGTTCTCGTGGAACTCCAGCATGCCGGACCTCTGCTGATAGATGTGGCCCAGCTCGTGCCCCGCTACAAAGGCGAGCTCGCTGTCGCTGTCGCCCAACAGCTCGGACAGGCCCATATAGATGCCGACCTCGCGCCCGCCGAGCGCGTAGGCGTTGACGGTCTGGTCGTAGAGGATTTCCAGATCCGGCTCGGACTGGAGCATGCCCAGGTCCTTCGCCGCTTTCAGAACGCGCAGATAGACGTTCCAGATGCGGTCCCAGTGGGAGATCGGCGGAGTGATGCCGCCGGGCGGGATGCTCGAGAAGGTGCCGCTGGGGTCGGCGTTCATGGTCCAGGCGAGGAACTCGTCATCAGGGCGGTCGACGCCCTCCAGCGCCAGGACAGCATCGTTGAGGTCGGCTGCGGCAAACCGTTCGCTCACGTTGAACGCTCTGTGGCCGAACGGGGGAACGGTGATTCGCGAGGGACCGAGCAGGGTGCCGTCCTTGCGCTTCAGGTAGGCATCCACCTGGAGCGTCCGATTGTTGGGATTGGCCACCGCGACACCCAGGTCCCGGTTGGCATAAGAGACATAGTCGATCACTGGTAAAGTCGGCGGAGCGGTCACCTCCTGTTTGGCGTTCGGGCCCACCCAGAGCCGGAAGGACGCGCTGCCCACCAGCGGAACATCTGAAAAGACCCGCGCCCATCCCGAGCGGACCGGCAGCATCGTGGGGCGCGTCGAGAGAGTGAGCGAACCCAGGGCGGGCACCACGACGGAGAATCGCGAAGCGAGTCCGGTGCCGAAATCCACCGGAAGCTCTCCGCCGTCGCCGCCGAACAAACGAATTTCAGCCCTGGCGTCGGTATCGTTTGTGTTGACGAACGTGAAGGCGGTCTGCCAGCGCCCTCCGCCGAACTGGCCGTCAGCGACCTGGGCGAAGTACAGGTTGACATGAGCCGACACTGCCTGCCGCTGCGCCTGCGCCGTCCATGGCGGCAGGCACAGAAGCCAAACAACAAAGATCAAAAGCAGGACTCGGGAAGAGAGGGTTAAGAGTCGCATCCTATTCCAATAATCGGCAAATCGGCCCGCCATGATCACACTGCGGGCGAAAAAACGGAAGGTTTCTGCGCATGCGCCCAGGATGGGCGCCGTTGGGCCGCGCGGGTGCGGGAGCGCCTACAGCCGGAACGGGCGGCCCGGGGCTACCGATGCAGGGGCAGGCAGGGCGATCCCGCGTCCTTCCACCATCAGGGAGGCAAACTCCAGCCGCCCCTCAATGGCTTCGATCCGCAGCGCCGGAGGGGCGCCTTTGCGGGCGGCGCCCAGTTCGAACACGCCCCACCCCGAAGCCGTGCTCCAGAAGCCACGCAATGGACGCGCCTTCAGCGCGGGAGCGATCTCCAGCGACCGATCCACTGCGTTGTAGAAGAAGCCGCAGCAGACCACGACGGCGCTCCAGGCCGAGAGCGCCCGCGCGTAGTGGTGGCCGCACTCCGGTTCGTTGAACGGATTCCGGCGCACGCCGTCATGGCGCAGGCGCGCCGATTCGATGAGCGCGAGGCCCTCTTCCACCAGCCCCCAGGCGATCATCTGCGCCGCGGCCGGGTACTCGATGCCCGTCCAGGCTTCGGCGAAGTAGGGGAAGGGGATGCGCGGCCGCGGCGCCTTGCCGTAATCGCAGACCAGCAGTCCGGACTCTTCGTTCAGCGCATAGGTGCGCTGCATGTTCTCGTGGTCCTCGAGCGAAGCGCGGCGGTTGTAGCGGTAAATGGATGCCAGCGCACGCCGGATATTTTCATCCTTCAACAATGGACCGAGCCGGCTTAAATCGGCCTGATATTGTCCGATGAGCTGGTCGGCCAGACATCCCTCGCCCAACTGGTAATCCGGTTTCTCCGTGTCATCGGACCCCATGGTGGACACCAGCGTTTCGGCGATGGCATTCCGCGGAATCCCCTGCACTTTCTGGATGTAATACTCGCCGTTAAAGAGGTTTTCGTCGATCCAGGCCGACCCGCGCCGGAACAGCTCCATGCAGGCGCCGGCGAAGGCGGAGTCGCCGGCGGCGCGCGCCAGTTCGGCGGCGGCCCGCAGCCCGCCCAGGTAATAGATGCCGCATTGCGGGTTCGGCCCGTAGAACTCGATGTCGTAGGTGTTGTGCTGCGCGCCTTCCATCACGCCGTCGCGGTCGGCGTCCCAGCCGCCTGGAATCCAGCAGAATTCGATGGCTCTTTTTATGGAAGGCCAAATGTCGGCCAACCATTTCCGGTCGCCCGAAAGCCGGAAATCGAGCCATGCTTTCATCACCTGGCCCATCTGTCCATCCGCGGCTGCCAGGCCGGAACGGCCGGTGCCTTTCGGCAGAATTTCCCGGAAATGGATGGCGCCGCGCTCGTCCATCATGTGCCCGAACGAGGCGTTGCGCAGGCTTCGCGCCAGGGAAGGGAAGAGGTGGCTTGTCGTGGATTCGTAGTTCCATACGTGCGTGCAGGAGCCGTAGCAGCAGCCGCTTTTGTCGTTTGCCCCTTCGAACCCGTGGAACTCGCCGTCGGCCGTGCGGAAGCAGACCTGCGTGGCGAGCGTCGACAGGTTGCTCATCGCGGCGTCCTTGACGCAGCCGGGCAGGGACGCGGACTTCATCGCATCCACAAAGGCGCGCGTGCGCTTCTCGAGATCGGCGAGATTCGCGGCCAGATGCCGGGCCGCATCCCAGGCGCTCGAGAACCGCGTGGCGTACCAGTTGCCGACGACGGTGTTCTCGTTGTCTTTCGAGGCGCGCCAGCCGCAGTGCGCCGGCGTGCGGTTTGGACAGCGCCAGGCGAGGACAAACTCGAAGCGCGCCTCGCCGCCGGCGGGGATCTCGCGCATCAGATGCACCACCCCGACGATGCCCGGCTGCTCCGGCTCCGGACCGAGTTTCGCATCCGCCTTGAAGGCGTCCCAGAACAGCATCGGGCTGTTGAACCAGCGCGAGCGCGGCCAGCCGCGCCACACAGTAGCAGCGGCGGGACCGAGCGCGGCGAGCACGAATTCTCCAGCCGCGGGGCTGTCCGCGCCGAGGCCGGGATTGGTCATGACGAGCCCGGCCAGCAGGTCGTCGCGGCGGGGTTCGTTGCGGCGGGCGTCCTGGGCGGGGCGCGCGGCGCCGGTGTCCGCCACGGTGCGGAACGGATTTTCGATGGAGAAGCACAGGCTCACCTTCGCCGGCGAGGGCCCGGGATTGCGCACGATGTAGCGCAGCAGCACGGCAGGCAGGCCGCTGGCATCCGCGTCCAGCGGGAAGACCGGCGTGAACGCCTCCAGCGCGAGATGCACCGGCAGGCGGCGGTCTTCGAAATCGATGCGCGCGATCGGATAGGAGGCCGTGAACACCGCCGAGGCCAGCCGCGGCATGCCGGGAACGTTGTTCGAACCGAGCCCGGTAGCGCCCTCAAACGGCGGCAGGATGCGCGCCTCCGCCACGCGCGCCACGGGCTTGCGGCCCGCCGGCTCCACGCGGATCGAGGCGAACGCAAAGCCCGGCTGGTTGCCCTTGTCAGGGCGGTTGAAGATCTCCCAGTCGCGCAACTGCCCGCGCCCGCCCAGGGAAATGGATCCGGCGGCGACGCCCCCCAGCGGCATGGCGATGGTGGCCAGCGCGGGGCCGCGGAACAGGCGCGGCCATTCGATCTCAAGCGCCGCCGCGCGCGGCTGCGGTTGCGCGCCCGCCGCGGCGGGCAGCGCGGCGGTGGTCTTCAGAAACGTGCGCCGGTCGGTGGGCATGACACGGACTCTATCACCGAACAGGACCCTTGACAAATGGCGAAGAAAAAGCGAATATGGAGTCATGGGCGCGGCATTGGCGGAGCGGGCAAAGCAGTCAGGTGCGCTGCTGGGGAAGGCGCGGTGCGAATACCGCCTGCTGCCTGCCGGGCGGATGCTGAACCGCTGCGAGGCGGGCTCGCTGATGCCCTTCCAATGGACCATCAATCCCTACCGCGGCTGCGAGCTGGGCTGCCATTACTGTTACGCCCGCTACACGCACGAATATCTCGAGCTGGACGGGCGCGACTTCGAGCGGCTGATCTTCGTGAAACAATTCCGCAAAGATTTGTTTGAACGCGAACTGCGCGCCGT
Source organism: uncultured Bryobacteraceae bacterium (assembly GCA_937920635.1). GTDB lineage: Bacteria > Acidobacteriota > Terriglobia > Bryobacterales > Bryobacteraceae > JANWVO01. The sequence continues at coordinate 35,162 of CAKZUE010000070.1, forward strand.
CCAGCCCGGCGAGTGGATCGCCATCGGCACGGCGACGGACCCGTATCAGCCCGCCGAGCGCCGCTACGGGGTGACGCGAGCCGTGCTGGAGGTGCTGGCGCGGCAGGCGGGGCTGCGCGTGGCGCTCACGACCAAGTCCGATCTGGCGGCGCGGGACGCGGAGCTGCTCAGGCGGCTGGCGCAGCGCAACGACGTGCGCGTGAACTTCACCCTGACCACGCTGGATGCCGAGCTGGCGCGGAGGCTCGAGCCTGCCGCGCCGCGCCCGGACCTGCGCCTGCGGGCGCTGCGGCGGCTGGCGGAGGCGGGCGTGGAAACGGCCGTGTTCGCGAGTCCCGTGCTGCCGGGGATCAACGACGGCGGCGGAGAGCTGGAGGCGGTGGCGCGGGCGGCGAGGGAGGCGGGCGCGAAACATTTCGGAGCGCAAATGTTGTTTTTGCGGGACCCGGCCCGGCGCGTCTTCTTCGAGGCGCTCGAGAAAGACTTTCCGCGCCTGGCGGCCCGCTACCGGCGCCTGTTTGCGCGCGGCGCGCGCGTGGATGCAGCGCTGAGAGAGGCGCTGGAGGCGCGCGTGGCGCTCATTCGGGAAGAGATGGGGTTCTCCCGCCGCCCTGCGTCGTGCGCCGCCGGCTGGGGCCAACTCGCCCTGTTCGAGGACGCGGCGCCCGCGCCGGCAGGCGGGAGCGCGCTGATCCGGCTGCGGGCGGCGGTGGCGGAGGCGGCGGCGGCGGCCAGAGTGTAAGCGGCGGCAGCCCGCAGGCTGGTCTGCCACCTTGGCTCCGCCTGTGTCAGACTGCTACGCATGCAACGCCTGATTCTTCTTCTGGGAATAGCGTCCGCCTGCCTGCTGGCCTGGCAGGCGCCCGATCCAACGCCAAGGCAGGCAGCGCCTCCGCCGCCCTATGAGCAGGCGCGGCCGCTGATCGTGTCCGCGCACGGCATCGTCGCCGCGTCGAACTTTCTGGCTTCACAGGCGGCAGCCAAGATTCTGGAGCAGGGCGGCAACGCCGTGGACGCGGCCATCGCCGCCAACGCCATGACGGGGCTGGTGCAGCCGTTCGTCAACGGCGTGGGCGGCGACCTGTTCGCCATCGTCTACGAAGCGAAGACGGGCAAGGTGTACGGGCTGAATTCGAGCGGCTGGGCGCCAAAGGCGCTGACGCTCGACTGGGTCCGCGAGCGGAAGGTGCGGTTCAACGAGCGCACGAAGAAATTCGAAGACCTGAGCGTGCAGACGGTGACGGTGCCCGGCTGCGTGGCCGGCTGGCACGCGCTGCGGGAGCGGTTCGGCTCCAAAACATTTTCCGAGATTCTTGCTCCGGCGATCTTTTACGCCGAAAACGGCTTCGCGCTCTCGGCGGTGAGCGCGCGCTCGCTGGTGCAGCGGCGGTATCTGGAACAGCCGGGGTTCCGGGAAACTTATCTGGCGGCGGGCGAACGGCCGCAGCCGGGAGACCTGTTCCGCAACCCGGCCCTGGCGGCCACGCTCCGGCGCATCGCCGCGCAGGGCCGCGACGGCTTCTACAAAGGCGAGCTGGCCGAGCGGATGGTGGGCTTCCTGCGCGAGCAGGGCGGGGCGCACGAACTGGACGACTTCGCCGAGTTCCAGCCCGAATGGGTGGAGCCGATCTCCACCACCTACCGTGGCTGGACGGTGTACGAGCTGCCGCCCAACGGGCAGGGCATCGCCGCGCTATCGATGCTGAACATCATGGAGCGCTTCCCGCTGGCCGATTACGGGCAAAACTCGGCCGCCGCGCTGCATGTGATGATCGAGGCCAAGAAGCTCGCCTACGCCGACATGGAGCGCTATGTGGGCGATCCGCGTTTTACGCCCGTGCCCGTCCAGCAGATGCTGTCGAAAGAGCTGGCGGCGGAGCGGGCGAAGCGGATCGACATGCGCCAGGCGGCCTGCCGCGTGCTGCCAAGCGAGCTGAAGGAGTCGCTCGCCGCCAAGGGCAGCGACACGATCTATCTGTCCGTGGTGGACCGCGAGGGCAACATCGTCAGCCTGATCCAGTCCAACTACGGCGGCTACGGCACCGGACTGGTGGCGCCCGGCGCCGGTTTCACCTTCCACAACCGCGGGGCGAGCTTCGATATCGAGCCGGGCAAGCCGAACTCGCTGGCAGGGCGCAAGCGCCCGCTGCACACGATCATTCCAGCCCTGATGCGGAAGGACGACACCGTGATCGGCTTCGGCATCATGGGCGGATGGAACCAGAGCCAGGCGCACGCGCAGTTCGTCTCCAATGTCGCCGACTTCGGGATGAACGTGCAGCAGGCGCTGGAGGCGCCGCGCTTCACCAAAACGACGTTCGATGGCTGCGACGTGCAGATCGAGAGCCGGATCCCGGAAAACATCCGCGTCGAGCTGCAGCGGCGCGGGCACGCCGTGCAGCCGGCGGCGCCCTACTCGAGCGTGTTCGGCTTCGGCAGCGCGGTGGTGCGCGATCTGAAACGCAGCGTTCACATGGCGGGAACGGATCCGCGGGTGGATGGCGCCGCCGTGCTCGAGATGCCGCAGTTCAGCCCGGCGAAGTAAACGCCAGCGTGAATGCGCTGCCGGCAACCGGGAGGTGGCTGGGGGGCGGAGGAGTGTCCCCCCAGCCGCGGCATCGCCGCCGGCGGCTGTCATGGAAGCCCGATGGGCTTCCCCAGCCGGGCGGGAAACCAAGTTGCTTCCATTCTAGCGAAAACGGATTCAATTTGCTCGGGTATTGATCGTGGCAACAGGCAAGCCGCCCATCGCCGCCCGTGCCGCGGCGCCTGAAATCCGACCGTATCCTGCCTGTAATGTTCACTTTGCAGAGGGCGGCAACCGGTCCATGGCCAGGCTTCCGGCTGCCGCCCACACCTGCGTGACAGAAAGCGGGCTAAGGATACAGGGACGCTGCAGAAGTGGAGCTAATAGATGACAAGCCGCCTACAGGATCTAATAATCTCAAGCGTTTCAAAGGATTTCGGCTTCCAATTCATGTAACTAATCCTGTAGTACTGTTGGCAGGCGGGCTGGGCTATGAGATACTGAAATTGAAACGAGGGCCATGACACTGCTGAGCGAGGCGGTTGCCCGCTACCATCGCATTCTGGAAGAGCTGGCTGCCAGCGGCACGCCGTGGACGGAAGAGCTGCGCGAGCAGTTGCGGCGCCGCGGGCTGGAAGGCAACGGCGGCGTGTCCCCGGTGTTGCGTCCGCACTTTCTGACGCGGCGGCAGTATGACAATCTGGTTTCCTCGGCGGAAGCGCTTTCGCGGGCCATCCTCCGGGTGAGGGAGATGGCGTTGGCCGATCCGCAGATCCTGGCGCGGCTGGCGCTGCTGCCCGGGGAGCGGATGCTGGTCTCGATCGACCCGGGGTATTCGACGCCGGCAGTGGCGTCGGTGCTGGAAGCGGTGGTCGCCAACGGACACCTGCACCTGTCGTCGCCGCGGGCAGACCTGCCGCGGGGCGCTGTGTTGAGCGACGTGCTGGCGGAGGTGTTTCTGGAATCGGCACCGATGAAGCAGTTCCGCAAGCGCTACAAGGTGGCTCGTCCTCCGGGGGCCAAGCCGCTGGTGGCGAGCCTGTTGAAGGCGTGGAAGGATTTCGGCGGCAAGGGCAAGCCTTCGGTGGGGATTCTCGACTTTCCCGCGCCGCAGGGTTCGGGCGAGACGCCGGAGGATGCTCTGCTGGTGCAATTGTTGCGGTCACAGGGCCTCGAGGCGCAGCGGCTGTGGCCGGATGAGCTGGAGTATTCCGGCGGCGTGCTCCGGCGCGGGGATTTCCGGATTGATCTGATCCTGCGCGGGGTGAAGGCGCAGGATCTGCTCATGCGGTATGACCTGTCGCACCCGCTGTTGCGGGCCTGCCAGCAGCGGCGGGTCTGCCTGGTGAACAGCTTCCGCGCCGAGGTTCTGAGAAAGCGGGCATTGCTGGCGCTGCTGACCGACGAGTCGGTGACGGGTTCCTTCCCCGCCGACGAGCGCAAGGCCATCCGGAACACGATTCCGGAGACGCGCGTGGTGGCGCAGGGCAAGACCACGTGGCAGGGCGAGACGGTCGACCTGGTGGAGTTCATCCTGAAGAACCGGGCGCGGCTGGTGCTGCGGCCGAACGAGGACACGAGCGAATTGCATTCCACCGACGGGGCGAGCGTGGACGACGCAACCTGGGAGCGCGCTCTGCGGACGGCGCTGCGGTTTCCTTACGTCGTGCAGGAGCGCGTCGAGGCGCCGCCGTCCTCGTTCCCGCTGGATTATTTCGGCGAGCTCACGTATCGCGACATGACGGCGGATGTCTCACCGCACTTCTTCCTCGGCAAGGTGCACGGCTTTTCGGTGCGGTTGTCGCCTCCGGGCGGGGGCTTCTCTTCGGCAGCCGGGCTGGCGCCCGCTCTGATCCTGGAAGCGCGGTGAGTCTGCCGGCCACGGCCGGGTACCGATTCTGGAACGGCGGCTCCGGTTTTTGGAATCTCTCAGCCGGCGCAGAAACCCGTTTTTCTCTTTCCATGCATTGGCTTCCGGTGTAGGCTGGTAGTAGCAGGCGGTCTTGCAGCATGGCATGCGAGTTGCTTAACTGTAGGGAGGCGAAGTGTACGCCCGCCATGACGGCCTGTGGAGCCTGAGGTGGAGCAGGGACTGAAAAGCCAGTTCCTTGGCGCGCTGCTCGTCGTGCTGACGCTGACGGCCATCATCTGCGCGGGCGTCAATTACCAGCAGCAGCGGCGGTTCCACCTGCCCGAAGATGGCGCCACCTGGATGGACGCCGGCGGCGCGGAGGGCGCGCCGAAAGTGGTGGCCGTCTATGTCCAGCCGGGCGGACCGGCGGACCGGGCGGGCATCCAGCCGGGCGACGTCCTGTTGCGCATCGCACCGATCGAGAACGCGCCGGCGGTGGAGGTGCGGCAGGCCACCGACGTGGTGCAGTTGCTGTTCCGCACGGGCGTGTGGGGCAAGGCCAACTACACGCTGCAACGGGGCGGGGTGGAGATTCCTGCCAGGGTCATCGTCGCCGACGCCAACCGGGACCGCGCGTTGTACGCGCAGTACGCGGTGGGCGCGGCTTACCTGATCATCGGCCTGTTCGTGTTCTTCCGCCGCAACCGGGCGCCGAAGGCGCTGCACTTCTACCTGCTCTGCCTGGCCAGCTTCGTGCTGCACACGTTCCACTACACGGGAAAGCTGAACGCCTTTGACACGGCCATCTATATCGGCAACGTAGTGGCCGGGCTGCTGGCGCCGGCGCTGTTCCTGCACTTCTGCCTGACCTTCCCCGAAAGCCGCCGGGCGTTTCCCTTGCGCCATGCCGTGTCGATCTATCTGCCGGCGGTATCCCTGATGGCGCTTCAGATCGGGTTCGCCGCCGGCGTGGTCCGGAGCTCGGTGCCGCTGGTGGAGCTGAACTGGCTGCTGGACCGCATCTGGCTGGCCCTGTATGCGGCCTGTTATCTGGCGGGCGCGGCGGTGCTGCACTTCAGTTTCCGCCGGGCTGAAGATCCGATCCAGAGGCAGCAGTTGAAGTGGCTGCGCAATGGCGCGCTGGCGGGCATGGTTCCGTTCACGCTGCTGTACGCGGCGCCGTTCGCCGCCGGGTTCGTGCCGACGGAAACGATGCGGCTGAGCGTGCTGTTTCTGGCGTTTCTGCCGCTGGCGTGGGCGTACGCGATCCTGCGCTACCGGCTGATGGACGTCGACATCATCTTCCAGCAGGGCTACGTCTATCTGCTGGCGACGCTGGCGGTGCTCGGCATCGTGTCCCTGCTCGTGTACGCGCTGGGGCGGCGCGACGAGCTGAGCCCGACGGCGGTGATGCTGCTGGTGCTGATCGCCGCGCTCGTCTTCGAGCCGCTGCGCCACTGGATCCAGGAGGTGCTGGACCGCCATGTCTTTTACAAAGACCGATTCGACCACCGGCGCACGCTGCTGAGCTTCGCCCGCGAGCTGACCTCGGAGATGGATCTGGACCGCACGCTGCGCAGCGTGGGCGAGCGGCTGCTGACGACCCTTTCGGTGGACCATGTGGCGTTCTTCCTCTCGCGGGAAGACGGCGGCGGCTTCCGGCTGCACTCGGCCCTGGACCGCGACGGCGCGCTGCTGCACCTGGAGAAAGAGCCGCTGGATCTGTCCTTCCTGCCCGAGCCGCCGCAGGAGCCATACCTGTTCTTCGAACGCACGCAGCACGCGCTCGACATCGTTTCGCGCCGCCTGCCGCCGCCGGTGCGGGAGACGCTGGCGCTGCTGGATCTCACTTACTACCTGCCGTGCCGTTTCCGCGGCCGCACGCTGGCGTGGCTGGGCGTGAGCCGCACGGTGAAGGGCGACTTTCTCTCGTCGGAGGACATCGACCTGCTCACCTCGCTGGCCGGCTACATCGCCATGGCGGTGGAAAACGCCCGGCTGTACCGGTCGCTGGCCGACAAGGTGGAGCAGTACGAGAGGCTCAAGGAGTTCAGCGAGAACATCGTCGAATCGATCAACGTCGGCATCCTCGCCGCCGACCTGGAAGACCGCGTGGAAAGCTGGAACTCGCAACTGGAGCGGCTCACGGGAGTGCCGCGGTCGGCGGCGCTCGGGCGGCGGCTGGGCGAGCTGTTTCCGCCGGAGCTGGCCGTGCATTTCGACGCCCTGCGGGCGGAGACCGAGGTTCACCAGCTTTACAGGATCCCGCTGCGCCGCTGGTCGCTCCTCCAGCAGGGCTCGGGCGGCAATGGAGACGGCGCCGCCGAGGGCGGCCAGCGCGACACCATCGTGAACCTGGCCATCGCGCCGCTGGTCACCAAAGACGGCCAGCGGATCGGGCGGCTGATCATCTTCGACGACGTCACCGAACGCGAGGAGCTGGAGCGGCGGCTCATCCAGGCCGACAAGCTCAGCTCGATCGGCCTGCTGGCGGCGGGCGTGGCGCACGAGGTGAACACGCCGCTGGCGGTGATCTCGACTTACGCCCAGATGCTGGCCAAGCAACTGATGGGCGACGAGCAGAAGACGCGGCTGCTGGACAAGATCGCGCGGCAGACCTTCCGCGCCTCCGAGATCGTGAACTCGCTGCTGAATTTCTCGCGCACCTCCAGCTCCGAGTTCGAGCCGCTGGATCTGAACCGCGTGATCCGCGACACGGTGTCGCTGCTCGAGCATCAACTCGAAAAGCACGGCATCGAGGTCGTCTACGAGCTGGCGCCGGATGCGCCTCCGATCCGCGGCAACACCGGCAAGCTGCAACAGGTGTTCCTCAACCTGCTGCTGAACGCGCGCGACGCGATGGCGGAGCTGCCGCCGGGCGCGCCGCGGCGGCTGGTGCTGCGCACCCTCTCCGACGGCGCCACGGTGCGGGCTGAAGTGCGCGACTCCGGGCCGGGCATCCCGCCCGAGCATCTGCCGCGGATCTTCGATCCTTTCTTCACCACCAAGGGCGCGCGCAAGGGAACGGGCCTCGGCCTCAGCGTCACTTATGGCATTGTGGAAGAGCATGGCGGCCTGATCGAAGCCGGGTCGCTGCCTTCCGGCGGCGCGGTGTTCCGGCTCGAATTTCCCGCCGTGAACCGGAAGACTGCGGATGCCTCAGCCTGAACAGGAAATCCTCGACACAGCAGCCGCCGGCCAGCCGCGCGGACGCATCCTCGTGGTGGACGACGAAGCCGACATACGCGAATCGCTCCAGATTCTGCTGGAGGGCGAGGGCTACGCGGTGGCGGCGGCCGAAAACGCAGCCGAGGGCCTGCGCCGCTTTGAATCCGGCGTCTTCGACCTCGTCCTGCTCGACCTGATGATGCCGGACCGCTCCGGCTTCGAGGTGCTGGACGAGATCCGCAAGCGCGACCACGAAACGCCCGTGTTCCTCATCACCGCCTACGGGTCGGTGGAGGTGGCCGTGGAGGCGCTGAAGTCGGGCGCCAACGACTACTTCTCCAAGCCGTGGGACAACGAGAAGCTGCTGATCGAGATCGACCGCCAGATCGCGCGGACGCGGCTGGAGCGCGAGAACCGCGAGCTGCGCCGCGCGCTGAAGCAGCGCTACGCGTTTCCCAACATCGTCGGCAAGAGCGAGCGCATGCTGCGCGTGCTCGACCTGGTGGCGCAGGTGGCGCCATCGAAGAGCAACATCCTCATCACCGGCGAGACAGGCACCGGCAAGGAGCTCATCGCCAAGGCCATCCACGCCAACTCGCCGCGCGCCGACAAGCCGTTCGTCGGCGTGAACTCGGGGTCGCTGCCTCCGGACCTGCTCGAATCCACGCTGTTCGGCCACGTCAAGGGCGCCTTCACCGGCGCGGTGGCCAACCGCCGCGGCTACTTCGAGACGGCCAACCACGGCACCATCTTCTTCGACGAGATCGGCACGCTTACGCCGGACATGCAGGTGAAGCTGCTGCGCGTGATCCAGGAGCGTGAATTCATTCCGGTGGGATCCACGGAGACCATCCGCGTCGACGTGCGCATCGTGGCCGCCACCAATGCGGATCTGGCCAGGCTGGTGGAAGAGGGCCGCTTCCGCCAGGATCTGTATTACCGTCTCAACGTCATCAACCTCCACCTGCCGCCGCTGCGGGAGCGCAAGGAGGACATCCCGCTGCTGGTGGACCATTTCTTCCAGGTCTACTGCCGGGAGAACAACAAGTTCCTCGACGCCGAAGGCCGCTCCCTGCTGCGCTTCGAGCCCGAGGCGATGCACCTGCTGATGGACTACAACTGGCCGGGCAACGTGCGCGAGCTGGAAAACGCCATCGAGCGCGCCGTCGTGCTGGCCACCAGCGAAGTGGTGCCGGTGAGCGTGCTGCCCGAGCAGTTGCTGCAATCGACGGGCGTGCGCACGGCCGAGGCCGCCGGCGGGCTGCCGCCCGATGCGTCTCTGTTTGAGAAGGTCGCCGACTTCGAAGCGCGCACCATCACCGAGGCGCTGGAAGAGACCAACTATTCGCAGACGGAGGCCGCGGCGCTGCTGCGCATTCCGCTCTCGACTCTCAACCAGAAGATCAAGCGGCTCGGCATTCCGATCCGCAAGCGGAGTTCGTGATCGAAACCAGGAGATCCCCCATGCTGACCGTCGTGGCCGAGATCATCGCCAAACCGGGCTGCGAACAGCGCCTGCGCGAAGAGCTGCTGCGTTGCGTCGAGCCGACGCGCGCCGAAGAGGGCTGCCTGCAATACGACCTTCATGTATCGACGGACAGGCCCGGACATTTTCTGTTCTACGAGAACTGGACCTCGCGCGAGGCGCTCGACCGCCACCTGGCCACGCCGCATCTGGAGCGGCTTTCCAGCCTGTTGCCGGAACTGGCCGAGGGCGAGCCGCGCATCGCGACTTTCGAACGGATCGCCTGAGGCTGGAGCGGCGCGATATCCTGCAACGGCGGAGCGGCCGGCCTCGTCAAAGAATCAGGCTGAGAGCAGGGAAGGGAGAGCCTCATGCGTGAATGGCAGCATTTGAGCGCCGGCGCAGCCGCGCTGCTTCTGCTGGCGGGTTCCGCCGCGGCGCAGCACGCCGTGTCCGCCCGCGCGGGCATGATCAACGTGGCCGAGGGGGACGTCTTTTTCGTCGATGACCGTGGCGCGGCGCCGCAGCGCGTCGAGCCGCGGCCCAACGAGCTGGTTTCGATGAAGGATGGCCAGACGCTGCGCACCGAAGAGGGGCGCGCTGAAGTCCTGCTCACGCCCGGCGCCTTTCTGCGTCTGGGCGAGGCGAGCGCGGTGCGGCTCGACTCGAGCCGGTTGTCCTCGGTGAAACTGGAGCTGCTCGAAGGCGTCGCCCTGATCGACGTCGTCGAACTGCTGCGGGAGAATTCGATCCTGGTGCGCCTGGCGGGCGCGGAGGTCGAACTGGAAAAAGCGGGGCTGTACCGCTTCGACGCCGCGCCGCCGCGCGTGCGCGTTTTCAGCGGACAGGCCGAAGTGCGCGCCGCCGGGCAGGCCCAGACGCTGAAAGGCGGACGCGAACTGCGGCTGGAGGGCGCGCAGTGGGCCGTGCGGAAATTCGATGCGGACAAGGAGACGGACTCGCTCTACCGGTGGTCGAAGCGCCGTTCGGGCTACATCGCCATGGCCAACGTGTCGGCGGCGCGGCAGGCGGGCGCGTTCTGGGGGGCGAGCGGTTTCCAGGGCGGCACATGGCTCTGGAATCCGTATTTCGGCTTCGCCACCTACGTGCCGTGGAGCGACACGGTGATGAGCCCGTTCGGGTATTCCTACTACACGCCGCGGACGGTGTATCAGGTCTACTACCCGCCGCGGAGCGCGCCGTCTTTTGGCGGAGGCTTTGACCGGGGCGGGCCGTCTTTTGCAGGATCCATGCCGGCGCGGAGCGCTGCTCCCAGCTACCGGCCAGCCGCGCCGGTTTCGGCCTCAGCGCCTGCAGCGCCTGCGGCGGGGGCGGGCAGCGTGGGCAGCCGCGGCGGCGGAGCGGCTGGCGGCAGCGTAGGCGGCACGGGAGGCGTCCGCGCCGGCTCGGGCGGGCGCGGAAACTGAATCCTCGCGGCAGGAGCACGGCTGGATCGCCCCGGCTTCAGCCGTGGCTCCGTCCGTCAGGCGCGGCTGCGCCCGTAGGCTGCGCTCGCGCTGGCGGGGCCGCACCCTGCGCGCCCTGGCGCGCTTTCGCCGCGGCTCTCCTGGAGCGCTGGCGGGGGCGGGGTCAGACAGCGGCGGGCGCCGGGGCTCGCTTCATCAATGCGCCGGCGATCTCGTCGAGCGGCAGCACCTGCCCGGCGGCGCCGAGGCGGACCGCCTCGCGCGGCATGCCGTAGACCACGCAGGTCTCCTCATCCTGCGCGAGGGTTTCCGCGCCGGCGCGCCGCATCTCGAGCAGCCCGGCGGCGCCGTCGGCGCCCATGCCGGTGAGCAGGACGCCGGTCGAATGCGCGCCGGCTTCGCGGGCGACGCTGCGGAACAGGACGTCGACCGAGGGCCGCTGATAGCAGACCTTGGGCCCGTCGTGCAGGCGTGTGCGCCAGCCGCCGCCGGGGATGCGCTCGACCTCCAGGTGGCGGTTGCCCGGCGCGACCACGGCCATGCCGTTCGACAGCGTCTCTCCGCCCTCCGCCTCCTTCACCTCGAACGGGCAGACCTTGTTCAGCCGCTGGGCGAAAGTGGCGGAGAAGCCCGGCGGGATGTGCTGGGCGATGACGATGGGCGGCATCGACGCCGGCAGCGCGGTGAGCACGCGCTCGATGGCCACGGTGCCGCCGGTGGAAGCGCCCATGGCGATGAGGTGTTGCGCGGGGGCGCCGTTTCTCGGGGCCATTGCCGGGCGCGGCGCGGGAAGCCGCGGCGCCACGGGCGGCGCGGGCGCCGCGCGCAGCTTGGCGGCGGCCGCCGCCCGCACCCGCTGCGGCAGGTCGTCTTTCAGATCCGCGACCGAATAGGGTCCGCCGGGTTTGGCCAGCACATCCACCGCGCCGCGGTTCACCGCCTCCAGCGCGGCGCGGGTCGAGTTCTGGGTGAGCGAGCTGACCACGATCACCGGCAGCGGATAGTGCTTCATCAGCTTCTCGAGGAACGTCAGCCCGTCCATGCGCGGCATCTCGACGTCGAGCGTGATCACATCGGGCCGCAGCGCGACGATCTTGTCCCGCGCCACGAAGGCGTCCGGCGCCGTTCCGGCCACTTCAATGTCGGGCTGCTGGTTCAGCACGTCTGCCAGCACTTTTCGGACAATGGCCGAATCGTCCACCACCAGCACGCGGATCTTTCGCGGATTCGTCATGACTCCTCCTCCCAGTTCAGGGTCACCGCCACCTCGCCCTGCTCCAGCGGAAAGCGCAGCCAGCATCCGCCCCCGCACGGCTCGCCTCCCCAGTCGGCCTCGGGCGGTGCGATCCGCAGCCGCCCGTGCGGCTCCAGCCGGCTCAGCGTGGCGCCGCAGAGCATGTTGGCCAGTTCCGAGGCCATTTGCAGCACCTCCTGCTCGCCGACACCGGCTTCCTCCAGCCCCAGAAACGCCGCTGCCAGCCGCCGCGGCGCCTCCCCCGCCAGCGCCACCCGCAGCGCGCCGCGGGCGCTGCCTTCAAACCGCGCCACGGCCTGCACCGCGCCTTCCCCGCTGAACCCGCCCGCCGACGGCTCGTCGATGGGGAATTCGAAACACATCGTCTCAAGCACTTCCAGCACGGCTTCCTCGAGCGCCTGCCGCACCTCCGCCCGCTCCGGTTTCGCCTCCTGCATGGCTAGAACTCCTCCCGCCCCGCGCCCGCCCGGCCCAGCAGCCCGCCGAGCACCTCGCTCAGCCGCTCCGGAGGGAACGGCTTGCGCACATAGTCGCTCGCCCCCAGCCGCAGCAGCGCCCCCACGCGGTTCTCCGTGGAATCGGTCGAAACCACGACCACCGGAATTGAACGCAAGCCCGGATCGGATTTCAGCTCGCCGATCAACTGCTCGCCGTCCATCACCGGCATGTTGATGTCGGTCAGGATCAGATCCACCGCCGGCGAGGCTGTCGAGGCGCGCAGCCTGTCCAGCGCCTCGCGCCCGTTGGAGGCTTCCAGGATCTCCGACGTTTCGAACCCCGCCAGCGCGACGGTCCGCTTCACAAAGGCCCGCATCACGGGCGAATCATCGACGATCATCAGGCGACTCGGCATTCGGCACCTCCTGCCGCGGACGCCACAGGCGCCCCGGCCCTCAATTCCCGCACCACGCCCGAAGGCTCGCTCACCGTGCAGCGGCCTGTCGCCACATTCAGCCGCACCGTGCGCGACACCGAGCCCCCCACGTCTTCTCCATGCACCAGCACGCCCGCCCTCCACAGAATCTTCCGCACGGCGGCATGGTTGCGCCGGCCGATGTTGAACACGCCGCCCTGGTCCACCACGTTGGCCCCTCCCGCCAGCCGCACCTGGAGGCGCCGCTTCTCGGCGCCCTTCTCATACGCCTGGCGGAACAGCAGCGGCGTGCCCGTGTCGGCATAGCGGTAGGGGTTGGCCCGGCCCTGCGTCTCGCGGTCCACCGCGCTGTCCGGCAGCATGAAGTGCAGCAGCCCGCCCACCTTCGCCACCGGATCCCAGATCACCACGGCGATGCAGGAGCCCAGCGCAAACGTCACGATCTCGGCCGGCTCGCCGGTCACCTTGCAGTCTCCCACGCCCACGACCATCGTCTTCAAGCGCCCCTCCTGCCAGCGGCGCCAGCCCCGGCGGGCTTCCGGTACACCGCCGGCCTGACGTAATCCAATCCGTGCCGGATGCCCATCAGCCCTTCGCTGTGCCCGATCAGAAACCAGCCGCCCGCCTCCAGCCGGTCGGTGAAGCGCCCCACCAGCCGCTCCTGCGTCGGCTTGTCGAAATAGATCATCACATTGCGGCAGAAAATCACCTGGAAGCGCGGCAGGAAGCTGAAGTCCTCCATCAGGTTCAGCCGCCGGAACTCGACGCGCGCCCGCCACTCCGGCTTCACCCGCACGCTGCCCTCCCAGCGGCCCTCGCCGCGCTGGAAATACCGCTGCGCCCAGCCCGGCGGCAGCCCTTCGAGCCGCTCTTTCGCATAGATGCCCGCCTGCGCCTTCTCGAGCACCCGCGTCGAGATGTCGGTCGCCAACAACTGGAGCGTCCCGATCCGCTCCGCGCCCAGCACGTCAGCCGCCGTGAACAGGATCGTGTAGGGCTCCTCGCCCGTCGAGCAGCCGGCGCTCCAGATCCGGATCGTCCCGCGCCGGGCCAGCGGCGGCAGCACCGCCTCGCGCAGCAGCGCGAAGTGCTGCGGCTCCCGCAGGAAGCCCGTGTGGTTTGTCGTCAGCGCGTTGATCAGCCGCTCGAGCTCTTCGCCCGTGCGGTCGGCCTTCACCGCTTCCACATACTCCGACAGGCTGCCCAGCCCCAGCTCCTGCATCCGGCGCGCCAGCCGCGCGTTGACCAGCGCCTCCTTGCCCGGCCGCAGGTCGAGCCCGAAGCTGCGGTAGGCCAGCTCGCGGATTTCGCGGAATTCCCTCTCCGTCAACCCCTGCATCGGCATCCCGTCCCCTGTCCGGTCTCCTCAGTTGCGCAACACCGCTCCGGCTTCGCCCGCCACCGCCGCCAGGTCCAGGATCAGCCCCACGCGCCCGTCGCCCAGAATCGCTCCGCCGGCGAAGCCGCGCACCTCGCGGAAGGCCGGCCCCAGGCTCTTGATCACCACCTCCTGCTTGCCTGCCAGCTCGTCCACCAGCAGGCAGAACACCCGGCTGCCGCTTTCGCCCACGATCACCAGCCCGTCGCACGGATCCTCGCTGCGCGGCGCCACGCCCAGCTTCGCCGCCAGCCGCACCAGCGGCAGGAGCCGCCCGCGCACCATCACCATCTCGCCCCTGCCTTCCACGGTGAAGACCTGTTCGGGCGAGGCCTTGAACATCTCCCGCACGGCGAAGATCGGCACGATGAACCGCTCGCCCCCCACCGACACGATCAGCCCGTCGATGATGGCCAGCGTCAGCGGCACCTTCAGCAGGAACGTCGTGCCCGACCCGCCCGACGAGACGATCTCGATCCGGCCGCGCAGCTTGTTGATGTGCTTGCGCACCACGTCCATGCCCACGCCGCGGCCGCTGACGTCGGTCACCTGCTCGGCCGTCGAAAAGCCCGGCTCGAAGATCAGGTGGAACACCTCCGCGTCGCTCAGCTTGGCGTCGGCCGCAACCAGGCCCCGCTCCACCGCCTTGCGGAAGATCCTGTCGCGGTCGAGGCCCCGCCCGTCGTCGCTGATCTCGATCACGATCATGCCCGCCTGATGCGACGCCGCCAGCCGGATGCGGCCCGCCGCCGGCTTGCCCGCCGCCTCGCGCTCGGCCGGCGCCTCCAGCCCGTGGTCCATGCTGTTGCGCAGCATGTGCACCAGGGGGTCGTGCAGCTCCTCGACGATCGTGCGGTCCAGCTCGACGTCCTCGCCGTGCAGCTCCAGCTCGGCCTGCTTGCCCGACTTGCGCGCCAGATCGCGCACCAGCCGCGTCATCCGCCGGAACAGGTGCCCCACCGGCACCATGCGCATCGCCATCGCCGTCTTCTGCACCTCGCCGGTGACGCGCGTCAAGTGCGCGATGTCGCGTTGCAGCTTCGGCGACTTCACCTGCGCGAAGTCCGGATTGTGCCTCAGCATCGTCTGCGCGATCACCAGCTCGCCCACCATGTCCACCAGATACTCGAGCTTGGCCGTGTCCACCTTGACGAGCGACGCGTCGCCGCCCGCGCGGCCCGCGCCCGCCGCCGGAGCCTCCGCCGGACCGGCCGCCGCCTCGCGCTGCAGCGCCGGCTCGTCCGCCGGCGGCGCCGCAACGGCCTCTTCCGGCCCGCCAGCGGCCGCCGCTTCAATGCGCGCGATCAGCGCGTCCGGCTCCGGCGGCGCCGCCGCCGCGCGGCCTGCCGCGGCCGCCTCGATCGCATCGAGCCACGACCGCAGATAGTCGCCCGCCGCCAGCACCACATCCACCGCCGCCGGCCGCATCACCAGCTTGCCGTTGCGCGCCAGATCGAGCAGCGTCTCGGTCTCGTGCGCCACCCGCTGCATGACCGAGTAGTCGAGGAACCCGGCCAGCCCCTTGATCGTGTGAAAGCTGCGGAAGGCCGCGTGCAGCGTCTCCTGCGTGTGCACGCCCTGCTCGATCTCGAGCAGGCACGCTTCGATCCTGGCCAGGTGCTCGCGCGCCTCGACCAGGAAGTCCTGCACCAGCTCCGGATCCTGGGCCAAAGGATTGGCCGCCCCTGCGGCCGACTCCATGCTCTCGGCCAGCGCCCGCAGCCCTTCGGCCGCGTCCGGCCGCTCCGGCGCGGCCTCCGCCGGGCGGTCCGGCCCAGCCGCCGGACCGCCCTCGATCCTCTCCCTGTCCTGCGCCATGGCTGTGGGTCACTCCCCGGATGCGCTTTCGTCCTTCAGGAGCCGCCGCGCGGCTCAGAAATCGCGGAACCCGTCCTCGAGAGGAATCTCCATGCGCGCCGCCGTCTTGACGCCCAACGCGCGCGGAGCCTTCGCCGCATGCAGAAGCGGGGAGGCCGCCCGCGCCGGCGACGCGGCCGCGTGCTCCTCTTCGCCCGCGCCCACCAGCTCGCGCAGCCGGTCCACGGCCGCCTGCAGGTGCTGGGCCTGCGCCGACATCTCCTCGCCCGCCGACGCGCTCTCCTCGGCGCTGGCCGCCGTCGATTGCGTCACCTGCTGCATCTGCGCCACGGCGCGCGCGATCTGCTCGATGCCCCGGGCCTGCTCCTGGCTGCCCATGTGCACCTCGCTGGCCAGCACCCGGATCCGCGACGCGTTCTCGAACACCCGGGTGACGCAGGCCGCCACCTCGTCCAGCCGCAGCTTGCCCTCGTTGGAGCGCACGATCGACTCCTCGATCAGATCCGAGGTGTCCTTGGCCGCCTGGGCGCAGCGCTGCGCCAGGTTGCGGACTTCATCGGCCACCACCGCAAAGCCCATGCCCGCCTCGCCCGCCCGCGCCGCCTCCACCGCCGCGTTCAGCGCCAGGATGTTGGTCTGGAAGGCGATCTCGTCGATGACGCGGATGATGCGGCTGATCTTCTCGCTCGAGGCGTTGATCTCCTTCATCGACTCGATCATCTGGCCGAGCTTCTCATTGGTCTCCTTCAGCAGCTGATCGGCCTTCTCGGTTTCGCCCGCCGCCAGCGAGGCGTTTTCAGCGTTCTTCTGCGTCATCGAGTTCAGCTCTTCGGTCGAAGCCGACGTCTGCTCGAGCGACGCCGCCTGTTCGCTGGATCCCTGCGCCAGCGCCTGCGACGAGCTCGACACCTGCTGCGCCGCCCCGGCCACCTGCCGCGCGCCGTCGGCGATCTCCGCCGCGATCCGCTTCAGCGTCCGGTCCGCCCCGCGCATCACCCACATCGCCGCGCCCGACACCGCCGCCGCCACCAGCACGCCCACGATCAGCAGCAGCATCGCCAGCCGCGATTGCGAGGTGGCGTCCGAGGCTGCCTGCTCCAGCAGCCGCCGCTGGAGCGCCGCCATCGCCGCCGAGTTCTTCCGCGTCCGCTCGAGCAGCGGCGCCAAGACCGACGCCTGCATCCTCGTGGCTTCGTCGAACCGCTGCGCGTCCACGTGGCCGAGGAACACCGCCGTCTGCTGCGTCCACTCCTCCAGGTCCCGGCGCAGATCCGCGTTCAACCGCTTGCCCTCGTCCGACCACAGCAGCGGCTGGATGGCGTTGACCGCCTCGCCCGCCTCGCCCAGGGCCCTTTGCAGATTCGCCCGCGACTGCCGCGTCAGCTCCGCATCGCCCGTCATCGCGCCCAGCAGCACGCCGCGCTGCGACGCCTCGCCCTGGGCCACGCTCCGCTCCACCGCCATCGCGTACTGGAGCTTCTTCCCTTCGCTGTTGACCGTGTTCTGCACCAGCCCGCTCAGCATCGACGCGCTGAAGACCCCGCCGGCGCCCACCAGCAGCAGCAGCGCGCCGGTCAGCCCCAGGCTCAGGTACATCTTGCTGCCCAAGTTCCGTTTCGCAAACGACATCGCTTCTTCCCTTCCTTTTCCTGGTAAAACTCCCGTGATCCTTCCGCCCGCGTTCCGCCGCTCAGGCTTCGGCCGGCACGGCTTCCTCGTCCAGCGGCAGCAGTTCCAGCCCGCCGAGCTCCTGCGCCGTCATCACCTCGTCGATGTCGAGCAGGATCTTCACCCGCCCCTTCACCTTCGCCAGCCCCAGAATGTAGGGCAGGCGCACGTCCTCGCCGAACGACGGCGTGTCCTCGATCTCCTGCTCCTGGATGGTGAGCACCTCGCTGACGCCGTCGACAACGACGCCCATCAGCAGCGGATCGCCCGAGCCGCTCCTGCGCCGCACGTGCAGCACGATGATGCAGGTGCGCGAGGTGGCCTCCGCGTCCGGCATGCCGAACTTGCGCCGCAGATCCACCACCGGAATCACCTTGCCCCGCAGGTTGATCACGCCCCGGACGTAGGGCGGCGTCTGCGGCACCTCGGTGATCTCCTGAAGCCCCATGATCTCGCGCACCTTCAGCACGGCCACGGCGAACTCCTCGCGGCCGAGGTGGAAAACGAGATACTTGCCCTGGCGGCCCTGCGCCGCCCTGGCCTGTTTGCTCGGAACAGTCTGCTTGTCCATGATGTCCGGCGGTCCTTGCCTGCTTCGGCCGCGCCCGGCGGATTGCGGGATCCGCGGGGCGCGGCTCTCACCGCTCATATCGGATAGTCGTGGGGGAATCACAGGAAAAGTGGAGGCGGTGATATGCTGGAGCCAAGTCCGCCCGCCCTGGCGAACGCGGGCAAGGAGGCTTGATGCGTTCTGGGATACTGACCGCGATCCTGGCCGCGCTGGCTCTGGCCCAGCCGGCCGCGCCGCCGAAAACCCATCTCAAACCCGGCGATGAAGCGCCCGACTTCCGCCTGCGCACCACCGCCGGGCAGGAGTTCCACCTGGCCGCGCACCGCGGCAAGACCGTCGTGGTCGCCTTTTTCCCGGCCGCCTTCACCGGCGGTTGAACGAAGGAAATGACCGCGTACCAGGCTGGTATCGCAGAATTTGAAAAGGCCGGCGCCACGGTGATCGGCGTCAGCACAGACAACCTGCCGTCGCTCGGCCACTGGGCGCGCGAGGTGCTCAAGCTCAGCTTCCCGCTGGCCAGCGACTTCGCCCGCCGCGAGGTGGCGCGCGCTTACGGGGTTCTCAACGAGACGAGCGGCATCGCCAACCGCGCGACCTTCGTCATCGGGCCCGACGGCCGCATCCTGCACGTCGAGGAAGGCTCGTCGGCGATCGACCCGGAAGGCGCGCTCGCGGTGTGCCGCCGGACGAAGCGGCAGTAACGCCGCCCGGGCGCGCGGCTCAGGGCAGCTCGCGGACCCAGATGTCGCGGAACTGCATGTGCCCCTCGCCGCCCGAGTGGAGCTGGAGCGCGATGGTGCCGGTCAGGAACGGCGCGCGCGGATCGGTGAAGTCGATCATCGGCACTCCGTTCAGGCGCGAGACGTAGCGGTTGCCGTTGACCGTGACCAGCATCTCGTTCCACTCGTTCTGGCGCACGACGGTCTCGTTTTCCGGCGCGGGCCAGACGATCCAGGCGCGGCCGAAGCCGTAGACGCCGCCCGTGTGGCGGCCGATGGTGCAGTCGATTTCGAACTGCGCGCCCTGGCTGACGTCGGCCGTGCCCGGTTTGAAGCGCGTGTGGAAATAAACGCCGGAATTCCCCGTGCCAATGCACTTGAATTTCAGCGAGAGCTGGAAATTCCGGTAATCCTTGGCTGTTTCCAGATAGCCGTATTCTTTTGTGACGGCGCGGCCGATGAGCACGCCATCGGCCACCGTCCATTCCTCCTTGCCGACCGGGTTCCAGCCGGCGAGGTCCTTCCCGTTGAACAGTTGCACCCAATCCTCGCCGGGCGGGCGAGCGCCCTTGGGCAACTGGGCCAGCAGAACGGCGGCTGCCGCCGCGCACAGGACAGCGATGAGCAGGGAACGCTTCATGCGTTTCAGCTTATCCCTTCGCGCGCGCCGCCTGCTGCGCGCCCGCCCAGCGGTTGGCGGCTTCGATCACGGCTTGCACCTCGTCATCGGCGAGGTAGGGATGGATGGGCAGGCTGACCTCGCGGCGGCAGAAGCGGCGCGCCGGCTCCGGATCCCCGGCCAGCTCGTGGCGGGCTTCGCGCATGGCCGGCTGATCAAACAAAGGCAGGGGATAATGTTCCGCCGTCTGCACGCCGCACTGCTCCATGTGGCGGCGGAAATGCTCTTTGGCCCCGTCCGGGACGAGCACCGGGAACAGGTGCCAGACGGAGTCCGACCCCGGCGCAGCAGCAGGGATTTCGACCTCAGGATGCCGGATGCCCTCGATGTAGGCGCGGGCGATCGCGCGCCGGCGCGCGGTCCATTTTTCCAGTCTTGGCAGCCCGGCTTCGGCGAGAAACGCCGCCTGCAATTCGTCGAGCCGGCTGTTGAGCCCCGCCACAATGTGATGGTATTTGCCCTGCTGGCCGTAATCGCGCCAGCAGCGGGCCTGCGCGGCGAGGTCTTCATCCCGCGTCAGCAGCGCGCCGCCGTCGCCCAGCGCGCCCAGGTTCTTGGTCGGGTAGAAGCTCGCCGCGGCCGCCTCGCCCGCCGTGCCGCAGGGGCGTCCGTTCCAGCGGGCGAGGATGGACTGGGCGCAGTCCTCCACCATGCGCACGCCGCGGGCGGCGATGGCGGCGAGCCGGTCCAGATCAAGACAGTGGCCATACAGGTGCACCGGCACGAAGAAGCGGATGGAGGGATCGCGCTCCAGAATTTCGGCGCAGGCGTCGAGGTCGGCCAGGCCGTTGGGCGAGCACGGCGCAAATACGGGCACGCCGCCGGCGCGGAGCACGGCCAGCGCGGTGGCGAAGGCCGAAACGGGAGCGGTGAGCACGCGGTCGCCGGCGCGGCAGCCCAGGATGCGCAGGCCGATCTCGATCGCGTCCAGACCGCTGGCAACGCCCACGGCGTGCGGGAGGCCCCAGGCGGCGGCGAGGCTCCGTTCGAACCGCTCCACCTCGCGGCCGAGAATGTACCAGCCGGACGCGCCGGTGCGGTCCAGCGCGCGGCGGAAATCCGGCGCGGCATCCGCCCATTGCCGCCGGAAATCGTTCATCAAAATCATCGAATTTCCGTCCAATTCATCCAGGGCCGCAGAATTTCGCCCCGGCCGCCGGGCGCCCGCGCGCCGGCCCGCGGGCCATGGATGCCAGTATAGCGGCGGGGGCTGGATTCCGGCGCGCGGGGATGCTAGCTTGTGGCCAAGGGCTTCTGAGTGGAGGTGATGCATGCTGGAACACCGATGGCTTGGCGCAGCAGCCCAGATTGCGGGCGCACGGATCCTCAAGGCCGCCGGCAATCCGCCCGTGCGCATCCTTCTGCCGGACGGAACGGCCGTGGAGGCGCGCGAGGCGGCGGTCGCGTTCACGCTGCGGATCCGGAGCTGGGGCGCGCTGGCGGCGATGCTGGCGGACCCGGAGACGGGCTTCGCCGAAAATTACGCTTCCGGCGCCGTGGAGCTGGAGGGGCCGCTGGCGGAATTCTGCGAGACGATCTACCGGCACTACCCGCGCCAGGGCGACAGCCGCGGCGCCTGGAGTTGGCTGTCGCGCTACCTGGACTGGACGCAGCGGCGCTCGGTGCGCGCGGCGAAGAAACACATCCGCCGCCACTACGGCCTCGGCAACGAGTTCTACCGGCTGTGGCTGGACGAAGAGATGCTGTACACCTGCGCCTTCTTCCCGCGCGAGGATGCGTCTCTGGAAGAGGCGCAGATCGCGAAAATGGAGCGCGTAGCGCGAAAGCTGGCGCTGGAGCCGGGCGAGCGCGTGGTGGACGCGGGCTGCGGCTGGGGCGCCTTCGCGCTGTACATCGCGCGGGTACACGGCTGCCGCGTGCGCGCGTTCAACATCAGCGAAGAGCAGATCGCCTGGGCGCGGCGGCGCTGCCGCGAACTGGGATTGGAGGGCCGCGTCGAATTTGTGCTCGACGACTACCGCAACATTACCGGCGCCTACGACGTCTTCGCCTCGATCGGCATGCTGGAGCATGTCGGCGTGGAGCACTACGGCGAGCTCGGCGAGGTGATCCGGCGCACGATCGGCGAAACGGGCCGCGGGCTGCTGCACTTCATCGGGCGTTCCTGCCCGGCGCCGCTGAGCCCTTGGATCCGCAAGCGGATCTTCCCCGGCGCCTATGCGCCCGCGCTCAGCGAGATGCTGCCGTTGCTCGAGGCCGGCGCCTATCATGTGGCCGACGTGGAGAACCTGCGCTCCCACTACGCTCGGACGCTGCGCTGCTGGCGCGAGCGCTTCGAGGCGGCCGAGCCGCAGGTGGCGGCGATGTTCGATGAAGAGTTCGCCCGCGCCTGGAAGCTGTATCTGGCGGGGTCGGAGGCGTCGTTCCGGAGCGGCACGCTGGAGCTGTACCAGGTGCTGTTCGCCGGGCCGCGCTGCACAAGAAGGCTGTGGACCCGCGAGAGCGGGCAGGAGCAAGCCGCGCGGGCTGGGGAGCCCGCATGAGCGCCTACGATGCGATCCTCATCGGCGGAGGGCCGGCCGGATCGGCGTGCGCGGCGCGGCTCAAGCGCGGCGGGATGGAAGTGCTGGTGGTGGACCGGGCGCACTTCCCGCGGGACAAGCCGTGCGCCGGATGGATCACCCCCGAGACTGTGGCGCGCCTGGGCCTGAAGCCGGAGGAATACGCGCGGCATGGACGCATGACGCCCATCACGTCTTTCCTGGTGTCGCTGCTGGGCGGCCGGCCCGTGCCCGTGGACTTTGGCGCGCCGGTCAGCTACGCCATCCGGCGCTGCGAGTTCGATACGTTCCTGCTGAAGCGGTCAGGCGCCGCCGTCCGCACCGGAACCGAAGTGACTTCGATCGAACGCCGAGACGGCAGGTGGATCATCAACGGCGCGTGGGAGGCGCCGGTGCTGGTGGGGGCAGGCGGCCACTTCTGCCCGGCGGCGCGCCATCTGGGCGCGAAGCCGTCCGATGAACCGGCGGTGGCCGCGCAGGAAGCCGAGTTCGAGATGACGGAGGAAGAGGCCGCCCGTTGCGCCCTGCCCGAGGGCTGGGTGGATCTGAGCTTCGCCCGGGACCTGGACGGCTACGGGTGGTGCGTGCGCAAAGGGCGGTGGCTCAACGTGGGGTTCGGCACGTTGCGCCACCACAGCCTGAAGCCCCTGCTCGAGCGATACGCGGACGGCCTGCGCCGGCGCGGCATTCTGCCGCAGGGGCGCGAAACGCCGATGCGGGGGCACGCCTATCTGCTGCGCAGCCTGGCGCGGCGGCCGGTGTTCGGAGAAGGCGTGCTGCTGGCGGGCGACGCCGCCGGGCTCGCCTATGACTCGAGCGGCGAGGGCATTCTGCCTGCCATCGTCAGCGGAACTCTGGCGGCCGAGGCGATCCTGGCCGCCGGACTGCGGCCTGAGCGGCTTGACGGCGCGGCCTATGCCGCGGCGCTCGAGAAGGAACTGGGGCCCCGGGGGACAGGGAGGCGAGGCGCCTCCTGGCTGGAGTGGCTGGCGGCGCCGCTGGCCTTCCGCTCGGCGGACTTTGTACGGCGCGAAATCATCGGGAAGCGCTTTCTGCGGCGGAACGGCGCGGAATCATAGAGCTTAATCCGGGAAAAGACAGCGCTCCAATTCATCCAGACAGAGATAATTCGGGATGATATAGTCCGCGCCGACTGACAGCAGCCGGTTCCGCTTCCAGGCGTCCACCCGCCGGCATTCCGGCTCGTCGGTGGCCACTCCGACGGCCACGCCGCCCACGGCCTTGACGTTTTCGATCTCCACGTACCCGTCGCCGAACCCGAGCAGCTCGCCGCCCGACGCCTCCGACCGGCTGATGATTCTTTCAATGAGGATTTTCTTCGAAAATTTCTTGTAATCGTCCAGCGCGCCGAAAACTCCGCCGTCGAAATACTCCGTCAGGCGCAGCAGCTCCGCCTCGCGGCGCATGAACTCCTCGTCGGTGCCGGAGGCGAGATAGAGCTTCAGCCCGCGCCGGCGCAACATCTCCAGCAGCGCCCGCGAGCCCGGCACGAGGTATTTCTGCGGCGGCGCCGCGCCCGTTTCCAGCTCCTCCAGGCGGTGCCGGATGCGGGCGTGCAGGAGATCGAGGTAACGGCGCTTGTACACGAGCGGATCTTCCGGCTTGCCGCCGCGCAGTTCCACCTGCCGGGCGAGTTCGATCATCTGGTAAATGGTCTGCTTGCCGGTGAGCCGGTAGACGAACTCGCGGACCGTGCGCTCGATCTCCTCTTCCGGCTCGCCCGTGCCGAGCGAGGCGAGCACCTCCACCATCATCGGCACCATCACGTCGAACCAGCCGGCGCGGATCAGCGACAGCGTGCCGTCGAAATCGAACAGCGCCACGCGCGCGCCCGTGGCGGCGGCGCCGGTGACAATCTCCACTCCCATCAGCCGAGCGCCTTCTTCAGCCCTTTGGCCACTTCAGCCGCGTAGTCCATCATCATCCTGGGCAACACCTCTTCAATCTGTTTCGTGAACCGCGCCTTGGGCATGGACATGCTGACCGCCGCGAACACCTCCCCGCCGGGCGCATGAATGGGCGCTCCGCAGCAGATGCCGCCCAGAACGGTCTCCTCGTTGTCCCACGCATAGCCCCGTTCCTGCACCATCGCGAACTCGTTCTGAATGGCGCGGAAATCGGTGAGCGTGTTCGGCGTGAGTGCGAAGATGCCGTAGGTGTACAGCAGGCGCTGCATCAGCTCGGGCGTCTGGTAGGCGGTGATCGACTTTCCCAGCGAGGAGGCGTACGGTTGCAGGATGCCGCCCCGGTAGTTCGACATGCGGATGTGATGGGTGCTCTCGATCACTTCGACGACGCGGATCACGTCGTCGAAGAGAAACGCGAGCGCGACCGTCTCGCCCAATTCCGCATTGAGCCTGCCGAGCACCGGCAGGGCGCACTGCCGCAGGGCGGTGAGCTGCATCTGCTGCTTCATGGTAGGCCAGACGCGCTCGCAATAATAGCTCTCGTGTTCGTCCCGGTGGATGTAGCCGAGGCCCTGCAACGTGCGCAGCAGCCGCAGCGTGGACGCCTTGCCCAGGCCGATGAGCGCGGCGATGTCCTTCAGGGGCATCGCCTCTTCGCGCGAGGCGAGCGCCTCGACGATCATGAGTCCTTTCGCCAGGGAGCGGGACTCAAGACTCACGGAAGCGCCTTTGGTTGCGCTTCTCGTGGAACGCCGTTTCGATTTCTGGTTTGACTGGCTCAACATCTTTGTATACCATACAAACTAGCGTGCTGCCCGTTTAGAAGGCCTCGGCCGCCTATCCGGCAGCAGGAGTACACCATTATGTCTCGAAATTCACCGCTTCGTGGCGTCATTGCGGCGGTGTTGCTGCCGCGGGATGAGGAGGGGCGCCCCGAGTGGGACGAATTCGAGCGGATGGTGGCTTTCGTGTGCGCGAGCGGGGCGGCAGGCTTGTGCGTCAACGGCGCGACGGGCGAATACGTCCGCGCGACGCCGGAGGAGAGGCGCACAGCCGTCGCCCTGGCGCGCGGCATTGCCGGCGCCGGCGCCGCCGTGATCGCGGGCGAAGGAGCGGCGTGCACGCAGTCCACGATCCGGCGTTTGCGCGAGGCGGAAGCGGCGGGCGCTGATGCCCACCTGGTGCCCCCGCCGTGTTTTTTCCACTACCGGGACGACGACGTCGAGCAGTTCTACCGCGCGGTGGCGGAGGTGGCCGAGCGGCCGGTTCTCATTTACAACCTGCCTGCGTTCGTCACCGGCGTGAGCTGTCCGGCTGTCGTGGAGCTGCTGCGCTCGGAGCCGCGGATCGCGGGCGTGAAGGACAGCAGCGGGCAGTTGGACATCCTGGAGCGCCTGACGTCGGACCCGGCGCTGGGGGCGCGCCGGTTCATCGGCAATGACTGGGTGCTGGCCGAAGCCTGCCGGCGCGGGCTTGCCGACGGGGCGATTTCCGGCGTGGCGTGCGTGCTGCCGGAACTGATCGTCGCCCTGTGGGAAGCCACCGAGCACGGCGACCCCGCGCTGGCGTCGCGGCTCGAGCGATCCCTGGCGGAAGCCCTTCAATGGATCGACGCCTGGCCGACGCCGATGGGACTGGAAGTGTTGGCCGAGGCGCGCGGGCTGCGCCGCTGCCTGCCGGCCGTGCCTCTTTCGCCCGCGCGCCGCGAGCAGGCCGTCGAAATGCGGCGGTGGTTCGAGTCGTGGTGGGAGAGCCAGCAGGATGCGCTGGCTGCTCCTCTTCTGATCGGCCGCTGATCCCTCCTACGCACTGGCGCAATGCGGCCGCAGCGGCCAGCCAGGGAGGGAAGTCCATCGAATCGCTCCACCCGCGCCGCCAATGAGCCTCCTGAAGCAGGGGGTTCCGGCGGTGAACCGCGCAGAACCCCCCCGCCACCCGCCGGCGGCTGTGGCTTCCCCCGCCGGCGGCATGCAGGCTCCTCCTCCATGCATGCGCCGGCCGCCCAAGGTCGCGGACGGGGCCGCGGCAGCCGCAACGGCTGGCATGGCCCCGCGCTCCTCCTCCGTTCGCTCCTTCCCTGGGGGTGGCCCGTCAGGACTGAGCCGCTCCTCCGCTGGTCAATTCCAATCCAGGCTCAATGGGACTGCGCCTGCTCGGTTCGCTTCGCCTGCGCTGTCCTCAAGTCCCTCTACTCAGACAACGGATTCAGCCCGCGGTTTTTCTCATCCATCGCGTCAGTTTTGCGAATCCCGCCCCGCACTGCCGCCCTCCAGCGCCAGGCTGTGGAAAAAAAACCGGGGCGCCGGTTCAGGCTGCTTCTCTGGCGCGGCGGATTTCCGCCCGGCATCCGTCCAGCACCTCCCGCAAGGGATGCTCGCCCCAATAGACGTGCTGGTAGCCGACGGCCACGCTGTGAAGAAACATCACCGCCAGCCGCACGCGCTCGCCCTCGCGCCGGAACACCCAACGGTACTCGCCGCTGGAAACCAGCCAGACGCATTCGCCCGCGCCCGAGGTCTCCAGGTCGTCAAGAGCGGCCGACAGGTCCGCCAGGGCGGATTCCGGATCGGCCCCGAACACGGAGTGCTGTTCCTGCTCGTCGCCGAGCACGCATTCCAGGCGTCCGAAGTCGTCCCGCCCAAGGGAGAAGCGCATACGGCCATCTTACCGAGTTCCGCATGCGCTTCTCTGGTTCGATGCAGATTGCGGGTTGGGGCCGTTATGGCAGCTCCAGCAGCCAGCCGGCCAGGCCTCCATTCCGGAACGAGAGCATCCCCTTGCGCTGTCGAAGTTGCGGGGCGCCAGCGCCGGGAGCGCAGGCAGACGCAGCACCCGCGCGGGCGGAATCCCATGATTGATTGCTGCGGGTGATAGGGCCGCAGGATGCGGGAAGACACACTTGCGCGGCGCGCCCTCTCGCCCGGATCCGCATCTGATCCGGCAGCCGAGAGGCGCGGCGGAGCGCATGAACAAAAAGTCGCGAAACCGTTTTGGGCCGGGGGCGGTCTCTTTGTTCAAGTAATTCTTATTCTCGTGGGAGATAATTACCATGGATTTGGAACCGCCTTTCGATCGTTTGGATGCATCCCGGATCCGCAAAGCCCTCTGTGAAGAACTGTGTGATTTCTACGCTGTGGATGATCGCCGGGGCCTTGTCCGTTTTCCAATGTCACCGGTTTATGCCGGAGATCTCTTATGCCGCGGATTGCCCGGTTCCAGCCGGAGGCGGGCGATGCGCCTCATAGAAGAGCATGAGGTTGAGGTTTTCGATGCGTTGCCCGCCTTGTTTGGTTTGGCCGATGGGTGCCCGCCTGAAGAGGTCCGGTCCAAGGCCGTGGTCTCCTGCCAGGTGGTGAGCGGCTTTGGAGGCGCGTGGAGCCTCACGATTTACACCACCCGGGAGCATGGCCACGTCATGTATCACGGCACCGGAGACGAGAGCCCGGAATACAGGTTGACTCTTCTCGGCATGTGGCATCCCGTCTGGAGCGAGGAGGCGCGGCGGGAGTGTGTGACGGCATGCTACGCCAGAAACTGGAGGGATTGCTGTCTGCCTCCTCAACTGGGAGAGTGCGCCAGCGGTGAACAGCCTCTCTGGATGGAGTGCCTGCTTCGCCTGTTGCACGAAAACCCGGAGCTCTGGCCGGAGATCGTCAACAGGATGCCCCACCCGAAAGTCTTCCCGCTCGCGTGTGTGGAATATGTCCAGCGCGTCACCGGGTTCAGCCGGGAGCGGGTGTTGGAGCTGTACAAGAAGTGCGGCCTCGAGGTGAGTCGTCTGGAACAGCGGCTGGCTGCGCGACACGAGATGGCGGATCCTGAGAACCCGGACGACGACGAAGGAGACTACGAGGACGACGAGGAAAGCGTCTCATATAAACTGATCGAAGTGGCGGCGCCCTTCGACCCGGAATCGGCCCGGTTTATGGTGGCGAATTTCTGTTACATGTTGGAGCACACGACCGCGGCTGACCGCGGAACCGACCCGATTTGAGAGCTGTGGCGGTTCCTCCGGCCTCACCCCGCCGCGAGAAATCTCCGGACCGTTTCGAGCAGTTCCCCGGCGTGCACCGGCTTGGTGAGGAACGCCGCCATGCCGCGCTGCCTGCACTCCTGGCGCAGTTGCGGGCTGACCTCCGCGGTCAATGCCAGCACGGGGGTCGATTCGTAACCGGGGACTTGCCGCAGCCGTTCGAGCGTCTCCAGCCCGTCCATGCCCGGCATGAACAGGTCCATGAGCACCAGCCGGTACCGGCGCCGTGCGGCTGCGGCCAGCGCCGAGGGCCCGTCGCTATAACACTCCACCTTGTAGTCGCCCTTGGCCAGGATGGCACGAAGCACGCGCTGGCTGACGGGGTTGTCTTCGACGACCAGGATGACGCAGTCGCCATCGCCCGGGCTGGCGCCTTCGGGGCCGTGCTGCGGGTATTCGGGCAACCCGGCCGGGATCTTCGCCGTCAGCCGCACCTCCCCCTGTGCGTCTTCGAACTCCAGAGTGCCGCGCATCAGCCGGGTGATGGATCGCGCCAGCGCCAGATCGAGCGCAAGACCGTGAAAATGGACTGCCGCTCCCTGGCGCTGGGATTCGAACTCCTCAACCAGATCCCGGACCGATGCCACAGTCAGCCCGTTGCGGCATTGGAGCACGATGGCCAACATCACCATCCCCGCCTCGCCACCGGCATCCAGCTTGGTGCCCACGATCACGCCGCCGGAGGAGACGGTCCGCATGGCATAGCGCAGCATGAACCGCAGAAGCTGGGTCAGCCGCCCTGCGTCAGCGCGGACGATCCGGGGCAGAATCGGGTCGAGCACCCATTGCAGCTCCAGGCGCCGGTCTTCGGCCTGCGCCATGAATTCGGTCATCACCGCTTGCAGGGTGTCGCGCAAGTCAAATTCGGCTTCGTCGAGCTGGGCGAGGCCGCTCGCCAGGGAGTTGTACTCCAGGGTGTCGTTCAGCAGCTCCAGCAGGCTGCTGGCCGACTCGCGCGCCATCATGGCGAATTCGCGCTGCTCGTCGGTCAACCCCGTCTCCAGCAGCAGGTCGATCGCGCCGAGCACCCCGCTCAGGGGAGTCCGGATTTCGTGGTTCAGGCTGGTCAGCAACTGGAGACGCTGCTGCCCGCCGGCGTTCAGAGACGCGAGCACGGTCTCCGGGGCCAGCGCCTCCCCGGCTGGCACGGCTTTCTCGGGTGGTGGAGTCATGCGGGCATGGCGCTCCTCCACTCTGATCGGCGGAAACCTGCCCGCACTTTACCGTCCGGCAGCCGCGGACTCAGTCTTCGCTGCGGAAGAACCCGCCCAGCGACTCGAGCGGGCTGCGCTCGTCGCCGCCCGTCCGGCCGGGATTCAGCTCGCGGCGCAGCTTCTCGAGCGTCATGCTCTGGATGATCGCCCTGCCCGGCCCCCGCAGGGTGGCCAGAAACAGCCCCTCGCCGCCGAAGATGGCCGTCTTGATGCCGCCTGCGAACTGCACGTCGTAATCGACGCTCTCGTCGAAGGCCACAATGCATCCCGTATCGACCTGAAGCACCTCGCCCGGCGCCAGTTCAAATTCGACGAAATCTCCGCCTGCGTGGATGAAGGCTGTTCCCGGCCCGGTGATTTTTTGCAGGATAAAACCCTCTCCTCCAAACAGCCCGGATCCGATTTTTTTCACAAACGCAATATCGACCTTTGTGGAAGATTGCGCACAGACAAAACTGTCCCTCTGGGCGAGAATCGACTGTCCGGCTTTCAGGTCGAACGCCTGAATACGGCCTGGATAGCAGCCGGCAAATCCCACTTCGCCGGGCGCGGAAGCGCGGAAATAGGTCCAGAACAGCGATTCGCCCATCAGCTTGCGCTTCACCGCGCCCCAGATCTTCTCGCCGATCGACTGGCCCGTCATCCGGCTCTCCCACTGCACGGAGGCCGTCTTGTAAATCATCTTGCCGGCCTCGGCGTACACCTCCTGCCCGGGCTTGAGCCGGATCCGCACCACTTGCAGGTTGTCCCCCTGGATGGTGTAGTCGATCGGTTCGGCCTGCGCATACGCGGAAACAGGCAAGGCGGCGGCTCCACCCACGGCGGCGCCGCACCGGGCGCAGAACCTGGCCCCCTCCATCACTTCCGACCCGCAACTCGTGCAATAGGGCATGAGAGTTCTCCTTCTGACCGCAAACGCTATGCTGATAACAGAGCCCGCAACGGCGCCACCGCCGGGCCCGTCCATCGGGTCAACGCCCATGATACGCAGATCCGTCCTGGCAAGTTCCGTCCTCCTGTATATCGCCGCGGCCGCCGCGCCTGCCCGCACGGCGGCCACCGTCTGCGGAACCGAACGCGGAGCGCGGCTGGCTGCTCCGGCCGAGCACGAGGCCCAGTGGCGCCAGTTGCGGCGCCTGAAAACGGCCCTGCGGGCGGCGCCGGCGTCCTGGGCGCGCGATTACGGCCACATCGCCGTCATGGATTCCAGCGGGGGCGCCGTGATGGAGCCCAACGCGTTCAATCTCACCGGCCGCAGCATTGCTTTCCTGCCTGTGGCCCCTGACGCCTCGCGCTACCGGCTGGTCAGCGGGCCGCAGGCCTATGACGAACAGGCTGCCATCCAGGGCCAGGTCCTCCGGGGCCTTGGCGACGACGACTACCGTTCCGTCGGCCTCCCCTTTGATTTTCCATTTTTCGGCCGGCGTCACCGCGAGATGCTCGTTCACTCCGACGGCGCCATCACCTTGGGCCAGCCCGATCCGGATTCGTCCTCGCGCAGCCTCGGCCGCCTCTTCTCCGGGCCTCCGCGCATCGCGCCGCTGTTCGCCGACCTCGATCCCTCGCGCACAGGCGCGGTGATCGTCCACCTGGACGTCAACCGCGTCACCGTCACCTGGCGCGACGTGCCGGAGTACCGCGACTTCGGCACAGGCCCCCGCCAGACGTTTCAGCTCGTGCTCGAGTCCGGCGGCGGCATCGTGTTCCACTATTTTTCCGGAACCCCGTCGGCCGCCGTCGCCGGTATTGCACCGGGCTATCTCCAGGGCCAGCCCGAGGTGGTCTCTCTCTCCGCGCCGCCTGCTGGCGAGTTCTCTTCGGCCGTGGCGGAGCGGTTCGGCAGCGAGCGCTCGCTCGACATCGTCCGCATCGCCCAGCGGTTTTACGAGACTCATGAGGACGCTTACGACTATCTGGTGATCTTCAACTCGCTCGGCATCGCCGCCGCCCAGAACGCCGTGGCCTACGAGGTCACGGTCCGCTCCAACACGACCGGCATCGGCGACTCGGCTCTGGACCGCGGCTATGTGTACGGCTCGCCCTGGCGGCTCCAGGCGGTGATGAACATGGGGCCGCTCGGCCAGTATCCGCTCGATCCCTATGCGCGCGTGGGCTCGCGCGGCGCCATCACCGGGGATTCCACGATGACGATTCTCGCCCATGAAGCCGGCCATCTGTTCCTCGCGCTGGCCAGCGTGCGCGATCCCGAGCGCCCGGGCGACCTGCCCATGCTCGGCGCCCAACTGGCGCACTGGAGCTTCAATTTTCATTCCGACGCCTCGCTGCTTGAAGGCAACCGCATTGCCGACAACCGCGACGGCACCTTCCTGACAGTCGGGGCGGTGGAAGGTTTCTCCGCGCTGGACCAGTACCTGATGGGGCTGCGCGGCTCCGGCGAGGTGGATCCGGTTTTCTACGTCGCCAACTCCAACGTCTCGCGCAGCGCGCTGCCGCGCGTCAACGTGACGCTGCGCGGCTCGCGCCGCGATGTGACCGTCGAAGAACTGATCGCTGCGGAAGGCCGACGCACGCCGGATGACACCGTGGCCCAGCGCCTGTTCCGGTTCGCCTTCATTCTCGTCGTGCCGCCGGGCGCGGAGCCTTCGGCCGCCGAGCTGGCGCAACTGGAGACCTACCGGGCGGAGTTCGAACCGTTCTACCACCGCGCGGCGGGACAACGCGCCTGGGCGGGCGCGTCCCTGCACCGCATGCTGCGCTCTTCGTTATGGCCGGCGGCGGGCGGCGTGGCGGGCGAGCCGGTGCCGGTGCGGCTGTCCATCGCGCGCCCGCTCGATCACGACCTCCGCATCGGGCTGTACGCGTCCAGCTTCATCGAGCCCCTCGATCCCGTGCTGATCCCCGCAGGGGCTGTGGAAGCCACCGTGCATCTGCGCGCCTCGGTTGCGGGCGTCGCCGACGTGTACTTCTTCGCCGACGATCCGTCTTTCGAGGTGTTGCACCAGAAGCTGGACGTGAAAGCCGCGCGCTCGGATGTGACGCTGGTGGATTACTGGCGCGATGAAGACCTGCTGGTGCTGCGCGCCACCGACCCCAACCGCATTCCGTACCCAGGCCTGCCGGTGCGCATCGAGGGGCTCGAGCAGCCCGTGCTCACGGACGCGGGCGGCTTCATCTGGCTGGCCCGCGGCGCTTCCAAGCCGGTGACCGCCTGGATCGACGGGGCGCTTTCGACAAGGATTACGGTCGAACCCTGAGCGGTTCGCTCAGGCCGTGGTCACGCGCTCCTGGTAGGTGCCTTCCGAGGTGTTGACGCGGATCACGTCGCCCTCGTTGACGAATTGCGGCACGGTCACCACGAGGCCGGTTTCGACCTTGGCCGGCTTGCCCACATTGGAAACGCTGGCGCCCTTCAGCCCGGGCTCGGTCTCGATGACCTTCATGTCCACCGTGGGAGGCAGCTCCACGCTGATGGGCTTGCCTTCATAGAACTCCACATGGACGCGCAGGTTGGGAACCAGGTATCCGGTGCCGTCGCCAAGCTCGTCCTTGGTCAGGTGGATCTGCTCGAAGTTCTCGGTGTTCATGAAGTAGTAGTATTCGCCGTCGTCGTACATGTACTCCATTTCGACTTCCTCGAGGACGGCCTTCTCGACCCGGTCTTCGGACGAAAACCGGTGCTCGATCATCGCGCCGGTGCGCAGGTTGCGCATCTTGGCCTGGACAAAGCCCCGCAGGTTGCCGGGCGTGCGGTGGAAAACGGAGAACACCGAGTGCAGCTCGTTGTTGAACTTGATCACCATCCCTGGGCGCAGTTGGGTCGCCTGGATCATGCAGCGTAACGCTCCTCGTTGTAAGGTGGAAACTTTTAGTCTATCGAAATCTGCGGTCTTCCGCCCGCCCCGTGCATCCAATAAATCGGATCTTATGCGACCCTTGTTTCTTGCCGCCCTGACCTGTCTCGCCCTGGCTGCGCAGGAGCCGCCTGCCCAGAGCTCCGCCGAACCACGCGAACCCGCCCGGCAGACCTGGGGCCGGTATTTCAATACGGTGGAGCGCGGCGCGTGGCAGCCGCTGACGGGCGAGGAGCGCTGGCGCATCTACTGGCGGGCTACTTACGCCTCGCCGGGCACGTTTTTCCGCGCCGCTGGGCCGGCGCTGGGCGATCAGCTCAACGACCGCCCTGAAGTGTGGCCCCAGGGCATGGACGGCTACTCGCGCCGCTTTGCCAACCGCTTTGCCCGGTTCGCGCTTCAGGACTCGATGTCCCACGCCGCCTCCGCCGCGCTGGGCTATGAAGTGCGCTATGTGCGCTGCGATTGTCAAGGCTTCTTTCCGCGCTTCGGCCATGCTCTGCTGTGGAACTTCCTCACCCTTGACCGCCATGGCGCCACCGTGCTGAATGCGCCGCGCATCGGCTCGGCGTTCGCCGCCGAATTCCTCGGCAACACCTGGATGCCCGAGGGGTACCGGACCAAGGCCGAGGCCTTCCGCGGCGTGGGCATTCAGCTCGGCGTCGGCGCGCTGTTCAACACCATCCGCGAATTCGCACCACGCGGCAAAGGCAAGGGGCGCTGAGCTCGGCCTATTCCTTGACGCGCACCTCCACCGGGATCCCTTTGCGCACGCTCTCGGTCACCACGCAAAAGTCCTCGAACAGCTCCAGGCAGCGCGCCGCCTTCTCGCGCTCGCCCGGCGGGAAATGCGGATCGATCTCCACTTCCACGCCCGCCACGCGGAGCCGTCCCCGCTCGTTCCGGCCGATCCGTACATGCACGCGCGTCTCCATCGGTCCCAGCTCCACGCGAGCCTTGCGCGTGCAGAACAGCAGGCTGGCGGTGAGACAGTTGCCGATCGCCGCTGCCAGAATGCGGGACGCATTCGGCCCGGCATCGAGGCCGAGAGGCGCGGGCTCGTCCATGCGCAGCGGCGCGTGTTGTTCCTTGTCAAAGCGCACTTCGAACTGGAAGTCTTCCAGTTGCCTCATCGAAATCGTGAACTCGTGAACGATCTGCATCTGCTGGTCTGGCACGATCCCTCCCGGCCCTGACAGCATACCCCGTCCGACGCGCCTTCAACAAACCGCAACACGCTGTTCACCGGATGTTGAAATGCCGCCCGGATACTGGAACCGTGCAGCCCCCGCAGGTTTTCCAACGTCTTCGTGGCGCCTTCCCGGCGCCGGGGACCGCGCGCCGCGCCGGTGGCCACAGGGCCCGCGCCATCGCTGAACGCGTGCTGTTTTCCGGTCTCCACGAGCTGATGCGCGCCGCCTGCCGCCTGGACGGTCCCAACGTCTTCGAAAACGTGCTCCGCGCGCTCGATATCGAGATCCACTCGCCGTCCGCCGAGTGGCAGCGCATCCCGGAGAGCGGCGCGCTGGTGGTGGCCGCCAATCATCCCACCGGGCTGCTGGACGGCGCCATTGCCGCGGCGGTTTGCCTGCGCCGCCGCCCCGACGTCCGCATCCTCGTCAATCATCTTTTGCCGTCTCATGCGGCGGTGGATCCATACCTGATCCGCGTGGATCCCTACGGCCGCTCGGGCAGCGTGGAGGCCAACCGCGGGTCGATGAGACAGGCCGTGCGGTGGCTCAAATCGGGCGGCGCGCTGATTGTCTTTCCTGCTGGAGACGTCTCACGGATCGACTGGAAGCACTGGGCAGTCGAGGATCCGGACTGGAATCCGGCCGTCGCCCGGCTGATCCGCGCCGGCGGAGCGTCCGTGCTTCCCCTGCACATCCGCGCCGGCAACAGCCCGGTGTTCCATCTCCTGGGCGCGATGCATCCGCGGCTGAGGACTGCGCGCCTCCCTTTCGAGATGCTGAACAAGCGCGGCGCGGAAGTGAGCGTGCGCGTGGGGACGCCTGTTTCGCTGCGCAAGCTGGCCCCGATGGACGACCGTGGCATGATGGAGCACCTGCGGGCCCGAACCATCCTTTTAGGAAAATGTTTCTCCGCGCCGGCGCCCCGGCCGGTTGCGGCCGCGGAAAGCGAGCCGGCCGCGGCCTCCCGGCCCTCCATGCTCGAGCGGTCCTTGCAACGGCGCTGCCTCGTCGAAACCCCTGACTGGGCGGTGACGCTGTTCCGCGCCCACGAGGATCCCGAGCTGATGCAGGAGATTGGGCGCCTTCGCGAACTGGCGTTCCGATGCGCGGGCGAGGGCACCGGCCGCGAAACCGATATCGACCGGTTCGACGGCCATTACGATCAGCTCGTGCTGTGGAACCTGAAGGACGGCGCCGTGGCCGGCGGCTACCGCATCGGCGCCACTCAGACTATCCTTGCGGAACTCGGCGTGGCGGGGCTTTACACCTCGACTCTCTTCCGGTTCTCTCCCGAATTCTTCCGCCGGCTCGGGCCCGCTGCCGAGCTGGGCCGGTCCTTCATCTGCCCGCAGTATCAAAAGCTATATATGGCGCTGCTGACGCTCTGGCAGGGCATCGGCGCCTGGATCGTGCGCCATCCGGAATGCCGCCACCTGTTCGGACCGGTGAGCATCAGCGATTCCTACACGTCTGCCTCGCGCCTGCTGTTGTCCACAGCGCTGCTGGAAACGGCCGGCGAGCCGGCGCTAGCCAAGCTGGTGCGACCGCGCCGCCCGTTGCGGTCTTTCCAGAAGCAGTCGATCGAACGCGAATGGCGGCGGCTCCGCCTGAGTGAGCCGGAACAGCTCTCTGAACTGGTCGCCTCCATCGAGCCGGATGGCAAGGGCATGCCCGTGCTGCTGCGCCAGTATCTGCGCCTGGGCGGCCGCCTGCTGGCGTTCAACGTGGACAAAGATTTTTCCAACACTTTGGACGGCCTGATTCTGGTGGATCTGCTTGGCGCGGACACGCAGCTTCTCCAGCGCTACCTGACGGCGGAAGGAGTGCGCACCTTGCTCTCCTTCTGGAAACAAGACGCGCCGCTGGACACGGCTCGCCGGCGTTCATCCTGAAATCTCCCGGCCAGCCGGGACACGGGCAGGCTGGCGGCGCCCGCGGCGAGGATCAGCCACGCCGCTCCGGCAAGCATTTGATCCATCCGCCATCCGGCCCGGAACAACCAGCCCATCAGAGCCGGGCTGGCGGCGGTGGCGAAGATGGAAAACGACGCTGCATGGCTCCGTGCGCGGCCTACGTTGGCCGGTCCATACAATTCGGCCCAAACCGCGGAGGTGATGCTGCCACTGGATCCCGCGGTCATCCCCGCCAGGATCATGTAAGCGAAGGCGGTCATCGGCGAGTGGCCCATCACGGCCACGCACAACCCGGCGGCGAGCGGCAGCAGGTAGGCGGGCAGCAAACGGCTCGCCGAGAAATGATCGATCACTGGACCGGCTGCCAGCGAAGTGACCGCCCGCGCCACCGCGAACGCTGAAAACGCCCCCGCCATCCGTTCGGCCGTCCAGCCTTTGTCTTCCGCCAGCACCGCCTGGTAGAGGAAGAGACCTGTGAGAACGAATGGCGGCGCCAGCACCGACGGAAGGACCAGGTAGAAGCGCCGGTCACGCCACAAACTTCGGCGGAACTCCTGCTGCGGGTCCGCATCCCCGCCGCTCTCCGATTCCGGCGTGCCGTGACTGCCCTGTTCCGGCAGCAGGCGCAAGGCGGCGGGCAGCAGGATGAAGGCGACCAACAGCCCCACCAGCAGCCACAGCCCCCTCCAGGGAACGAAACGGAGCGCCACGGCGCAGGCAACCGGCAGCAGCGCCTCCCCGAGCGGATAGCCGATGCCGGCGAGGCCGAGCGCCTTTCCCCGGTGCAAGCCGAACTCGCGCGCCATCACCGTGTGCGAGATGTGTCCCAGCAGCCCCTGGCCCGCCAGCCGCAGTCCCAGAAGTCCTGCGGCGAGCATCCAGACACTTGCCGCCGAAGCCAGCAGCATTGCGGACACCGCCAGAGCGGCGAGCGTCATGGCGGAGTAACGGCGCAGGTCGGCGCTGTCGATGCGGCTGCCGGCCAGCGGAAGCAGCAGCGCGGACAGCAGCGTGACAGAAGCATATAACAGCCCGAATTCGCTTTTTCCAATCTGGAAATCATGCTGGAATTGTAGCAAGAACAGAGAAATAAAAAACGTCTGTCCGAAGCTCGTGGACAAGGCTGTCAGAAGTCCGAATCCGAGCAAATTCCGGTGGGCGCGGAAAAAGCGTATATAATTCATTCCCTTGAGGTGCTGTTGGAATTCAGCGTATATGTTCAGCGCAATGAACGCACAGGTGTGCTTCCGGCCGCACCTTCAGCCTGGCCGGCGAAATCTCTTCCTGGCAGCGCGTGCAGATCCCGTACCCGCCCGATTCCATTCTCCGCAGGGCTGCCTCGACCTGCTGGAGGCGCGCCAGATTGCGGCGCCGGATTTCAAGCGCCATCTGCTGGGCCTGGATGGCGTCTTGCCGCGTCAGCCGCCCGATGGCTCTGTCCGGGCTGACCGGAGACGTGGCGCCCGCTTGGTCCTGGATGCTGGCGCGCAATTCATCCCGAGCCGCTTCCAGCAACTTCCGAAATTCCTGCAACTGTTCCGCCGTCATTCTGTCGTGGCGCCTGCGCGGCCCCGCATCCCCCAGTCTAGCAGGTGTTCAGTACCGGGAAGGCTGAAACAAGTCTCCGAATTCATTGCGGCAGGCTGCTGAAGAAGGCCGATGCGCATTCCACTGCGGATTCGACGTCAACCTGTCAGACCTGCCGCCTTATCCTTAAGACGCCAATTTAGACAAAAGTCGGTGTAGAAAGTTCGCGCAGCGTGGTGAGGAACAGTGGGTTCGAATAGTACATTTCTAAGAGCTTATGCCTGCATTTTCGTTTCTGCGCAGAGCATGCCTCTCGCCCGGCATGCTGTCCGAGGCCGGCGCAACCCTCCTCCCGGCGAACGTCTTTTCCGATCTCCCAGTTTGGGAGATCCGGAAAACATCAAAGGCTTTTTTCGCGCTGATTTGCCCGATTGCTCATGCCGAGCGCGTATACATCAAGCGGCCGCGCTCGTCGAACACGTAGACCGACCCGCCACGGCGGATGGTCACCGTTGTCGACGTAAAGCCCTGAAGACCGTCCTGGGGGCCCGAGCCTGTGGGACGCGTGTAGAGCAGGCGCCCGCGTTCATCGTAAACATACACTGTGTCTCTGCGCTGAATGGCGGAGCTGATCGCCATGATGAACCTCCCGAAAATGTGGTTGCGGCAGGTGATTCCCTGCCGCGAAAATCCCGCCGTTCAGGGCCGCAATTCAAGCCTGCTGCCTCCCCAGCCAAAGAAGCTGTTCAGCCACAATCAGAGCGTCCACTGGCCAGAAGGCCTTCGGGCGCGGCCGGCGCACACCGGCGAGGCCGCGAATGGGCCGGCAGGTCAGCAGGCGGTCGAGCCACTGCAACGGAATGGCCGCGCGGCCATGAATCGCGCCCAGAAGAGCGCCGGCGATGGCCGCGTTGGTGTCCGTGTCGCCGCCGTGCAGGATGGTGTCGGCGATGCCTTCCTCGAGCGACGGCGCGTGCAACGCCTGGTAGAACGCATTTTGCAGCGCGATGATGACGTGGCCCTGGTTGGCGGCGTAATCGTGCGGCCGCTCCGTAGCGGCGCGCTCCAGCACGCCCAGCACGCTCGAGGCGGCGTGAATGCGGCGCGCCTCGGCGAGCGCGAATTCATACGTGGCCCGCGCGCCGGCGCCCTGGCCGATGGCGAAGGCGAGGCTCGATGCGAAGATCGAGTTGGCGTGACGGCAGACCGGGTTGGGGTGGGTGAGCAGCGAGTCCTCGTCAGCCCAGCGCGAGGCCTGCTCCGGCGTGGCGCCGGCTCCCAGGATTCCAAGGGGCGCCACGCGCATCAGCGCGCCGTTGGCCTCACTGCGGAGGTTCGCCGCGCGGCGGCAGGCTTCAGCGACACTCGCTCCAGGCCGCTGCTCGGCAACAGCGCCCCGACCCAACGCGGTGGCGACCGTGCCGCCGACGTCAAACGGCCCGGAGCCGTACCACCAGCAAAAGGCCCGGGCCACGGCCTCCGCGCCGTAGCCGCCCTGCCGAAGAATCGAGCGGGCCAGGATCAGGGCCGTTTCGGAATCATCGGTGGGCTGGCCCGCGATCGTATCCCAGACGCCTCCGTCTTCCATCAGCCGCACGCCCTGCGGGTAGCGGGCGGCGATGCGGGCGGGCGTCTCGAACTCGACCAGCGAGCCGAGAGCGTCGCCGGCGAGCTGCCCAAGCAGGCACCCCTGGGCGCGGGCGAGCAGGCCCGGCTCGGAGATGAGCCGCTGACGGCTGGGCGGGACGAGATCGTATGGATCCTCAGGGTCTCGAGGCGCCCGAGCGAGGCGTTCCCATCCGCGGGAGACGATTGTATCGACGCCAGACTCCGGCCCAGCCGTGCAACTGGCGCCGCAGGAGCTGATCCCGTCAGGTGAATAGCGGACGGGGCGCCCCAACTCATCATGGAGTTCCAGCCCCACGGCCCGCAACAGGGCTTGGCCGGCGGCGTGCTCATGACCGCGGCATCCGCCGAGGGAATGGCTGGCGGCCGTTTCGCCCGCAGCGACCAGGGCCAGCCGCAGGGCGAGGCCCGGCACGGAACTGAACCGGCACGGCGCCGCGAGCTCCGCGTTCACTTTCGACTTGTCATCCGCATGCCGGGAAACGGCCATGGTTGCAGGCACACGGCGTGAGTCAAATTCGACCGGACGGCCGTTGCGGAGAATCGAGCGCATGCCTTCGGCCCAGGCGAACAGGTCGCCGCTGTCGTCTGGCCAGGAGAAGGCGTTCACGACGCCGAGCACCGGTGTGCCGCGGCGCAATAAGGCAATGGAGACGGAGGAGCCGCGGCAGCCATCACCAAAGGCGCCGGGGCTATCCAGTGGATGGACCAGCCAGGTATGGCCACCGGGATCCTGCGAAGCCCGAAACTCCGTGGCCGCACCCCGGCAGCCGAAATCCGGGAAGCGCCCGAGCAGGATGGCGCGGACCCTCGTTTCGGCGGCCGGCTCCACATGGCTATCGCCGTCATGGAAAGCGCGCCGGAGAAATTCGCCGGCCTCGCAGGCCGCTTCCAGCGCGCATTGCAGCATGCGCTCGCAGGAATCCACTGCTTCTATTATCCGCTGAATCCGGCCGGACAACGGTTCAAAATGTGAAGCACGAACGGCCAAGGCCAAACTATGGTACTAGTATCTGGATCATTTCCTGATCCACTCCGGATGAAAAGCTGCTCATCCAAAGACCTGTCTCTGCATAATTCATTTCTTACAAAAGGTGAAATAAAACAACCATTCTTGACATTTGCCAGTTCAAGGTGTACGATTTCGATAGGGCCATGTCCTGAATTGGACGCTCCGGATGGCAGCTTTCGCTGCTGACCCGGGGCGTGGCTGTGAGTTGTGTCGGGAGTCTGCCGTCCTTGGATTTGTAGGATAGCAATACGCGCCGCCTCGCCGGTCACCGGCCCTGGAAAGGAGAAGCATGGCGGCGCATATTCGGAAAAACAGGTATCAGGATAGCGAAAATCCGCTGCGGCGCCGGTCCTTCCCGCCTTTTGAGCGGCGCCGGTTTCCCACGCATTCCGGAGTTGCTCCCGCAGTCCGCAGGGCGCGTCGCGCATCCTGTTTTCAGAATGCAGGAAGCGATGCCTGGTCTTGCGGGCCTGAAGCTGCGGATGCAGTCCGGGTTCATTCCGAACTTCCTGAGGAGTATGTCTCCGGCGTCATCCAGCGGTGGCGGTCATGGATCGAATCCGTTATCGGCGTCAGCGTGAACAAATCCGCCGTTGTCGAGATCGAACTGCCGCTGGAGCGATATGCTCTGGAGCACCTCTATCCCGGCGTGGCTCTGTGGAAGGAGCGGAGCTGGAAGGGGGATGCCGCTGCGTTGGTCGAGCGGGCCGAATGGCCCGGAGACGCGCATCCGGCCATTCGGTTGACGCCGGAGCCGGCGGGCGGGATGGACTCTGAACCCAAGGTGCGGTGGAAGGTCCGTTGGAGCGGCGCGCCGGCGGCGGTCTGGCTCCGCGGCATGGACCGTCCGGTTGTGCTGCTTCCGCTCCGGGTCGCGGATCCTCCCAACGGGGAGCGCCTGATGCGGGCCAACTTCGTCATCCTCCGCCGGGAGGATGTCGCTCCGCTGACGCAGGGGATGGCGGAATTCCTGTCTGCCCGGCAGGCTTCCAAAGAGGTCTTCGTCGTCAACGGCCCGGATCTGAGCTTCACGCCGTGCCCGGGCTGGGATCATCTGGTGCTGGACGAGCGCGTCACCCGGCTGGTTCGCGACGACTTCCTCCGGTTCTTCTCCCATCGGGAGTGGTTCGAATCGAAGGGGATTCCGTTCCGCCGCGGGTATCTGCTCTACGGGCCGCCTGGCAATGGCAAGACCAGCGTCGTGCGTGCCATGGCGTCCATGCCGGGCCTGTCGCCCTGCACAATGGCCTGGGGGCGGCCCGGCGCGGATGACGACGACCTCACCGGGCTGTTCCGCTGGGCGGCCGATCATGCGCCGGCGCTGGTGATCATGGAGGACCTGGACCGGCACTTCACGCAGGCGCCGCACGCGGAGCGGCAGCACCGCATCAGCCTGGCGCACCTGCTGAACTGCCTGGACGGCGTGCAGAGCAACGAGGGCGTGATCGTGGTGGCCACGGCGAACCACCCGAGAACGCTCGACCCGGCCATCCTGAACCGCCCCGGACGATTCGACCGCGTGGTGGAGTTTCCGAACCCCGGTGAAGCGATGCGCGCCGAGTTTTTCCGTAAGCAGTTGGGAAGCGGCTGCGGCGAAGAGGGACTGCGCCGCATGGTGCGCCGCTCGGAAGGCTTCAGTTTCGCGCAGTTGCGCGAGTGTTTCATCACAGCAGCGAACCAGGCATTCGAACAGAACCGCGACATCACGGAAGGGGACCTGCTGGAATCCGTGGAGCTGCTGGCCGGCGCCATGCGCCGCCCCGGCGGCAACCGGGTGAAGCGCCCGGTCGGGTTCCCGGAGGAGGACGCGGCGGCGTGAGTGGTGGGGTGCGGGGCCGCGCCTTCCGGCAGATGCGCGGCGGTGCCCGCACGGTGTTTTCTGCCGGTGAAGAAGGGAACCAGAGAACCAAATGACTTAGTAAGAAAGGAGACATACATGCCAGTATCCATGGTCGAATATCTCAAACAGAATTATCGAGAACCGGAGCCCGAGTGGCTTCAATGGGCAGAAAAATCCTCAGACCCTAAGGTGCGGCGCGCAATTATAGACGGCTTTTTGCGATCTCGCATTGTCTATTATCCGGGCGCAGGAAGGGATGGCCATCCTGTCAAACTCTTCAATCAGGCGCACGCGGCGCATGCTTACATCTATGTCGATTACGGTCTCCCGGAAGACGATGTGCGCAAGTATGCGGAAGCTTTCCCCGGGCAGCCGGCACGAGGTTTCCGTGGCTATAGCCACATTGCGACCCTCCGGGTAAAGAAGGATGAATTGACGCCCTGGCCGATCGTTTGGAATCTTTCGCCCAGAGAATTCCGGCGTGCCATTGGTTGGTATCCCAAGGTGGAACCGTACGCGCTGCTCTATGTGTATGAGCGCCATCAGCCTTACGGAGATGAACACGGCGCGCAGCGGTTCGCCGTGCTGTATCTGTGCGCGGATGGAATTGCAGCCTACGACGCAATTTTTTGCCAGAAGAGGTCGATCGCAGTCCCGTTCTGTGTGGTGGTACAGGATCACGGGTTTGGAGGCAACTGGGACCGGTTTGACTGTCAATCCAGGCTGGAACTGGTCGCCAAAAGGTCAGGTGCCTACCCGCAGTTGCTGCTGGTCGCCTTTGAGGTCTCCAAATACTGGCATGGGTATGAGCCTGTGGCTCTTGCCGGAGAGACACTGGAACCCGAGCCTGGTGGCATGTGGCAATTTCTCCGGACCCTGTATGCGAGAAAATCAAACAGCCACGCGAGCTTGTGCGAATTCTCCCAGTGCGACAGGGGTCCGGACGACTGGGTTCGGTTCCATGCCTGAAGGTCCGCCACTGGCATTTAGAAGAGATGGCAATTCTCTCGGAAGGAAGAATATGTCGGAATATCCATTGCAACTCCGC
This sequence comes from uncultured Bryobacteraceae bacterium, assembly GCA_937920635.1. Lineage (GTDB taxonomy): Bacteria > Acidobacteriota > Terriglobia > Bryobacterales > Bryobacteraceae > JANWVO01. The sequence goes on from CAKZUE010000070.1 coordinate 78,231, forward strand.
AGCGGCCTGATGTTCCTTTCCCATGACGGTCTCTGGCTGCTCGACACCGGCTCGCCCGTCAGTTTCAGCGCGCGGGAGGAGATCGAACTGGCCGGCAGGCGGTTCTCCCTCGCCCGCGACCTGATGGGCCACTCGGCAGAAAACATCTCCCAACTCGTCAGCTTCGAAGTCGCTGGGCTCCTCGGCAATGATGTCATCGGAGAGTTGGACTGGCGCTTCGACTTGCCATCGGAACAAGTCACCGTTTCGACGGAGCCATTGCCCATCGAGGGCCCCTCCATCGAGCTGAGCGAAATTCTGGGGGTGCCTGTCCTCCCGGCTGAAGTCGGAGGGCAGGCACGCCGGGTGCTCCTTGACACGGGAGCCGAGCTGTCCTATTTCCCCCCGCAATTCTTTGACGGCCTGTCCGCCAACGGCCGTTTCCGCGACTACAATCCGGTTCTCGGCTGGTTCGAGGTGGATCTGTACAGCCTGGACGCGCGCATCGGGGATATTCCATTCACCCTGCGCTGCGCCCCGGTTCCCGAAGGCTTCGGCCTGTTGCAGATGACCTTCCAGATGGCCGGGGCCGAAGGGCTGGTCGGCATCCAGATTTTGAGTTCTCACCAGGTGCTCTACTCCCCGCGGCGGTCTCTCCTTCAATTGGGGGCGCCCGGCCAGCATTGATCTTCCCGCGCTGGTTCCGCAGGCCAGCGCCCCTCTGTTGAGGACTTGTCCGGATCCCCGTGCGCCATGGATGGCGTGCGTGGAAGCGGGGCAACACCGGCACGAAGAGACGCACAGCGCCCGTTCAGCCGCCCGCGGTGAGGCTATGCAGGCTTTCACCCTTGTGCATCCAGGAAGGTGGATCGCGAATCCAGGAGTTGCCCTCGCGGGGCAGCGCGACGAACTGCCACCGACTCGGGGCGAGGCGGACTTTCTGGAAGACGCGGATGCGGGGACGGAGTTTCATGGCTCGGCGCCTGGTGTCGAAAATC
>CAKZUE010000071.1 GCA_937920635.1 uncultured Bryobacteraceae bacterium
TCCTCGAGCGGCTCGACAGGATTCGCTCCCTCGAGGAAAGCGACAGTGTGTCAGAGGAGATAGAAACATCGATCATCGAGCGTGAACTGGCCGAGCTCGAAACGGAGCTGGAACCCGAACCGGCCCTGGTCCTTCGCAAGAGGCGCCGCGCCTGACGCGCCGCACCTGCGAAAATCGAACTGAAAGACCTGAGCGAATTGCGGCCTGCCTTCCGCGGCAGGCCGCTTTTTTATTGCCATCTGAAAAAGGGGACAGGAACACAATTGCCCTTTTTTGGGCGCCACACTTCCGCTCCGACCTGCGGTCCCCCTCCGGCGGGGGTCTCTCCACGGCCGGATCGAGCCGCCCGCGCACGGTCTGCTCCGCAGGCCGTGCTGTGTGACCGCTCCCTCCGCAGCTCTTCGGCCCGCTCCGGTCGCGGCACTGAGCATGGCCGCGGCCCGCTTCCGCCGCGTCTTTTGGCAGGGTTGGTTTCAGGGAAAAAGGGGAATTGTGTTCCTGTCCCCTTTTTCAGCTCTTCACTACGATGTTGATCAGCTTGCCGGTGTGAATGACCTTCACCACCGTCTTGCCATCGGTGTGGGCGCGCACGCGCTCGTCGGCCAGCGCCAGCCGCTGCTGCTCTTCCTGCGGCGTGCCATGCGGCACGCTCAGGCGGCTGCGCAGCTTCCCGTTGACCTGCACAGGAATTTCGAGCTCTTCCTCGCGCGCCAGGTTCTCGTCAAACGGCGGCCACGCGCAGCGGAACACGGGCTCTTCGCGGCCCAGCATCCGCCACAGCTCCTGCGCGGCAAACGGCGCGAACGGCGCCAGCATCAACGTCACCTTCTCGGCGCACTCGCGCAGCACCTGCGCCGACATGCCCGCCTCGCAGGCGTGCAGCTCGTTCATCAGCTCCATCAGCGCGGCGATGGAGGTGTTGAAGTGCCAGCGGTTGTCGAAATCCTGCGTGATCTTGCGGATCGTCTGGTGCAGCTTGCGCAGCGCCCGCGCGTCGCTGTCGCCGGCGCCGCCCGGCGCGTCCGCATTGCGCGTCACCCACCGGAACAGGCGGCTCAGAAAACGGTACTGGCCTTCGACGCCAGACTCGTTCCAGTCCATGTTCTTTTCCGGCGGCGCGGCGAACAGCGTGAACAGGCGGCACGTATCGGCGCCGTACTTGGCCACCATTTCGTCGGGATCGACGATGTTGCCCTTCGACTTCGACATCGTCTGCCCGTGCAACTGCACCATGCCCTGCGTGAAGAGGTTGCGGAACGGCTCGTCGATGCTCACCAGCCCGATATCGCGCAGCACTTTGCACCAGAAGCGCGAATACAGCAGGTGCAGAATGGCGTGCGTCACCCCGCCGATGTACTGATCCACCGGAAACCACGGCTTCACCCGCTCGGGGTCGAACGGCAGGCGGGTGTTGCGCGGGTCCACGTAGCGGAAGAAATACCACGATGAATCGACGAAGGTGTCCATCGTGTCGGTCTCGCGCTCCGCCGCGGCGCCGCACTTCGGGCACGCGGTCTCCACAAAGCTCTTCAGATTCGCCAGCGGGGAGCGCCCGCGCCCCGTGAACTCGACGTTCTCGGGCAGCACCACCGGCAGTTGCTCGTCCGGCACCGGCACCGCTCCGCAATTCCTGCAATGGATGATGGGAATCGGCGTGCCCCAGTAGCGCTGCCGCGAGATGCCCCAGTCCTTCAGCCGGTACGTGACGGCGGCGCGCCCGAACCCTTCGCGTTCCGCCATTTCCGCCATCCGGCGGCGTCCCTCGGCGCTGGAAAGCCCGGACCACTCGCCCGAGTTCTCCATCACGCCGTCCTCGGTGAACGCCTGCTGCGGGTCGGCATCCAGCACGCCGTCCACCGGCCGGATCACCGGCACGATGGGGATGCCGTATTTGCGGCAGAACTCGAAGTCGCGCTCGTCGTGGGCCGGCACCGCCATGATGGCGCCTGTGCCGTATCCCCACAGCACGAAATTGCCGACCCAGACAGGAATTTCCGCGCCGTTGAACGGATTTACCGCAAAATGTCCGGTAAAAAATCCCTCTTTTTCCAGATCCTCAGGCCCTTTTCGCGCCTGCTCGTCGATCATTTCCTTGCGGCGCGCGGCCAAATCACCCGTGCAAAGCTCCTTAGCCGCCGGATGCTCGGGCGACAAAATGACGCAGGTAGCGCCGTAAATCGTGTCGAGCCTCGTCGTGAAAATGCGCACCGGCTGCCCGGTGCTCTTCAGGCGGAAATCCACTTCCGCGCCCTCGCTGCGGCCGATCCAGTTGCGCTGCATCGTGAGCACCTGCGGAGGCCAGCCCGCCTCGATCTGCTCCATGTCCTTGAGCAGCTCGTCGGCATAAGCCGTGATCCGCAGGAACCACTGGTCCAGCTCGCGCATTTCCACTTTCGTGGTCTCATGCCGCCAGCAGCAGCCGTCCACCACCTGCTCGTTGGCGAGCACGGTCTGGCACTCGGGACACCAATTCACCAGGGAGCTCTTGCGGTAAGCCAGCCCGCGCTCGAACATGCGCAGGAACATCCACTGGTTCCAGCGGTAATACTCTGGCAGACAGGTGTTCACCTCGCGGTCCCAGTCGTAGGCGAAGCCCAGCCGCTGGAGCTGCTTCTTCATGTAAGCCACGTTGGAGTGGGTCCAGTCGGCGGGATGGCGGCCGTGCTTGATGGCCGCGTTCTCGGCCGGAAGGCCGAAGGCGTCCCAGCCGATGGGGTGCATCACGTCGTAGCCGCGCATCCACTGGTAGCGCGCCAGCGTGTCGCCGATGGAGTAGTTGCGCACATGGCCCATGTGCAGGCGCCCGCTCGGATACGGGAACATCTCCAGCACGTAATAGCGGGGCCGCGAGCCGTCATCGGCGGCCTTGTACAGCCCGGGGTCGGCGTTCCAGCGCTCGCACCATTTCAGCTCGATTTCTTCGTGGCGGTACGGAATTTCCGGCATAAGGCTTTCAGTTGTTCGACGTTGCGCTGATCGTCGCCCGGATGGTCGACGGGCGTCTCCAGCACGAAGGCTTTCCGGCACAGCTCGGGGTGGTTCAGGATCCGGCGGAAGCCGTCCAGCCCGATTTGTCCATCTCCTATGTTCGCATGACGGTCCAGCCGCGAGCCGAACGCGCCGCGGCTGTCGTTGGCGTGGATCACGGGCACATGATCCAGCCCCAGGATCCCGCGCGCCTGCCGCACCGTCTCCTGAAGGCCTTTCGCCGTGGAGACGTCATAGCCGGAGACAAACAGGTGGCAGGTGTCCAGGCAGTAGCCCACCGGAAACGGCGCCACCGGAGACAGCCGCTCGCGCAGCTCGCGCAACTCCTCCATCGTGCGTCCGATGGTCGCGCCCGCCCCGGCGGTGTTTTCCAGCAGCAGCATGAACCCGTCCGGCGGGCGCAGCCCCCGCGACGCCTGCCGCAGCGAGTCGACGATCCTCTCGATGCCCGCCTCCACCGGATCGTGGCGCGCGCTGCCCGGGTGGATCACCAGGAACTCGGCGCCGATGGCGAACGCCCGCTCCAGTTCCCCGCGCATGGCGGCGATGCTCTTCTCGCGGATCCCGTCATCGGGGGCGGCGAGGTTGATCAGGTAGCTGTCGTGGATCAGCAGAGGCCGCAGATCATGCTCCGCGCGCAGACGCCGCAACTCCTCGATCTGCCCGGGCGGCGGCATGGCCGCTCGCCACATCCGCGGGCTGGACGAGAAAATCTGAAAACAGTTGGCGCCCACCTCCAGGGCGCGGCGGGCTGCGTTGGCCAGCGCGCCTGAAGTGGAACAATGCAGGCCGATGCGCATCTTCCTGTGAGTCTAACGCGCCCACCCGCCCGGTCAGGCCCGGAGCAACCGCTGACGAACGTGGCCCCAATGAGACGAAAAAGCCTCTATCTGTGGCACAAAAGACACACAAAGATCCAGCCAAATATTTCTCAATAAAGGACTTAACATCCCCGCACACTTCTGTTAGCATGAGGGCTTGAGCACGCCCATGCCTCACCTGCCGGAGTTCGAAACCACCACCATCCGCCCCGTCGAGTGCCGGGGCGTCGGGTTGCACAGCGGGGCGCCGGTGCGCCTGCGCATCCTGCCCGCGCCCGCAGCCACGGGCATCGTCTTCCGGCGGACGGATCTGAACGGCTTCGAGGTGCCGGCGAGCTGGCGCTATGTGCAGCGCGTCAGCTACGCGACGTCACTGATGCGGCAGGGCGTGCTGATCTCGACCACGGAGCACCTGCTGAGCACGTTTTACAGCATGGGTCTGGACAACGCCTATGTGGAGATCGACAACCTGGAGGTGCCGATCCTCGACGGCAGCGGCGCGCCGTTCGTCGAGATGCTGCGCGAAGCCGGCATGCGCGCCACGCGGCGGCGGCGGCGCTACCTGCGGATCGTCAGACCAGTGAGCCACTCCACGCCTGGCAAGTGCATCTCCATCAGCCCGGCGGACGGCTTCAGCCTCTCCTGCCGCGTGTATTTCCCGCACCCGCTGGTCGGGCAGCAGCGGCTGGACATGGACGTGACGCCGGAGACGTACGCCAGCCAGATCGCCCCGGCGCGGACGTTCGGCTTCGAACAGGAGCTGGACGCCATGCGCAACATGGGACTGATCCGGGGCGCGAGCCTGGAAAGCGCGGTCTGTTTCGGCGCGGCGGGCGTGCTGAATGAAGGCGGGCTTCGTTTCCCGGACGAGCCCTGCCGGCACAAGGCGCTGGATCTGATCGGCGACCTGGCCCTGATCGGACGTCCGCTGCTGGGCGAAGTGGTGGCGGAGCGGGCAGGGCACGCCATGCATGTGGCGCTGGTGGCGCGGATCATGTCCGACGCTTCGCTGTACGAAGTGGTCACCGCGGCGGAGCTGGCCGAGCGGGCCGCGGCGGCGCCCGCGCGATGAAGCGCCACCTGCCGAACATCCTGACCTCCCTGCGCATTCTGCTGGTCCCGCCAGTGGGGATTTCCGTGGCCCGGGATGACATGCGCGCGGCGCTGCCGTTGCTGGCCGTGGCCGCTTTCACTGACGCCGCCGACGGGTTTCTGGCCCGGCGGTGGCAGGCTGTCTCGCCACTCGGAGCGTATCTCGATCCGGTCGCCGACAAGCTGCTGGCCGCCACCGTGTTCGCCGGGCTGGCATTCGCCGGGCGGCTCCCGTGGTGGCTGGCGGGGCTGGTGCTGGGCCGCGACCTGCTGATTCTGGCCTTCGCCGCGTGGGCGATGTCGCGGACCCGGATCCGCAGGTTCCCGCCATCGCTTTGGGGCAAGGCGAGCACGGTGTTGCAGTTCTCGCTGGGCATCGCCTGTCTGCTCGACGCGGCTGCGCCTGCCGGCTGGACCGGCCCGCTGGTTGAGCGGCTGATTCCTGCGGTGGCGGCGGCGACGGTCTGGAGCGGGTTCCATTACGGCTGGCTCGCCCTCCGCCGCTTGAGGGAGAAGGCGGATTGATTCCTGGCCGGGGTGCGAGTAGGCTTGAAGTGTGACGCCAGGAGCGATTCGCTTTCATCCCGCGCGCACGTATCTGACGCTGGCGGCGGTGGCCCTGGGCCTGGGGGCGTTTTCCGGGTGGTGGGCAAGGACGTGGTGGCCGGCCTTGATCCCGGCGGTTCTTTTTCTCGCCACCGCCGGGCTGGCGCTGTGGCTGGCGACGCGTCCGGTGATCGAGGTCAGCGAAGAGGGGCTGCGCTTGGGCGGGGAATTCATCCGCTGGCGCGACATCAAGCGGGTGGACCAGACCGGCTGGATCGCCCCGCTGGTCGCCTACCTGACGCTCACGGGCAAGAAACAGATCCGGCTGATCTATCCCGGCGAGACGGCGCATTCCAACCGCCTGCTGCGGCTGATCCAGCAGCACTCGACGCAGGCGCTGATCAACGGAGTGCCGCACCGGCAGATCTTTGGCGACTCTTCCGCGTCACCGGCCGTGCAGCCGGCGCAGCAACGCCCGCGCCTGCTGCGCGAAGAGGACGAAGCGGAAGTCGAAAGGCTCTACCACAAGCTGCGCAGCGCCGGCAGCCTGGATCCGGAGAAATAGCGCAGCTTCCCGTATGCCATCCCGTCAACGTCCGCGCCGAGGCGGGATCCTGCTGCCCCTGGCGGTTCTGGTTTGCCTCGCCATTCTCGCCTGGCTGCTTTGGCAGCCCGCCTTGCGGCAGGCGGGACTGTTTCTGGACGCCGGCCAGCCCCTGCGCCGCGCCGACGCCATCCTGGTGCTGGCGGGCGGCTGGAGCGGCGAGCGTATGCTGAAGGCGGGCGAGCTGATCCGCGCCGGCATCGCCCCGAAAGCCTATGTGAGCGGCCCGGCTGTGTTCTACGGCCGCTGCGAGTGCGATCTCGCCATCCCCTTCGCAGTCGAGCACGGTTTCCCCGCCGGATGGTTCGAGTGCCTGCCGAACGATGCGCTCTCCACCCGGGACGAGGCCCGGCTGCTGCTGCCCGAACTGGAGCGCCGCGGCGTCAGGACGCTGCTCGTCGTCAGCGTCCGCACGCACCTGCGCCGCGCCCGCTGGATCTTTGAAAAGCGCCGCCCGCCCTCGATGCGCATCTACTACACCGGCGCCGACTCTCCCTGGTTCCGGCTGGAAGAATGGTACCGCCACCGCGAGGGATGGAAGGCGGTCGTGATGGAATGGATCAAGGTTCTGGCGCTGCCGGTGGACTCCTGACATGAGAGAGGTCATCGCATTTTGCGGGCCATATCTGGCGCGCTACCGGGGCAAGATCGCCCTGGGCGTGGGCGCGCTGGTGGCCAAGGATCTGGCCGGCGCCGGCGTGCCTCTGCTCGTGAAATGGGCCATCGACTCGCTCACTGCGGGCGCCGCTTTGGGCCGCGTCGTCTGGCTCGCCGCCGCCGTGGTCGGGCTGTCGCTGCTCAAGGGCCTTTTCATGTACTGGATGCGCGTCATCCTGGTCGGCGTCAGCCGCGACGTCGAATACGACATGCGCAACGACATGTTCGCGCATCTGGTGCGGCTGGACGGCGCCTTTTACGCCCGCTACCGCACCGGCGACCTGATGGCGCGCGCCACCAACGATCTCAACGCCGTGCGCATGATGCTGGGGCCTGCGGTGATGTATCTGGCCGAGACATCACTCACGCTGGTGCTCGCGCTGGGCGTGATGCTCGCCGTCGACTGGCGGCTCACGCTCTGGGCGCTGGCCCCGGCGCCGCTGGTCAGCCTCGCCGTCGCCTTTTTCGGGCGGCGCATTCACGACCGCTTCGAAGTCATCCAGAGGCTCTATTCCGACATCAGCAGCCGGGTGCAGGAGTCTCTGGCCGGCATCCGCGTCGTCCGCGCCTACGTGCAGGAAGAGGCGGAGATGGGGCGCTTCCAGGAGTTGAACCAGCGCTTCATCGGCGAGAACCTCCGCCTGGCCCGGCTCTCCGGGCTGTTCCTGCCGATGCTGCATTTCTTCATCGGCCTGACGTTCCTGCTGGTGCTGTGGGTGGGCGGGCTGCGGCTGATGGAGGGCCGCATTACGCTGGGCAGCTTCGTCATGTTCAACACCTACATGGGCATGCTGGTCTGGCCCATGATCGCGTTTGGGTGGGTGGTGAACCTGGTGCAGCGCGGCCGCGCCTCCCTTGGCCGCATCCGCGAGCTGCTGGCCGAAGAGCCGCGCATCGGCCCGCCCGCCGCGCCCAGGCCGCTGCCTGCGAGCGCGTCAGAGCTGGAACTGGACAACGTGTCGGTGTCCTTCGACGGGCGCGCCGTGCTCGAAAACGTCTCTCTGCGCATCCTTGAAGGCACGACCATCGCCATCGTCGGACGCACGGGCAGCGGCAAGAGCACGCTGGTGCAACTCATCCCGCGCCTGCTCGATCCCACCTCGGGTGCGGTGCGGCTCAGCGGCGCCGACCTGCGCGAGTTCGACCCGGCCGAAGTCCGCCGCCGCATCGCCTTCGTGCCGCAGGAGACGTTCCTGTTCAGCGCCACGCTGGCCGACAACATCGCCCTGGGCGTGCCGGATGCGCCGCGCGAAGCCATCCTGCGTGCCGCGCACATGGCCGGGCTGGCGCAGGACCTCGAGGGCTTTCCGCAGGGGCTCGACACGGAAGTCGGCGAGCGCGGGCTCACGCTCTCCGGCGGCCAGAAGCAGCGCGTCGCCATCGCGCGGGCGCTGTTGCGGGATCCGCAGATCCTGATCCTTGATGACGCGTTGTCGGCCGTCGATACGCTGACCGAGGACCGGATTCTGGCCAGCCTGCGCGAGTTCATGCGCGGCCGGATGACGATCCTGATTTCGCACCGCGTCTCCACCGTGCGCGAGGCCGACTGCATCTACGTGCTCGAGGAAGGCCGGATCGTCGAACAGGGCAGCCACGAAGAACTGCTCGCCCTCGAGGGTTATTACGCCGATCTGTACCAGAAACAATTGCTGGAAGAAGAGCTGGAGTCGATCTGAGGCCGGTTTGCCCGTTCTCGCTCCGGCTCAGCCGCGGCTCATCACGGCCGTGTCGCGAGGACGAGCACCGGCCCGGCAGGGGCCGCGGCCGCCGATCAGATTGCCTATTATGGGCACAGAGCCGCGCCGCTGGCGCGGGAGGTGCCGCCATGCTGATTGTCCATGTCCATGTCCAGGTGAAGCCGGAGTGCGTCGAGGCGTTCAAGGAAGCCACGGTCGAGAACGCGCGAGCGAGCGTCCAGGAGCCGGGCATCGCGCGCTTCGACGTCATCCAGCAGATGGATGACCCGGCGAAGTTCATTCTGGTAGAGGTGTACCGCTCGCCCGATGCTGCGGCGGCGCACAAGGAGACCGCCCACTACGCGAAGTGGCGGGACACGGTGGCGGAGATGATGGCGCAGCCGCGCGCGAGCGTGAAGTTCTCCAACGTTTTCCCCAGTGACGAAGGCTGGTGACGCCATGACGTGGGAGTTCGCCACCGCGGGGCGGATCGTCTTCGGCCCCGGCGCCGCCAGCCAGATCGCGCCTGCCGCCCGCACCATGGGCAAGCGCGCCCTGCTGGTCACCGGGCGCAAGCCGCGGCAGGCGGCGCGCATCGTCGCCGATCTGCACGGCGCGGGCGTTGGCTGTTCGCCGTTCGCCACCGAGGGCGAACCCACGCTCGACACCGTGCGCGCCGGCGTCGAGACCGCGCGGCGCGAGGGCTGCGACCACGTGATCGCCTGCGGCGGCGGCAGCGCCATCGACGCGGGCAAGGCCATCGCCGCCATGCTCGCCAACCCCGGCGATGTGCTCGATTACCTGGAAGTCATCGGCCGCGGCCAGCCCTTGCAGGCGCCGCCCGCGCCCTTCATTGCCGTGCCCACCACGGCGGGCGCGGGCAGCGAAGCCACGCGCAACGCCGTGCTCCAGTCGCCGGAGCATGGGGTCAAGGCAAGCCTGCGCAGCCCGCTGATGCTGCCGCGGCTGGCGGTGGTCGATCCCGAGTTGACGCTGAGCGTTCCGCCCGAGGTGACCGCGGCGACAGGGCTGGACGCGCTGTCGCAACTGCTGGAGCCATTCGTCAGCGTCCGCGCCAACCCGATGACCGACATGCTGTGCCGCGAAGGGCTGCGCCGCGCCGGACGGTCTCTCCGGCGCGTCTTCGAAGATGGCAGCAACCTGGAAGCGCGCACGGAGATGGCCATGGCCAGCCTGCTGAGCGGCATGGCGCTGGCCAATGCGGGGCTCGGCGCGGTGCATGGGTTCGCCGCGCCCGTGGGCGGCGCCTTCCCCGCCCCGCATGGCGCCATCTGCGCCGCGCTGCTCGCCCCGGTGACGGGCATCAACCTGCGGGCGCTTCGCGAGCGCGAGCCGGGCCATCCGGCGCTTGACAAATACGCCGAGGCAGCGCGTCTTCTCGATCCCGACGCCCGCAGCGCCGAAGATCTGCCCGCGTGGCTCGATCAGCTCCGGATCGATCTGAAGATTCCGCGCCTGTCCGAGTACGGCATCCAGCCAGCGGACATCCCCGCCCTATGCGAGAAAGCCGCCCGCGCCAGCAGCATGAATGGCAACCCTATCTCGTTGACTAACAGTGAGTTAGCAGAGATCCTTCATTCGGCGCTTTAAGAAGAAAAGAAAAAGGGGACAGGAACACAATTCCCCTTTTTATCCCTTTGTGGCAGGCGGGAGTGGGCATGCCAGACCCGGTGCTTTCCAGCCCCGACGCCCCCCGCGAGTGGCATCATTCTGCCCTTCACCTGCCGCTTGATGTGCGCGCAATCCCTTGAACCGCCGCGGGGAGCCGCATACTGGGTCTGCCAACCGGATGCCGGAACGCGACACCGATGCGGCAAAGGAAAAAGGGGAATTGTGTTCCTGTCCCCTTTTAATCTGCATAATCTTGCTAGGGATTTGGTAGTTCGTTTACACTGTCCGCATGGATCTTGCAGACGGCAGTTCGCTCAGCCACCTGCGCTGGCTGGAAGCGGAGAGCATCCATATCCTGCGAGAGGGGGCGGCGCAGTTCGCCCGCCCGGTGCTGCTGTATTCGATTGGCAAAGACTCGTCGGTGCTGCTGCATCTGGCGCGCAAGGCGTTCTACCCTGCCCCGCTTCCCTTCCCTCTGCTGCACATTGACACGACGTACGAGTATCCAGAGATCCTCGAGTTCCGTGACTGGTACGCGCGGCAGATCGGCGCGCGGCTCGTGGTGTACAGCAACCAGCAAGCGGTGCGGCAGGGGGCGAACCCGTATGATCTCGGCACCGCCCGGTGCTGCCAGTTGCTGCGCACGCAGGCGCTGGTGCAGGCGCTGAGAGAGGGCGGTTACGACGCGGCGTTCGGGGGCGCGCGGCGCGACGAGGAGCGCTCGCGCGCCAAGGAGCGGGTGTTCTCGTTGCGTGACCGCAACGGGCACTGGGATCCGAAGACGCAGCGCCCGGAGCTGTGGTCGATCTACAACGGGCGCGTGGATCCGGGCGAAAGCATGCGGATCTTTCCGCTGTCGAACTGGACGGAAGCCGACGTCTGGCGCTACATCGAGCTGGAGAACATCCCGGTCGTGCCTCTCTATTTCGCGCGGCCGCGAGAGGTGGTCAACCGCAACGGCACTCTGATCCTGCTGGAATCGGGCGTCCGCCTGCTGCCGGGCGAAGAGCCCGAGCGCGTGATGTGCCGGCTGCGCACTCTGGGCTGCACGCCGTGCAGCGGGGCGATCCGCTCGGAAGCGGACACGGTGGCAAAAATCATCGCCGAATTGCGGGAATTCCGGCGCTCGGAGCGCGAAAACCGCGTAATCGACCACGACCAGGACGGCTCGATGGAGCTGAAAAAGCGGGAGGGATATTTCTGATGTCGGCCACAGCCGGTGTGAGCGCGCGCCCCTTGCCCCTGGCGCATTTCCTGAAGAAACCGGGCGAGCGGTCGCTGCTGCGGGTTTCGACGGCGGGCAGCGTCGACGACGGCAAATCCACGCTGATCGGGCGGCTTCTGCATGACACGCGGAGCGTCTACGAAGACCAGCTTGACGCGGTCCGCAAGAGCCCGGTCAACCGCGCCGGCGGAGCGCTCGACCTCTCGCTGCTGACCGACGGGCTGCGGGCGGAGCGCGAGCAGGGCATCACGATCGACGTGGCGTACCGGCATTTCTCAACGCCGCGGCGGACGTTCATTCTGGCGGATACGCCCGGTCACGAGCAGTACACACCGAACATGGCGACCGGAGCGTCCACGGCGGACGTGGCGGTGATCCTGGTGGACGCGCGCAAGGGGCTGCTCGAGCAGTCGCGGCGGCACGCCTTCATCGCGGCGCTGCTGGGGGTGCGCGAGCTCATCGTGGCGGTGAACAAGATGGACCTGGTCGGCTACAGCCGCGAGGTCTTCGAGCGGATCGCCGCCGACTTGCGCGCGCTGGAGCCGAAGATGCGCGGGGCGCGGCTCAGCTTCGTTCCGGTGAGCGCGCTCGAAGGGGACAACGTGGTGGAGCGCTCGGCGCGCATGCCCTGGTATGAGGGCCCGCCGCTGCTCGAACAGTTGGAACAGGCAGAGCCGGAGCGGGAGACGGTGGCGGCGCCGTTCCGCTTCCCCGTGCAATACGTCATCCGGCCGGAGGACGGGTTCCGCGGCTTTGCGGGCCGGATCGTTTCGGGCCGCATCCGGCCCGGCGACCCGGTGGTGGAGCTGCCCTCGGGCAGGCGCACCCGCGTGGCGCGGATCGTGACTTTCGACGGCGATCTGGAGGAGGCCGCAGCGCCGATGTCGGTGACGCTGGTGCTCGAAGACGAGATCGACGTCTCGCGCGGGTCGATGCTGGCCGCAGCGGCCGCGCCGCCGCAGTTCAGCCGCCGCATGGAAGCCCACACGGTGTGGATGAGCGCGGAGCTGCTGGATCCCGGCAGGACGTACCTGCTGCGCCACGGACCCCATGAAGTGCAGGCCCGCGCGCTGGCGGTGCGCCACGCGGTGGACATCACGACGCTTGGCCCGCGGCCCGCTTCCACGCTGGGCTGGAGCGAGATCGGCTTGGTTCTTTGGGAGACGGCGCGGCCTCTGGCCTTCGACCTGTACACGGAAGTGCGGGACAACGGCGCCTTCATCGTCATCGATCCGCAGACCAACCGCACGATCGCCGCGGGCATGATCGAGGCGGCCGCGGAAGATCCCTACGCGGCGCGGCGCGCCTCTCCGCAACCGTTCCGCGCATCGCGGCTGACGCCGGCCGAGCGGGCGCTGCGCAGCGGCCACACCGGCGCACTGATCCTGGCGGACGTGCATTCGGCCGCGGCACAGGGGCTGGAACGGAGGCTGTTCGAACACGGCGCCGACGTGGTGCTGCTCGAGCGGCCAGTGGCGCCGCTGGAGCCGCTGCTGGCCGCGGGGCTGCTGGTGATCGCGCCGCGCTCCAGCGTCTGCGCGGGCTTCCCCGTGCTGGCGCTGCCGCCGCAGGAACAGGAAAGCGAATCGGAAGCACTGGTGGAAGCAGCGATGGCGGAACTCCAGAACCAGGGCATTCTGACGGACCGCGATCAATTCAATGCCGGGGAGGGCATCTGATCATGCAAGGCACGCAGCCCCTGTCGGGGGCGGAAAAAGTGAAGGCCGCCAGCCGCCATCTGCGCGGCGCGATTGCGGAGGAACTGGCGGCGGACACGGCGCAGTTCACCAAGGATTCGGTGCTGCTGCTGAAGTTCCACGGCATCTACCAGCAGCACGACCGCGACGTGCGCAAAGCGGAGGCGAAGAAAATTCACTCCTGCATGGTGCGCGTCAGCGTTCCCGGCGGGCGGCTGGAAGCGGAACAGTTCCTGGCCCTGCGGCGGCTGGCGCGCACGGCCGGCGACGGCACGCTGCGGCTCACTTCACGCGGCGGCGTGCAATACCACTACGTGGGCAAGCGGGATCTGCTGGATCTGATCCGCGCCATCGGCGAGGCCAACCTCAGCACGTTCGCCGCCTGCGGCGACGTGGTGCGCAACGTGGTTTGCACGCCGGCGCCGTTCGACTCGCCTGAAGCCCGCAGCCTCGACCACTGGGTGCGCCTGGCAGACCGTTCGCTCAAGCCGAAGACGCGCGCCTATGCCGAAATCTGGCTCGACGGCGAGCGCGCCGCCTCGCTGGTGGAAGAAAACGACAGCGAGCCTTTGTACGGCGAGACGTACCTGCCGCGGAAATTCAAAATCGGTTTCACGCGCGAGGGCGACAATTCCGTGGACATTTATTCGGATGACCTGGGATTTGTCGCCCACTTCGAGCACGGCGAGGTGGCGGGCTTTACCTTCCTGGCCGGCGGCGGGATGGGCCAGACCAACGGCGACCGCAACACCTATCCGCGCCTGGCCGACGTGATCGGCTTCATCCGGCCCGAACACTGCCTGGACGTGGCGCGCGCCGCCGTCAGCATCCACCGAGATTACGGCGACCGCTCCAACCGCCGCCACGCA
>CAKZUE010000072.1 GCA_937920635.1 uncultured Bryobacteraceae bacterium
CGACCCCCACCTTCGCCACCACGTATCCTAGAACTACTTGCATCGCAATTACTTGAGAATCATGGCAACGTCTGGGTGTCGGTAAAACCGCGATTCTCGACACCAAACGCCAGGCCATGAAACTCCGTCCCCGCATCCGCGTCTTCAACAAAGTCCGCCTCGCTCCGAGCCGGTGGCAGTTCGTCGCGCTGCCCCGCAAGGGCAACTCCTGGATCTGGCCTCCGCGCCCGGCATCTGCGCTTTGACTGACGGGTCCATCAGCCACTGCACTGCCTCCATCAGGCGGCGCAGGATCTCATGGGTGGAGGAGCGCACACACAGCGCCAGGGCGATGGCGTAGTAGACGGCGACGTGGGCTGGCAGATCTCCGCTGGCGGTCACGGACGCATCCGGTCTCCGCCGGTACCAGGCGGATTGTGTGCAGCGGAAAAACTCTGCGGTCACGCCAGGACTGATGGAGCCGTGGATGCGGCTTCCGGCGGGCAGGGATGCAGCGGTGCGGACCACGGCTGAGGCCGGCCGCCCCGAGGCAGAAAATCTGACGGCTGTTGTTTCATGAACGGAATTGAAGCTAGCTTTCTGCCAGCTCCAGTAGTCTCTGCGGCATATGTTTTTCGCAGACCCGCCAGCCGCCTCGCTGCACCTCATTTTCAGAATTCAGGCTCATTCTCCCGCGCAATTCCGCCAGGCCGCCGCGAGGGATTCGGACACGGATTGCACGCGTTGCAGAATGGGTGCCCTGGGCAGCCAGGCTGGGGGAATTTGTGATGCGCCCCAGCGGGCGCCCCCGATCGCCCCGACCAGTACGGGACAGTAATTCGCCGGTCCGGCAAACTCCACCGATCGAGTCAAGGCAGTTTCCATATCGGCGCTGTTCCCTACGAAGAAGACTGCCGCTCTTAACACCTCCGGAGCGAAGCCACCCGGGCTGAGAGCCGGCCCGGTCTTGTCTCCGTCAGCCTCCTGATTCAGTCCATCGCAGTGCCTGCCGGCTTTAAAGAGGCTCGTCTTCCAGTCCTCTCCCCGCACAAGCGACCGGCACAAAACAACCACCGCCGCTGAGACCTTTCCCGCGAGAGGATCCCAGTGTGTCAGCCTCGCCTCCTGCCGAGCGAGCATTGGCAGCTCGTCGTCTGGCAGGTGCGCTGACATGGCCAATGGGGCCGCGCGGTGTGCAGGATTGCAGCCCGCCGTGCGCATCTGCAACTCCTGATGCGTCATCAGCACTGCTTCCAGGGGCGGAACACCATTGGCAATTCGTGTAAAAACACGCCCGGTCACTGGGCCGGTGTCGAAACCCTCCCGCAGGAACCACGAAACGTACCGCTGGAGCAACTCCTTCGTCCGAAAGCTGCTCCCGGAGGCAAGCAAATACTCAGAGAGCTCCAAAGCCATTCGAATCGGGCCGCCGTTCCGATCACCCGCGCACAGTCCCAACAGAATCCCACGCACCCGATCCAGACTGACCGCTCTCGAATCGTCTTTCCCTTTGGAGTTCATCCCTCCTCGACCTCATGCAGCCATCATCCATGATGCAACAACTCCCCGAGAAGCTTGTCTCTCACAGGGCTTGTACCGCCCCCGATTTCTTGTACAGTTTTTTGGATGCTCGTCATGCGGCGGGCCCGAGGAAAAGCAGCGCCTGGTGAGTCCGCCGCGGAGATTGGAAGTGGAGCCGTTCGACCCGCCACTGCTTGTTGTAGCGCTGGCGGCTTGTGGACTCCAGATCACCGCCGCGGAGCAGCTCCAGAACCACTCTCATCTCGTGCGTGGCCGAGCGGGCAGCCCTTGCCGCCGCGGCCCACCTCAGGCCCCGGTACAGAGCGCCCTCCGGGCTCCTTGCGCAGGCCCGGAATCCGCTTATTTCGTGTTGGACATCCTGATTCTCCTTATCGCAAATCAGTGTCCAGGGAGATTGTTGTGGGGCGGGGGAGCATCAGCTACACCACGGTCACGCCGATCGACATCACCGGGACGCCCAGCCAGAGCGCCCGTGTCAGTGTGACCGGCAAGGCGGTGTTGCCGAAGAGTGAGCGGACCTTCAGCCGGAACTTCCGCACGGAGGTGTTTCAACTGCCCGCCCGCAACACCTTCGGCAACTCGGCCACCGCTCAGATCCGCGGCCCTGGCATCAACAATTGGGATATGGTGTTGCTCAAGGAGCTGCCGATCCGCGAGCAGGTCCGGATGCAGTTCCGCCTGGAAGCTTACAATGCCTTCAATCACACGCAATTCGCGGCCGTGGACACGGCCGCCCGCTTTGACGCAGCGGGGAATCAGGTGAACGCGCGCTTCGGCGAATTCCTGTCGTCGCGGCCGCCGCGCATCCTCCAGTTGGCCCTGCGTTTCATGTTTTAGACGCATGCCTCCGCACCGCGCCTGGATCCTGTGCACGCTGCTGTTCTGCGCCACCGCGCTGAGCTTCCTGGACCGCCAGGTGCTCAGCGTGCTGGCGCCGGAACTGACGCGGGAATTCGGCATGTCGAATACCGCGTATTCGCGCGTTGTCTTCGCGTTCGTGCTCAGCTACACGGCGATGTTCGCGCTGGGCGGCAGGTTGATGGATGCGCTGGGCACGCGGCTTGGCCTGGCGCTGTCGGTCGGTTTGTGGTCGCTGGCCAGCGCCGCGCACGCGCTGGCCAGAGGCCCGTGGAGCCTGGGACTTGCGCGCTTCTTTCTTGGCGTGGGCGAAGGCCCCTGCTTTCCCGCCGCCACCAAGGGCGCAGTGGAGTGGATGCCTCCTCATCAGCGCGCGCTGGCGGTGGGGTTCGCCAACGGCGGATCGGCGTTCGGCGCGGTGCTGGCGCCGCCGCTCACTGTGTGGTGGACCGGCATGATCGGCTGGCGCGGGGCGTTTCTTGCCACGGCGCTGCTGGGAGCCATCTGGGTGATTGCGTGGCAGCTCTCTTTTCGCGGGCTGCAGCGAGCCACACCGGCGCCGCCGGCGAAACGCGACGCGGGCTTTCGATCTTTGCTCGTGCGTGCGGAAGTCCGCCGGTTCATGGCGGCCCGCTTCTTCTTCGACCCCGTCTTTTACTTCTACATGTTCTGGATTCCGCAATACCTCTCGCGTGAGCGCGGGCTTTCGCTGGCGGAGATCGGCAATCTGACCTGGATTCCGTTTCTCGCGCTCGGCGTCACCAACATCGCCGCAGGCCGCGTATCCGACCTTCTGGTGAAGCGCGGTTACGCGCCGCGCCGCGCGCGCCTCTCGCTGATGCTGGCAGCCGCGCTGCTGACGCCCGCGTCGTGGCTGGCCTCGACGGCCGGCACCGCCGGAGCGGCCATTGCGCTGATGTCGGTGCTGATGTTCGCCCATGGCATCTGGATCGCCAACTACATCACGCTGATCGGCGATACGGTGGACCCGGCCGAGGTAGGAACCGCCGTCGGCCTGACCGGCACCTGCGGCGGCATCGCCGGCATGCTCTCGAACCTTGTCGTCGGCCCGGTGGTGGACCAAGCCGGCTTCGCGCCCGTGTTTCTGGTTTCGGCCCTGCTCTACCCTTCGGCGTGGCTGATACTGGCTGCAGGACGGCGCGCCGCCGCGCCCGCCGCCGCGAAAGGAACCACATGAACGTAGCACGAAGAAAACCCCGCACCGCCCGCATCGGCGTTTTTGGAGTCGGTTATCACGTTTATTGGAGCCAGTTCCCCGGGCTGCTCGATGAGTTGTTGGCCAAGCTCGATGTGCTGGTGGAGCGCGTCCGGACCGCCGGCGTTACGGTCGAAAACTTCGGCATGGTGGACAAGGCTCAGGATGCCTATGCGCTCATTCCTCGGCTTAAAGCCGCCGATCTCGACCTCGTCTTCTGCGACATGCTGACCTACGCCACTTCGGCAACCTTCGGCGCGATCGTTCGCAACCTCGATGTGCCCGTCGTCCTGGTGGCGTTGCAGCCTCTCGCGGCCATGGACTACCCCAGGGCGACCACGCACATCCAGCTTGCCAACGACGATTTCTGCTCCGTGCCCGAGTTCCTCGGCGTCGCCATTCGCATGGGCAAACGCCCGCCGGAGGTGATCCTCGGCACGCTCCACGACGATTCCGCGGCCGAAGCCGAAATCCTCGAGTGGTGTGAAATCGCCATGGCGCTGCACGACGTGAAGCGCGCCCGCATCGGGCATTTCGGCCACCCCATCGAGCATATGCTCGACATGCAGACGGACCAGACTGCGTTGACCGCGGCCTTCGGCTGCCACGTTGTCCAGACGGAAGCCGACGACCTGTTGCGTTTCAGCCGCGGGATCAGCGAGGACGAAATCGAACGAAAATGCGCCGAAATCCTGAACCTATTCGACACCCCGGATCCCGGCGCGGATCCCGTCACCACCAGGCTCACAACGGAAGACCTGCGCAGCGCCGCCTCTGCCGCCGTGGCGCTTGACCGCTTCGTAGACCATTATGAGCTCGACGGGCTGGCTTACTATTACGAAGGCGAAGCCGACAGCCCGCTGCGCGCGCTGGTGACCAATCTGATTGTCGGCAACTCGCTGCTGACCGCCGCGGGCTTTCCGATGTGCGGCGAATCCGACCTGAAGACCTGCCTCGCGATGCTGCTGATGGACCGTTTGGGCATCGGCGGCAGCTTTGCCGAATTCCACCCGGTGGACTTTCGCGAAGGCTTCGTGCTCGTAGGCCATGACGGCCCGCATCACATCAACATCGCCGACGGCAAGCCCGTGTTGCGTTCGCTGCTGAAGTATCACGGCAAGCCCGGCCACGGCGCCAGCGTCGAGTTCCGGATCAGGACCGGCCCCATCACCATGCTCAGCATCGGCGTGACGGCCAATGGCCGGTTCAAGTTCATTCTGGCCGAAGGGGAAAGCGTCCGCGGCCCCATTCCCGCCACGGGCAACACCAACACCCGCGGCTTTTTCGGCCCGGACATCCGCGCGTTCCTGAAGCGTTGGGTGTACGAAGGCCCCACTCATCATTTCGCTTTGGGCGTCGGCCACCGGGCGGCGTCTCTGCGCCGGATCGCCGATGCGCTGGGCATTGAAAGCGTCGTCGTGACATAGGAGAACCGATCATGCGCACATCCTGGCCCGCCCGGGGCGCGGCCGTGTTCGCCGCGGTTTTGTTGGGATCCTGCGGACCGGAGAGCGCCGGTCTCGAACGCGGCTGGCGAAACCCGCCGCCGGAGGCCCGCCCGCACGCCTACTGGCTCTGGCTCAACGGATACGTGGATCGCGAGGCCGCCCGCGCGGAACTCGAAGCCATGAAGGAAGCCGGCTTCAGCGGCGTGCTCCTGTTCGACATGGGCGCGCGGGGTCCGAAGGAGGCCCAACCGCCCGCCGGTCCCGCCTTCCTGGGCCCCGAATGGCTCGCGCAGTTGAAAGACACCCTCGCCGTGGCCAAGAGGCTGGGGCTGCAGGTGGACATGTCCGTCGCCAGCAGTTGGGACATGGGCGGCCATTGGATTCAACCGCAGCACGCAAGCATGGGCCTGTTTCCCACTGAAGTCACCATCGAAGGCGGCCGCGGCGTGGACATCGAACTGCCCTTCCCGCCCGTCAACCCCGGCGTTCCGCTGGGCGCCGATGGCAAGCCCGCCATGTGGCGCGATGCCGCCGTGCTGGCCGTGCCTGCTTCCAAGCGAAGCGTGGGCCATGAGTTCGTCTTCCGGCTGGATCTCACCGGCGCGGGCGATCTCAGGGAAGCGGTGCTCGACCAGGGCGAGCCCGGCGGCACCCCCGTCACCGCCACCATGTCGCCTGTCCGCGAGTTCAGCCTCGCGCTGTCGGCGGCGGGTGTCGAAGAGGACGACTTTCGCGAGGTGGTCCGCGGCACGCTGCCGCGGGGCGCGGGTCCCCGCCGGTTTGCGCTGCCGCCGGGCACGCGCGGGCGCTACGCGCGGCTGCGGCTGATCAGCGCGCATGATGCCACGCGGTCCCGCTGGACGCTGGGTGAGTTCTCCCTGCTCGATGAGAATGGCATCAACGTCGCGGGCTCCCACGCAGCCGGCCGCACACGCGACGGCGCCGAAGTGGTGCGCGCCTCCGCGCCCTACGGCTACGGCGCGCAGTGGAATCTGAATAACATCCACGATGGCGAAACCGTTGGCCCGCAGGGTGTGTTCTCCACGGCTGGCGCGCCGCCGTTCCAGTTGTCGTCGAAGGAGGAAGTGGTGGACCTCACCGCGCTTGTGGACCGCCAGGGCCACCTGAAATGGAAAGCGCCCCCGGGCCAGTGGACCATTCTCCGCTATGTCGTGATGAACACCGGAGAGCGCCTGAAGGTGCCCAGCCCCAATTCCGACGGCTGGGCCACAGACCACTTCAACTCCGAAGCCACGAAGGTCCACATGGACTACGTGACCGCCAGGTTGAGGGAGGCGCTGGGCGATCTGCGCACAAGCGGTTTGAAGAACCTCTATCTGGCCAGCTACGAAGTGGTCGGCCAGGTCTGGTCGCCGGGCTTCTTGGAAGACTTCAAACGCCTGCGCGGTTACGACATGACGCCCTGGCTGCCCGCCATCTTCGGCACGCGTATCGGCAATCACGAAACCACCGCGCGATTCCTGCATGACTACCGCAAGACGCTCAGCGACGTGCTGATCGGCGCCTACTACCGCGCCGCCCGCGAAGCGGCCAACCGCGCCGGTCTTGGCATCAAGTCCGAAGCCGGCGGCCCCGGGCCCCCCATTCACAACGTCCCGGTGGACTCACTGCTCGCCAACGGCGCCATCGACGAAATTCAGGGAGAATTCTGGCCCTTCCGGCCCGATGCGCACAGCCTTTGGGTCGTCAAGGAGACCGCCTCGGCCGGCCACCTCTATGGCAAGCCCGTGGTGCACATGGAGGCCTTCACCTCTACTCACCACTGGTACGAAGGCCCGCAGGATTTGAAGGACAGCGCCGACCGCGTCTTCTGCGAAGGCGGCAATCACATGGTGTGGCACACCTGGACCCATGCGCCGCGCAGCTCGGGCAAGCCCGGCTGGGTGTACAACGCGGGCACGCACGTCAACACCAACGTCACCTGGTGGCCCAAAATCAGGCCTTTTGTGGACTACCTCTCGCGCTCCTCGTTCCTTTTGCAGCGCGGGCAGTTCGTGGGCGACGTGCTTTACTACTATGGCGACGGCGGCTACAAATTCGTGGGGCCGCGCAAGCCGCAGCCTGGCCTTGGCCGCGGGTATGACTACGACTTCATCAATTCCGACGTCATCCTGAACCGGCTCGCGGTGCGCAAAGGCCGGTTTGTGCTGCCCGATGGTACAAGCTACGCCGTGCTCGTTCTTCCCGAGGATCGCGAAGCGCACCCGGAGGTGCTCGAGAAGATCGGGCAGCTCGCCGCAGCCGGCGGCACGATCATTGGCCCAAAGCCCGTGCGCGCCCATGGCCTGGAGGATTATCCGGCCAGCGACCAGCGGGTGCGCAGCCTCGCGGACCAGCTCTGGGGCGATCTCGACGGACAGTCGAGGACAAGCCGCGCCCACGGCAAGGGCCGCATCATCTGGGGGCGGACGCCGCGCGCCGTCCTGGAAAGCATGGGGATTGGTCCTGACTTCGCCGCGCCCGAGGGCGTCGACTTCACCCACCGCCGCGACGGCAACACCGACATCTACTTCGTCCGCAACGCCTCCGCCGCGCCCGCTGCACCGACGGTCACGTTTCGCGTCACGGACCGCCAGCCTGAACTCTGGGATCCGGTGAGCGGCGACATCAGGCCCGCTTCCGTCTGGCGCCGCGCCGCAGATGGGCGCATCGAATTGCCGCTGGAATTTGCCGGCCACGGCTCGATCTTTGTGGTCTTCCGCCGCGCGGCGAAGGATCCCCCCGCGCCGGCCACTCCGCCCGTGTTGCCCCCACCCATCGCCATTGAAGGCCCCTGGACGGTGGACTTCGAGAATGGGCCGCAAGGCGTCGCTTTCCCCGAACTCATCTCTTGGACCACTCATCCCGACGCCGCGATCCGCCACTTCGCGGGCGCCGCCCGCTACCGCGCGAAGTTCAACGTGCCCGCGGGCTGGCGCACCGGCGGGCACGGCGCCCGCATCGAACTCGGACGCCTGTGGACCCTCGCCGACGCCAGCCTGAATGGCCAGCCGCTCGGCATCACATGGACCGCGCCTTTTGTTCTCGACGCCACCAGCGCGTTGCGCGAAGGCGAAAACGAGCTGGTCGTCGAGGTCGTCAACACCTGGCACAACCGCCTGGTGGCCGATGCCAAACTCCCGCCCGGCGCGCGCACCACCCGCACCAACGTCGCCGTTTCTGCTGGCAAGCCCTGGGCCGAACTCGACCTGCTCGATTCCGGCCTGTTCGGTCCGGTGCGCCTCGTGGCCGCGCCCGGCGGGAGGCCATGATGCGCCGCCGCGATCTCATCCTCGGGGGCGTCCCCGCGCTGCTGCGCGCCTCCACGCGCCGCCCCAACATCGTCTGGCTGATGACCGACGAACAGCGCCCGGATTCGCTCGGCTGCTACGGCAGCCCCTGGGCGCACTCGCCCGCCCTCGACGCCCTGGCCGCCGAAGGCGCGCTTTTCGAAAGCGCCTACGTCCCCTCGCCCGTGTGCGTGCCCTGCCGCTCCGCTCTGCTGACCGCGCAGGCGGCCTCCACCATCGGCGTGTTGCACAATCAGGCGCGCCTCGGTGATGAGGCCACGTTTCTCACCTGGCGCTTCGAGCAGGCCGGCTACCAGACGGCTTCGTTCGGCAAGAAACACTATTTCGGCGGCAGGCGGCCCGCGTTCCAGACCGAGGACGGCAAGGCTACCGAAGGTATCGTGGCCCCCGAGCACTACCGCGCACCCTTCAGCGAATAGGGCCACGACGTCGTCAAATACACCCCTCGCCCCGAACAGAAACTTCGCCGCAATTGGATCCTTGCCGGCCGCTTCCCCGCGGACGAGGAACAATCCGCCGAAATCCGCAATCTCAAACTCGCCACCAACTGGCTCGAGGGCCGCGACTCCACGAAACCCTTCTTTCTGCGGTTGTCCATCAATGCGCCACATACGCCGGTGGTCGTGCCTGCGCGGTATCTGCCGCTCATCGACCCCGGCCGCATCCGCATCCCGGAACCCACCGGGCGGCAACTTGAACGCCAGCCCGAACGCGTTCGCACCATCCTGCGCTCGTTCGAGGGCAGCGGCGTGCTCACGCCCGCCGAACTCCGCAAGGCGCGCCACTACTATTACGCCCGTTGCGCCTTCGCCAGCGCCGTCTTCGCCCGCCTGCTCGATTTCATGCGCCCGCGCGGATTGCTCGACTACACGATCGTCGTCATGATGAGCGACCACGGCACTCACCTCGGCGAGCCGATGAAGACCACATCTGGTTTCGATCGGGGTTGGGCGAGCTGGGGCTGGCATCTGTGGCGAGTGTGCGGGCGAACGCGGGCCTGCGGTGGCTGGGCGAGGGGCCGCCGCTGGCCATCCGGTGCGGCAACGGGCCGGAGTTTCCGTCGCGCCACTTCTTGAGCGGGTGTGATGAGCGGCAGATCCGGTTGGTGTTCATCGAGCCGGGCCGGCCGACGCAGAGCGGCCAAGTGGAGAGCTTCAACGGGCGGTTTCGGGACGAATGCCTGAACGCGAATTGGTTCCTGGCGCTGGCCGACGCGAGGGCAAAGGTCGAAGCCTGGAGGAAGGAGTACAACAGCGAGAGGCTGCACAGCTCGCTGAGATGTCTATCGCCGGAAGACTTTGCCGCGCGGCAGATGCCGCGCGGCGATTCTACAGGGCTGATCTGGGACCAAGGGGATTCAAACACCACCCCCTTGCCCCACACCCCCATCCCCGCTGCCCGCGAAGGCAGCATGACGAGGCAAGATGCCGGAGACTTCTCTTGTGATAACTGGTGGCAAAAACGGGGGCAGGTCACCGGGCCGAGCACTGTCAAACGAAGAAAGTTGTCGTGAAGTGGGTTACGCGAGGGGTGAGGTAGCCGCCACAGTTTGGACAGTTTTTGCCCGATCCTTAAGTGGGCTGCGGCGGGTTCGGGGGGCGGCAGGGGCTGCGCAAACAGATCCGGGCGGCGTTTCGCCGCAGACTGGACTGCCCGCTATGTAATGCAGAATCCGTTTCGAGGGTTTCTCCGGCATCCTGTTGTCGCGCAAAGCGGGACCGCATCCTCCCGTCGCGGGGACCTTACCCTTCAACACCGGAAGGATCGGTCGCGGCTGAAGTGCGCAGGCAGGCGCACAGCAGGCGAAAGCTCATCCGCGGATGCGGTCTTCCCGCCCCGCCACCGAGCCCAGCCGGCCCCATTCCTCGCGCAGCAGGCTGTAAATGCGCACATCGGCGCGCCCGCCGGCGAGCCGCTGAGCCGAGCGAAGCGTGCCCTCATAAGTAAACCCCAGGCGCCGGGGGATCGCTTGCGAGCGGGTGTTGCCCGCCGCGCAGCGGATCTCGATGCGCTCGAGCCCCAGGCCATCGAAGGCCACCCCCAGCAGCGCCTGCACCGTGCGGGTCATCCAGCCCTGTCCTTCATGCGGCTTCGCCAGCCAGTAGCCGATCTGCGCCACGCCGTTGGCTGGGTCGATGTCATGAAGTCCGGCGAGCCCGGCGAGCGCGCCCCGCAAGCGCAGGCTGTAGGCGGCGGTCTTGCCCTCTTCGCGGTTGGCGGCCACCTGTTCGAGAAATCGGCGCGTGTCGTCCGCGGCAAGCGTGGATTCGACCCACGGCAGCCACTGTCCGAGATGGCCGCGGTTGGCGCAGACCACGGCAAAGATCTCCTCGGCGTCCTGGGGCTCAAGCTGCACGAGTTCCGCGTCCGTGCCGAGAGGGATCACCGGCGGGAAACGCGCTTCCTGCGCGGGCATGTCCCCCAGCTTACAGCGGAGAGATGAGCGCCGCCCTATGGGAGCCATTGGTCACACTCGCGGCGGCCGCGCATCTTCTTGGCAGGAGGTTCCACCATGACAGAAACCGCAAACCGTCTTCCCCTGATCGGCGAACCCGCGCCGGAATTCCACGCCGAGACCACGCAGGGACACATCCACTTCCCTCACGATTTCAGGGGCAAATGGGTGATCTTCTTCAGCCATCCGGCTGATTTCACGCCCGTCTGCACCACTGAATTCATGACGTTCGCTTCGATGCAGGAGGAGTTCCGCGCCCTGAACTGCGAGCTGCTCGGGCTGTCCATCGACAGCACTTACAGCCACATCGCCTGGCTGCGGACGATCAAGGAAAGGATCGTGTTCCGCAACATGAAAAACGTCGAGGTCACCTTCCCGGTGATCTCCGACCTGACCATGGAAGTCTCGAAGCTGTACGGGATGTTGCAGCCGGCGGCGAGCACGACGCAGGCCGTGCGCGCGGTCTTCATCATCGATCCCGAGTCAAAGATTCGCGCGATCCTGTACTATCCGCTGAGCGCGGGCCGCAACTTTCAGGAATTGAAGCGGCTGCTGATTTCGCTCCAGACCACCGACAAGCATGGAGTGGCCACGCCCGCCGACTGGCAGCCGGGCGAGGAGGTGATCGTCCCACCACCCGGAAGCTGCGGCGCAGCCAAGGACCGCGTGGAGACCAAAGATCCGAATGTCCGGGTCGTAGACTGGTTCCTCGCCTTCAAGAAACTCTCCTGAAAATTCCCTGTGAAAAACTGACGGCGGCCGATCAGGAAGCCGAGCTTCACCTGGAAGCATGAGAATGCGGCGCTCGGCCCCGCCGCGCGTCCATGGAGCGCGCGAAGCCAGCGCCGGCCGCCACCGAAACGAGCGGCCGCCCCACGGTTAGGAACGCCGCGCCTGCCCGCGTTGGGACCGCTCGTTCTCGCGGCTTTCGGCCGTTTCCCTTGCGGCACTGAGGACGGGTGCGGCCGCTTCACCCGCGGTTCTGCAGCGCTTGCGTGCCGCGCCTGGAGGGCGCCTGGGCGCCCTTCCGTCGCAGCTCAAGTCGCGCAACGCGCCCTTCAGTCGGGCCTTGATGGACGGCCTGGAGCCACGGCCGGCAGGCTCTCCGCAACGTGGCCTTGCCGCGCCCGCCCTGCCTGCGTGCCGGGAACCTTAAGAGGATTTCGACGGCGGGAGCCGATACTGGAGCATCGAAGGGGAAGGATGCCATCGAAACACGCGGACAACAGCTCGGCCGCGTCGCTCCGGGAACGGATCCTGGAGGCAGCGAGAGATCTTTTCCTCGCCAAGGGCTTTGAAGGGGTCTCGGTGCGCCGCATCGCCGAGCGCGCCGGCTGCTCTCCGGGGATGCTGTACCATTTCTACGCAAACAAGGAGCTGTTGCTGGCGCGCGTTGTCGAAGACACTTTCGTCAAGCTGGATGCGCTGATGATGCGCGCCGCCGCCAGGGGCGAAGACCCGCTCGACCGCCTGCGGAACACGCTCGGCGCCTACCTGGAGTTCGGACTGCAACATCCTCACGAGTATCTGTTTCTGTTCGTTCACGGGCACAGCCACCTTGCCCCGGACGTCCAGAGCGTCTTCGAGACCCGCGGAGGCGCCTGCTACAACCGGCTCAGAGCGGTTTGCGCGCAGTGCGCGGAGGCGGGGCTGTTGCGGGACGGAATGGGCAACCCGGATGAAACCGCACAGGCCCTGTGGGCCTCCATCCACGGGTTGATCCACCTTCTCCACTCGGCGGAGGGCTTCCCTTTCGCCTCCCGCAGGCGCCTGGTCCGGCGGCAGATCGAAATGCTGATGGCCGGGATCCGCAAAACCTGACCGGATTCCGCTGAAAAAATACATCGCGATTGAACAGTGTTCAATCGAATGGACTGTGAAGATCGGGACGGAGTCAGGATTACGCTTCATCGCCTGGCAGATGCTGACGGGCGACCGCCCCAAGTACTTCGGACTGGTGCTGGCGATCGCGTTCTCGACGTTTCTGATGTCGCATCAGATGTCGATCTTCGCCGGTCTGCTGGACCGCACCCGTTCGCAGATCCGCGACGTGCAGGACGCTTCGGTCTGGGTGATGGATCCCAAAACGCAGTATGTCGACGAAGTGCGGGCGCTCAGCCTTCAGGATCTTTACTTCGTGCGTGGCGTCGAGGGCGTCCAATGGGCGGTCCCGCTGCTGAAGGGGGTCGCCCGCGCCAAATCAGCCGACGGCACTTTCCGCAATTCCATCCTGATGGGCGTCGATGACGCCAGCCTGACGGGCTTGCCCCGGAAGTTTCTCGCCGGCGGCTGGCAGGCGTTGCGGAATCCGAAGACGGTGGCGATCGACCGCGTGGGATATCAGTACTTCTTTGGCAATGGTCCGTACCAGACGGGGCAGGAGCTGGAACTGGGACCGCAAGTGGTTCGTGTCGGCGCGGTGGTGGACGCCTCTCCTCCGTTTGTGAATCTTCCGGTCGTTTATGCAAGGTTCAGTGAATCGCTGGACATGATCGGACGCGAGCGCCGGCAGATGTCTTTCATCCTGGCGAAGGCGCAGCCCGGCGTCAGCGAGCAGGAACTGTGCCGCCGGATCGAGGCGGCGACGGGGCTGAAAGCCCTCACCAGCCAAGCCTTCGGCTGGGACACGATCTGGTATTACATCAAGAACACCGGCATTCCCATCAACTTCGGCATCACCATTTCCATTGCGCTCATGGTAGGCGCGCTGGTCTCCGGGCAAACATTTTCGCTTTTCATCCTCGAAAACATGAAGTATTTCGGCGCCCTCAAGGCGATTGGCGTCACCAGCATCAGGATTGTAGGCATGATCGTCATGCAGGCTTTGATCGTGCTGGCCATCGGATATTCGATCGGCATTTCTTTGACGGCGCTGTTCTTCGAACTCACCAAAGACAACCTGGATTTGCGGGGCTTCCGCCTGCTGCCCGAGATCATG
Organism: uncultured Bryobacteraceae bacterium; assembly: GCA_937920635.1. Taxonomy (GTDB): domain Bacteria; phylum Acidobacteriota; class Terriglobia; order Bryobacterales; family Bryobacteraceae; genus JANWVO01. Next base: position 13,748 of record CAKZUE010000072.1, read on the forward strand.
GCGCTGGCCGGCGGACTGATTTTCGTGGTGGTGTTGGCAGCGGCCATGCTCAGCGTGCGCCGGGTGGTGGTGGCGGATCCTGCGGTGGTTTTCCGGGGCTAGAAATGGAAAAACGGATGGCTGAACCCGATCCTGGATGTGCGGCGGTGATTTGCCGCGGCGTGGAAAAAGCCTTCGGCACGGGCGACGTGCGCCTCCAGGTTTTGCGTGGCGTGGATCTGGAAGCCCGGTACGGGGAACTCACTTTTCTGCTGGGCCCGTCGGGATCCGGCAAGACGACGCTGCTGAGCATCATCGCCGGACTGCTGAAGCACGACCGCGGCAGCGTCACGGTGCTCGGCAGGGATCTGGCGAAGCTGCACAACGGCGAAGCCGCGCTGTTCCGACTGCGCAACATCGGGTTCGTGTTTCAGCAGTTCAATCTCATCCCGGCCCTGACCGCCGCCGAGAACGCGGCAGTGCCTCTGCTGGCTGCCGGATGGAAGCGAAAGGAGGCTGTCGCCCAGGCGCGGGCGTTGCTCGCGGACCTGGGCATGGCCCACCGCGCCGATGACCTTCCGAACAAGCTGTCGGGCGGCGAGCAGCAGCGCGTGGCGTTTGCGCGGGCGCTGATTCAATCCCCCCGGCTGGTGATCTGCGACGAGCCCACTTCCGCGCTGGACGGGGCTACGGGCCGGCACGTCATGGAGCTGCTGCGCAAGGTCGCGCTGAGCCCCGAGCGCGCGGTGCTGGTCGTCACGCACGATTTCCGGATTCTCGAATTCGCGGACCGGATCGCGGAGATCAGCGACGGCGTGATCCAGAAGGTGAGCCAGGGAAAGGAAGCAGCTTAGCATGTTGGCGAAATATGGAGTTCCAGTGCTGGCCGCGCTGGCGCTGGCCTTTTCGATTGTCAGCGTCCGGCACATGACGCCGGTCCAGGTAGCTGCGGCGCCGCCCCAGGATCCTCCCGCGAGCCGTTTTCAAAGACAGGTGGGAGGGGTGGGAATGGTGGAGCCGTCGTCGGAGGACATCGCCATCGGCGTTCCCGTTTCCGGCCTCGTCACCGAAGTGCTGGTCCGGCCGGGCGACGGGGTCGCCAAGGGGCAGCCGTTGCTCCGGCTGGACGACCGCGACTTGCGCGCGGAACTGGCGTTGCGGCAGTCCAACCTGGAGGTGGCCGCCAACCGCCTGGAGCGCCTGAAGAGCGCTCCGCGGCCGGAGGAGATCCCGCCCGCGGAAGCCCGCGTGGAGCAGGCCAGGGCGCAGTTGGCCGACGCGGAGAGCCAGCTTCGCATGATCGAGGCCGTCACCGACCGCCGGGCCGTCCGCGCCGAGGACGTGGAGCGGCGGCGGTGGGCCGTCAGCGCCTCCCGCGCCGCGCTGCGCCAGGCCGAGGCTTCCCTCGCGTTGCTGAAGGCCGGAACGTGGCAGCCGGACATCGCCGTCGCCGCGGCCGAACTGGAGCAGGCGCGCCGTCAGGTGGAGCGGGTCCGAACCGACCTGGAACGGCTCACGGTCACGGCCCCGGTGCGCGGTGTCATCCTCCAGGTGAAGATCCGGCCGGGCGAGTACGCCGCCGCGGGTCCTCTGCAACAGCCGCTGATCCTGATGGGGGCCGGCGGCCCGCTGCACGTGCGCGTGGATGTCGATGAAAAAGACTCCTGGCGCGTGAAGCCGCAGGCCCGCGCCTATGCCGCCCCGCGCGGCAACGCCAGGCTCCAACTGCCGCTGGAATTCGTCCGTCTCGAGCCGTATGTCGTCCCCAAACGCAATCTGACCGGCGAGGCCACGGAGCGGACCGACACCCGCGTCCTGCAAGTCATCTACCGCCTGCCGGCCGATGCCCGCGTGATGCCAGGCCAGCAGATGGATGTCTACATCGAGTCGGAGCAGTAAGGGATGACGCTGTCCATTCTTCTCCTTTGCACCCTGGCCGCCGACCCCGCCACCTGGTGGCACACCTACGGCGATCCCGTCCTGGCTGACCTGATCCAGCGAGCTTCGAAGCAGAATCCGGACATCCGGAGCGCGCTGGCCCGCGTGGCGGAAGCGCGCGCCCTCGCGCGGCAGGCCAGGTCCGCTCTGGCGCCGTCGATCCAGGCCAACACCTCCGCCCAGCAGTTGCGCGGCGGCTTTCAGAACGGCATCATCCGCATCCCGCAGTCAGGCGCCGGCGGCGGCGCGAGCCTGATCACTCCCTTTGAGACCGGCCTCATCGCCGCCAGTTCCGACATGCGCTGGGAGCTCAGCTTCTGGGGCCCGAACCGGAAACAGCTCGACGCCGCCCGCTCCGATGCGCTGGCCCAGGAAGAGTCGGCGGGCGAAGTCCGGTTGATCGTGGCCGCGGAGGCCGCCAAGGCCTACTTCGACTATCGCGGGGACGAGCATCAACTGGAGATTCTCCAGCGGAACCGCGCCCGCCAGGCCGAGCTGCTGGATCTCACCCGGCAGAGGGCCGCCGCGGGCCTGGCCACCCAACTGGATGTGGACCGGCAGTCCGCCCTGCTGTCATCGCTCGAGGCCGAGATCCCGCGCCTGCACGCCCGGAGGCAGACGCAACTGAACCGCCTCGCCGTGCTTGTGGCCGACCGTGATCTGGCGAAGCGAACTCTGCCGCCGGCGCCCCCGGAATGGACGATTCCCGCGCTGGGACAGGGCATCGATTCGGCTCTGCTGTTGCGGCGTCCCGATGTGCGCGCCGCGCAGGCGCGGATCCTGGCCGCTGCCGCCCGCCTGAAGGCCGCCCGCTCCGAGCTCTATCCCCGGGTCATCCTCACGGGTCTGGCGGGGCGGCAGGCCACCAACCTGACGGGGTTGCGCCTGGGCAGCGGCAATTTCTTCGGCATCGGGCCGCAACTGGTGCTGCCCGTCTTCACCGGCGGCCGGCTGCGCGCCAACATTCAGGCCAGCGACGCCCGGCTGGAACAGGCGCGGATCGAATACGAGAACGAGCTCCTGGCGGCCTTTCAGGAGGCCGAAGACGCCATCGCCGCATTCCGCGCCGAGCAGGAGCGGCTGGCGAAGCTCGCCGAAGCCTCCGCCGCCGCAAAGTCCGCGCTGGCGCTATCGGAAGACCTCTATCGGGCCGGTCTTGCGGATTTTCTCGCTGTCCTGGACGCCCAGCGGTCGGTTCTTGAACTGGATCAGGCCATCGCCGAAGCCCGCATCTCGGCGCTCCTGCAGTCCGTGCAACTGTTCAAAGCGCTGGCCGGCGGCTGGCCCGCGGCGGAATAATCTTCCGGGACTTGCAGCCGCGCCTGAGCCGCGGCGCAGAGTGCGGCCGTGGCGCGAATCCGTGCCGGCACGAAACACTGCCGGACCGCATTTTCCCAAACGGGCCGGGTGAGAACTTTTCCGCCGCGCGCCCACTATTGGACTGACCGGAATGAGACAGCTGATTCTCTGCCTGGCGGTCCTGGGGCTGGCGGCGGCAGAGCCGGCGGCGGGAGGGCAAGGTGCGGCGGCGGAGTATGTGGGCGGGACGCTGGCGGCGATCGAGGCGGGCACCGAGGGGCGGCTTTCGGTCGCCGACCCGGTTTCCCTGAGCTTCGAGACCCGGCGCAGCGCGCTGCGGATTCCGTATGACCGGGTGAACCTGATCGAGTACGGGCAGCAGGTGGACCGGCGGCTGCTGGAGGCCATCCTGATCTCGCCCATGCTGATTCTGAGCAAGAAGCGGGCCCACTTCCTGGCCATCGGGTATCAGACGGAAGACGGGCGGCAGGAGGCGGTGCTGTTGAAAGTGGATAAGAAGTCGATTCGCGCCGTGCTGGTCAGCCTGGAGGCTCGCACGGGGCTCCGGGTGACCTATATGGATTCGGAGGCGAGAAAGGCGGGCAAAGGATGATCCTGGCGCTGCTGGCGGCGGTGTTGCTGGCCTGGCCGGGCGACCCCCCGGAAGAGGAGGCGCCTGGCGCGCGGCTGCTGCGAGTGAAGAGGCTCTACATCGACCGGTTCGGCAGCGGCGAGGGAGCGGCGCAGATCCGCGACATGGTCATCGCCAGCCTGCAAAGGACCGGGCTGTTCGTGATCACGGAGAACCCGGAGCGCGCCGACGCCGTGCTGCGCGGTTCGGCCGAAGACCTGGTGTTCACCGATGTGTTTCAGTCGGGCGAGGCGGCTGGGGCGCGCAGCAACGCGGCGAGCGGGCGGGGCGCGAGCACGCGCAGCCGCGTCTATGGCGCCCTGGGCGCGGGGGTGACCGAGAGCGAGAGCATCCGCATCCAGGAAAGGAAGCACGAAGCGTCGGCCAGCGTCCGCATCGTGGCTCGCGATGGAGATGTGCTGTGGTCCACGACTCAGGAGAGCCAGGGGGCGAAGTTCCGCTCCGCCAGCGCCGACGTGGCCGACAGGATCACCCGGCAGTTGCTGGCGGATCTGGACCGGATCCGCGGCCGGCCGGCGCTTGGCGCCGGGCAGGCACGGGAGGCCCCATGAAGCGGATCAGCCGCTGGTGGAGAGCACTGTCGGGTCTTTTTTCACCCGTTTTGGGGCAAGCCACGCTAGATCCGAAACTCCCGGGTGGTATAGTATGAAGGCCAAAGGAAAAGACTGTGACCCGAGAGACGCCATCCTGCGCGCGCCAACCGGTGCCTGGCCGGCTGCCCTTGCGCGAACACCGCCTGCGGGCGCGCGTGTCTCTGGAACAGATCATGGCGGAGACCAAGATCAGCCGCCGGTTTCTGGAGGCGATCGAAGACGGCCGTTACGAGGAGCTTCCCGGCGGCGTTTTTGCGGTCAACTACATCCGCCAGTATGCGTGGATGACCGGCTACGACGCCGAACTGATTCTCGAGCACTACCGCCACCGCCTGGACGGACAGGCGGCTGCGGAGCCGGTGCGGCGGCCGCACGCGCCGCGTTGGGCGCGGTTTTTCGAGTCCGCCTGAGCCCGGAGCCGGCCATGCCGGCCTGTAGCGGACATTTCCCTTCAAGGCCTGCGAAATGCGTCCGATGAGACGAGTGAGGCGCGGAGTCCTGCCGCACCGGCAGGGCCCGCGGAAACGAACATGAAGATCGACGACCGCAACACGGCGAACCTGAATCCGGCGGGCCTGGACCCGGCGCGGGCGGCGGAGGTGACCGAGGCGCAGCAGGGGCAGCGGACGGCGAAGCCGGCCGGCGCGGCGGCCGGGGACCGGGTGGCGCTGTCGGAGCTGTCGGCGCGGCTGCGCGAACTGACGGAGAGCCCGGAGGCGCGCCAGCAGAGGATCGCGGCGCTGGCGGCGGAGTTCGAAGCGGGCCGGTATGAGCCCGACGCGGGGGCGGTGGCCGACGCCTTGATCGCCGAAGCCGAGTTGAGCAGGGAGCCGGGCGGTGACGCCTGAGACAGGCGGGCGGGCAGGCTGGGCGGAACTGGCCGCGCGGCTGAGCGCCGCCACCGGGCAGGCCCGGGAGGCGGCGCGGATGCCTCCGCTGTCGGCCGCAGCGGCATGGCTGGAGCCGCTGAGCGAGGTGGCCGCCTGCCTGGCGGAGGCCGAACAGCTCTGCCGGCGAGGACACCGGGAGGGGATCGAACCATTCCGGCAGGAACTCGAGAGCTGGGTTCAGCAGATGCCTGGGGTGCGAGCGTGGATGCAGGCGTCCGCGGCGCTGGCCGCCGGATGGGCGGCCGCGGCCGGCATCAGCTCGGGCTACGGCCCTGGCGGCGCGAGCCGGCCGGAGGCGGGGCCGGGCAAGGTGAACGAGCGCGGCTAGGAGGGGAGCATGGGCAACCTGTTCGTCAGCCTGAGGAACGCCGCCGGGGCGATGAAAGTGTTCGAACGCGCCGCCGGCGTGGTGCAGTCCAACGTGGCCAACGCCTCCACGCCGGGCTACGCCAAACAGTTGCAGGTGCTGACGGCGATGCCCATGGATCTGGACCGCGGCCTGCCGGGCGGCGTGGCCTCGGGAGGCACGCTGAACCTGCGCAACACCTATGCCGAAGCCACGGTCCGGCAACGTCTCTCGGCTTCGGGCCGGGCCGACGAGCGGCGCGCGCAGCTCGAGCAGCTCGAGCCGCTGTTCGATATCGGCGGCGAAACCGGCCTCGGCGGCGCCATCAACCGCTTCTTCCAGTCCTTCGCCGCCCTGACGGTGGCGCCCAACGACCTGGCGGCGCGGCAGACCGTGATCGACCGCGCCGATTCGCTGGCACGCTCCTTCCAGTCGATGGCCAGCGGCCTCACCCAAGCCGCGCAATCGGCCGCTCAGGCGCTGGAGCAGCGGGTGGCGCAACTGAACCGCACGCTCGAAGAGATCGCCGGCATCAACTCGATCTTCCGCCAGGACTACCGCGCCCAGGACGACCCGGGCCTTCAGTCGCGGCTGCACAACCTGCTGGAGGACCTCAGCGAACTGGCCGATGTCAGCGTATTGCGGCGCGAGGACGGCACCGTGTCGGTCTATCTCGGCGGCCAGACCATGCTCACCAGCAGCGATCGTTTCTACCCGCTGTCGGTGGATGTGAGCGACCCGGCGCGCGTCGAGCTGCTCGACGCGCAGGGCAACGCTGTCACGGACCAATTGAACGCGGGCCGGCTGAAGGCGCTCATCGAGATCCGCAACGACGTCCTGCCGGGCGAACTGGCGCAGATCGACCGTCTGGCGCAAACGCTGGCCGACCAGGTCAACACCCTGCTGTTGACCGGCGTTGATTCGGCCGGCAACCCCGCCACTCAAGGGCTGTTCACCTACAATGCCAGCCTGGGCGTGGCGCGCACGCTGAGCCGCACTTCGATGACCGCCGCCGAGCTGCCGGCGGCCGATCCGCTGGCGCCCGGCGGCAACGCCGTCGCCGTCCAGGTGGCCGAACTGGCCCAGGCCAAGCTGATCGACGGCTATTCGCTGGTGCAGTTTTACGCCGTGCGGGCCTCCGCCGCCGGCCGGCTGATCGCGGAGGGGCGCGAGACGGCGGGCGTGGCCGGGCTGCTGGTCCAGCAGGCGCGGCAGTTCCGCGAGGAGATCCAGCGAGTCAACCTCGACGAAGAGGCGGTGGTGCTGATGCAGGTGCAGCGGGCCTATGAGGCCGCGGCGCAAATGATCCGCGTGCTCGACGAAATGACTCAAACCGTGCTCGGCCTGATCCGTTAAGAAGACAGGAGCACGGAATGATCCGATCCCTTGACGCAGCCACCGTCCGGTTCCTCGACGGCCTCCGGAACCTGAACGCCAGAATGGAACGTGCGCAGGCGCAGGTGGCCGGCGGCAAGCGCGTGGCCGCGCCCTCCGACGATCCCGATAGCGTCGTCAGCCTGGTGAGCGCCAAGGCCGATCTGTCGCGCATGGACCAGATCCGCGCCAACCTGTCGCGTTTCCGTACGGAAGTGGACGGCGCCGAGGGCGTACTCCAGCAGGCCGTCAAGCTGTTCGACCGCGTGCGCACGCTCGGCATGACCGGGGCCAGCGGCATCCAGACCGACATCACGCGCCGCGGCATCGCCGACGAGATCAGGTCTCTTCTCGAACGCATGGTCGGCATCGCCAACACGCAGGTGGACGGCCGCTACGTCTTCTCCGGCAATGCCGACCAGACGCCCGCCTACGAACTCGACTGGTCGGGATCGCCCCCCTGGGGCGCCTACCAGGGCGCCGCCGCCACGCGCGAGGCCATCCACCCCACCGGCGTCACCTTCCGCGTCTCGCTCGACGCCCAGTGGATTTTCGAAAACCCCGATCCGGACCGCAATGTCTTCGCCTCGATCGAGAACCTGCGGCAGGCGATCCTTTCCGGCGATGAGAGCGCCATGCAGGCCGCGCTCGCCCCTCTGGCCGATGCGGCATCGCATCTCAACGCCGCCCTGATGTTTTACGGAAACGTGCAGGCACAGATCAGCGAAGCTGTCGAGACCGCCTCCGCCATGAGCCTGCGTCTGAAGACGCAGATTGGAGAGATCGAAGACGCCGACATCACCGAAGCCGTCGTCGAGCTCCAGCAGGTCCGCTTCACGCAGCAGGCCGCCCTGCAGGTCCGCGCCTCCGCCCCGCGCCGCACCCTGTTCGACTACCTCGCCTGAGCTCGTCCCGCCGGCAAGGCTTTCGGTCTGTTTCCGGACGCCTGAAGCATCGTCCTGGCAGTTGAAAAGTGGGGATAAGCCCGCCTGACACCGCTGTTCCGCTCCCTCGTTGTCACGGCCACAGGTCGATCCATCGAAACACACGGAGCGCGATTCTCACTCCTTCGGATGTCCCGCGACGTGAGGGGGGGTGGTTTCGCCCGTTCCCCCGGCCCTCGCACGCGGCACATCGGCACGCTGAAGCGTCCGTGCCCGGGTTCCGTGCCGCGAGCGAAGCGGACGCAGGCCATAGGGGCGGGCGGGGCAGTTTTTTTCTGGACGGGATCAGGCTGTGAGCCTGTGAGGGGGAAACAATGGGGTATCCCACGGAAAGGAGCCTGAGTGGCCGACATTCGACTCAAGGTTCGCGAGGCGGCGTATTTGAGGGCGTTCGCGAAAGTCGCCCTCGAGATGCGGTTGTTTCAGGACACGATCGACGACGAGGCGCAACAGGTGATTGGAAACGCACTCGGGCGCATCGGACGGCAACTGGCGAGGATGCAGTATGAGGACGGTCCGGCGGTGGAGGATCTGCTGCCATTGATCTTTCAACCGAGGGCCTATCTGGATTTGGGCTTGAGTCTGGAAGAGTCTCTTCGGAAACTGGCCCAGGAAATTCATTGAGTTCCGGACTCTGCCGCCCGCTGTCGCGCGGGGGCTGACGCGCCGGAAGAGCCGGGTCGCGAGGTAAGCGCGGCCCGGCTCGCCAGGCGTGGTCTCTTGAGGCATGGAGATCGAAAGGAGAAGAGCATGCAGCCAATACAGGAATTTGCCAAAGGGTTGGTCTTTGGGGACGAAGCGGTGTGCGAGAACCTCACAATGGTGCCGGTGATGGCCAGGACGGCCCCGGCTGAACCGGGTTACCTCTTGCTGAGCGAGGCAGTGGAAGCGAAGCAGGCGAGGGTTACCGAACTGGGCTCAGGCGTCGTGCCGGAACTGCTGTTTGAAAACATGGCGGACCGCCCGGTGCTGATTCTGGATGGCGAGGAACTGGCCGGGGCGAAACAGAACCGGATGGTCAATCTGACCATTCTGGTGGCGGCCAGGAGCAAGACCATCATTCCGGTTTCCTGCGTGGAAGCCGGAAGGTGGCACACGGTGACTCCCGAGTTCTCCTCCTCGCCGTTCATGGCCTTTTCGTCTGTGCGCCGCGCGAGCCTCCCGCGTGTGACGGCGTCCATGCGCATGACGCGAACCCGGCGCACGGACCAGGGCGAGGTGTGGAGCACCATCGCGGAACGGTCGCAGGAACTAGGCGCCCGCTCCGGCACTGGCGCCATGCGGGCCATCTTCGAGCAGCGGCTGAGCGACATCGAGAAGTTCGTCCAGGCGATGCCCTGGAAGGAGGGACAGATCGGGGCGGCGTTCCTGATCGACGGGGAGCCTGCGGGTCTGGATGTCTTCGACCATCCGCAGACGATGGGAAAGTGGATGGCCAAGCTCGTGCGTGGCTACGCCGTGGACGCCCTCGCGCAACAGCGGTCGAGGATGGCGCGCGAGGCGGCAGGCGAGCCCGTGCCAGCGCCGACTCCGGACGGGCCCCCTCCCAGGGAGAAGCTGCGGCACTGGCTGGAGGCCACAGAAGGCGGCGAAGTTCTGGTCGAGCCGGCGGTGGGCATGGGGCAGGACGTGCGGCTGGATGGCGAAAAGCTGACCTCCGCGGCCCTCTGGGCTGAGGAGCGGTATGTGCATTTCTGCGCTTTCCCCAAGGCAGGGCCAGGACAATGGCGAGCGCGGAGGGCAGAGGACCGGTTCCGTGAGGACGTGTGGCGGCGCCGGCCGCGGCGGTCGCGGGACGAAGCCTGACGCTCACGCCCCAGCCGGAGCACGGCACGGCGGGCGAGATCCGCTGCCTCAGAGCGAGGCGAGAGGGCCGGCAGCCGCAGGCGGCGGCTGCCGGCCTCTTTTTTGTGCGCACTCCCCCGCGTCAGTTGGGCGCGAGGACAAAGCTGAATGTGATGTCGTTGGACCAGACGACGGTCAGCGTGCCCGAACCATCCGCAAGACGTACCACAGAAGCTCCCTGGAGCGTCGCGATGGCTCCGATGGGAGTCAGCACAGGCGCCGGACTTGACCCCGCAGGAAGGGTGTTGGCGGGAAAACTGATCACATATTGTCCCGTTCCGTTCCGAGTCGATGTCCAGCCCGCAGGCAGGCTCTGGGCAACGCCGTTGGTTTGAATCACGCCGCCCAGCGTCTTGCTGACAGAGGCGGCTTCGATGTAATAGCCATTGAGGTCGACAATCAGATCAGCCGGGTTTTCCACCCAAACGTCGATCCCTCCATTCACGCCTGCGGCCAGAATGACGGCGTTGTTATACAGGCCCGCTGTCGTTCCGTTCAGGAATGACGTGTTCGGATACGGGTAGCCATCCGGCCAGGCGGACAGCCAGGCGAGCGGTCCGGGGCAGATCGCCAGCAGATTGAGAGAGAACGCCTTCGCCTCCGGCGGGATGATGCAGTTCGGGTGGGACTTCAGAGGGAAGGTGCGAACCACTCTCGGCTGGAGTGCAGGAGCGCCGAAAGGAGCGGGGAATCCCATCGGGCTGCGTGTGTCGACAAGACGGCAGGGAGTGATGCCGACAAAGACAAGCGGCCCTGTGATGGGCGTCACACTGCCCGATCGCGGAGCCGCGCCGGGCGGCTGCGACAGTTTTCCGGAAGTGGAGCCGGACACGCCGGCCAGTTCCGCCGGCTGGGCAGGCATCCAGTACGCAGGGGCCGGCCAGTTGCGAATGGGGATATCCTGAACCTCCTGCGACGCCCATTCCGCCGCCGCGATTCCACACAACAGAACGGCCCACATGGCCATCTTCGCCATTGTTCCCGGAATCCTGCGCAAGGACCACATCCTGCTTCACCTTCGTCGATGTCCGGCTCAGTCTGCATATCCGTATCGTGAAGGCGGGGGTATTCGCCGGGGACCGCGCCTACAGGATGCAGCTTAAGACCTCCTCCCGCGGGTAGAGCCCCGGCCCATGGGCTGCCGCGCAGAGCGCCCTTCGAGGCCGAGCTGGTCCGCGTCCACGATCCCGCTCCAGCAGGCAACAGCGGGGCCTTACAATGGAAGAAGACTCCAGTGAGGCGGCTCATTTATGGGCAGGCTTGGCCTGCCATTCTTTTCTCTACCGGGGTGTTGCTGGCCCAGGCGCCGGCTCCCGCAATCGACAAGGCGCGGATCGAAAGCTTTCTCCGGCATCTCATGCTCTGGGGGCCGCAGATCCAGGTTTCTCTTTCCGAGCCCCGCCCGTCCGGCGTTCCCGGACTCTATGAACTGCGTGTGGCCGCCAGCTATCAGCAGGCCAGCTTGGAGGAGCTCTTCCTGATCAGCGCCGACGGCAGGCACATCGTCCGCGGCTCGCTGTTCCGCACGGACGAGCCCCCCTATGCCGCCGAAGCTGCCAGGATCCGCACCGAAGGCCATCCCGCCATCGGCGCTGAACCAGCGGGCAAGGCTCCGCTTCAGCTCGTCGTCTTCAGCGATTTTCAGTGTAATTTCTGCCGCGAAGAGGCCCGTTCCCTGCGCGAAAATCTCCCCAAGGCGTATCCCGGCCAGTTCCGGCTGGTCTTCCGCGATCTGCCTTTGGACCAGATCCACCCCTGGGCCCGGGCGGCAGCCATTGCCGGACGCTGCGCCTTCCGCCAGAGCGGCGATCTGTTCTGGAAATACCACGACTGGATTTTCGACCGGCAGTCCGAGATCAAAGCAGACAATCTCCGCGCCAAGGCCCTCGAGTGGCTGAAGTCGGCCGGCGGCGATGAAAAGGCCTTTGCGGCGTGTCTGGACAGTCCCGAGCCGGCGCGCGAGGTGGCCGCCAGCGTCGCCGAAGCCCGCCAGTTGCGCATCCAGTCCACGCCCACGCTGTATGTCAACGGCAGGCCGATCGCCGGCAACATCCCCTGGGCGCAACTGAAGTCCATCCTCGATCTCGAACTGGAGTTCGCAAAGAAGGCGGCGTCCGCCTCCGAGTGCTGCACCATCACCCTGCCGGTGCTGCCGAAGCAATAAAGGACCCACACGATGATGACCAGAAGACTAGCCTCGATCCTCGCCGCTGGACTTTTCGCCGCGGCATTGGCCGCTGGCGCTCTCCGCCCGGGCGTCATCAGCGAGCAGAGCTACCGCGAGAGCGTCAGATATCTCGCCTCTGAGCCGCTGAAAGGAAGGCTCACCGGCACGCCCGAAAACGAGAAGGCCGCCCGCTGGATCGCCGCCCGCTTCCGCGAACTGGGGCTGAAGCCCGTCCCCGGGCAGCGCGATTACTTCCAGCGTTTCGAAGTCACCGTCAGCGCCACATTGGGCAAGGGCAACCGGCTGGCGGAGATCGATGGCAACGGCAAACCGCGCCCGCTGTCCTTTACACAGGATTTCCAGCCGCTGAATTTTTCCGGCAACGGGCGCGCGGCAGGAGAAGTGGTCTTCGCCGGCTACGGCATCACCGCCCCGGAATACGGATACGACGACTACGCCGGCATCGACGCCAGGGGCAAGATCGTCCTCATCCTCCGCCATGAGCCGCAGGAGTTTGACGAGAAAAGCCCCTTCGCCGGCCGCGCGTATACATCCCACGCGCAGGTGCAGAACAAGGCCGTCAACGCCAAATTCCACGGCGCGGCCGCCGTCCTGATCGCGAATGATCTGCCGAACCACTCCGGCGACGAAGACCGCCTGGACCGCTTCTCCGGCCGTGTCGGCCCGACTTCGGCCGACATTCCCTTCGTACAGGTGCGCGCAGCCGCGGCCGAAAAGTGGCTCGAACGCGCCGGCATCAACCTGAAGCAATGGATCGAGGAAACCGACCGGACGCTGAAGCCGAAACCCGCTGTTCTGCCTGGCCTGAAGCTGGAAGTCGCGGCCGACGTGGTCCGCCGCCGCAGCGCCTCGCCGAACGTGGCCGCCTATCTGCCGGGCGAGACGGATGAGTACGTGGTGATCGGAGCGCATTTCGATCACCTCGGCTTCGGCGAGCAGAGCTCGCTGGCGCCGGACCTGGCCGGCAAGGCGATCCACCACGGGGCCGACGACAACGCTTCCGGCACGGCGGGGCTGCTCGAGCTGGCTGCGTACTTCGCGGGCAGGCCGAAACAGAAGCGCGGCATCCTGTTTTTGGCCTTTTCAGGCGAGGAGCTGGGGCTGATCGGATCCAGCCACTACGTCAACCATCCGCTCCTGCCGCTGGAGAAGGCCGTGGCCATGATCAACATGGACATGATCGGCCGCATCCAGAACCGGCGCGTCTACGTAGGCGGCACGGGCACCGGCGATTCGCTGAAGAAGGTTCTGGAAGAGGCCATGGCCGGCTCGACGCTGCAGTTTGATTTCTCCGACCAGGGCGGCTACGGGTCGAGCGATCATTTCTCGTTTGTGAACAGGCAGGTGCCCGTGCTGTTCTTCTTCTCCGGGCTGCATGCGGACTATCACAAACCGTCCGACACCTGGGAAAAGATCAACGCTTCCGATGCGGCTCGGATGCTGGAGGTGGTGGCGCGGGTGGCCGAAAGGCTGTCCTCTGCGGAAGCCCGCCCGCAGTACGTCAAGGTGCAGATGCCGCAGCAGCCCGCCATGGCGGGCAGCGCCGGCTCCGGCGCGTGGTTCGGCTCGGTGCCCGACATGGGCGAGTCCAAAGACGGGTTCCGCCTCTCCGATGTCATGAAGGGTTCGCCTGCGGAAGCCGCCGGGCTGAAGGGCGGCGACGTCATCGTCGAGTTCGACGGAAAGCCGATCTCGAACCTGTACGATTTCACATACGCCCTGCGGACGAAGAAACCGGGCGACACGGTCTCGGTCAAATACCGCCGCGACGGCCAGATCCACGAGACGCAGGCCACGCTTCGCAGCCGCGGCCAGATGCGCTGATTCGCGCGCGCATGGCTAACGTCCCGGCACGGCCCAGCCGATGAGAAGAGGGAGGCATGGCACAAGCAACATTGCCTGAAGGCGCAGTCTGGGACCTTCCGCCAGTGATCCTGCATCCGTTCTCCGACCCCGCGGGTCCCGATCAGCTTGTGGAGAGCAGCCGCGCCCACTTGATGCTGGAAGGCATTCTGCCCATGGCCGGCCTCACCGAGGACGAACTGCTGCGGCGGCTCCTGTCCGGGCGTCTGACGGAAGTGAAAATGCTGTTCTACGTCGGGCGCGATCTGGAGCGCTGGCTCAGCCAGTGCGCCGAGATGGCGGCGCGGGATCCTGAATTGTCTGCTGCCGGGGTGAAGACGGCCAGCTTCGCTGATCTGCTGGTGGAACACCCCCCGGAGAAGATTCTCGCCAAGCTCGCCAAGTGGGGCGTTTCGGACTACAAGTCGATCTTCTCCCGCGCCCTGGGCCTCCAGGCTGCCTTCTCGCAGCCGCCCGACTTCGATTTCGTGACGCCCGCTTTTATCCGCCACTACTACCGTTTCGCCGATCAGCTCTGGCAGGCGCGGCAGTCTCTGGAGGCGTTCCCCGCCCTGCCTCCGGCCCAGTTCCGCTTCGAACTCTACGCCTCGGCCGAATACGCCCGCCTGCTCGAGCGGCAGTGGGAGTCCTCTTGACGCCCGAGGCGCGTTCCTCGCAAGATCCCTCCTGAAAACAGCCCTGCCGCGCCGGCCGATTCGGTGCCGCGCGCGAAGGCCGCTTGAGCGGCCCGCGCACGTGGTCAGCGCCCTGCGGCCGGATCGCGGCGCCGCTCCCTTCGGGCGCTTCGAACCATCCGGTCGCGGCGCTGAACGCGTTCTTCAGCGTCTCAGCGGCGGCGCGACACCGGCTCATCATGCCTCCGGTGGCGTGGCTCCATCGCCGTGTTCCCAGTTGACCGGGATATGATGTTCCCGTAGCAGAGGAACGCATCATGGATCCCACCCGCAGAACCTTTCTGATGAGCTCGGCCGCTGCCACGGCGCTGGCCCAGCCCTCCCCGAACGACCGCATTCGCCTGGGCCTGATCGGCTGCGGCGGCCGCGGCCGCGATCACCTGAAGATGGTCGCCTCGTCGGGCGAGAACGCCGCCATCACCGCCGTCTGCGACGTCTGGCGCGTCAACCGCGAAGCCATGGCCGCCGAGGTCGAGAAGGTCTTTGGGCAGGCCCCGTTCCAGACCTCGCGCTACCAGGAGATCCTGGCGCGCAACGACGTCGACGCAGTGCTGATCGCCACGCCGGATTTCACCCACCCGAAAATCCTCGCCGACGCTGTCGAGGCGGGCAAGGACGCTTTCGTCGAAAAGCCCTTTGCAACGACCTTCGAAGAGGCGCGCATGGCCTACGACGCCGTCAAGCGCACCAACCGCGTCGTGCAGGTGGGCACGCAGCGGCGCAGCGAGGCCAAGTTCATGGCCGCGGCTGAAGCCATCCGGAGCGGGGTCATCGGCCAGGTCACGCGCGTTTCGATGGAATACCACTTCTTCGAGCCCCGCTGGCGGCGCGACTATCACATGATCCAGGCCCAGGACGTCGACTGGGAGGCGTTCCGCTTCGGCGGGCGCATCCAGGGCGGTTTCGATCCGCGCAAGCTGCGCGAGTGGCAACTGTTCCGCGACACCACCAACGGCATTCCGGGACTGTGGATGACCCACCTGATCGACCTCGCCGCCTGGTACCTGAACGATCCGTTCCCAAAGGGCGCGATGGCGATGGGCGGCGTCTACCACTGGAAAGACGGCCGCCAGACGAGCGACGTGTTCCAGGCGATGCTCGAATACACCGATTGCCTGGTCACCTTTGCCATGAGCCTCACCAACTCCGCCGGCGGCCGCAATCTCTGGTTCGGAATCAAAGGAATGCTCGACGCCGAGGCCAACCGCGTCAGCGGCGATGGCAGCCGCGACCCCGACCGCGTCATGCAGCCCTATACGCTGCCGCTGCCGCCCGAGGTGGAATCGCATATGGCGAACTTCCTGCGCTGCATGCGCACGCGCGCGACGCCGCGCGCCAGCGTCGAGGCCGGCTACTCGCACGCCGTGGCCACCTGCATGGCGGCCGTTTCTCTGGAAACCGGCCGCCGCGTCGGCTACGATCCGGTCAGGCGGGAGCTGACATGACGCGGCGCGGCTTTCTGGCAGCCCCTGCGATGCTGCTCGAGAAAAATGCGCCCGCCATCCGCGCGGTGGAAGCCCTGCCCGTGCGCTATCCGGTGACGGGCTATTTCCGCTTCTTCACCAGACCGGAACGCCCCGCCGTGTTCGTCAAAATCACCTGCGAAGACGGCACCGTGGGCTGGGGCCAGAGCGTGCCCATCCCGACGTGGAGCTACGAAACGCTGGAATCCGTGACGGGCACGGTCCGCCAGTATCTGGCGCCGCCGCTGATCGGGATGAACCCGACAGACATCGCCGAGGCGCACCGGCGCATGAACCGCGCCATCGCGCCGTCGTTCTCCACCGGCATGCCGATCGCCAAGTCCGGCATCGACATGGCGCTGCACGACATCGCCGGCAAGCTGGCGCGGAAGAACGTGGCGGAGCTCTGGGGCCGCAAGCCGCTCGCCCGCATCACGCTGAGCTGGACGGTAAACGTCCGCTCGCTGGACGAAGCCGAAGAGCTGCTCGAAGCCGGCCGCAAACAGGGCTACCGTCACTTCAACATCAAGGTGGCGCCGGATCCGAAGTTCGACGTGGAGCTCGCCCGCCGCGTGCGCCGGTTCGCACCGGACTGCTTCCTTTGGGCTGATGCCAACGGCGGCTACGATCTGGCCACGGCGCTCGATGTCCTGCCGAAGCTGCGCGACGCGGGTGTCAACGTGATGGAACAGCCGCTGCCGCCGAACCGCCTCTCCGGGCTCCGCGAATTGAAAAAGCAGGGTGCGCTGCCGCTGCTGCTGGACGAGGGCGTGGTCAGCGTGGCCGATCTCGAGGAGTTTCACAAGCTCGGCATCCTCGATGGCGTCGCCATGAAGCCCGCGCGCACAGCGGGCTTGTGGGACGCCAGGCGGCAGGTCGAGTATCTGGAGCAGCACAAACTGATGTTTCTGGGCAGCGGGCTCACGGATCCCGATGTCTCGCTGGCCGCTTCGCTCGTGCTCTACGGCGCATTCGGGTTGAAATATCCGGCCGCGCTGAATGGATTGCAGTTCCTCGCCGGGTCGTGGCTCAAACAACCTTTCCGGCTGGAAGACGGCGCGCTGCGCGTGCCGTCCGGGCCGGGGCTGGGCGTGGATGTGGATGAGGAGAGGCTTCGCCGTGATTCTCAAGGCTAGAACACGATTTGTATTTTCTGTTTTCGCCGCCCTTCCGGCGGCCGCGCAGATGGAATGGCGCGAGCTGCCTGGAGGGCGCATCGAGGTGCTCGACGCGGGCCGGCCGGCGCTCGTCTACAACTACGGGCCGCAACTGCCCGCGGGCGTGCCGGAGGACCGCCGCCGCTGCTGCTACATCTACCCGCTGTATACGCCTGCCGGCGTCTCCATGCTCGATGATTTCCCCAAGGACCACTACCACCACCACGGGCTGTTCTGGGCGTGGCCGGTGGTGGAGACCCCTTCGGGCAAGTTCGATCTCTGGATGTACCGCGGCATCGAGCACCGTTTTGAAGGCTGGATCCGGCGCGATCCGCGCGAGGGCGCGGCGCAGCTCGTCGCCGAAAACGGCTGGTATGTGAAGGACTCCCGCATCGTGCGCGAGATCGTCGAGATCCTCGTGCATCCCGCCAAAGGAGACGAGCGCCGCATCGAGGTGGCGCTCGAATGGGAAGCCCTGAGGGAGCCGGTGACGCTGCGCGGATCGCAGGAGCCGGGCAAGAGCTACGGGGGCTTCAGCGCGCGCTTCGCGCCGCGCGAGGGCACGGTGATCCGCTCAAGCGATGGCCCCGTAACGAAAGACGAGGATCTTGTGCCGCACCGCTGGGCGGAGATGGAGGCCGTCTATGGCGGCCGCAAGGCCGTGCTCCGCATCACGCCCCATGAGGGCAATCCCGGCGCGCCCTATCAGTGGTGTCTGCGGAACTACGGCTTCGTGGGCGCCTCGTTCCCCGGCAGGACCGCGGAGTCGAACGGCTACACGCTTCAGCCCGGCGTGCCGTTGCGGCTGCGCTTTACGGTCACGGCCTCGGACGCCCGCTAAACCTTCCCGCCCCGTTAGAATGAGAGAAACGCGCGGAAACGCCCGCGCGTCCGCAAGGAGGAGTCCTGCCTTGAATCAGGAAGGTGGGATTCTGTTTTTTCACCGGAGCTTCCCCATGCAAACAATCCGCGCTCTTTTTGTTCTTCTCGCCTGCCTGTCCGCCGCCCGCGCCGACGTGGTGCTCCTCGCCAACGGCGACCGCGTCAGCGGACAGGTGATTTCCGCCGACGCGAAGACCGTCGTCATCAAGACACCCTACGCCGGCGAGCTGAAGATCGACCGCTCCGCGGTGGCCGAAGTCCGCGTCGAAGCCCCCATGTACGTCACGCTGGCCGAAGGAGCGGTGATCGTGTCGAAAGTGGAGACCAGCGATCAGGCCGTACGGCTGGTGCAGCCCGATGGACTGGTGAAGACCGTCGCTCCCGCCGAGATCACGGCCGTGCGCAACGAGGCGGCGCAGAAGGCCTTCGAGCGCGAGGAGGAGCGCTGGAAGCACCCCCGCTTCAACGATTTCTGGCGCGGCTCGATGACGTTCGCCATCGCCAATACGTCAGGAAACGCGCGGACATCGACCATCAGCACCGCCGCCAATGCGGTGCGCGAAGCCGGCAAGAACGTCCTCGCCCTGAATTTCTCGCAGATCTACGCCACGCAGAGCACCACGGAGCCCTTCGGCGCGACGGCCAACCGCATCAGCGGCTCCGTCCGCGCCGACCGCCGCGCCAACGGCAGGCTCTTCCTCTATGGCATCAACGCCTATGACTACGACCGCTTCCTCTCGCTCGATCTGCGCAGCGTCTTCGGCGGCGGTCTCGGCTACAAGCCGTGGGCCAGCCGCCGCGGCTCGCTCGAACTCAGCGGCGGCGGCAACTGGAACCGCGAAAAATTCAGCCGTGAGGAAGGTCCGCTGGTGCGCAACTCGGGCGAAGCGGCCGCCGGGCAGGAACTGACGATTCAGCTTCTTTCACGCCTCAAACTGTTCGAGCGCGCCGGCTTCTTCCCCAATCTGACCAACCGGGGCGAATACCGCTTCAGCTTCGATGCCAACGCCGCCGTGCCGGTGATGAAGTGGCTCGAGTGGACCGTGGGCATCAACGACCGGTACCTGTCGAATCCTCTTCCAGGCAAGAAGAAAAACGACACCGCCATCACCATGGGCGTGCGCGTCAGCTTCGATCAGACGCGGCGGTAGGCCTCGCCGCCATTCGCGCCGCAATACGGAACGCCACACCCGTCCCGCGCCGCTTTACATCTGTCACCTGTGCGTGATAGACACGGATTACCCCACACATGGGGACCAACGTATGACGCCGGAACCGCATGGCATCCAGCCCCAACCGGAAGGAAAGCTCTCCTCCTGGAAGGAAATCGCCGCGTGGCTGGGCGTGAACGTGCGCACCGCGCAAAAGTGGGAGGCCGAATCCGGCATGCCGGTGCGGCGCGTGCCGGGCAGCAACCGCGTGATCGCGTACACGGAAGAACTCCGGGCCTGGCTTCATGGCTAACATGAGGCGGAAGCGGCCGCCGCGCGGCAGCAGGGAGAGAAACACCGGCGGAGCGTCCTCTGGGCAGTGGCGGCGCTCGGCGCCGTCCTGCTGCTTGCCGCAGCGATCTGGGCCACCCGCCCCGCCGGCAGGCTCGCCGACTGGCGCGTGGAAGGCTCCGCGCTTCTCGCCCTGGATGGCCGGGGCAGAGAACTGTGGAGACTCCAACTCGGCGGAAGCCTGAATCTGGCGGAATATGCCAGAGACATGACGACGCCAGCCGCCTGGATTGAAGACATCGACGGCGACGGCAGGAAAGAACTGCTCTTCTGTCACCATTATGACGGCGGCCCCCACGGCGACCTGATCTGTTTTTCGGATACAGGCAGGGAGAAATGGCGCTTTACGCCCGGCCGCAGCGCGGCTTCCTTCCCTGAAGACCTGCGCCCCCCTTATGCGGCAGACCGTCTTCATGTCTTCCGCTACAAAGGCCAGCTCCGCATTCTCGTTTCGAGCATTCACCACACCTGGTTTCCCAGCCAGCTTGCCATGCTGGACAATCAGGGAAAACTCCTGCGCGAGTACTGGCATTCGGGATACATCAGGGAGATTCGGGCCGTCGAATGGCCCGGATACTCCGAGCCTCTGATCGTCGTGGCCGGCATCGCCAACGGATTCAGAGCCGCGGATCTTGTCGTACTCTCGCCATCGGAATTCGGCGGCGCATCGCGCGAGGAAAGCCCCGAACATCAGCTCCCGGGAGGCCCACCGCGGGAACTGGCCCGGCTGCTGTTCCCGGTGAGCTGCGTGACCAGAGCCTCAGTGCCTTTCAATCTGCCCAGTTCTCTGCTTGCGCACGGGGCGAACCTTGAGGTGGGGATCAATGAAAATGCCGTTCTGGAACAAAATCCCGTTGTGCTGTACACATTCCGCCCGGATTGGTCGCTTGCCTCCGTCGGCCTCTCATCCATGTATGAAAGCGCGCATGCCAGTCTCGAACGGCAGGGCATTCTGGCTCATTCCCTCGACAAGCGCCGCGAGACGGAGGAACTGTCCCGCATCCGCTGGCTGACGCCGCCGGACCGGCTGCGCGCGATGCGGCGCCGGTAGTCTGCCCCATAACCGCCTACAGCTTCGGCCCGTGGTCGGCCAGCGAATCCGGGATGTGCTCTTCCCTGGTCAGATACTGGAAGTTCTCGATGAACCGCGACGCCAGCGAGCGGTAGCGGGCCATGTACTCGCTGCGGTTGGACCATGTGGATGCCGGATCGAGCAGCGAGTCCGGCACGCCTTCCAGACGCTTCGGCACTTCGAAGCCGAACACTGGATCGGTGTGGAACTCGGCGTCTTCAAAGTGGCCGGCGAGAGCGGCGTGCAACAGAGCGCGCGTGTGCTGGATGGAGATGCGCTTGCCGATGCCGAACGGCCCGCCGGTCCAGCCGGTGTTCACCAGCCACACCGTGGCGCCGTGCTTCATCACGTTGGCCTTCAGCATCTTGGCGTACTCATACGGGTGGTGCACCATGAACGGCCCGCCGAAGCAGGCCGAGAACGTCATCTGCGGCTCCGTCCCCAGGCCGATCTCCGTGCCCGCGATCTTGCTCGTGTAGCCGCTCATGAAGTGATACACCGCCTGGTCCGGGCTGAGCCGCGCAATCGGAGGCAGCACGCCGTTGGCGTCGCAGGTGAGGAAGATCACGTTCTTCGGGTGGCCGCAGCGCTTCTCGGGAATCGCGTTTTCGATGAACGCCAACGGGTAGGCGGCGCGGGTGTTTTCGGTGAGCCGGTCGTCGTTGAGGTCGAGCATCCGCGTCCGCGGATCGAAGACCACGTTCTCGAGAATCGTGCCGAAGCGCCGCGTGCAGGCGTAGATCTGCGGCTCCGCCGTGGGCGACAGCCGGATCACCTTCGCGTAGCAGCCGTCCTCGAAATTGAAGACGCCGTCCGGCGACCAGCCGTGCTCGTCGTCCCCGATCAGGCCGCGTTCCGGGTCGGCGGAGAGCGTGGTCTTGCCCGTGCCCGAAAGGCCGAAGAAGATGGCCGCATCGCCGTCCGGCCCCACGTTGGCCGAGCAGTGCATGGGCAGCACGCCCTCGAACGGCAGCAGAGCGTTCAGCACGGTGAAGATCGTCTTCTTGATCTCGCCCCCGTAGCAGGTGCCGGCGATGACCGCCACCCGCTGCGCCAGGTTCAGGACGATGGCCGTTTCGGTGCGGGAGCTGTCGATCAGCGGGCTGGCCAGGAAGCCCGGCGCGGTGATCACCGTGAACTCGGGCACGTGATTCCTGTAGGCGTCGAGCGTCGCAGGCTTGAGGAACATCGTGCGCGCGAACAGCGATTGCCAGGCGTGCTCGGTGATGATCCGCACCGGAAGCCGGTAGTTCGGATCGGCGCCTCCGAAACAATCCTGCACAAAAATGTCGCGGCCCTGGAAGTAGGCCAGCACGCGGTTCAGCAGCGTGTTGAAGGCCTCCGGCGTGAACGGGCGGTTGTACTGGCCCCACCAGATGTAGTCTTCGCTCGACGGCTCGCGGACGATGAATTTGTCCGCCGCCGCGCGCGCCGTGTGCTTGCCGGTGTGGACGATCAGCGGGCCGCTGGCCGCGATCCAGCCTTCGCCGCGGAACACGGCCTCTTCGTACAGAGCCGGCTCCGGCAGGTTCCAGTAAATGCGCCGGGGATTGCCGAAACCATGATTCTCCAGCCCGTATACGGGCTTGGCCAGGGCCGCCTGCGGCGCGGCAGGCGAGGGGATGTCAGTGTAAACGTTCATCGGTTGCTCCACGCTTGGGGCTACATCCAGTCGCGCACCAGCCGGCGCGTTCCGATGTAGATCTCGTTGGGCGAAGTGGGATCGAGCGCCCAGCGGATCCTCTCGATGCCCTCCGTGATCTCCTTGATGGTTCCGCAGAAGGAGATGCGCAGGTGGCCCTCCATGCCGAACTCCACGCCGGGCACGGTGACCACGCGCACCTTCTCCAGCAGGAACTCGGCCAGCTTCTTCGAGTCCTTCATGTAGTTGGAGAAGTCGGGGAAGGTGTAAAAGGCGCCGTCCGGCTTCGTCACGCGGATGCCGGGGAAGGCCTCCAGCCGCTCCATCAGCACGTTGCGGTTGTTTTCCAGCGTCACCCGCAGGGCGTCGATCGAAGTCTGGATTCCGTTCAGCGCGCCCGCCGCAGCCCACTGCGACGGCGTCGCCGGTCCCGACGTCTGCTGGCCCTGGATCGTGGCCATCGCCGTGGCCAGCTCGCGCGCCGCCACCGCCCAGCCGATGCGGAAGCCCGTCATCGCGTACATCTTGGAGACGCAGTTGATGACGATCACCCGCGACGTGTCGAGGTCTTCCTGAGCGAAATCATAGACGTTGATCGGCGCGCGCCCGTCGAACACCAGCCGGTTGTAAGTGTCGTCCATGATCAGGTACAGCGACTTGCGCCGGCACAGATCGACGACGCCCTCGACGAAATCGCGCGAATACATCACGCCCGACGGGTTGTTCGGGCTGTTGATGATCACTGCCTTGGTGTACTGGCCCACCGCCGCCGCGATCTCGTCCACGGTGGGGCAGAAAGAGCCGTCCTCGGCGCGCACCGCCACCGGCACGCCTCCCGCCAGCTTGATCATCTCGGGATAGCTGACCCAGTACGGAACCGGGTAGATCACCTCCTCGTTCGGGTCGAGGATCGAGATCAGCGCCGCCATGATGGCCTGCTTGGCCCCGCTGGAAGCGACCACGTTCTCCGGGCGCACGCTGCGTCCGTAATGCTCCTCGGTGTATCGGATGATGGCGCGCTTCAGCGCAGGGATGCCATCGGGCGGCGTGTACTTGATGTCGCCCGAGTTCAGCACGGAGGTGCAGGCGATGACGGCGTCGATGGGCGTTTTCGACTTCGGCTCGCCCCCTCCGAGGTGGATGACCGGCTCGCCCTTCTCGCGAAGCTGCGCGGCGGTCTGGTTGAGTTTCAGTGTGACTGACTCCCGGATCGTCCGGGCCATCTGGCTCAGGTTCATAAGAGCTCGGCTCCCAAGCGGAGTTCCCCTCGAGACAAGCCTCTCTGACAGCAGGGCGCCGGTTAGCGCGTATTAGACACTATGATGGGGGGAACGGGAGCCGTTGTGCAAGTGGGGCCGAGGTTCACAGTCTGCATGGACGTCAGCAACCCGGTTGGCCGCCTCCGCCACGGGAAGCTGCAACCGCGCGGCGGCAGAGCCGCTCCGGACCTGCACGTTGGAGCCGGCTTTCCGCGCCCGGCTACCCGCCAGATGACCTCTCGCGCATTTCTTTCAGCGCCTGGCTCAGGCGATCCACGATCTCCGGGGATTTCGTAATTTCAAAGCGGTTTGTTCCCGCCAAATTGTAATTCCACCTGCCACCGTCCGAAAACTCGACATACACCACCCCGACGATGATTTCCCCGCATGCCTCGCTCAAATTGTTCAGCACCCGATAGGTGTCCGTCAGGGTGATGCCTGGGCGTCCCACCGTCGTCCACTGGCCTGGCGCCAGATTCAGGTCCATCGGCAGGCCCACAAATGCCGCCCTTGCCGGGGCTTTGCCGCAGCCGTCCATCGTCCATCCGAGTTGTGCCCGCACAATCGTCTTGCCGGACACGTTCGCGATATGAACCTGCTCTGCGAGGTCATAAATGGAAGACCGCATTCCCATGACCTGCAAAGGCGAGTCCTTCTGGACAAACGCCATGTCCGTCCTCACTTTTCTGACAATGCCTGCCTGAGCAGCCTGAAAGGCCGCGGCAGGAAATGTCAGCATGGCAAGCGCTGCAACCTGGGCGAAGACCGCGGCTCTCATCGCATATACCTCCAATGTGGAGGTTAGTCAAAAAAAAGGCGAGTCAAGCCCTTTTTCGGCCTCGCGCAGCCATCTCGGGCAGGGTCCGGAGCGGGCGTTTCAGAAGCCTGATCGCCATCGGAGAGAAGCTCCCGGGGCGCCGGAAATCCTTCAGGCAAGGAATGGCAGGCCGCCTCCTGTAACCCGCTGGGCTGCCGGTTGCGCCATCATCACAGGAGCGTGACCACGCGACACAAAGGGGATTTTCTGTCCATGCGTAGCACCAACCTGCTCACCATGCTCGGCCGCTGCCTGCTCGCAGCGGCTTTTCTGTTGCCCGTGACAGCCCGCGAGGCGAAACTGGCGCGCTACCCGGCCTACCACGCCGGACGCATCGCCTTCACGTATCTGGCCGACATTTGGACCGCCGATGACACGGGCAGAAACGTCACCCGCCTGACCGCCCATCCGGCGCGCGACGCTTACCCGCGGTTCTCGCCCGACGGCCGCTGGATCGCTTTCTCCTCCGACCGGAAAGGCAACCTGGACGTTTACGTGATTCCCGCCACGGGCGGCACGCCGAAGCAGCTCACCTTCCACTCGGCCGACGATCAGGTGCTCGGCTGGACGCCTGACGGCAAAGCCGTGCTGTTCAGCTCCATGCGCGGCGACGATTTCCTGGCGAAGCTCTGGCTGGTGGATGCCGAGACCGGCGCCGAGAGGCCCGCGGGCACGGACTACGGCCTCGCGGCGAGCTTCTCGCCCGACGGCAAGCGCATCGCTTACAACCAGCGCGGGCAGGTCTACTGGCGCAAGTATTACCGGGGTTCCTACCAGACCGACGTCTTCGTGCTCGACCTGGCCACGAAAAAGTGGGCGAACCTGACTGACTTTAACGGCATGGACTCCTGGCCCATGTGGGGCCGCGACGGCTTCATCTATTTCGTCAGCGACCGCGACGGCGGCGGCCTGACCAACATCTGGCGCGTGCCCGAGAAGGGTGGCAAGGCGGAGAAGGTCACGCAGTTCACCAGCGGTGATGTCCGCTGGCCGTCGATGTCGGCCGACGGAAAGACCATCGTGTTCGAACACGACTTCGGCGTGTGGAAGCTCGACGTGGCCAGCCGCAAGGCCGCGCCTGTCAGGCTCGACATTGAAGCCGAAACGCAGCTCAACCCGGAAGAGATCCGCACCTTCCAGTCCCGCGCCGACGAGTTTCACATCCACCCCAACGGGCGCCGCGTGGTGTTCAGCGTGTACGGCGAGATCTTCACCGCGCCGGCCGAGGAGGGCGACCTCGTGCAGCTCACTGAAGGAGCGGCGCGCGACCGCGAGCCGCAGTGGTCGCCCGACGGCAAGCACATCGCCTATGTCAGCGACCAGAGCGGGCGCGAGGAGATCTGGGTCGTGCCGGCGGAAGGCGGCCAGGCGCAGAAGATCACGGATCTCGACACTTTGAAGATGGAGCTGCGCTGGTCGCCCGATTCGAAGGACATCCTCTTCACGACCTCCGACAACCGCCTGTTCCGCCACACGCTGGGCGGCCAGACCATCCAGCTTGCCGCTTCGAAGTTTGGCAACATCAGCTCGCCCGTGATGTCGCCCGACGGCAAGTGGGTGGCCTTCACGATGGCCGATGAGGCGCGCCAGACCGACATCTGGCTTGTGCCCGCTGCGGGCGGCGCGGAACCGCGGCGCGTCACCTTCGACTCCTACCCGGACCGCCTGCCGCGCTTCTCGAGCGACGGCCGCAAGCTCTATTTCATCCGCATGGAAATGACAGGCATGGGCGGCTTCGGAGGCGGCGCCGACCTGTCGGGCTCGCAGCTCTGGGTGGTTCACCTCGAAAAGCTCGACAAAGATCCCAACGCGCCGGAAGAGCCGGCCGACGATGCCGAGGGGCCGGCGGCGGCCATGCGCCGCGCGCAACAGCAGAACCAGCCGCCCAAGGAAATCCAGATCGACTGGGACGGGCTGGAGCGCCGCACTTCGCAGATCACGCGCGTGGCCGGCGGCGTGCGGACCTATGAGGTGGTGCCCGGCGGCCGCACGCTGGTCTTCGTCACCACGGAAGGCACAGGCATGCGCGGCACGCCGGTTGTCTACACGATCCAGGACAACGGGCGCCGCCAGACACGCGTTGTGGCCGGCAGCGCTCCGGCGGGCGAGGGGCAGGGCGGTCCGCCGCAGCCCGGCATGGGTATGTTTGGCGGCGGCATCTCACAGCTTGCCGTCACCCGCAACGGCCGCACGCTGTTCTTCAAGGAAGGCGAGGGCATTTACTCCGTGAACCTGCCCGCGGCGCCCGCGGGCGGTGCTGGCGCAGCGCCCGGCGGAATGGGCGGCGCCATGGCCGCCGCCATGCAGCAGGCCGCTGCGGGAGCGCAGGCCGGCGGCGGTGGCGCGGCGCGGCGCCGGATCAACTTCACCGCGCGCGTCCGCATCGATCATCAGCGCCAGTGGCAGCAGATGTTCGACGACGCCTGGCGCACCATGAAGTACCGCTTCTACGATCCGAGGATGCACGGCATGGATTGGGACGCCATGCGCGCCAAGTACCAGCCGCTGGTCGAATTCGTGGGCGACCGCCAGGAGCTGCTCAACATCATCAACGAAATGATCGGCGAGCTGAACGCCTCCCACACCGGCGCGGCGCCGGGTCCTGGCGGCCGCGAAGGCGCGGTGCAGACCCAGCACCCGGGCATCGAATTCGTTCCCGACGACGCTGCCGGCCGCTACAAGGTGGCGCATGTCTACAAAAACGGCCCGGCCGACAAAGACTGGGTGAAGGTGAAGGCTGGCGACTACCTGCTGGCCGTCGATGGCAAGCCGGTCACCACGAAAGACAACCTCTGGAAGTTCATGCACAACCAGCGGCTCAACAGGAAGATGACGCTCAAGCTCAACGACAAACCTGCCGAAGAGGGCGCGTGGGAGACGCAGATCGAGCCGGTTTCCGCGATGCAGTACGCCACTCTGCGCTATGAAAAGTGGGTGAAGGACCGCCGCGACATGGTGGACAAGCTCTCGGGCGGCAAGGTCGGCTACCTGCATATTCGCGCGATGGATCAGACGTCACTGCGGAAATTCGAAAAAGAATTGCGCGAATTCCGCGAGAAACCGGCGCTGATTATCGATCAACGCTGGAACGGAGGCGGCAACATCGAGCAACAGTTGCTGGCAATCCTCGTCCAGCGCGAATACCAGATCTGGCAGCCGCGCGGCACGGAGCCGACAGGGCGCCCGTTCGCCGGCTATTTCGGCAAGAAGATCGTGCTCCAGAACTGGCGCTCCGCCTCCAACGCCGAGATGTTCCCGGCGGGCTTCCGCGCGCTCGGACTGGGCAAAACGCTCGGCACCCAGACCATGGGCGCCGTCATCGGCACCGGCAGCTATTCGCTGATCGACGGCTCCACGGTCCGCACGCCGGGGGTCGGCGTTTTCCTTGCCGACTCGAAACGCACCAACATGGAGAACCTCGGCGTCAAGCCCGACATCGAGGTGGAAAACACGCCCGAGGACAACCTGAACGGAAAAGACCGCCAGCTCGAAGCGGCAGTTGCGGAAATGCTGAAAGAGCTGGGAGCGAAATGAGCCCTCACCACATGTGGTAAAGGCCGTCCGCTTCCTGCATGCGGACGGGCACGCCAAACAGCGCGCTGAGCCTTTCCGGGTTCAGCGCGCTTTCTTTTGGGCCGTCGAAGAAAATCCGGCCATTTTGCAGCAGAATGGCCCGCCGGATTTCCGGAATGATGTCGGAAAGATGGTGCGTCACCAGGATCACCGTCACGCCGGAGCGGGCCAGACGGCTCATCGCCTCGCGCACCTCGTGTTGCGCGCGCACGTCGAGCGAATTGGTTGGCTCGTCCAGCACCAGCGCCTGCGGATCGTGAACCAGGGCGCGGGCGAACACGGCGCGGCGCACCTCCCCGGACGACATCTCTGTCAGCGGGCGCGAGGCCAGATGTTCGAGATCGAAAAACCGCAGCGCTTCCAGGGCGCGCCGCTCCATCTCCGGCGTCACGCGGTGGTTGGGCCAGACGCCGATGCTGGAAAAGAACCCGCTGAGGGCGGTTTCGAGCGCCGTGTAGGGCCGTGTGCACTCGCTCACCAGGTCATTGGTGACGATGCCGAGCAGCGAGCGCAGTTCAAACAGATGCCAGGTCTCCCTGCCCCACAGCCGCAGCCGTGACCGTTCCGGATAGCGCGGATACAGCTCGCGTGTCAGCGCCTTGATCAGTGTGGATTTCCCGCTCCCGTTCGGCCCCAGAATCACCGTATGTTCGCGGCGCCTGATCTGAAACGACACTTCCCGCAGCGCCGCCGTGCCGTCGCGGTGGATGGTGACGTGGTCGAATTCGATGATGGACGGTTCAGGCCCGTTCATAAAGCGGCCATTGTACCGGACCGGCGCCTTGCCGCAGAGACCAGATCCGGAGCCGCCCCCCGCAGGGCGTTACGATGCGATGGCCCTGGGCTGCTCAAACGTCCACACCGACGACCAGGCCCACCACCGCAATCCGGGCAGAGCCAGCAGCAGCTTGTCCGCCGCGCGCAGAGCGGCGTAGGATCCCCGGAACAACAGCCCGTCGGGCAGCAGCGCCGCGCCCAGCGAGGCCAGGATCTCGGGCCGCACCGTGACGCGGCCGAAGTGCTGGCGCGCCAGCCGCAGATCGGCGCGCACCATGGGATGCTCATCGGGCGTGCGCAGATCCGGCGTTCTGTTGCGGAATGCGTTCACCACCGGATTGTGGCCGAGCGGCTCGAAAAACACCGCCTTGCCCGAGCTGTTCAGGACACGCGCAATCGCCGGGTAGGTGCGGTGCAATTCCAGGTGGTGCAGGATCGACCTGCCGCAGACGAAATCGAAGGAGCCAGCCTCGAATGCCAGCTCCTCGGCGTTCATGACGTGAAACTCCGCGTTGCGCAGTCCGGCTCGCGCAGCTCGCTCGCTGGCCTGCCGGATCGCCGTTTCCGAGATGTCAATCCCTGTCAGATGCCTGGCCACCGCCGCTACCCGCAGGGAAACCGATCCCGGACCGCAACCGATCTCCAGCACCCGCTTGTCCCGCGCGGATTCGGTGACGTGCTCGATAAAGCTTTCGATCACCGGGGCTGCCACGCGGTAGACCCAGTGCAGCGACTCCCGCTTGTGCTCCTCGAACTCCTGGTTGTGAAACTGCTTTTCTCGCTCAGCGCGGTCCATTCTGCCCCCGGGAACTCTTCGGCGATTTCCCGAGTATAGCGCCGGAAGCGGCCGCCCCGCCGTCTCAGGCGCTCCGGATCCAGCCTGCTGCCAGTTCCACCAGGGTCCGCACGGGAAAGCCTGTGGGGCCCTTCGCCATCCACGGCTTGGCTTCTTCGAGCCAGGCCACGCCGGCGATGTCCAGATGCACCCACGGCTTGCCTTCGACGAACTCTTCCAGGAACTTCGCCGCCGAGATCGAGCCGCCCCAGCGCCCGCCGATGTTGGCCAGGTCCGCAAACGCGGACTTCAGCAATTCGCTGTATTCGGCGTCCATCGGGAAGGGCCAGATCCGCTCGCCGGCGGATTTGGCCGCTTCCAGCACGCGCTGTTGCCACGCCTCGTGATTCGAAAACGCGCCCGCGTAGAGATGCCCCAGAGCCACGGCAATGGCGCCAGTCAAGGTGGCCGCGTCCACCAGATGGGTGCAGCCCTCGCGCGCCGCGTAGGTCAGGGCGTCGGCGAGAATCAGCCGGCCTTCGGCGTCGGTGTTCAGCACCTCCACAGTTTTGCCCTGAAATGTTTTGACAATATCGCCCGGCCTCTGGGCCTTCGCCCCGGGCATGTTCTCGACGCACGGCGCGAACGCGGTCACCTTCACTGGCGGCTTCAGCCGCGCCAGCGCGCGCATCGCGCCCAGCACCGCCGCCGCGCCCGCCATGTCGTACTTCATCTTTTCCATGCCGTCGCTGGGCTTGATCGAGATGCCGCCCGTGTCGAACGTCACCCCTTTTCCAACCAGCGCCAGATGGTCTTCCGACGACGCCTGCTCCGGCGTGTATCGGAGCACGATCATCACCGGCGGCTCGGCCGACCCCTGCGCCACGCCCAGCAGCGTGCGGAAGCCGAGCTGCCGCATCCGCGCCTCGTCCAGGATCTCGCACTCCAGGCCGGACTCTTCCGCCATCGCCCGTGCGCGCTCCGCCAGCAGACGCGGCGTCAGCACGTTGCCGGGCTCGTTGACCAGGGCGCGCGTCCAGTTCTGCGCTTCGCCGGTGATGCGGGCGCGCTCCAGCGCCGCCTCCATCTCCGGAGTGATCTCGATGCACGAGATTTCGACCCGCTCCAGCAGTTTGCCGCCGTTCTTTTTCTCGGTCTTGTACTGGTCCGGCTCGAAGCCGCCCGTGATCAGCCCCTCTGTCAGCGCGCGGAGCATCTCCGGCTGATTCGTCAGGCCATCGAGGCCCACCGCTGCCTGCTGGATGGATCGCGCCTGCAACGCCCGCGCCATCACGCCACCTGCCGTGCGCATCTGCGCTGGCGTGAACTTCGCCCTCTCCCCGCAGCCCACCAGCAGCAGCCGCTGCGCTTTCATCCCAACCGGGCGGTGCACCACGGCGGTCTCGTTCGCTTTGCCCGTGAATTCGCCGCTCGCGAACATCTCCTTCAGCACGCCCCCGGCGGTTTGCTCCGCTGGCGGCTCGCCGCTGAAGCACAGCATGGCAAACGCCGGAGTTTCAATCTCGCGGCTGTGGGTGGTGGTGAGTGTGAATTCCATGATCAGTCTCTGATTCTCTTTGCGTTCTTCAGGCTCATCGCCTTGCGGGCTTCCATGTCGCGCTCCCGCGCCTGCTCGGCTTCGCGCTTGTCATGGAGCTTCTTGCCTTTGCACACGCCCAGTTCGCACTTCAGGCGGCCATTCTTCAGATACATCCGGAGCGGCACCAGCGTCAGGCCTTTTTCGCGGATCTTCGCGTGGAGCTTTTCGATCTCGGCGCGGTGCAGCAGCAGCTTGCGCTTCTTGGTCGGATCGTGGTTCCAGATGTTGCCGTGGGAGTACGGGCTGAAGTGCGAATTCATCAGCCACGCCTCTCCGCCGATGACGTCGGCGTAGCTGTCGCGCAGTTGCACTTTTCCCTGGCGGGCGCTCTTGATCTCCGTGCCCGTCAGCACGAGCCCCGCCTCCAGCCGTTCCAGGATGTGGTAATCGTGGAACGCCTTGCGGTTCTCGGCCACCGTCTTGACTGCCGTTTTCTGCTCCGCCAAAGGAAAATGTCTCCACGCAAGCGCCGCGCCGAGCGTCATTCGAGAGGAGTATGTGTGCGCCGGCGCCAGGAGCTGCTGCTTGAACACAGTGTACCACGCCGGCCGTGCGGCCAACGATCCTAACATGAGGAAGATGAATCAGTTAGCAGCCATTCTCGCGGTCCTGCTGATGGCCGTGGCCCTGCCCGCCGGGGCGGGCAACCGCAAGGGCGACAAGCTTCTGGCCGAGGGCAAGAAGGCGGAAGCCCGCGGCGAATACGACGCCGCGCTCGAATTGTACGAGCGGGCGCTGGCCCTCGATCCTTCCGACGCCGCTTATCTGCTCCACGTCCGCCGCACGCGCTTTGCCGCCTCCCAGCGCCACGTCGATCTCGGCCAGCAGCTCCGGCGCGAGGGCAAGCTCGAGGAGGCGCTGGCCGAGTTCCGCAAAGCCTTCACCATCGATCCCGGCTCCACCATCGCCGAGCAGGAGCTGCGCCGCACCAACCAGATGCTCGAGCGCGAGAAGCAACAGAAGGACAAGCCCGGCGCGCCGCCGGCGGAGGAAGAGCGCGGACTCACCGAGGCGGAGCTCGCCCGGCGCGAAGCCCAGCGCCGCTCCGCCCGCATGCTCGAGATGCCGCAACTCAAGCCCGCCACCCGCCGCATCTCCGGGCTGAAAATCGTCAACCAGACCTCCCGCGTGATGTACGAAACCATCGGCAAGCTCGCCGGCATCAACGTGCTCTTCGATCCCGATTTCCAGCAGGACAGCCGGCGCTACACGCTCGACCTGAACAATCTGACGCTGGATGAGGCGCTGAACTACGTCAGCCTCGTCACCAAGACCTATTACAAGCCCCTGTCGCGCAATGCGATCTTCGTCACCCAGGACAACGCCACCAAGCGCCGCGACTACGAAGAGCACATCACGCGCGTCTTCTACCTGCAAAACGTCTACAACAACCAGGAGCTGACGGAGGTCATGACCGCCATGCGCCAGGTCACCGACCTGCGCAAGGTCTTCCCCGTCAACCACCAGTACGCCATCGCCGTGCGCGGCACCGCCGACCAGCTCGCGCTGGCAGAGAAGGTTCTTCTCGATCTCGACCGGCCCAAGCCGGAAATCGTGGTGGACGTGTTCGTGATGGAGGCCAACCGCACGCGCACGCGGGATCTTGCGCTCACGCCGCTGTCCGCCGGCAAGCCCGGGCTCGGCTCGCCGGTCAGCTTCACGGGAGGCACGTCGGGCGCGGTTCGGCTGAACGAGGTGAAAAATCTCGGCGCAGGAGACTGGAGCGTTGTCGTGCCCAGCTTCCTGGTGCAGGCGCTGTTGAGCGACCGCCAGACGCGCGTGCTCACCTCGCCGCAGGTCCGCGCCGTCGACGGGCAGAAAGCCACTCTGCGGCTCGGCGACCGTTACCCGTATGCCACCGGATCCTTCGCGCCCGGCGTCGGCGTGGGCGGCACGGGATTTCAACCTTTCGTACAGACCCAGTTCCAGTTCGCCGATGTCGGCGTCAACATCGACCTCACGCCGCGCATCCATGGCGAAGACATTTCGCTCCAGGTCGACCTGGAGATCTCCAACATCCGCGAGCGCATCGACGTAGGCGGCCTTTCGCAGCCCGTCATCGGACAGCGCCGCGTCTCTCATCTGATCCGCGCGCGCGAAGGCGAAGTGACCCTGATCGGCGGCCTGATGCAGGCCAACGTGTCGCGCACGCGCTCCGGCGTGCCAGGGCTCATGAACATCCCCGTCCTCGGCAGATTGTTCTCGAGCGAAAATCTCGAGAACGCCAACTCCGACCTGCTCGTGGCGCTCGTCCCCCGCGTCGTGCGCTCGCCCGACATCTCGGCCGAGAGCCTCAAGGGCGTCGCCAGCGGCGCCGACCAGATCTACCGCGTCAACTTCGCCCCTGAAGAAGACGAGGCGGAGCAGAAGCCCGTGCCCGCGCGCCAGCCCGGCGAGCCGGTGCGCACGCCGCTTGTGCCCGGAACCGCCGCGCCCGCCAAGCCGCCGGCGCTGCCCGCCGCGCCGTCTCCGGCGGCGGAGCAGCCCGCCCAGGAGCCGCCGCCCGCCAAGCCGCAGGAGCCGCCTCCCGCAGAGGAGCCCGCGGCCGCTCCGGGCCCCAGGCTCTTACTCCAGCCCTCCATGCGCGAAGCGCCATTGAATTCCACCTTTACCGTGCGCCTCCAGATCGACAATGTTTCCGAACTGTTCAGCACCCCGCTGCGCATCCGCTATGACCAGCAGGTGCTGCGCCTGCTCGACGTGCAGCGCGGCCCGTTCCTCAGCGGCGACGGCGCGCAGGTCACCTTCTCCGATTCGCGTGACGAATCCTCCGGGCTCGTTATCGTCAACATGAACCGCGTGCCCGGCTCGGGCGGCATCACCGGCTCCGGCGTGCTGCTCGAATTGAAATTCCAGGCCGCCGGCCGCGGCGACGCCTCCATCAGGCTCGAGGACGTCACCCTGCGCGACGCGCGCCTGGAGCCGATCACCGCCGCCGCGCCCTCCATTTCCATCCGCGTCCCATGAGCCGTCCTCACCGCATCGGCAGGCGCGAATTCGGGCTGACGCTCGTGGAACTGATCGTCGCCTTCACGATCATGATGTTCCTCACCGCCCTCTCGCTGCCGCTGGCCCGTTACAAGGTGCGGCGCGAACGCGAGCGCGAGCTCCGCCACGCCCTGCGCGAACTCCGCTCCGCCATCGACCGCTACAAGGACACCTGCGAAAAGGGCGGCATCGAAAAGAAGCTCGGCGCCGAGTGCTACCCCGAGTCGCTCGAGCAGCTCGTTGAAGGCGTCAAGCTGGCCAACGATCCCACCGGCAAGAAGATCCGCTTCCTCCGCCGCATCCCCCGCGATCCCTTCACCAATTCCACCGACTGGGGCCTGCGGTCCACGCAGGACGATCCCCGCTCCACCGCCTGGGGCGGCCAGAACATCTTCGACGTCTACACCAAATCCATGGAGAGGGCGCCCGATGGCACGCCGTATTCCGAGTGGTAAGCGCCTGCTTGGCTTCACCCTGATCGAGCTGATGATCGTCATGGCGGTCATCGCCGTGCTCGTCTCGGTTGCCGTGCCGATGTACCAGAAGTCGGTGATCCGCGCCCGCGAGACCGTCCTGCGCCAGAACCTGTTCACGCTGCGCACCGTGATCGACGAATACACCTATGACAAAGCCAAGGCGCCGCAGTCGCTCGAAGACCTCGTGCGTGAAGGCTACCTCCGCCAGATCCCCGTCGATCCCATCACCGGGCAGGCGGACTGGGAGATCATCATGGAAGACGCCGTCACCAGCGTGAATCAGACAGAGCCCGGCATTTTCGACGTCCGCTCCCGCTCCACTGCGCGTTCACTGGAAGGCACGCCGTACAACGAGTGGTGAAGCCGCGCCCGGCGCGTCATCCGCGCGGCGGCTTGCCCTGCGCCTCCGTCCCGGTACTGCCAGTCCCCCGGACGGATGCTTCCGGACTCGGATGAGCCTACACTGAGGACCGCAGGAGCGTGAGCGCTCCGCGCCCGGAGGAAAAGAAAAAAAGGAGGAAATCCATGCACTCACGATGGATTCGGTTATCGGCCTGTCTGCTGGGCCTTCTGTTTCTGGCAGCCGGCGCCTTGCAGGCGGCGTGCGAAGAAGGAACCCACCGCAGCGGTCAGGCTCGTTACATCATCTGCACTCCCACGGCGGGATCCTGGAACGGCGGGTTGATTCTCTATGCCCACGGCTACGTCTCCGTTCCGGAAGGCACAGCGAATCCCAGCGCCTGGAAGGCGCAACTGATGCTGCCCGGCGGCCCGTCCCTGCCAGATCTGGTTACGCAGTACGGCTTCGCCTTCGCAGCGTCCAGCTACACGAAAGACGGCCTGGCCGTGCTCCAGGGCGTCGAAGACACGATGGATCTGATCAACGTCTTCAAGACCCGCACTGGCGCCACGCCTGCACGGGTCTTCGTGACCGGCGTCTCCGAGGGCGGTCTCATCGCCGCCAAAGCTCTCGAGCAATACGCCGCGCAACTGAACGGCGGATTGGCCGCCTGCGGCCCCATCGGCGACTTTCCACGGCAGATCAACTACTTCGGCGATGCGCGCGTGCTGTTCGACTACTTCTTCCCTGGCGTGCTGCCGCCGACAGCCATCGACATCCCCAATGACCTGATTTCAGCATGGCCGCTCAAGGCGGCTGAGATCGCGTCGAAGCTTCAGGCCAACCCCCTGAAGACGGCGCAACTGATCTCCACCGGCAACATTCCCATCGGCCTGAACCCCGCCAACGCGGGCGACGCCATTGTCTCCGTTCTCTGGTACAACGTCTTTGCCACCAACGATGCGAAGGCCACGCTCGGCGGCAACCCGTTCGACAACAATCCCCGCTGGTATTCCGGCTCGCTCAACGACTGGCTGCTGAACTGGAAAGTGGCGCGCTTCGACGCAGACTTTGCCGCAGTGACCGAGATGGCGAAGTATCAGACCACCGGCAACCTGCGCCGCCCGCTGGTCACGCTGCACACGTCCTGGGATCCGGTGGTGCCCGCCTGGCAGGAATCCACATACGCAAAGAAGGTGGCCGCGGCGGGCAAGTCGCATCTGCTGGTGCGCTACCCCGTGCCGCGCTACGGCCACTGCGCGTTCAACGAGGGGGAAGTGCTCGTCGCTTTCCTGACGATGGTGCTGCACCCGTATTCGTTCTGAAGGCTCAGGCCTCCGGCAACCGCAGCCGCGACAGGCGCAGGCTGTTCGTCACCACAGACACCGAGCTCAGGCTCATCGCGGCAGCGGCAAGGATCGGATTGAGGTGTCCGGCGGCGGCCACCGGGATCATGATGACGTTGTAGACGAACGCCCAGAACAGGTTCTGTCGCATCACCCGCACCGCGCTCCGCGCCAGCCGCAGCGCGGTTGGCACAAGCCGGAGCTGAGCGCGGATCAGCGTGACGTCGCTCGCCGCGGCGGCCACGTCCGCGCCCGCCGCCATGGCGATGCCTGCCGTGGCGGCGGCCAGCGCCGGGGCGTCATTGATGCCGTCGCCGATCATGGCCACGCGCGCGCCCCCGCGCTTCAGCCTCTCGATGAACTCGAGCTTGCCCTCGGGCAGCACGCCTGCGGCCACCTCTTCGATGCCCGCCTGCCGCGCCATCGCGCGCGCGGCGGTTTCGGAGTCGCCGGTGAGCAGAGCCACCCGCAGCCCCATGCGGCGCAGCTCGTCCACCGCTTCCCGGGCGTCCGCGCGCAACGTATCCGCGAGCCGGAACACGCCCGCGAACCGCCCGTCGATGGCCAGCCAGAGCTCGGTCTCGCCGGCGGCGCTCTCCTCCTGAGGCGGCAGCTCCACACCGCGCTCCTCAAGCAGGTCGCGCCTGCCGATCAGCACACGGCCCCCTTCCACCACGCCCTCGGCGCCGCGCCCGGCAAGCGCGCGGAACTCGCTCACCTTCGGCAGCGGCTGCGCGGCGTGCCGCACAACGGCGCGGGCCAGCGGATGCTCGCTCGCCTGTTCGACAGCGGCCGCCAGCAGCAGCGCTTGCGAGGCGTCCACGCCCGCGGCGGCGGCGAACTCGCGGACTTCGGGACGGCCCTCGGTCAGCGTGCCCGTCTTGTCGAACACGGCGGTGTCGATGCGCGCCAGCCGCTCCAGCGCCTCGCCGTGGCGGAACAGGATGCCCGCCCGCGCGGCGCGCCCCGTCGCCGCGAGCACGGCGGCGGGCACGGCCAATCCCATGGCGCAGGGGCAGGCGACGATCAGCACCGCCACGGCGGCGGGAAACGACCCCGTGATCCAATACGACAGCGCGGCGATGGCGATCACGGCAGGCACGAAGACCGCCGCCACGCGGTCCGCCAGCCGCTGGATGGGCGCCTTGGAAGCCTGCGCATCGCGCAACAGGCGCAGGATGCGCTCCAGTTCCGTCTCTGCGCCGACGGCGGTGGCGCGGTAGACGAGCCGTCCTTCCACATTCAGCGTGCCGCCGGTGACGCGCGAGCCGGGCCTCTTCTCAACGGGCAGCGGCTCGCCGGTGAGCATGGATTCGTCCACGCTGGAGGCGCCTTCGATCACCACGCCGTCGGCGGCGATCCGCTCGCCCGGGCGCGCGACCGCCAGATCGCCCGCATGCAGCGAGCCGGCGGGGATCTCCACTTCCACTCCGTTGCGCAACACGCGCACCGTTTCGGGCTCCAGCCGCGCCAGCGCCGACAGGGCTTCCGATGTCTTGCGGCGCGCGCGCGCCTCCAGCGCGTTGCCGGTGAGCACGAAGGCGATGATGAAGATCACCGATTCGAAGTACGGCTCGTGCGGAGAAGCGAGCGAATAGAAAAACGCCGCGCCCGTGCCCAGCGCGATCAGCGTGTTCATGTCCGCCGTGCGGTGGCGCAGCGCGGCCCAGGCTTTCGTGTAGAAACGCCTGCCGGCCCATGCCATCACCAGCAGGCTGAGCGCGATGAGCCAGACGCGCGCCGTGGGCGTGTGGTGCCAGGGCATGGTGGCCATGGCGGCGGCGCCGCAGACGAGCGCGGCAATCGCGCGCGTGCGCAGGCGGCGGTATTCCGCCGCTTCTGCTTCGTCGTGGCGGCGCTGCTCTTCCGCGATCGACCGCGCCGGCGGAGGCAGCTCGGATTCGTAGCCGGAATCGTTGACGGCTTCCACCAGCTCGGCAGGCGAGGTGCTGGCGGCGTCGTACACGATGGTGGCGTTGTGCAGCAGCAGGTTCACGCTCGCCGAGCGCACGCCCGGCACGGCGGAAAGCGCCTTCTGCACGTGCGCCTGGCAGGCGGCGCAGGTCATGCCTCGCACGGGGATCGTAATGCTGGCTTCCGCGTCCTGCTTCACTCCGACGTTCCGGTTACCTGGAATCCGATCCGCTCGATGGCGGCGGCGATGTCCTCCCCGGAGATGCGCTGGTCGTCGTAAGCAAGTTCGGCGGCGCCCACCTCGGCGTGGCGCAGCTCGACGCCCTCCAGCTTTCGCAGCGTGTTCGACAGCCGCGTGACGCAGCCGCCACAGTGCATCCCGTCAATGTTCAGCCTGAGTAGCTTGCTCATGCCCGAAAAGCGGCCCCCTGCCGCCACCATAACAGATGAGCGTGCTCTGCCGGAGGCGACCGCGGGCGGAATCCACGCGGGGCTGCCAGCATCTATACTGGTAGTGGCAGGGCCGCCTCTCCTGTTTAGGACAGAGGCTGACCAGCCCGACGCCGCCGGCTTCCGGATCCCGCGAGATTCGCCGATCCCTTCCGCCGGAGGCGGGGAAAGATGACCCGCTTCGCGGCCCGTGCCGGCGCCGCCCTGTGGAGCCCGTCAGGCCGTGCGCTGCGGAAACAGCGCGCCGCCGGAGGCGGGGATCGCACAGCGCGGACAGCCGGAGCAGAGCCGTCCGGAGCAGGCGGCGCGCCCGCAAGCGCGCGCCGCAGGAAGAGGAAGCGGCAGGGGGATGCCCGATGACGAAGCCCGCGCCCCGATGCGCCGGCAGATCCCGCCAGGCACAACAGCCCGGCCGGGCGGCAACCCTCCGCCAGAACATTTTGTTAGGATTTTGTACACCCCCATGCAGGACAAACTGAACATCGCCGTGTTCATCGACTACGACAACACGGAAATCGGAGTCAAAAGCACGCTGCGCCGCG
This sequence comes from uncultured Bryobacteraceae bacterium, assembly GCA_937920635.1. Classification (GTDB taxonomy): domain Bacteria; phylum Acidobacteriota; class Terriglobia; order Bryobacterales; family Bryobacteraceae; genus JANWVO01. The sequence goes on from CAKZUE010000072.1 coordinate 52,908, forward strand.
AATTCGACGTGGCGCTCGTGCTCAACGCGCTCAAGGAGCGCGGCGACATCATCGCCAAATTCGCCTACGCCAACTGGGGCCGGCAGGAGTCGGCCACGCGCCAGATGGCGGAGAACGCGGTGCAGATGGTGCAGCGCATTCCATCGCCCCGCGGCGACAAGAACGGCGCCGACATCAACCTGGCTCTGGACGCGCTCGAAATGGCCTTCACCCACGACCATGTGAACGCGTTCGCCATCGTCAGCGGAGACTCGGACTTCATTCCGCTGGTCAACAAGCTGAAAGAGTACGGCAAGACCGTGTTCGTGATCGGCGGCCGGGCCTTCACCTCCACCATCCTCCAGCAGAACTGCCACGAGTTCATCAGTTTTGAATCGCTCCTGAACGTCGCCCCGGAAGAGGTGCAGCCGCCGCCCGCCCAGGAAGCGCAGCCGCGCGAAAGCTGGCGCGAACGCCGCGAGAAGCGGATGAAAGAGCGCGAAGAGCGCCGCAAAGAGCGCGAAGCGCAGCGGCAGCAGGACCAGCAGAGCCGCCCGCAGCCGCTCGATCTGGCTTTGGCCATGCCGCTGGTGGAGCGTGCGCTCCAGGTTCTCGAACGGCGCAACGTGCAGCCGCAGCTCGGGCTGCTGAAGTCCACCATGCTGCAACTGGATTCCACCTTCAGCGAGAGCGCCTACGGCGCGCACAGCTTTTCGGAGTTTGTCGAGAAGCTCAAGCGCGCCGACCTGGTCCGCGTGAAAGGCTCGGGCGGGCGCTACTTCATCGAGCGCAAGCACCGGTTGCCGGAGCGGGCGCTGCCGCGCCCCGATGAGGCGCTCACCCTGCTGCGCGACGTGCTCGAGATCCACCGTCTGGAGTTCGAGGAGAACAGCCAGAGCGCCGAAGACCTTCTGGCGTGGATGAAGGAAGAGTCGCCCGAGTTTGATCCGGCCAACTACGGCTTCCAGAGCTTCTCCGAATTTCTGAACTTCGCCCAGGACAAGACGGTGGTGCGGCTGGAGCCGCGCGAAGAGGGCGGCCTGATGGTCAACCTCGGCGCGGAGTTCTATCCGCCTGCCCCGCCGGAGCAGGAGAAGAAGGAAGGCGAAGAGTACAGCGAACTCGACTACGTGCAGCCCATCGTCGCCGGCCAGCCCACGGCCACCGGCGAGATCCCGCTGCCCGAAGAGCCGCCCAAGCCCAAGAAGCGCGTCACACGCAAGAAGACGGCCGATACGGGCGGTGAAAAGGTCCGCCGCACGCGCCGCAAGAAAACCTCATAGGATGTCTGCATGGCAGACATTCATCGCATCTTCCCGCCCGATTCACCGGCGCCCCGCGGGCCCTATTCGCCCGCGGTGGCGGCCGGCGATTTCATCTATGTCTCCGGCCAGGGCCCCGTCGACCCCGCCACCAACCAGATGTCCTATGGCGACATCCAGCACGAGACGCGCGTCACGCTTGCCAACGTCATGCGCATCCTCGCCGCCGCCGGAGCTTCGGCCAGCGACGTGGTCAAGTGCAACGTCTATCTGCGCGACGGCAACGATTTCTCGGCGATGAACGAGGTCTACCGCGAGTTCTTCGGCGATCAGCGCCCGGCGCGCACCACCGTGGCCGTCGCCTTCGCCGACCCGCTCATGAAGGTCGAAATCGACTGCATCGCTTACCGGCCGCGGTAGGCCAGGCCGGATCTCCGGGTGCCACCGCCCTGCGGACGGCCGCAGCTAGGGCAGACTTTCCAGTGTCCTGATGGACTCGAGCACGAACTTCAGTTCTCCCACCCGCCGCCCGGCGGCGCTCTCGATTTCAAGCGCTTCCGCCCTCTTCTGCAACAGCGGCAGGGCCGATTTCAGCTTGGCTTCCTTCACTGCCACGATCGAGTTCAAGCGGGTCCCGACATCGTCGGAGTGAAGCCCGTCGAGCAGGCGCCGCTCAATGCGCTCGCGGAGCGCGGGTTCCATTTCCGCGCTGTGAAGGCTGTAGATCAATCCGAGGTGCGCAGGCACCTGGCTGTACCTGATCGGTCGCTGTGCAGGCACGTTGAGTTCGTACGCCAGCCACTCGCGCCAGTAGCTTTTGTTCAGCAGCTCGCCAATCCGGCCGCCGGAAGCGAGGGGCGAGCCGATCAATGCGTTCACGGCATCGATGTCTCCCCGTCTGGCAATCCGGTAAACGACCTCAATCAGGTCAGAAATGTACTCTCCGAATCCCTCTCCCAGGCTGCCAGCCTTGCCGGCCTCATCAAGAGCGTCAACGAGCTCGTTTTCCTGCTTTAGCAGCGAAATCAGCCGCTTTTTCACTGACTCATCATAGGGGGGCTGCTCCGCGATGCGCTCGAACTCGCGCATTCTCTCCTGCCACCCATCCCCGGGCGCTGCCATTGCGGCGGCGCATAAGACGAAACAGATGATTCGATACGCCACTGCTTCCGTCCTTTCTGACGCTCCTGACACTGGCCTTTACTGGCATCTGTCCCAAAGTTCGTGATAGCGCCACTGGATATGCACGTATCCGGTCCCCGTTATGCTTCGTGGCTCAATATAGCCGTTTGCACCGCGACCTGCGTGGCAAATCTGCCGCCACGTGGCCAGGTCGTTATTCGGGTTATCCACATCGGCTGCCTCCCCAAACATATGCCTGCTCGTCGCCGAGCCGCCAATGGATGCATTATGTGAAGGGCTGCGGTATCCGCTGTTGATGGTCAGCGCTTGACCGTAATTTGTGCGCGTGGCGTCCAGCCCCGTGAACAAAGCGTTGCGGAGAATCGCCCATGTGTAGCCCCCACCCGTCAATTCCGAGAAAGTGAAGTACTGAGAGCCGGACTGCTGGGTGAAATCAGAACAGGCTGGAGTGGGCGTCACATTGTAAGTTGGGTATTCCATGATGAGCCGTTCACGCTCATCGCCATTCGCGCTGCAAGTCGCTTTCCAATCCGTCATGGTGGCTGGAGTGTAATACTGAAACGGGATGACCCTGTCGTCCTCCACCTGCCATTGCACCGTCGCTGTGTAGTTCCCGATATCACCTCCAACACTCAGAACCACTGTGACGTTGGCGAAATGCTCACTGAAATTGCCTCCCTCCACCTCCTCTGCGCGCGCCACTCGACCGCTCGGACTCCTGATTTCCGCCAGCACCCAAAAGCCGCAGGGGCTGACTCCGTTCAAGCCGCCGATATATGGATCGGCACGCATCGTGGAGCCGTCCCGGTATAGAAAAAAGCCGCGCGCGTAGCCATATCCGGCGCATTGTGAGTCGCTCGGGGGCAGCGCTACAACGCTGGCGCTGCACAATCCCAGCCCCAATAGAGATCTCCAGATCATTCTGCCCTCCACTCCACTGCTCGGCTGCTCCAGTTGTGCCAGCCGGCATGCCCTCACATGGAACCGCTGATCTGCGGCAATACCCATCCAATTGCATCCATCTCCCGTTACTGCTGTTGCGGCTTCTTCTCCGCCCCGACCTGCATTCCTGGCAGCACCCTGACGTTCAGGTAGTGCATCAACAACCGGTGATCGCTGCGGCGCATCGTCTCCTCTAAACGCTCCATTTCGTCCTTGGCCGCTGTTGACGCCTCCGCCATCAGCTCATCCATCTTCTGCCGTGCCGCTGCGTCGGGCGGTCCGGACGAAGACCTCTTCAGCGCCGTCATCCGCTTCTGCAACTCCTGTTGCTTCAGAAACAACCGGTCGGCTGCGGCGTAAACCAGCTCGGCGCCGGCGGGCGACATTTGGGACTCCTTCAGGAACGCCGCCCGCCGAATCTCGGATCCGGGACGGTCCTTCGCCAGCATCACAAAGAGGACCGAATAGGCGGCGTCGATAGGAATGCGGCCGGGTTCCCGGCTGCCGTCGACCACCTCCCACTGTTTTTCTTCGGGACCCGCCTTCTGCTGCGCCGCGGCCATGAAAGACAAAGCCGGCAACAGCAAACAGACCAGCCAGCCGAATCCAAGGGAAAACGCCCGGCGCGTGCCAGATCCACCGGTTCGCACTGCGCCCGCCACCGGGACGTCATGCGCCGGCTCGGGATAAATATGTGCAGCGCTCCGCTCCCAGCCGCTGCTTTTCCAGATCATGGCCTGATTCTATCCCCCCCGTTAAATATGTCAACGACTTTTTCTTTCAGACACCATTCCACCGCTGAAATCCTGAGCATCCAGCCGCCGCCGTGCGTTGCTGCCACTGCTGTGTCCACCAGGCCGCCAGCATATTTCCACACCGTCCGGCTGGCGCGATTCGGCCATCAGGTCTTGTCCGATTTCGCGTCTGCGAGGCCTATCCGCCGCCTGTAGAGCAGCCACAGCGCCGCCAGCGCGGCCGCGGCCGCAGGGGGCCACCACCAGGAACGCGGCAACTCCGCCTCCACCGACCGCAACAGCAGTTCAGACTCCTGCATGGCGAGGGAGGCGTTCTCTTCTTCGCTCAGGATTTCCATCTGGAGCAACTCCGCGCCCGCGGGCAAGACAACGGTCCGCAGCACGCTGCGGCGGCCGTCGGGTTCGACGAAATGCTCGGTCCATTCGGCGCGGCGGCGCGCCGTGCCAGCCGGGGCGCGGCTCACAATGGCGAACCAGCGGAGGTCTTCCGGCCCGGCGACCGCCAGTTCCCGGCCTTCGATCCGGTTGCCGGAGGCTTCCAGAAACCGGCGCATATCCGCCCCCTGAGCCGCAATCATGGAATCGGGAACCAGCAGGCTGACGCCTTCGCACAGCGGCAACCGCAGCGGTCCGTGCCGCCAGGCAATGCGCGGGAAATCCTCGGGGCGGTAGCCGGATTGCATGGGCCGGCTTCCATTTTCGCTTTCGACCGTTCCCGATGGAAGCACCCCGGCCGCGGGCGTCTGCTACTATAACCACCGATGCACCCCGCACAGCCGCAACCCGTGGTCCGGATTGAAAACGGGCCTGATTATCGCGAAAACTATTCCAACAGCGTGCAACTGCGCATGAGCCTGTGGGATTTCCTGTTGACCTTCGGCCTGATGCGGCAAACCGGGCCGGAAACCGTGATGATCCAGAATTTCCAGGGCATCTACCTGAGCCCCCAGCAGGCGAAAGCGCTGATGAACGTGCTGATCACCAATATCCAGCAGTACGAAGCCGCCTTCGGCGAAATCCGCCTGGAGCCTCAGACCGGCGCCGGCCCCGTCCAGTGAAAAAGGGGACAGGAACACAATTCCCCTTTTTCTGTGCCGCGGCTGAAAATGGCCGCAGGCCCGCGAAGGGAGCGGCCCCAAGAAGCCAGCCATGGGGCCTGCCGGGTTCACGCCCGGACGGGCACCCAGAGATGCGCAGTGGCGGTTTCACCGCGCGCATTGCGGCCGACAGCGCGGACGATGTAGTCGCCAGACCTGGAAAAAGAATGGCTTGTTTCGGCGTACTCGCCCGCGGCGAGCAGGGAGTCGGGCGCGGTTCTCGAACGCACCGTGACAGGGGCCGAGCCGTCGCCGAAATCCTAGGTTTCTTCCGCCTGGCGGATCCGGAAGTAGCAAACCAGAAAACGAACGTTTTGTTTCGGCCGGATGCCTGACGTTGGCCAGTGCACGGTACGAATCGAAGGGGGGAAGGAATCCGGAGGAACTGAATCCGGGCCGCGGGCGGCTTGCCGGGCAAGCACGTGGACAACGCAGAAATCCCAGGCCGCGCGGCCAGCGCGCGCGGATCCATCCCGGCGGCGCGCACCTGCACGGGCTCGAGAATGTTGACGCCCATTTCCATCAGCCGCGGAATCCAGCGCGCCACGCTGCCGCAGGAGTGGTGCATGATGAGCTTTCCGTGCCTGCGGCCGACGTTGTAAATGCGCTGCAAATACGGGCGGACGAACTCGTCGAACAGGGCCGGGCTCATCATCGGCCCGCGCTGAAATCTGTAATCGTCCCCGGTGAAGCAGATGTCGATAAAGCGGCCGAATTTTTCGAATATAATTTCTGAACTGAGCTCAATAAACCGGGTGCTGCGCTCGAGAATTGCGCGGGTCAATTCGGGACAATCGTGCATGAGGAGAAAAAAACCTTCCATGCTTACGAGGTCGCACGCAGCCTCGAACAGCCACCCCCAGACGCCGCCGAGCACGGCATATTCTTCGAACCGCGCACAGTCTTCCCGGTACTGCTCGTAGTCCCACATGTCCGGGGACGGCCATTTCGGATGGGCTTCCAGCTCGGCGATCGTGCGCACGCCTGAAAGAGGATGCTCCAGGGCGTAACCGAAATCGCCGGCGCCGCCGCGGGGAATCCCGAAATAATCCGTGCGGCGGCTCTGCCCACCCACCAGGGGAAAACCGATCCATTCGGGCTTCGGATAGCGGAAGTCGACGTGCAATTTCTCCATCAGAGACGGGTCGTCGGAGACGCCGAAGTGCGCACGGAGTGCTGCATACACCGCGGATTCGGCGCAAAAGTCGATGGTGAAGCGGTCGATGGACTGGAAGGTGTAATTGCGGAGGACCCGTTCCCTGGAGGTCATGGCGGTTTCCGGGTGTCAGGAGACTGGCAGCGTGAGCGCTGACGCAACAGGACAATCAGACCGCAAAACGGC
>CAKZUE010000073.1 GCA_937920635.1 uncultured Bryobacteraceae bacterium
CGTACCCGCCGATGTCGGAGTTCAGCTTGCCCTTCGTCTGCCCCTCGAACTGCGGTTGCGGCAGCTTCACGCTCACCACCGCGGTCAGACCTTCGATCACGTCGTCGCCGGAGAGGTTGTTGTCCTTGAGGTCTTTCAGCAACCCCGATGCGCGCGCGCACGCGTTCAGCGTGCGGGTCATCGCAGTGCGGAAGCCGGTCAGATGGGTGCCGCCATCGCGCGTATTGATGTTGTTGGCGAAGCTGAAAATCTGGTCGCTGTAACTGTCGTTCCACTGGAGCGCGATTTCGATCGAGAGCGTCCCGCCGGATGGAAGCTCCCGTTCGCCTTCGATGACGATCGGCTTGTCATGCAGCACGTTCTTGCCGCGGTTCAGGTGCTTGATGAACTCGGCGATGCCACCGGAATAGTAGAACTCGTGTGTTTTGGGCGGGTCCACCCGCTCGTCGGTCAACGTGATGCGCAGGCCTTTGTTGAGAAAGGCCAGCTCGCGCAGCCGCGTAGCCAGCGTATCGAAGTTGAACCGCGTCACCTCCATGATCGAGGAATCGGGCTTGAAGGTGATCTTGGTTCCCGTCTTGCGTCCCGCTTTGCCCGTCCTGGCCAGCGGTGCCTTGGGCAGGCCGCGCTCGTAATCCTGCTCCCAGGTGTTGCCGTCGCGCCAGATCTCCAGATGCAGCCATTCCGACAAGGCGTTGACGCAGCTCACGCCAACCCCGTGCAGGCCGCCGGAGACCTTGTAGGAGTTCGAGTCGAATTTGCCGCCGGCGTGGAGCTTGGTCATCACGACTTCAGCCGCCGACACCCCCTCGGTAGGATGCATATCCACCGGAATCCCGCGCCCGTTGTCCACCACGGTCACCGAATCATCAATGTGGATGACCACCTTGATATCGGTGCAGAAGCCCGCCATCGCCTCGTCCACGGAGTTGTCCACCACCTCGTAGACCAGGTGATGCAGGCCTGCTTCTCCCGTTGATCCGATGTACATGGCAGGCCGCAGGCGCACCGCCTCCAGCCCCTCGAGCACCTTGATGCTCGACCCGTCATACCTCTCAGCGTGATTCAAATCCTTTGTGTCCTCTTGGGGTTTTTCCATGCGCGGAACCGTCTTCAGATGCGCATCGGCATCACCACGTAACGGTACCGGTAGCCGTGTTCGCCCTCCGCCGGCATCAGCTCGCCGGCGCTCTGAGGGTCCTTGAAGTGGAACTCCACCTGCTCTTCCTGCGTCGCGCGCAGGAAGTCGAGCAGGTAGATCGCATTGAATCCGATCTCCGTGGTGGGCCCAGTGTAGTCCACGGCAAGACTCTCTTCCGACTCGCCACTCTCCGACAAAGAGGAATGGATAGTCGCCTCGCCGTCGCCAAAGCGGATTTTCACCGCGCGCGAGCGCTCATCGGAAAACTGCGAGACGCGCTCGATCGCCGCCCGGAACTCTTCCCGCGGCAGGGTCACTGTATGGGCATGCGACCGTGGCAGCACGCGCTCATAGTCCGGGAAGTTTCCCGCCAGCTTGCGCCCCGCCAAAAGGCGCGCTCCCATGCGGAAGAACAGATGGTTCTCATCCATGGCGAACTGGATCTGCTCTTCACTGCCGCCTGCGTCTGAAGCGAGCCTGGCCAACTCAAGCATCGCTTTGCGCGGGATCAGCGCCCGCTGCTCGCCAGCGAGTCCTGCAGGGTTCGGATATTCCACCAGCGCCAGGCGGTGGCCGTCCGTCGCCACCATGGTCAGTGTGTCCGGCTTCAGGACCAGCAACGCGCCGTTCAGAGTGAACCGTGATTCTTCAGCAGCGATGGCAAACACGGTTCGGGAAATCATCGCCGAAAGCAGCCCCACTGGCAGTTCCGCCAGCGGTTCGGGCATGGGCGGCATCTCGGGGTACGTGTCCCGCGCAAGGCCCGCGATTTTCGTCTTCGAACGGCCGCAGGTCAGCGTCGCCCAGTTGGTGTCACTGAACTTGACGCGGATCTCTTCATCCGGCAGCAACCGCACATAGTCGAGCAGCTTCTTCGCCGGCAGCGTGCCGCCGCCTTCGGCGCTCACCTTCGCCGGCGCCTGGCAGCGGATGCTCAACTCGAGGTCCGTCGCCGAAATGCTCACCGTGTCGCCAGCCGCCTCCAGCAGCACGTTGGACAGAACGGGCAGCGTCGCTTTCTTCTCCACCACGCCTTGGGATAGGCCCAGCTCGCGAACGAGGTCGGCCTTGCTGACGGTGAACTCCATACATCCAGTCCTCTTATCCGATCAGCGCTTGTGCGCCTTACTCCCTGATACTGGCTTACTCTCCCCTGCAGACTCTTCCTTTACCGGATTCGTAGGTGCTGTGAATATGTCAGTATCCAACCTAAATTATACAAAACTTTGACCGTTCCCGTTTCAGTTTGCTGTGATTCATGAAGGTGGCTGATGTGGCCGGTCCGGGCCTCCCAGCCAGGTTCCACATCGTCCGCAGGGCACACAGAGACGCCTCTGTGGAAAACGGACGATCTTCACTGGAATGAGTCCATCAGGCTGTGAATGAGCCTGTTGATCTCGGGATCTTTGCGGCGCAATTCTTCCACCTTGCGGATGGCGTGGAGGACGGTTGTATGGTGCTTGCCTCCAAAGTGCCGTCCGATCTCAGGCAGCGAGGCGCCGGTGACTTCACGGCTGAGATACATCGCCACCTGCCGGGGACGGCTGATCTCGTGCGCGTTCGTCTTCTGCTTGAGCTGGGCGGGCTGGAGCCCGAAGTGTTCCGCCACCGCGCGAATCACAGCCTCAATGGAGACGCGGCGTTCGGAAGTGTGCAGCAGATGCCTGAGCGCCTGCTGCGCCATTGCGACGCTGATCGGGGCTCCGGTGACCGAGGAATATGCCAGGAGCTTTGTGAAGGCGCCTTCCAGCTCGCGGACGCTGGACCGGATCCTGGTTGCGAGAAGGATGCGCACGTCCTCGGGAAGCCGGATACCCTCCGCTTCTGCCTTCTTGTCGAGGATCGCCATCTTTGTTTCGAGATCCGGAGGCTGAACGTCCACCATGAGCCCCCATTCGAAACGCGTTCGCAGGCGCTCGACGAGTCCCGGAATGTTTTTCGGGATCTCGTCGCTGGAGATCACGATCTGCTTCTGGTGGTCGTAGAGGGAGTTGAATGTATGGAAAAACTCTTCCTGCGTGCGCTCTTTGCCGCCCAGCACGTGGATGTCGTCAATCAGCAGAGCATCCGCGCCCCGGTAGTGTTGCTGGAATGATTGCATTCTGCCGGCGCGCAGGCTCTGGATCATCTCGTTCATGAACTGCTCGCCTGTCGTGTACACGACGCGGATGCGCGGATGTTCGTCGAGCAGCGCCCGGCCAATGGCATGCAGCAGGTGCGTCTTGCCCATGCCGCTGCCGCCGTAAATGAACAGAGGGTTGTAGCGCACGGCAGGCTGGCGCGCCACTGCGCAGGCTGCGGCATGGGCAAACTGGTTGCAGGAGCCCACCACAAACGTGTCGAACGTGAAACGCGCATTCAACTGAGTGGCAGGGTCAGGGAAAGCGAAGTCTTCGCGTCCTGCTCCCGCTGCCGTTCGCTCCACGGTGCGCGGCGCCTGCCCTTTGCCCGGAGCCGCGACGTACCGGATTCTGATCTTGGGCACGGCAGCAGCCTCGCGCGCCTGCTCCACCGCCGGCGCAAGCTGCTTTTCCAGCCACGTTCTGGCGTATTCGTCGGGAACGGCTACCTCCAGGCAGTCCGGCGACTCCTCCAGCAACTCCGTCCGCGATACCCAGTTGTCAAATGCTTCCCCAGGGAGAATTTGGGACAACTGCTCCTTGATGCTCTCCCATGTGTTCTTGGCCGCTGTTAGCACTGGTAGATCTCCACAACTTTCACACAAGATTTCCACATAGTGGAACCCGGGTACATTTCCTCTCCCTGATCCGGTGTGCGCTCCTCACGAGGCGGAGTTCCCTGATGGGAAGTGACCTTCCCGGCACTCCGCAGCCGCACCGGCGTTGTTCAGAATATCACAGTTGCCGCGCTGCGTCCGGCAACTCGAAATCAATTTGTAACACGTTGACAAACAGTTAGTTACTACAAAAAACGTGTTTGCGGAGTCCACTGTCATTTCGGGCTCGTTTTGTTCTGGGCTGGAGTCCAAGACTCTGACCTGCAAAGCCGTATCCGGCTTTGCGGAGAGCCTGTGCCGGGGCCGATTTGACAGCCCGCGCTCCCTGCGGCAAAATGGGAGTGAACTCCCGGGCGGGAGTAACTCAGCTGGTAGAGTGCAACCTTGCCAAGGTTGATGTCGCGGGTTCGAATCCCGTCTCCCGCTCCATTCTCCCGCCGCCTGCAGCCCCCGCCCCCGTGGCTCCAGCAGGCTTCCTGGCATCATCCCCTTCCTGGGCGCCGCCGCAAGCGGTTCAGCAGCCTTCGCCTGCGCGACTCGGCCCGGAGCACCTGGCGCTCATCCATGCCGAAGTAGTGTGCCACCTCGTGCCAGATGGTCTCCCGCACGAGGCGGCGCAGATCCTCCTGATCGCGCGCCATGCGCTCGTGCGGCCCCTGGAAGATGGTGATCTGGTCCGGCATCCGCACCGGCTCGCTTACGCTGCGCTCGGTCAGCGGGCGGCCCTCGTACAGCCCCAGCAACCCCGGCCGGGGCGGCTCCGGCTCCACCACGAACACGACATTGCGCAGCAGCCTGCGGAAGCGCGGCGGCACGACGTCCATGCACTCCTCCACAAGGCGGTCAAAATCCCTGGGCGACATGCGGGGCCCTCTGTTTCAGTTAACTTGGAAACTATGAGCGACGCAAAGCTGGAGGGCAGGGCCGCAGCGCTCGGCATCGGCTCGCTCCGGCGTCACATCTTCCTGTGCGCGGATCAGACCGAGCCGAAGTGCTGCACGCGCGAAGAGGGGCAGCGCGCCTGGGAATATCTGAAGAAGCGCCTGCGCGCGGAGCCGGGCATTTTTCGCACGAGGGCGAACTGTCTGCGGCTGTGCGAGCAGGGCCCGATTGCAGTGGTCTATCCGGAGGGCATCTGGTACCGCGGGGCCACGGCCGAAGTGCTGGCCCGCATCGTCGATGAACACCTGATTGGCGGGCGTCCGGTGGAAGATTACATCGTCGCGCGCGACCCTCTGGCAGGTCCCGCGCAGCCGCAGGAACCGCAATAGCAGCCTGTTACACTGAGGGAAACACCACGTTGGGAAAAACAATCACCGTCGCCATCGACGGCCCGGCCGGGGCGGGCAAGAGCACAATGGCCCGCCGGCTGGCCGAGCGTCTCGGCTTTGTCTACATCGACACCGGCGCGATGTACCGCGCCATCGCGCTCTCCGCCCGCCGCCTCGGCATCGGGTGGGATGACGCCGCGCGCCTGGAGAAGCTGGCCCGCGAGGCCCGCATAGAGCTGCCGGGCGGCGGACGCGTCCTGCTCGACGGCGAAGACATCAGCCTGGAGATCCGGGATCCGGAAATCTCGGAAGGCGCGTCGCGCGTCTCGGCCATCCCCGGCGTCCGCCGGGCGCTCGTCGAGAAACAGCAGCAGATGGGCCGCGAGGCGTCCGTCGTGATGGAGGGACGCGACATCGGCACCGTCGTGTTCCCTGATGCCGAGGTGAAGATCTACCTGGACGCCACGCCGGAAGAGCGCACGCGGCGGCGGCTGAAGGATCTCGCCGCGCGGGGAGTGCAGGCCGGGTTCGCCCAGGTGCTGAGCGAGATCCAGCGCCGTGATGAGCGCGATTCGACGCGCGCCGACTCGCCCCTGCGTCAGGCGCCCGACGCGATCTACGTCGATTCCACCTCCATGAACGAGGACGAGGTCGAAGAGGCGCTGCTGAAGATCGTACGTGCCCGCACCAGCAACGGAAAGGAAGTCACCAGTTGAAAGATCTGCTCGTGATGAAATTCGGCGGAACCAGCATGGGCTCCGCTGAGCGCATCCGCTCCGCAGCCGCTCTTTGCGAGGAAGCCTGGCGGCAGCGGCCCACAGTGGTCATCGTCTCCGCCATGGCGAAAGTCACCGATATGCTGCTGGAGGCCCTGCGTCACGCCGAGGGCGGCGATGAGGCGGGGCTGGATCGGCTGCTCGGGCAGCTCGACGGGAAACACCGGCAGTGCTGCGCAGAGCTGCTCGAGGGGGAGAAACGCGAGGAGACGCAGCGGATTCTCGACGGCATCATCGAGGAATTTTCTCGAATCGCCCGCGGGGTGTTGATGCTCGGCGAGCGTCCCCCGCGCTCCGTGGATGAAGCAGTGGCCGCCGGCGAACGCCTCAGCGCGGCTCTGATGGCGGCTTGCCTGCAAAGCCGCGGCGTGGACGCGTCCGCCGTCAACGGCTGGGACGTCATCGTCACGGATGCCGTCTTCGGCAACGCCAGCCCGCTGATGCCGCAGACCCGCGAAAAAGCGCGCGCCCTCCTTCTGCCCGCACTGGAGCAGCGGCGCGTGCCGGTCGTCACCGGCTTCAACGGCGCCACGCTGGACGGCCGCCCCACCACGCTTGGCCGCGGCGGCAGCGATTTCTCCGCCTCCATCCTCGCGTCGGTTCTCGACGCCTCCGAGCTGTGGATCTGGAGCGACGTCGACGGCATTCTTTCAGCCGATCCCCGGCTGGTGCCGGGCGCGCGGGTGCTCGAGGAGATCACTTACCGGGAAGCCGCCGAGCTCGCCTACAATGGCGCCAAGGTCCTGCACCCCCGCACGCTCGCACCGCTGATGGAAAAGGGCATCCCGGTATGGAGCCGCAACAGCTTCAACCCGTCGTTCCCCGGCACCAAGATTGTTCCGGAGACCAAAGACGGCCCCATCGGACCGCGCGCCGTCACTTCCATGACCAACGTGGCGCTGGTGAGCGTCGATCCCGCCAGCGCCGTGCTGAGCGGCACCAAGATCATGGCCCGGAGCCTGGAGGCGCTGGCCGCGGCCAACGCCGAAGTGCTCGCCCTCACCAGCTCCAGTTACCGGCAGAACTTCTGCTTCCTGATCCGGACCGCGGAACTGCCGGCCGTCATCGAGAAGCTGGAGGCGGCGTTCTCGCTCGAACTGGCCCACGGCTACCTGCATCCCATCGACGTCGACCTCGACGTCGGGCTGATCGCCATCGTCGGCGAGGGCATGCGCGGCCACCCCGGCCTCGCGGGCCGGATCTTCACCGCCATCTCGCAACAAAGTGTCAACATCATCGCCATCGCCCAGGGCTCCAGCGAGCTCACCATCGGCATTGTCGTCCGCAAGGACGGCGTAGAGAAGGCCGTCCGCGCCATCCACGAGGAGTGCGGTCTCGGGCGGTGATCGCCGCCCGGCGCTATAATAGGTTTTTCGCCTAGTTTCAGGAGTTTCCCCATGTTTGATCTGTTCCGCAGCCGCGAGCGGACTGTGCGCTATCTGCTCGGCGCCCTGCTCCTTCTGGTCGCCGCCTCCATGGTCATCACCCTGGTTCCGGGCTACGGTACCGGGTGGGCGGGCGGCTCGGATCCCACCATTCTGGCGGAAGTCGGAGATCACCGCATCACCGTTCAGGACGTCCGCAAGATCATTCAGCGCGAGGTGAAAGGCAACATCCCCGAGGGCATGGCTTCCGTCTATGTGCCGTCGGTGGTGCAGCAGCTCGTCGCCTTCCGCGCTACAGCGTTGCTGGCTGAACAGATGGGTTTCCGCGTCACCGACGAAGAGCTGGCACGCATCGTGCGCGAGCTGTACCCGCAGCTTTGGCCGGGCGGCACCTTCGCGGGCAAGGAGGCATACTCGCAGTATCTGGCCTCGCAGAACATGACCATCCCGGAATTTGAAGAGACGCTGCGCAGCCAGATCCTTCAGGCGCGGCTCGACACGCTCGCTCTGGAGGGCACCGTGGTCACCCCGCAGGAGGTGGAAGCCGAGTTCCGCCGCCGCAACGAAGCCATCAAAGTGCAGACCGTCGGCGTCAATCCGGCCATCGTCCGTTCCCGGGTCACCGTCAATGACGCCGAGCTGGCGGCGTTCTTCGAGAAGAACAAGTCCTCGTACCGGGTTCCGGAAAAGCGTTCGTTGCTGATCTTCGCCCTCGATGAAGCGCAGGTCGGCGCCACCGTCCAGGTGCCGGAAGCGCAGCTTCGCGAGGCTTACGCGCAGCAGCAGGACCGTTTCCGCACGCCGGAGCGCGTGCGCGCGCGCCACATCCTCATCAAGACCCTCGACCGCCCCGAGTCCGAAATCCCTGTTTTGCAGAAGAAGGCTGAAGATCTGCTGAAGGAGCTGAAAGCCGGCGGCGACTTCGCCGAGCTGGCGAAGAAGAACTCGGAAGATCCCGGCTCGGCGTCCAAGGGCGGCGACCTCGACTGGATCACCCGCGGCCAGACCGTCCCGGAATTCGAACAGGCGGCCTTCACGCTCAAGCCGCGCGAGCTGAGCGGCGTCATCAAGACCCAGTACGGCTTCCATATCATCCAGGTGCTGGAACACGAAACGGCCCGCCTCCGGCCGTTCGAAGAAGTGCGCGCGGAACTGGCTGCCGAGGCCAAGCGCGCTCAGGTGTACGACAAGATGCAGCGCGTGGCGGATGAGATCCGGGCCGCGCTGGTCCGCTCGCGCGACGAGGCGGAGAAGATCGCCCGCGAGAATGGCGTGACGGTGGTCCGCGCCGAGAATGTCGGCCCGGGCGACCCCGTCCAGGAGATTGGCGTCAATCAGCAGTTCAACAGCGCCGTGCAGGGGCTGCCGGTCAACGGGGTCACCCCTGTGGTGCAGGTTTCGCCGTCCAAGCTCGCCGTCGCGCAGGTGATCGAAATCCGGCCCGCCCGGCAGGCGGAGCTGAAGGAAGTGCTGGCCGATGTGCGCAACAGTTACGTCATCGAGAAGTCCACTGAGCTGGCGCGCAAGATCGGCGCCGAGATGGAAGCGCGCGCGAAAGCGGGCGTCAAGGATCCGGCGCAACTGGCTAAAGAGTTCGGCCTGGAAGTGAAAACGTCGGATTTCGTCACGCGCATCATGAGCGTGGAAGGGGTAGGGCCGGCCGGTGTGCTCGAAGAGGCGTTCCAGGCGGAACCCGGCACTTCCGTCGGTCCGATCCGCGCCATGGGCGGCGTGTTCTTCGCCAAAGTGCTTGAAAAGCGCCCGGCCGACATGACCCAGCTTGCCGCGCAGCGGGCGGGGATTCTGCAGGAACTCAAAGGGCAGCGGGCGCGGGAGCGCAGCGAACTGATGCGCGCCGGCATTGTCGAAGAGCTCACCCGCAAGAAGAAGATCAAGATCTACGAGCAGAACATCCAGAGGCTCGTTTCGGCCTACTCGAGCTGACCTGAGCCGCGGACGCTGTCTGTGGCAGCATCAGGCGGACTGCCGCCTGCTGATGGGACTCCACGCCCTGCGGTTGGCGGAGGCAAAAGCGGTGGGAGTAGACTCCAGTTCGGATGAATCCCCGCAGTTCGGTCTGGGTGGCAGGCGGCGACGGAACGCTTTTCCATCTGCTGTGCCGGCTTGCCCCTCCGTGGCCACCCATCGTGCTGATCCCCAACGGGCGGGGCAACGCGCTGGCGCGGGACATCGGCATGGGACACGAGGCTTGCGTGGATGTGATCCGCGTCCGGGCGGCTCGGGTTGGCGGCGGGACGCTGGAGTGTTACTCTCTGTCCTCTGTGGGCCTGGGTTACCCGGCTGACGTCACCCGGCGCTCCTCTCCGCTTCGCTTTCTCCGGAGGTTCAGTTACGCCGGCGCGGCGCTGTTCACTGTGCCGCGGTGGCGGGAGTTCGAGATTTCACTGGATGGCGGCCCGCCCCGGCGCGCGCGGCTGCGCGGCGTGCTGGTGAACAGCACCCGGTACACGGGCGGATTCGAGGCGCTGCCTGCCTCGTCGAACTCGGACGGCGAGGCTGAGTGCCTGGAACTCACAGCCGGATACACGGCCCAGATGGCGCACAACCTCTCCGTGATCTCCGGCCTGCATTGCTATGCGCCGGTGCGCGTGAGCCGCGTGCGGCGCGCGCATATCGCGCCAGCCGGGGCGCTGGAATTGATGATCGACGGCGAAATGCTGGGAGAGGTGGAAGCGATAGACCTGGAGGTGATGCACCGCGCCCTGCAGATCCGCATTGCGCGGTCTTTCGCCGGCTGAATCGCTACGGGAGTTCCTCGGCGCGCTCCAGGGCGAACGCGATCAGCGTCTGTCCGTGCGCGCCGGTGGTTCGCTCCAGTTCTTCGAGCACCGCCGCCTCCACGCCGTCGGGATCGAAGTCCACGAGGCAGGCCTCGATCTGCTCCGGCAGCGCGCCCGCATAGCAGAGTTCGCAGTGGCCGAGCGCATCGCCCGCGGCGCGCACTGCGGGTCCGAAGGTGCGGCAGGTGATGGGGCGCCATTCGTATAGCTCGCACGCGCCCGTCTCCGGATCGAGCGCCGGGCAGGGATCGTCGCCGGCGCGCTCGTGGAACGCCTCTTCTTCCTCCTCAACATCGGAGAGCACTCCGGTGGCGGCGTCGCCGGGAAAGAAGAGCCGGTAGCGGGCTGCCGCTTCGCGCGCCCGATCGAGGACACGCTGCGCGCGAACTGGGTCAGCCTCGCGCAGCCGCTTCCACCCGGCGCGCAGGCGCATGGCGTCGAGCTGCGTGATGGAGAAGGTCCCCATGCAGCACTGCGTGCATCCCAGCCGGCAGGCGAGCCAGTCGCCGCTGCGGCGCGCGGCTTCCGCCATGTTCTGGTCGACGATCCGCACGAGAGTCCGGTCGAGAGCCCGGATTCTGTCTGGCCCGCTCATTGCGCCGGTCTCTTGCGAAGGATCGCTTCCCGGTAGCTCTCCACCAGGCGTTGCGCCATCAGGCGCGCGTCGTGGTGCTGTTCCACATGATGCCGCGCCCGGCGCGCCATGGCGGTTGCCTCTTCGGGGCGCCGGAACAATTCCAATATCTTTTGTGCGAACTCCGCCGGGTCATCGGCCAGGCGGCAAACCGCACGGTCCTCCCGCGCCAGCCCTTCCGCGCCCAGCCGCGTGGACACGCACGGAATACCGGCGGCGAACGCTTCCAGCAATTTGACGCGCACGCCGGATCCGCTCAGAATCGGGCAGGCGAACACGGCGTAGCGGCCGAGCGCATCGCGCACGTCGGGCACGAATCCCACTACCCGGACCGCCCCGCCGAGATCGGGGAGCGTGTGGCCTTCGGGCGCATCCGAGCCGACGACATATAACCGCGCGCCCGGTTCCTGGCGCAGCACTTGCGGCATCACGCGTTGGATCAGCCACTCGAGAGCTTCGAGATTCGGGCGGTGGCGGAAACTGCCGAGGAAGAGGACGCTGAGCGGCTCGCGTCCGTCCGGGCGGAATTCGTACGCCGAGACGTCAATGCCGGCGCGCAGGTCATGGCGCACGCGTCCGTCGAGTTCGGGCAGGTAGGAGAGCAGGTACCGCGTGTTTTCCTCCGTGCATGTCTGAACCAGATCCAGCCGCGGCAGCATCCGGAGTTCCCAGTGCAGCGCACGGAGATACTCGAAGCCCGCCCTGGCGCGTTCGAGCCATCCCATGCTCTTCAACGCGCGCGCGATCGACTGGAAGTATATGTCGTGCTCAAACAGCGCCCACACGAGCCGCCGGTGCGGGGCGGCGTATTGCGCCATCTGCGTGTATTCGAGCTGAACGACGTCGATGCCGTGCAGGAACACCTGCCGGTGCATGAGCCACTCGAGTTCGGCGTCGGCGAACTCGCGGACGGCGAAAGGCGTGATGGAGCCCGCGCCGCGTGTCTTGCCCTGCCTGCGGAGCAGAAACTCGAGAGACGCCAGCTCGCCGCGCAGAGCCTCGTGCGGCGGCTGCTCGTGCGCGGCATCCAACAGCACGATCAGATGCAGGTCCACCAGGCGCCTGAGCTGCTCCACGGCGTGATACATGAAGACGCCTCCGCCGTGAACGGGCGGAAGGATCGGATACGGCGACACCATGAGAACGCGCGGCGGATCGTGCGGCGGAGTCTCGTCGAAGCGGTCGCGGAACCAGGCGCCCAGCGGGCGGCGGAAGGCTTCGGTGTCGCTCACCTCGGCCTCTGCGCGCGCCTGCCAGCGCGCGCGCATCGCCGCAGGGAGGCGGAGGAATGCGCCCCAGAGCGCGGGGAGGCTCGCGCGTTCGAGCGATTCTCCCCCGAGCCAGCTCGCCAGGGCGCCTGCCCAGCCGTGGAAGAAATGGCCGGCGAGCCGGCCCGGCTCGTGAATGTTCTTCCAGGCGAAGAGCACGAAGTTGCGGCGGATGACGTTCTCGATATAGGCGCGAGAGAAGGTTTTTCCAATGGTGCCGCGGTGCTCGTGCCAGACGTGGCTGGCCGGTTGATAGAGCACTTTCCAGCCGCGCTTCCAGGCGCGGTAGCCGAGGTCGGTGTCTTCCAGATAGAAGGGGCGGAGCAGTTCGTCGAATCCGCCGAGCTCGAGGAACTTGCGGCGGTCGAAGGCGCAGGAGCCGCCGCCACCGTAAAAGCATGGGAACAGGCGGTCCACCTGAGCGTCTTCCCGGTGACGCACGCGAAGCATGCCATGTGACCAGGAGCCTTGCGTGAGACCGGTCTCCTCGCGGCGCTTGCCGGGATCGCCGAAAAAGATCTGGCAGCTTACGGCGAAGACGTCCGGCTGTGTGAAGCCCTCCAGCAGCGGGGCGAGAAAGTCCTCCGCCACTCTCATGTCGCTGTTGAGGAGAACGACGATGTCGTTTTTCGCGGCGCGGAAGCCAGCATTGGAGCCGCCACCGAAACCGAGATTCACGGGCAATGCGAGCAGGCGGACTTCGGGGAATTGCGCGCGGACGAAGTCGGCGCTTCCGTCAGTGGAGCCGTTGTCGACGACGATGATCTCGTTGTCCGCGTGGCCGCGCATGGCGCGGATGAGCGGCGGGAGGTACTTTTCCAGTAGATCGCGGCCGTTCCAGTTGGGAATGACGACGCTGGCCGCATGACGCCGGGGCAGGGAATCGTGGCGTGGCCTCGGCCTTCCTGCGAGCTTCCAGGCTGCATCGGTGAGAAGCAATGCCAGCCAGGACAGGGGCACAAAGAAGGCCGAAAAGAGGGCGAGCGGCAACTGCGTGATCAGGCGGGCGATGGTCGGCCACATGGACTACTCGAATTGCGGACCCACGCCAAGCTTCCGGCCGAGCCGCACCCAGCGTGAAGCGCGCAGCGTGCCCAGCGCCTGTTCCAGCTCCTGCACGCGGGCGTCCAGCGACTGGGCCCATTGCGTGCGCTCGACGACGCGCGCTTCCGCTTCGTCCAGGAGTTTCACGCAGCGCGTGAGTTCCTCCAGCCGGGCGTTGTGGTCTGCGGCAAGCGCTTCAAGCGTGGCCTGCGACTCGCGGATCTGCGCCTCGTAGGCATCTACCGCCGTTGCGGCGGCGCGTTGCTGCTGTTCCAGCTCCTCCTGGAGTTGGAGGATGCGCTGTTGCGCCTGCTCGAGCTGCGCCTGGAGTTGCAGGGCCCATTCGGTCTGCGCACGCATTTCCTCCTGAAGTTGAAGGATGCGCTGTTGCGCCTGCTCGAGCTGCGCCTGAAGTTGCAGGGCCCATTCGGTCTGCGCACGCATTTCTTCCAGGGTCCTGTCGTGCTCGTCCTTCAGGCTGGCGTGCGACTGCTTCAGATCTTCCAACCACTGGTCCTTCTGTTTCAGCTCGCCCTCGAGCTTGCGGATGTGGGCCTCGCGCTCGCGCAGCAGGTTGGCCGATGACGGCAGGTAGACATAGAAGGGCGCGCCGGTCTGCGGAGCGGCGGCGCAGACGGCCACGAAAAAGTGGCTGGTTTCGGGATCGGGAGGTTGGGAGCCTTGGGCGAGTTCCGCTGCGGCGGGACCGGCGGGAGCGAGCGGGGAAAACGTGATCGCGCCGGAATGATTCTGGAGATAAACGGCGGTGGAGGGGAAGAACTCTTCCAGTGCGGCGCGGAACTCGGCATAGTCGAACTCGCGGACATGATAGGGGTTCGGGCCGGCGATAGCGCGTGTTTCAGCGTAGTAGAGGCGGTTTGGCGTGGAGATGATGAACTGGCCCCCCGGCGCGAGCAGGCGGCGCGCTTCGCGGAGAAGGGCTCGCCAATCGTCGAGATGTTCGATCACTTCAAAAGCGACGATGAGGTCGAAAGAAGCGTCGCGGAAGGGGATCTGTTCGGCGCGGGCGGCGAGGAAGGCGAGGTTGGGCTGCGCGTAAGCGCGGCGCGCGGCTTGCACCGCCTCCAGCGAGATGTCCAGAGCGGCGACGAAACTGGCCTGCGCCGCCAGCGCCGCGCTGCCATAGCCCGCGCCGCAGGCGGCGTCGAGCACGCGTTTGTGTCGTGCGAGACGGCAGGCAAACGCGTAGCGGGCCATGTGCTCGTGGAACAGGTCCTCCTCGACCTGCCCTGGAATGATGCGTTCGCCGGTGAATTCCAGGTGCGGTTCAGACACGCGGCGCCTCCTCCGGTGAAGGCTTCAGGAGGCGGCTGTTGAGCTCTACCTTGCAGGGCAGGTGCAGGTAGCCGTACACGGGGCCCTCGGCGTGGCCCATCTGCAGGGTGAGGGCGTTGTCGATCCAGTCGCACATGCGGTAGGTGATGAGGTCGCCGTCGGCGATGGCGGGCGAGAAAGAGAACGACGCGGGGTAGAGGACGGGTAATTGCCAGTGGAAGTCGACCGTGTAGATGTCTCCGGCAGCCATGGGCGGCAGGACGCAGCCCTCGCGGGTGGAGTTGGTTCCGGCGAAGTCCATGCCGAGATGGTTGCGGAACATGAATCCGACGTTGGGTTGCGCGAGAGGCTCGCGCGCGCAGACGGAGATGCGCACGACGATGGGTTCGCCAGGCTGGAGCAGGCCGAGCTTGCGTCCGTAAGGATCGAGGACGGCGATGCCGAGCACTTCAGCGCGCCCGTCTCCGTAACGGTGATCGATGTTGGGGATTTCGGTGACGATTTCAGGAGCGGTGACGGCTTGGTCGCGCTTCGGCGCTTCCTGGCTGCGAAGCCGCAGGTAGGCGGTGTCCTTCTCAGCCATCGCGGCCAGGTATTGCGCCACGACACGATCGGTTTCGCCTATGGCTCGGATGCGGCCTCCATCCAGCCACATGGTGCGGTCGCCGAGGGCCTTCACGTCTCCGGCGGCATGCGAAACGAAGAGGATTGTGACGCCGCGCTGGCGGAGCTCGTGGACCTTGCGCATGCAGCGCTGACGGAAATAAATGTCGCCAACGGCGAGCGCTTCGTCGACGATCAGGATTTCCGGCTCGGTGTGAATGGCGACAGAGAAAGCCAGGCGCACGAGCATGCCGCTCGAATAAGTCTTCACTGGTTGGTCGATGAAGTGGCCGATTTCGGCGAAGGCCTCGACTTGGGGAAAGATGCGGTCGATTTCGGCGCTGGAAAAGCCGAGAATGGCGGCGTTGAGGTAGACGTTATCGCGCCCGGTGAATTCCGGATTGAAGCCGGAGCCGAGTTCGAGCAGGGCGGAGACGCGGCCGCGCACTTCAACCGTTCCTTGCGTTGGAGCGAGGATGCCGGCGACGATCTGGAGCAGCGTGCTCTTGCCGGAGCCGTTTTCACCGACGATGCAAAAGGTTTCGCCGCGGGCGACGTCGAAAGAGACATCGCGCAGCGCCCAGAAATCCTCGTGATACCGGCGGCGGTGGAAGGTGAGCAATTCCTTCAGGCGATCGCGCGGCGAGGCGTAGATCGGGTAACTTTTGCTAACGCCTTGAAATGAGATGAGGCTCACAACGGTGCGGGGCGCGCGCCGGCGGAAGCGGGCACGCACACCTCTGACTGTAACGCAATTCAGTAGCGAATGGTGCGGAGGGGGCGGGGAACCTGGCGGAGTTCGGGGCGCACCCCAATCGTTCCGGCGAAAAGACGAGCCTGCCTGCGACAGGGGAGTTGCCAAAGCAGCCGCTCCAACGCGGCGTGACCGTATTGAGGCGAAACTCAGGGAGGAGATTGTGTTGCCTGTCGCAATGAGAACGGCGGGCGGGCGGCGGCGAGCGCCGGGATTTCGGCACTTGAGGCCACTCGAGAAATACGCTGGCAAGGGCAAGCGTGACAGGGGGAAGCGGCAGGTAGGAACCGGCGGCGAGCTCAGCGCCGGAACGGATACTATAAGCGTTTGAAAAGAAAAGATTTAATGATCAGAGCACATCTTACTGGCTAGGTTTTCCAAGCCATCGCCGCACATAAAGCGAGGGCGACCGCCAGTTCCTGACCCGCTGGTTGTCAGCAGTGCCAACTCAACCTCTGTTGCCGCGCGCGTTGAACCTCTTTTGTGGCGGTGCAAGTTCCGCGCGCCTGGACTCTCAACTGCGAGCCCCATGGACGCTGGAGGCGCACGCACGGGCGGGTTAGCTAGCTGGTAGCCGCCCTGTCTTGTGGTCTATTTCGATGATTGAACCTCCTCGGTTGACCCGGTTTTCAACCGGGCATCTGCCGGCATGAGCGCCCGCGGCGTCTGCCGGGCGAGTCCGGCTCCCTGGGGGAACCGTTCTCTGCCTCAAATATGCACCCGTTTAGAACCAGAGTCAAGAGTCTTATTGACGCTGACGGAGGCGAGACCGGGAGAGACAGCGTGCGTTGACAGGCCACGCACTGAGCCCATAAGCTGAAAGAAGAGTGCCGGTGTAGCTCAGTGGTTAGAGCGACGGTCTCATAATCCGTAGGTCGTAGGTTCAAATCCTACCGCCGGCACCACTCCCTGTTTCGCCAGTCGCTGAAGCCGGGAAAATCCCGGTCTCGCGCTAGTCCCGGACAATGACGTCGTAAATGCGGGCGAGATCCTCTTGTGAGTAATACTCGATTTCGATGCGGCCGCGCTGGTCGTCACGTGCGATGATACGCACCCGCGTGCCAAGCACGCGTTCAAGCTGGTCGATGGCTGCGCGGACATTGGGATCGCGATCGAGGGCGGGCGGTTCGGCTGGGCCTTCTGGAGGAGTGGACAGGGATTTCTGAACGGCGCGCTCCACCTGGCGGACGGACATGGCGCCATCGGCGGCCTTGTGCGCCAGGGCGACCTGCTGTTCGGCCGATTCCAGGGCGAGTAGGGCACGGGCGTGGCCCATGGAGAGGCGTTGTTCGGCCAGCAGCTGCTGCACCTCGAGCGGAAGCCGGAGCAGGCGCAGCATATTGGTGATGGTGGAGCGATCCTTGCCGGTGCGCTGTGCGATCTGTTCGTGGGAAAGACGGAACTCGCGGTGGAGGCGCTCGAAGGCGTGGGCGACCTCGATGGGGTTGAGATCCTCGCGTTGGATATTCTCTATGAGGGTGATCTCCATGAGGCGGTCATCGGCGAACTCCTGAACCACGACGGGGACGTCGTGGAAACCGGCGAGGCGGGCGGCGCGGAGGCGGCGTTCGCCGGCGACGAGCTGATAGCCTTCGCGGGCGGGGCGGACGATGAGGGGCTGAATGATGCCGTTCTCGCGGATGGATTGAGCGAGCTCTTGGAGGCCTTCGGGGGAGAAAGTGGAGCGCGGCTGGAGTGGATTGGGATGGATCGCATCGATTGAGACGCGCATGGGACCTGTCGGCGCCGGATGCTGGGCGGCGGCAGGGGCGGGGGCGGGCTGGGGCGCGGTGCGATTGGCGGGGATGAGGGAGGAGAGGCCCCGGCCGAGGGCCTTACGCGACGGTTCCTTGGCGTTGGTCATGGGCGAGGATTTCCTTGGCGAGTTTGATATAGCTTTCGGCGCCGCGGGAGCGGACGTCGTAAGCCAGAATCGGCTTGCCGAAGCTGGGGGCTTCTGCGAGACGGATGCTGCGTGGGATGACCGTTTCGAAGACGTCGCCCTGGAAGAACTCTTTCAGGTCGGAAGCCACCTGGCGTGTAAGATTCGTGCGGTCGTCGAACATGGTAAGCAGCACGCCTTGCAGGCGAAGAGCGGGCTGAAAAGCCTCGCGAATGCGGTCGATCGTGTCGAGTAGCTGGCTGATGCCCTCCAGGGCGAAGAATTCGCACTGAATGGGGACGAGGACGGAATCGGCGGCAACGAGTGCGTTCAGGGTGAGAAGGTCGAGAGCGGGTGGACAGTCGATGAGGATGTAAGAGTAATCCTGGCGGATGGGTTCGATGGCTTCGCGGAGGCGGAACTCGCGGCGGGGGACGTCGACTAGCTCCAGGTTGGCAGCTACGAGGTTGCGATCCGAGGGAAGGATGGAGAGGCCATCGAACTCGGTTGGGCAGATAGCCGAAGCTATAGGGGCTTCGCCGAGGAGGACTGAATATGTTGTTGTGAGGTCCTCGGTTTTGGGTACGCCGACCCCTGTGGTGCAGTTTCCCTGGGGATCCATGTCGATCAGAAGGACACGGAGGTCGTTCGCGGCGAGAGAGGCAGCGAGGTTGATGGCGGTGGTGGTCTTACCCACGCCGCCTTTTTGGTTGGCGACGGCGATGACTTTGCCCATAGGGCGGGTCCCTGATGAATAGTGGGTGGGAAACGAATATCGTATCACGGAAGGTTGGGTTGGATTGGAAATGATGGTGGCGTGTTCCACGTGGAACATCGATGTGGTTGCGCGGGCATCCACTCCGCCCCCTGTTCCACGTGAAACTTTGGCTACTGAGAGGAGTCCTTGGGAACCCCAGAGGCCGACAGAGCGGCATGAATCCAAAGCCTGCCCTTGCCATCCGGCAGCTCGATCTGCTGCCAACCCTCTCGTGGGGTCTCTTTCGGGGGCTCCGTCCCGACCAGCATGACCCAACGTGCGGCACGCTTGGAAAATTCCAGAACGTCCTCCGCCCTGACGGCCCGAGACACGGCCACATCCCAACTGCCAATCACATCCCGGCTCCGCTGCGACAGAACACGCACGTTGGTGACCAAGTCACTCGCCTCGCGCAAGAAGGCAGCCTTCCTCAGGTCTGACTCCAGCAGCGTCACCTCGAGTTCGGGCCGGGCCACGGCCAGGACGAATCCGGGGAAGCCAGCGCCGCTTCCGACGTCAATCACACTTCGTGCGTGCCGGGGGACATGAGTTCCCACGAAGAGCGACTCGGCATAGTGGAAGCGGACCGCCGCGTCCAGCTCGATTACCCGGGTCAGGTTGATGCGGGGGTTCCAGCGCCGCAACAGGTCATAATGGAGCCAGAGCGCCTGCATCTGGGTATCATCCAGGCCGACAAACGGAGCAGCCTGGCGAAGGCGCTTCTCGAACTCTCCGCGTTTCATAGACGCTTCGCGCTGAGGCTGAGATAGCAGTCCAGCACGGCCACCGCAGCGGGCGTGACTCCAGGAATCCGCCCGGCCTGCCCCAATGTTTCCGGACGCACCTTCTCCAGCTTCTGCCGGATCTCCCGGCTTAAGCCAGGGACACCAGAATAGTCAAAATCGGCGGGAATGCGCCGGCTCTCGGCCTCACGGAGTCTTTCGACCATGCGTTCCTGCTGGCGGAGGTAGCCGTCGTACTTCACCTCCGTCTCCAGACTGATGAGAGCGGGCGCGGATGCAGGTTCACCGAGTTCGCGCTCGAGCTCGCTGCGGATGGATTCGATCCTGGATTCGGGCCGCCGCAGCCAGGCCTCAAGCCTGGGATTGATCAACCTCCGGAGCCTTTCCTTCTGCTTGATCTTATTCTCCAGCAACGCCCAGCGGTGGTCGCACGCCAGCCCGACACGCCGCCCGATCGGCGTGAGGCGTTCATCCGCATTGTCGATGCGAAGGTGCAACCGGTATTCAGCGCGCGAAGTGAACATGCGGTATGGTTCATCCGCACCCTTCGTCACCAGATCATCAATCATGATGCCGATGTAGCCGTCCGTCCGGCGGAGCACAGTCGGTTCGATGCCCTTCACCTTGCAGCCGGCGTTCATGCCAGCCAGAAGCCCTTGTCCCGCCGCCTCCTCATAGCCCGACGTACCGTTGATCTGGCCTGCAAGGAAAAGTCCCTCAATGCTCTTCACCTCCAGCGTGTGCAGCAGCTCCCGAGGATCGATGGCATCGTACTCGATGGCGTAGCCGGGCCGGATCATTTCGGCGTTCTCGAGCCCGGGAATAGAGGCGATCATTGCTTCCTGAACGTCCACAGGCATGGAAGTGGACATTCCATTCACGTAGACTTCGTATGTGTCCAGGCCCTCAGGCTCAAGAAATATCTGGTGCCGGGTCTTATCGGGGAATTTCACAATCTTGTCTTCGATGGATGGGCAGTAGCGGGGGCCAACGCCCTCGATCTGGCCACTGTAGAGCGGCGAACGGGGAATCGCAGCTCGCAAAATATGGTGAGTTTCCTCCGTAGTGTAGGCGATGTGGCACGGAACCTGTTCACGCTGGATTTTCTCCGTGAGAAACGAAAACGGCGTTGGCTCAGGATCACCGTCCTGCCGCTCGAAACGGCGCCAGTCAATAGTCCGGCCATCGAGCCTCGGTGGAGTTCCGGTCTTCAGGCGAGTCCATGCCAGCCCGAGCGTGCGCAGGTGATTCCCGAGCCGATTGGCAGGCGGCTCGCCGCTACGCCCACACGCGTACTTCGACTCACCCACATGAGCGACGCCGTTCAGAAACGTACCAGTGGTGACCACGACGGCTTCCGCCCGGAGGGCGCGCCCGTCGGCCAATCGGACGCCCCGCACGCGGCGCCTGCCCCCGTCCAGGACTTCATATTCGAGTTCCGCCACTTCCGCCTGCACGATTCGAAGGTTTCCAACACCCTCCAGGATCTGCCGCATCCTCACCCGGTACTGCTTCTTGTCCATCTGGGCGCGCGGGCTCCAGACGGCGGGACCACGGCTGGTGTTCAGCAACCGGAACTGGATGCCAACTTCGTCCGCAACGCGTCCCATGATGCCGCCGAGGGCATCCACTTCCCGCACGAGATGACCTTTTGCGATCCCTCCAATGGCTGGATTGCAGGACATCTGCGCGATCAGGTCCAGATTCATCGTGACCATGGCCGTCTTGAGACCCATCCGGGCGCATGCGTGCGCCGCCTCACAGCCGGCGTGGCCGGCTCCGATCACAATCACGTCGTAATGGACCGTTCTCATTGCCTGTAGGAAAGGAGACTCGATATGCTATTGATTCTACCTGTCAGGAGATTCAACCGTGAAAGTCCTTGTCCTCGGAGGTGGCGGGAGAGAACACGCCATCGCATGGCGTCTGCGCCAGTCGCCCTCTGTCACTCAGGTGTTCGTAGCGCCGGGCAATCCCGGATGCGCCTCAGTGGCTGAATGCCTGTCTATTGCAGATACTACTACTGTAGAATATGTCCGGGCCGCACGCCGCTGCGGAGCTGATCTGGTGCTCTCAGGGCCAGAGGCTCCGCTGGTGGACGGGGTCGGCGGTTTGTTTGAAAAGGAGGGTATCGCTTTCTTTGGCCCTGCACAGGCGGCGGCCCGGCTCGAAGGAAGCAAGATCTTCGCCAAGCAGTTCATGCAGCGGGTCGGGATTCCCACGGCGCGCTTCACCGCCGCCGATTCATTCGATGAAGCATGGGCCGCCCTGGATGAGTTTACCTATCCCGTGGTGGCCAAAGCGGACGGCCTGGCAGCGGGCAAAGGTGTGGTGATTTGCCAGGACAGGACGGAAGCTGAACGGACTCTGCGAGCCATGTTTGCCGGGCAACTGGTTGGTGCGGCCGGGTCGCGCGTGGTTCTGGAAGAGTACCTGACGGGGGAGGAAGTGAGCTTCATTGGAGTCAGCGATGGGGAACGGGTCGTCTCGCTGGAGCCCTCCCAGGACCACAAGCGGATCTTCGACAACGACGAAGGCGCGAACACGGGAGGCATGGGGGCATACTCGGACACGCGGATTCTGAGTGCGGAAGAGCGTACGCTCATCGAGCGCACGATCATGCAAAAGACAATCGACCGCATGCGCGAAGAGGGAACGCCGTTCCGCGGCTTCCTCTACGCGGGACTGATGATGACCGAGCGAGGCCCTATGGTGCTGGAGTACAACGTCCGGCTGGGAGATCCCGAGACACAGGCGCTGCTGCATCGAATGGACGGCGATTTCGGCGCCCTGTTGCGGTCGGCGGCCGAGGGGCGGGTGGATGCAAGTCATCTGCGCTTCCGCCCGGAACCGAGCGTCTGTGTGGTGCTCGCGGCTGCGGGCTACCCGGGCCAGCCGCGAACGGGCGACGAGATCACGGGCATTGAAGAAGCCGAGCGCCGCGGCGCGGTGGTGTTTCACGCGGGCACGAAGATGCAGGGCGGACATCTGGTAACCGCCGGAGGGCGGGTCTTGGGTGTCACGAGCAGCGGTGCGACTCTGGCTGAAGCGATCCGCCGAACCTATGAGGCATGCGAGGCGATCCGGTTCGAGGGAATGCAGTACCGGCGCGATATCGGCCGCAAGGGACTGCGGCGATGGGAGAGCGGAGCAGGAGCCTGAAGAGGGCGGCCCGGGGTTACAATACGAGAAGGCGTGGGGAAGTAGCTCAGCAGGATAGAGCGTCCGCCTCCTAAGCGGAAGGTCGGCAGTTCGAATCTGCCCTTCCCTACCATCCATCCTCCCGTGCCGGAAAAGCCGTTCGTCCATCTTCACTGCCACACCGACTACTCGCTGCTGGATGGCGCGTGCGAGATCTCGCGCCTGATGAAATTGGTGCAGCGGCTGCAACAACCGGCGGTGGCGATCACCGACCACGGCAATCTCTTCGGCGCGGCGGAATTCTTCTTCGCCGCCCAGCAGCACGGCGTGCACCCGGTGATCGGCTGCGAAGTCTATGTGACGCGGCAGGACTGCCGGATCAAGGATGAGACCAACAAAGGCTACAACCACCTCACGCTGCTGGCGGAGACGCAGGAAGGTTACCGAAACCTGGTAAAACTGGCCACCACGGCCAGCCTGGAAGGCTTCTATTACAAGCCCCGGATCGATAAAACGCTGCTGGCGCAGCACAGCAAAGGGCTCATCGCGCTGTCTGGCTGCCTGAAAGGCGAGATCAGCGAAACGCTGGAAGCGGACCGCTATGAAGAAGCCCGCCGGCTCGCGCATGAGTACGTAGACATCTTCGGCCGGCACAACTTCTTCCTCGAGATCCAGCATCACAGTCTCGACAAAGACAGGAAAGTGATGCCGCTCACCTGCCGGCTCTCCATGGAGACCGGCATCCCGCTGGTGGCTACCAACGACGCCCACTATCTGGAGAAGTCCGACCACCGGGCCCAGGATATTCTCACCTGCATCAATTCGGGCGCAAAGGTCAGCGACGCCAAACGCCTCAGTTTTGAGACCCAGGAGTTCTATCTCAAATCGCGCGACGAGATGCTGGCCATCTTCCACGAAGTCGAAGATGCGCTGGACCGAACCTGGGAGATCGCCGAGCGCTGCCGGGTCCGGCTGGAAAAGATCAAGGACAGCTTCCCTCGTTTCGACGTTCCGGCCGAGCACACTACCGACACGTATTTCGAATATGTGACCCGTCAGGGATGGGAGCGCCGCCGTGCGCGCCTGGAGCGGCTGGCGGCCGCCGGCCGCCTGCGCCACCCGATTCCGGAGTACGAAGACCGGCTGGAGCGGGAGATCCGGCTGATCCAGCAGATGAAGTTCTCTGGCTACTTCCTGATCGTCTGGGACTTCATCCGGTACGCCAAGTCGAAGGGCATCCCCGTGGGACCGGGGCGCGGGTCCGCCGCCGGGTCGCTGGTGGGCTATTGCCTGGGGATCACCGACATCGACCCGCTGGAGTACGGGCTGCTGTTTGAGCGCTTCCTGAACCCCGAGCGCATCAGCATGCCCGACATCGACATCGATTTCTGCACGAACCGGCGCGGCGAAGTGATCCAGTACGTAACCGAGAAATACGGGCGCGACCATGTGGCGCAGATCATCACGTTCGGCTCGCTCGCGGCGAAGGCGGCCATCAAGGACGTTGGCCGGGTGCTCGAGCTGAGCTTCGCCGAAACGGACCGCATCTCAAAGCTGGTGCCCGCCGACCCGAAGATGACGCTGGAGAAGGCGCTGGCCGAAGAGCCGGATCTGGCCCAGATGGCCGAGCAGGATCCGAAGGTGCGCGACGTCATCGACGTCGCGAAGCGCATCGAAGGCATGGCGCGCAACGTGGGTGTGCATGCCGCGGGCGTGGTAATCTCCCCTGTGCCGCTGGTGGAGCTGGTGCCCTTGCACCGGACGGCGAAGAACGAAATCGTCACTCAGTTTGACATGGAGCGCCTGGAGAAGCTCGGGCTTCTCAAGATGGACTTTCTCGGCCTGACGACGCTGACGATCATCCACGACACACTGGAGCTGATCCGGCGCAACCGGGGCGAAGACCTCCGTGTGGAGGAGTTGCCCCTCGAGGACAAGGAGACATTCGAGCGCATTTTCGCCCGCGGGCTGACTGATGGGGTGTTTCAGTTCGAATCGCCGGGCATGAAGGATATGCTGCGGCGGGCAAGGCCCGAGCGGATCGAAGACCTGATTGCGCTCAACGCCCTCTATCGTCCCGGTCCGATGCAGTTCATCGACGACTACATCGACCGCAAGCATGGCAAGAAGCCCGTCACGTACGACATTCCGCAGCTCGAACCGATCCTGAAAGAAACCTTCGGACTGCCCATCTACCAGGAGCAGGTGATGCAAATCGCGCAGGCTGTGGCCGGCTACACGCTGGGCGAGGCTGACATTTTGCGCCGCGCGATGGGCAAGAAGAAGACGGAGGAGATGGACAAACAACGCGCGCGCTTCCTGGCCGGGGCGCGCGAGCGGGGCATCAGCGAGCGAAAGGCAGAGGCGCTGTTCGAAACGCTGGAGCCCTTTGCCAAGTACGGCTTCAACAAGTCCCACTCGGCGGCCTACAGCTACCTGGCCTACATCACCGGGTATCTCAAGGCGCACTACTCGGTGGAATTCATGGCGGCCTTGCTGACTTCGGAAACAGGCAACACTGACAAGGTCGTCAAATACATCAACGAGTGCCGCGAGCTCGGCATTGAGGTCCTGCCGCCCGACGTGAACCAGTCGGATTATCACTTCACGCCGGTGGGGCGCGACAAGATGCGCTTCGGCCTCGGCGCCGTCAGAAACGTCGGGCAGTCGGCGGTGGAGGCTATCGTGGCGGCGCGGCGCCAGGGCGGCCCCTTCGTGTCGCTGGACGACTTCTGTGAGCGCGTGGATTTGGGCGCCGTGAACCGGCGTGTGATCGAGAGCCTGATTCGCGCCGGGGCGATGGACTCGCTGCCGGGCACGAGGGCCCAGTTGATGGCGGTGCTCGATGACTGCATCGAGTCGGGACAGCGCGCTCAGAAAGACCGGTTGAGCGGCCAGGCCGGACTGTTCGGCGGCTTCGACACCGCGGCGGTGGGCGTGGCGCCGGCCCGCGCGCTGCCGGGCGTGGACGACTGGTCTCCTCAGGAGAAGCTGCGCGGAGAGAAAGAGACCATCGGATTCTATGTCAGCGGCCATCCGCTGGACGAGTTCGGCTGGAAAGTGCGCGAGCTGACGGCGCTCGATACCGCCAGCCTGAGCGGGCTGGAGCGGGGCGCGGACGTGGCCATCTGCGGCATCGTGTGCAACCTCCAGCGGCGGCGGACCAAAGAGATGAAGCCCTGGGCCTCGTTCCAGTTGGAGGATCGGCTGGGATCGGTGGACGTGCTCGTGTTCTCAAGCCGTTATGAAACGCTGCAAAAGGAGCTCGAGCCGGACCGCGCCGTGCTGGTCCGGGGCAAGGCGATGCCGGAAGAAGACGGCTCGGTGCGGATCAATGCCCAGGACATCATTCCGCTGGACAAGGCGCGGGTGGACTTCCCGTCGCTTGTGCAGATCCGCGTCCGGCTGAACGGAGATGCCGAACAGCGCGCACAGCGGCTGAGCGAGCTGGTTCGCCGCAAGCCCGGCTCGACCAGCGTGCGGCTGAGGCTGGAGAACCCCAGGGATTTCGTGGTGCTCCTCGATATCGCCGAAAAAGTGACGCCGGACCGGGAGTTCCGAGCGGAAATTGAAAAGTTGTGCGGGCGGGACGCTTACGAGCCGCTCGGCTGACGCGGCCTGCGTTCAGGATACCGCGGCGTGGTGGTTCACCGGACCGCAGCCGTGCCCCAGCCCGGGATTGGTGCCGATGGCCTCCGCGATGTAACGCTTGGCCCGCTCGACCGCGGCGTGAAGCGGCTCGCCCGAAGCAAGGCAGGCGGTGATCGCCGCCGAGTAGGTACACCCTGTGCCATGGGTGTGGGGCGTGTCGATGCGCGGCGCCCGGTACCAGCGGACGTCCGCGCCGTCGAACAGCAGATCGGCGGCTTCGCCTTCCAGGTGACCGCCCTTGACAAGCACGGCCGCGCCGCAGCGCCCATGGATGCGCCGCGCCGCCTCCTCCATGTCTCCAGCAGAGCGCACGGCGCGTTCGGCCAGCGCTTCGGCTTCATGCAGGTTCGGCGTGACCAGCGCGGCGCGCGGCAGCAGCCTGTCCGCCAGGGCGGAGCGGGCATCCGGCGCAATAAGCGGCGCGCCGTGCTTGGAGATCATCACCGGGTCGACGACGAGAGGCGCTCGGAACTGCAGGGCCAGATCCGCAATCATCTCGATGATGCCCGCGGATCCTAGAGCTCCCGTCTTCACGGCCTGCGGGGGGATGTCGTCGAGCACCGCCTCTACCTGAGCGCGGACAAGGCGGGGTTCGATGAGGACAACTTCCGCTACCGTGCGTGTATTCTGCACGGTGAGCAGTGTGATGGCCGCCTCGCCGTAGACCCCGAACTGGTGGAAGGTCTTCAGATCCGCCTGAATGCCGGCGCCTCCGCTGGGATCGGAGCCGGCGATGGTCAGCGCAACGGGCTTCACCCTCCCAGTGTCACTCAAACCGGAGCCGCCCGGTCGAGGTGGAACCGCTGGCATTGAGAATCTCCACCTCCACAGAATCCAGCTCTGTATGGGTTCCCGATACCGGGAAGTGGGCGCGCAGGCCGAAGATGCTGCCGGAAACTGTCTTGTAGTAGTCGCCAAACGCCCCGCGCACATCCACATCGATCCGACCTGGCGAGGCGGGCTGGCCCGATTTCAGGTAGAAAGTGAAGGACAACTTCGAAGCGCTCCGGCTGGTGTCGAATCCCGTGAGAGTCACCTGGGCATTGGCCGAGCTGACCGCCGCTTTTGCCTCCGTCAACACCACCGGCAAGGGCGAGATGCGGATCGTCTCCTCCGCGCTCTTTGTCCCGACGGCAATCCGGATCCGGATGGTCCCGGCGGTGGAACCGGTCTGGAGAACGAGTTCGCCTGACTCCGCCGCGCCCTCGGCGAAGGAGACCGGCTGGCTGCGGGCGGACACGGGCAACAGCATCACAGCGGTGTCGTCCGGCAAGCCGGAATCCGGGGTGAACGTCACTGTCAGTGCGCCGGTGACCGCCGCCCGTGCCGCCTCCGACAGCCTGACTCTGAACTTCATCTGCTTGACCGGACCTGGCGGATCCGACCACACGAACGAAGGAGTGGGAGGAGGAAAATCGTTGACCTGAACCTCCAGCGGGAAGCTGCGCTGTTCGACGGTCAGCGTCCCGCTTGCCACTCCGACGCGATCGGACTGGAAGTGCAGTTCCATGACCGACGGATCCGCCGTCGGCAGGAGCCGGAAACCTTCGCCCGTCACGGACGCCGGCGCGGGAGGAGTAATGCGGATACGGCGGATCAAAGCCGACCGGCGTTCGATCGCCCCAAGACTCACCTTCTCGCCCGCCTTCAACCAGATCCACCCGCTGCCACTCTCTAATTCGACACTTGAAGAAGTAGTGCTTGCCCCCAGCAGCGTCACTCTGAGGTCGTTGACGTGCAGCGTTCGTGCGTATTCGCCAGGAGCTTCCGGAGCGAAACGGACGGAAAAGTCGGCGAACTCCCCCGGCGCGATGATGCGTGGCGGAAAGAACTGGTCGAATGTCTTGAATGGCCCAGGATCGATCGAAAGCCGCGTAATTACCACAGCCGTAGAGCCCGTATTCCGAACCCGGAACCTTGCCGTTGACGACTCCCCGGGCACCGCTGGCGGCATCGTAAATGTATCTCCTACCGGGGTTTCATTGTTGCCATCCCGAAAGAGTAATCGAAAGCTTGGGACTTCGGCAAGTGGAACCACAGTGGCGGAGCCGTCGTCTGTTCTTGCCAGAATCTGGTCGCCTTCCCGGACGGCGTGAAGCCCGGGTCCGATCTGCTCAGGATGTGGGTCGAGTTCTTTTTCTACTATTGTAAATTCTGGATCCCGACCCTTGTCGATAGCAGCCAACTGGTCAGCCAATGGAAAATAAAAAGACAGTCGGCCATCGTTTCCCGATTCCAGTTTGTGCGCGGGACCCTCGGGAGCTTCAAAGCTCTGGCAACCCTCTTCATCAGAGCACAGGAAGAGATGCTTTGCGGTTTTATACCACAATAGCCGTCCGTCGTAGCCCGCACTCAGCACATCCTCGGGAATAATTACAGGCGCCTCCCAGGCGCCTGGTGCGCCTGCGAGCGCCCGCAAGGCCCCGCGGCCATCGGCGAAATAACCTCGGATAGGCCGGTTCTGGGCGAGAGCCGAAAGCGGAAGGAGCAGGCAGCAAATGAACAGGAAAGCCCGTGTTTTCATATTCATGGTTTCCCAATGGTGATCGTGGGGGTTCCGATCGTCGGCGTAACGACGACGGCAGCGGGAGGTGTGTAAGATGGCGCGCCGCCGTTCCTGCCGCTGGACAAGGCGACGCCGGCGGCAGCCCCGGCGCCGACCGCAATCAGCACGATCCACTTCTTCGAGCCGGAGGGGGCGCGATAGGACGGATTGGCTCGATCCTGGCGGGAGAGCCTGGTTCCGGCCGAGACCTCCACCGGAATCCGCGCCTCGGCGCGCAGACTGCCGGAAACGGCGGCCACGGTGATCTCGAGCCTCCCCGGCTCCGCGCCCCAACGGATCCCGTAAACGGACGCCTCGCCTCCGGCTCCGGTGACGGTGGACTCAGTCCGCAGCCCGCTGGCGAAAGCTCCCGTTGGGCCTTGGGCAGGGAGCCGGAAGTGGACGGTGGCGCCGGGAACCGGGCGGCCACCGGCATCCTTCACAACCACGGCAAAGCGTCGCGAGGAGAAAGCCTGGGCTGGCACCACAACGCCAGCGCCCTCAACGACGTCAATACGGAGAGATTCCTGGCCGGAAGCCGCGAGCGCCGCGGCGGCCCACAGAACGCATAGAAAGCGCCCTGAAAGACACGAAAAGCGCATGATGGGACACCTGCCTCTCAGGCGGCCCCGGCTAGTGCTGGATCAGGACGACGGTGATGTTGTCCGGACCGCCTTGAGCCCTGGCCGCTTCAATGAGTAAGTGGGCGCGGTGCTCCAAAGATATCGGATGAAGTAGCGTCTCGCGGATTTCTTCTTCAGAAACGACCCCGTGGAGGCCGTCGCTTGAGAGGAGGACCAGACTGCCCGGAGGCAGGTCTACGGGAAAAACCTGTACCCGGACCTCCGGTCCGACGCCGAGAGCCATCGTCAGAACATGGCGCATGGGGTGGACGCGGAGATTCTCCTCGCTGATACCCAGGGGGCGTCCCACCTCGTTGACCCAGGATTGATCCTGAGTAAGCTGCTCGAGGGTCTCGCCCAACAGGAGCCAGGCGCGGCTGTCACCGACGTTGGCAACGATGCAATCGCTGCCGGTTTCCAGCAGGCAGACCAGAGTCGTGCCCATTCCCTTGCGGCGCGGATCGGCGCTGGCGGCGTCGAAAATGCGCTGATTGGCGTGCTCGATGGCGCGTACCAGCGTTTCGGCATCGCGGATGGAGGTGGACTTGAGGAAGGAATGGACGCTGTGGACGGCCATCTGCGAGGCTACCTCGCCGGCTTCTGCGCCGCCCATGCCATCGGCGACGATGTAAAGCCCAAGCTCAGGATCCACGAGGAAGGAATCCTCGTTGTTGGTCCTGACGCAGCCGAGATCGCTGAGTCCGAATGAAGAAAGCACGCTTCCCTGCGATTATAGACGTAAAGTGAGCTGGCCGCCACGCGCGGATCGCCGCGCTAGCCATCCTTTTCAGATTACGGATTCCGTCCGGCACATTGGCGCATCATGCCAGCGGGCCGCAGGATCGATTTCCGTGGCGCCCGGAGCCGCCACAAAAGGCACAGAAGGCGATGCGCACGGTCCCGGGCGGCTTCATCCAGCCCAAGCTGCGGCCTTCAGGCGCGCGTCCGGGGCAGGTGAGTCTTTCCTCAGCAGGGCCGCAGCGCAACACATCCGCGGGAAGGGGCCGCCTGATCTGCGAGGAACGGGGGACGGCGGGGCGGGGAATGGAGGGTGGGGGGTACGCCGTCCCCCGTGGGGCGAAAGACCTTGGTGCGGTCGAGAGGACTTGAACCTCCACGGGATTGCTCCCGCTAGCACCTCAAGCTAGTGCGTCTGCCAATTCCGCCACGACCGCAGAACCACCTTCATTATACGTCAGAGCTACTTCCGGGCGGGAGCCGGAGCCGGCTGCTGGCCCGGAATGGCTGGAGTGGAGGTGGACGGCTTGGCGGGAGCGCTCTGGGAGGCAGGCGCCTTGTCGAGCACGGAGCCGGTGACGTGGCCCTCGCGGGTGTACAGGATGGCCAGCGAGAGCGAGGTCACCATGAACAACGCGGCGCTGATCGTGGTCGCCTTCGAAAGAATGGTTGCGGCGCCCCGGGGACCAAATGCCGTCTGGGAGCCCATGCCGCCAAACGCCCCGGCCAGATCAGCCGCCTTGCCGCTCTGCAGCAGCACGACGATGATCAGGAACAGACAGACAAGGACATGGATGATGGTCAGCAGAATGATCATGGTGACTCCCGGGATGCCGCACGCCGCCGCCAGGCGCCGCGCTACCCAAACCATCAGTATACCGTGGCGGCCGCCAGAAAGAACGAGAGCCTGTGGCGCGCCGGCCACAGGCTCTCTCGAACAGGGCCGAGGCGGCGTCAGAACACGAACCGCGCCCCGATCTGCGCCCGGCGCGCATTGGTGCCGTCCGGGAAGCCCTGGCTCGCCGAGCCGCCGCCGTAGGGCAGCGGGGTGATGTTTGCGCCCCGGGCTTCAAATGCCTGCGTGAACACGCTCGTATTGGAGACGTTGTTGAACACGTTGAACGCCTCAAAGACGAACATGGCGCGCAGGCGCTCGCTCATTCTGAAGCTCTTCGACAGGCGGGCATCCAGGCGTCCGATCGATTCGATCGGGAGCGAGGTGCGCGCCCAGAAGGGAACGCGGGCGTCCCCTCCAAAGCCATTCAGCGTGTTGTTGAAAGCCGACCCGCTGAACGGCAGGCTGACCACGCGCAGGGTCGGCGTCGCGTAGCGGGCGCTGGCGATGGTGGCGATCATCGACAGGTTCCAGCCGTTGACGAGCGCGTCGGTGGCGCGGCTGGCGGTCTTGATCCGCGGCGGAGCGATGACGCCGCTCAGCACCAGGCGGTGGCGCTGGTCGAGCTGGCTGGTGGCTTTCTGCTCGGCATAGTTGCCGTTGGACAGCGTACGCAGCGAGTCCGTGGCGATGAACAGGTTGTTGTTGGCCGCGCCCTGGTTCAGGTCGCGCGCGTGCGACCAGGTGTAGGAGACGTTGCCCTGCATCCATCGCCCGGCGCGGCGGCGGAGCTGCACGACAAGGCCGTCGTACCAGAGGCGTCCGCCGTTTTCGAGCTGGTTGATGCGCTGATAGTTCTTGTCGATGCGGTTGGCGAACAGGTACACGGGCGTCGAGTACGTGCCTACGTTCTGGCCGTTGGAGTCCTGGATCGTGTAGGTGACCGTCTGAGCCGTGGGGCCAATGTTGAGGTCGCGCGTCATGAAGAACTTCACGCCGCGGCTGGCGATGTAGGAGATGGTGATGCCCGTGGTGCGGGTGATCTCCCGCTCGATGCCGAAGTCCCACATCTGCGTGTAAGGCGTGGCCAGGTTGGGATCGGCAAAGCCCATGCTGGAAGTGCCCGCGGGCAGATTCAGGCCGTCGCCGGGAAGGAAGTTGGGGAACACGGGGCCGGCGGCTAGCTGCGCCGGGTTGGTGTTTTGCAGCGTGATGGCGCGCTGTTCCACACCATTACCCTGGAGCAGATTGCCGAGCAGCGCGCCGGGCATGCGGGCGTAAAAGATGCCGTAACTGCCGCGGATGACGGTCTTCGCCCGGCGGTCGAGCGCGTAGACAAAGCCGATGCGCGGGGCGAAATTCTTCTTCGGCTGCCGGATCTGGCCGGTCTGCGGATAGTCCGGGTTGATCACGTCCGGCTGGAAGAACTGCGCATACTCGTACCGCACCCCGTAATTCAGCGTCAGGCGGCTGCTGATCTTGAATTGATCCTGCGCAAAGAAGTTCCAGTCGCGGATGAAGAAGTCGATCTTCGGGCGGCCGAACGTCTGCGCGTAGCGCTGCCACCGCTTGCCGCCGTCCAGATTGGTGAGATCCTGCGCGAACGCGGTAAACGTCGCGTACGTGTAAGTGCCGCGCCCGTTGTTCAGCAGATCCACAACGTCTTTCGTGTGCGAGAAATCGATGCCGAACTTGGCGTTGTGGCGCCCTTTGAGCCACGTCAGATTGTTGGTGAACTGGTAGCGGTCCTCGGTAGGCTGCACGCGCGGCAGGAACGTCGCCACGCCGAGGTTCGACTGCCCCTGCACGCTCAACTGGCCCAGCAGCCCGTTGGGTGGCGCGAGCTTGGGGTTCACGGCGTCGTAGAGCCGGTCCTTCATGTAGCCGAAGCGCGCTTCGTTCACCAGCGTCGGCGTCAGCAGCCAGGTGTGCGAGAGGCGCGCGAACCGGGTGCGGACGCTCGAGTCGCCGTTGTTGCCCACGCCCGCGCCGGTGTTCAGCGTGGCCTGGGTCTGGATGCCATTCGGCGAGAACCAGTTCATGACGTTGCCGCTCAGCGCCAGCGAGTGGCGCTCATTCGGGCGCCAGTCGAGCTTGCCGAACACGGCGTTCTGGTCCGCGTTGCGCTCCACCTGGCCGAAGAAACGTTTGAAGTAATCGATCGCGTTCTGGCACTGCTGCGGCGTGGCGGGCGCGCCGCAGGTTCCGATGAACTGCCCCGTGGCGGTGAACAGTTGCGGATTGGTGACGGAGCTGGCCAGCGGGAAGTAGCGGCGGGTGATTTCGCCGTTGAAGAAGTAGAACAGCTTATCCTTCTGAATGGGTCCGCCAATGGAGCCGCCCGCCTGGTTGCGGCGCTCGGGCGGGTTGAAGGTGGCATAACGGTCGCGCGCGTTGAAGTCCTGGTTACGGAAGAACCAGAACCCGGTGCCGTGGACGTCATTGGTGCCGCTCTTGGTGACGGTGTTAATGACGCCGCCCACGGAGCGGCCGAACTCGGCGGCAAAGCCCGAGCTCTGCACCTGGAACTCCTGCACTGCGTCCTGGCTTATGTTGGAGCTGATGCGCGTGCGTCCGGCGTTCTCGTTGTAGTAGCCCTGCGTGGTGTCGTTGCCGTCGGTGAGAAACGCGTTGCCGCCCGGAGTGCCGCGGAAGGTGACCAGCCCGAAGGTGCCGTCTTCAGTCACACCCGGGGTGAGCAGCACGAAGCTGTCCACGCGGCGTCCGTTGATCGGCAGGTTCATGATGTCGCGGTCCTCGACCACCTGCGAGACGCCGGTCTTGAGCTGGTCGACGACCGGAGTGGAGTCGGTGACCGTGATCTCCTGCACCTGCGCCTGCACGTCGAGAACGACGTTCAGGGCCACGTTCTGGCCGACGAGCACCTGGATTTCCTTCGCCTCCCAGGGGGCGAAACCCTGCCGCGTGACCGTGACCTGATAGCCTGACGCCGGCGGCAGCGAGGGCGCGGCGAACAGGCCGGCTTCATTCGTTTCGAGGTTGCGCCGGATGCCGAGCGACGGATTGCTGACCACAACCGCCGCGCCGGGAACCACAGCGCCACTGGCATCACGAACCGTTCCGTTGATCGCCCCCAGCCCGGCGAGCGACTGTGCGAACACAGGCGCGGCTGCCAGAAGGCAGACGACGGCAAAAATCGGGTAGAGTGTCTTTTTCAACAAGCGCAGACTCCTGAAGTGGGTTAAATACCAGTATAAGCCAGCAGTTTGTTTTGGTAGCGTAAAGGCTTGGGAACAGTTTCATGAAAGAGCGCCGCACGGCAGTCATCACAGGTTCGAGCAGGGGGCTGGGGCGCGCGATGGCCCTGCGGCTGTCGCGTTCGGGATGGCGCGTCGTGATTCACGGCACGGACGCGGCGCGGGCGGAGGCGGTCCGCGCGGAGTGCGGCGGAGACGCCGAAACATTTCTGGGCGATATTGCTTTGAAGGACACGAACGAGGCGCTGGCGCGCTTCGCGGTGGAGAAGACCGGGCGGCTGGACGCGTGGATCAGCAACGCAGGGCTGGTGAAGATGGAGCCGTTTCTCGACTTCAACGCCGAGACGTGGCAGCGGCTCGTCGACATCCACCTGAGCGGGGCGTTTTACGGCGGGCAGGCGGCGGCGCGGGAGATGGTGAAGCGCGGCTGGGGGCGCCTCGTCCATATCTCGACCATAGCCGCCGCGTTCGGGCAGTTCGGATTCGCCGCTTATGCGCCGGTGAAAGCGGGCGTGGAAGCGCTGGCGCGGGTGATGGCGGTGGAGCTGGCGGCGCACGGAATCACCGTCAATACGGTGGCGCCGGGTCCGGTGTGGAACGAAATGCTCGAGGGACTGTACGGGGCGGAGCGCCTGCGCGAACGGGAGCGCACGATCCCCCTCCAGCGCATGGCTCTGGCGGAAGAGGTGGCGGCGGCGGTGGAGTGGCTCCTGTCGGAGGATGCCGCCTACATCACCGGGCAGATCCTGCGCGTCGACGGCGGGGCGAGCGCGGCGGGACCATTCACCATGGAGGTCTACAGGCGCAGCGCGCCCCGGTAGTTCACGCTTTCTCCCCGCAGTGGCGTTCCCGCCGCCGCCGCCATATAATGAACGAAAACCTGTCAGGAGGCAGGCCGGGATGCAAGCCAGCCACCAGCCTCCGCCCATGCCGGCGGAGCAGCCGCAACGGTTCTCTTCGCGGGAAAGAACCGTCAATGATTTCAGCATTCAGGTCGCCACCGTCAACGGCAGCGGCAGCCAGACGGCGAACCTTGTGCTGATGCGCTCCATCTTCCAGATGGGCGTGCCCGTCTCGGGCAAGAACCTCTTCCCCTCCAACATTCAAGGGTTGCCCACGTGGTTCACCATTCGCGCCAGCCGCCACGGCTACATCGCCCGCAAGAAAGAGATCGACTTCCTGGTGGCGATGAATCCAGAGTCGGCGCGCGAGGACGTCCTGAATCTCCCAGCCGGCGCAGCGGTCCTTTACGACGAGCCGCTGCAACTGGCTTCCCTGCGCTCCGACCTGCATTTCTACGCGGCGCCCTTTGACAAGCTGGTGGCGCCGGCGTGCCCGGAAGCGAAGCTGCGCAAGCTCGTGCGCAACATGATCTACGTGGGCATTCTGGCGGAGCTGCTCGGCATCGACTCCGAAGAGATCCGCAAGGCGCTGTACAAGCAGTTCGGCGAGCGGAAGAAAAAAGCGGCTGACCTGAACTGGGGCGCCGTGCAGGCGGGCATTGAGTATGCGCGGTCGAGTCTGGTGAAAAGCGACCCATGCTTTGTGGAGCGCATGGACCAGAACGCCGGGAAGCTGGTGATCGAGGGCAACACGGCGGCGGCGCTGGGCTGCATGTTCGCGGGCGTGACGGTTTGCACGTGGTATCCGATCACGCCGTCGTCGAGCCTGGCGGAGGCGCTGATCGCGTACATGGAGCGGTTCCGGCGCGATCCCGAAACGGGCAAGGCGACGTTCGCGATCGTGCAGGCGGAAGACGAACTGGCCAGCATCGGCATGGCGGTGGGCGCGGGCTGGGCGGGCGCGCGGGCGATGACCTGCACGTCGGGTCCGGGCATCTCGTTGATGTCGGAGTTCGTGGGACTGGCCTATTTCGCCGAGATTCCGGTGGTGCTGATCGACGTGCAGCGGGTGGGTCCGTCCACGGGGCTTCCCACGCGCACGGCGCAGGGGGACACGCTGAAAAACGCCGTGCTCTCGCACGGCGACACGCGCCACCCCATCCTGTTCCCTTCCTCTCCCGAGGAATGCTTCTCGATGGCGGTGGAGGCGTTCGACCTGGCTGAACAGTTCCAGACGCCGGTGTTCGTCAACATGGATCTCGACCTCGGAATGAACTACTGGATGTCGGATCCGCTGCCGTATCCCGAAAAACCCATGAACCGGGGCAAGGTGCTGACGGCGGAAGATCTGGAGCGGCTGGGCGGCTTCGCCCGCTACAGGGACGTGGACGGCGACGCAGTGCCGTACCGCACGCTGCCGGGCACGCCGCACCCGAAGGCGGCTTACTTCACCCGCGGTACCGGACACACGGAGACGGCGGCGTACAGCGAGAAGCCGGAGGACTGGTCCGCCAATCTCGACCGCATCGCGCGGAAGTTCCAGACGCTGCGCGCGCATCTGCCGCCGCCCGTGCAGTCGCTCGCGCCGGGGGCGAAGATCGGCATCGTGAGCGCCGGCACGTCGCGCTACGCGATGGAGGAGAGCCGGGATCAGTTGAGCCGCGACGCGGGGCTGGAGGCAAGCTGGATGCGCCTGACGGCTTATCCGTTCCCGCCCGAGCTGGAAGCTTTCATCGAACAGCACGAGCGCGTGTACGTGATCGACCAGAACCGCGACGCGCAACTGCTGGGGCTGATGCGGCTGGACCTGCCGGCGCGGCTCCTGGAAAAGCTCCGCAGCGTGCGTTATTACGGCGGCTTGCCGCTGGACGCGCGCACGGTCACTGAGCAGATCCTCGCGCAGGAGGCGCAACAGGCATGAGTTCCACACCTGCCACACCCCCGAAAGTCAACCGCATCGGGTTGGATCTGCTCCCGTACAGGGGCAGCAAGACGACGCTGTGCGCGGGCTGCGGGCACAATGCGATAACGGAGCGCCTGATCGAAGCGTACTGGGAGCTCGGCATCGAGCCGTGGACCGTGGCCAAGCTCTCCGGCATCGGCTGCTCGTCCAAGACGCCCGCCTACTTCCTGCAACAGGCGCACGGTTTCAACGGGGTGCACGGGCGCGCGCCGACGACGGCGACGGGCGCGCTGCTGGCCAATCACACATTGCGCGCGGTGGTGGTGAGCGGCGACGGCGACACGGCGTCGATCGGCATGGGCCACTTCGTGCATATGCTGCGGCGCAATGTGCCGCTGGTCTACATCGTCGAGAACAACGGCGTCTACGGGCTCACCAAAGGGCAGTTCTCGGCCACGGCGGACCTGGGTGCGAAGCTGAAGACCGGCGCCACCAATCCGCTGCACGCCGTTGACCTGTGCCTGCTGGGCATCGAGCTGGGCGCCACGTTTGTGGCGCGGTCTTTCTCGGGCGACAAGCGGCAGCTTTCGGCGATCCTGAAGGCTGCCATCGCCCACAAGGGGCTGGCGGTGATCGACGTCATCAGCCCTTGCGTCACCTTCAACGATCACGAAGGGTCCACCAAGTCTTACGCCTACATGAAGGACCACGACGAACCGCTCCACGAAGTGGACTTCATTCCGTCGTTCGCCGATGTCGAGGTCGAGTACGAGGAAGGCGAGTCCCGGCTGGTGGAGCTGTACGACGGCTCGAAGCTCCTGCTGCACAAACTGGAGCGCGATTACGACCCGTCGAACCGCATTCATGCGCTCGAAGTGCTGCATGAAGCCGCGCGCCGCGGCGAGGTGCTCACCGGCATCATTTATCTCGATACGTCCCGCCCGTCGTTCACCGAAATTCTCAACCTCTGCGACGAGCCGCTGGCGCTGCTGGCAGAGGATCGCGTGCGCCCCTCGCGCGAAACACTTGAACTGATCAACGAGGAGTTCCGCTGAGCCATGACGCCGACCACGAAGATCCGCGAGATTCTCGAAGCCAAAGGGAGCG
The DNA here is from genome assembly GCA_937920635.1 of uncultured Bryobacteraceae bacterium. Lineage (GTDB taxonomy): Bacteria > Acidobacteriota > Terriglobia > Bryobacterales > Bryobacteraceae > JANWVO01. Next base: position 37,696 of record CAKZUE010000073.1, read on the forward strand.
AGGTGTTCTCGATCCATCCCAAGGCCACCGTTTACGATGCCATCGCCGCCATGGCGGACAAGGGGGTGGGCGCGCTGCTGGTGATGGAGGGCGAACGCCTCGCCGGCATCATCAGCGAGCGCGACTACACCCGCAAGGTGATCCTGAAAGGGCGCTCCTCGCGCGAAGCGCTGGTGGAGGAGATCATGACGCGCGACGTCGTGACCGCCTCGCCGGACATCACCGTGGCCGAAGGCATGCGGCTGATGACGGATCACCGCATCCGCCATCTGCCGCTGGTCAGCGGCGGCAAGGTGATGGGCGTCGTGTCCATCGGAGATCTCGTCAAGGCGATCATCTCCGAGCAGGAGGCCACCATCGCCCACCTGACCAACTACATCGCGGGCAGCTACTGAAGGCGCTGGCAGCGCGGGCAGAAGTGCGTGCCGCGCTGCGCCACGGCGATGCGGCGCACGGCCGCGCCACAGCGCGGGCAGGCCTCTCCCCCGCGCCCATAAACGCGGTGCTGGAGTTGAAAGGCGCCCCGCGCCCCCATGCCGTCCACATAGTCCGAAATCGAGGACCCGCCCGCCGCGATGGCCTCGCTGAGCACCTCGACGATGGCTCCGTGCAGCCCCTCCGCCCGCCGCGCCGTCAGCGTGCCGGCCGGCTGGAGCGGGTGGATGCGCGCCCGGTGCAGGGCTTCGTCCACATAAATGTTGCCGAGCCCTGCCAGGAACCGCTGGTCGAGCAGCACCGCCTTGATGCGGCCGCGCCGCGCGAGCAGCCTCCCGCGGAATTCCGCCGCCGTCAGTTCGAGCGGCTCGGGACCGAGCTTCGCCACCGTCTCGGGCAGATCCAGGCCGGCGTAGATCCGCGCGAACTGCCGGACGTCATCGAGCAGCAGCCGGCCGCGGTCGAGTTCGAACACGGCGCGCGTGTACGGTCCTGTGCCGCCGTTCCAGAGCAGCCTCCCCGTCATGCGCAGGTGAATGGCGCAGAAGCCCGGGGCAAGCTCGAACAGGATGAACTTGCCGCGCCTGCGGGCGGAGGCGATGCGGCGGCCGGCGAGAAACCGGCAAAGGCTGGCCGGATCGCCACCCGCAGCGAGCCTGGACCGGATCTCCACGGCGCTGATGCGGCTGCCCTCCAGCCAGGGGCGCAGCGAGCGGACGACGCACTCGACTTCGGGCAGCTCAGGCATCGATCCAGATCCGGCCCTGCTCGATCTTGACAGGCAGCCGGCGCAGGCCGACGGCCGGGTTGGCGCCCCAGGCGCCGGTTTCGCACAGGAACTCCCAGGCGTGCCAGGGGCAGATCAGGCGTCCATCGGTGAAATTGCCGTGTGACAACGGCCCGCCGGCGTGCGGGCAATGGTCTTCATAGGCGTGCACGGCGCCGCGATGACGGCACAGCACGACGCGCAGGGCGCCGGCCTCCGCGCCCGCCATCACGCCTTCGGGCAGGTCCTCTTCCCGGAGCACGGACTTCCACGCCATGGAGCCATCTTCCCATGCCGCAAAGGCCGCGGAGCCCCGCCGCGGCCGCATGAAATTCCTTTCTCGAGCCGAAGAAAGGGCTTCCCGCCGGGATTCTTCGGCGCTAGAATAGGGCTGCTTGGAATCCTATGTCGTCATAGTCCGGTTGAATTCTTAGCGACGGGAGGTCCAGAATGTTCGAATCCCTCGACGACCAAATGAAGCACGACGAGATGGAAACCACGACGCCACGGGAGAAGTGGCTGAAGTGGGTGCTCGTAGGCGTCGTTTCGGTGTTGTTGTTCGCCGGCCTGTACGCGGGAGTCCGGCTGCTGGAATGAGAAGGCATTCCGGAGACTCCCGCGCAGGCGCCTGAGCCTTGATACCAACCAGGCAGGTTGCCCGCCGGCCGCCGCTGGAGGCGTGCCGGCACAAGACAGATCGCGGCGGGGTGGGAAGGCGCCGCAGGCCCTGACGGAAGCTGTTTGCCTGCGCGCCGCCAGGGACAGTGCGGCGGAGATGCTGCCGGATGGCGGCGTGCGAGGTTCTGAAGACGATGAAGTTCGGCGTCAATACCCTTCTCTGGACCGCCGCTTTTGGTCCGGACGATCTGCCTCTGCTCGACCATGTGCGCGAGTGGGGCTTCGACGGCATCGAGATAGCGCGCTTTTCCTTTGACGGCTTCCCGGCGCGCCTGCTGCACGAGGAGGTGCGCAGCGCGGGGCTGGAGCCGGTGTTCTGCTCGGCGCTCACCGGCGGGTTGAGCCTGGTGAGCGAAGAAGAGTCCGTGCGGCGCGCCGCCTCCGACTTTATCCGGCGCGCCGTGGAGACAGCCGCCGAGCTGGGCAGCGGGCTGCTGGTGGGGCCCTATCTGGCGCCGGTGGGCGGGCTGACCGGAAGGCGGGCGACCGAAGACGAGTGGAAGCGCGGCGTGGAGGGGATCGCGGCGCTGACAGGATGGCTTCGCGAACACGATGTCACGCTGGCGCTCGAGCCGTTGAACCGCTTCGAAACCTATCTCATGACCACCGCCGCCGATGCGCGCCGCTTCTGCGACGCGGTGCGCGATCCCTATGTCGGCGTGCTGTTCGACACCTTCCACGCCAACATTGAAGAGAAGCGGCTGGGAGACGCCATCCGCACCATTGGTCCTCATTTGGCGCACGTGCATGTGTGCGAGAACGACCGCGGCGTGCCGGGCACGGGGCACGTGGCGTGGGACGACGTGTTCGGCGCTCTTCGAGAGACGGGCTACGACGGCTGGTGCGTGATCGAGAGCTTCGGCTCCTGCGTGCCGGAGATCGCCGCGGCGGCCTGCATCTGGCGGGACCTGGCGCCCGACGCCGAGACGCTGGCGCGCGAGGGACTCGTGTTTCTGAAAGACGCCGCCGCGCGCGCGATGGGCGCGGCGGCGTCAGCCGCGTAGGCGGGGGCGGCTCAGGGGCGCGCCGAGTAGCGCTTGTACAACCGTGTGTGTTTGGACTCGAGGTCCACGGGCGCGCCCCGGATGAACATCATCTTCACCTGTGTGCGGATCTCGAGCGGATCGCCGTCGGTGACGATCAGATCCGCGTACTTGCCCTTCTCGATCGAACCGTACTCGGCGTCGATGCCCCAGATCTGCGCGGCATTCAGGGTGACGGACTTCAGCGCCTCATCATAGGGAAGACCGAAGGGCACCGCCTGCGCCGCCTGATAGGGCAGGTTGCGGGCGAACTGCGTGCCGAAGCTCGCAAAGGCGAACTTCACACCGGCCTGATGCAGGCGCGCGGGCAACGTGAAGGGGTCGTCGTAGGGATCGTCTTCTTCAAGCGGCGGAACAAAGGTGGTGCCGAGAATCACGGGGATGTTGCGTTTGGCGATCTCTTCGAGCGCCTTGCCGGGGCGGCGCACGCCCGCCAGCACGATCTTCAGCCGCTCGCGCGCGGCGAAGTCGAGCGCCTCGCGGATCTCGCGCTCGCGCACGGCGGTGATCATCACTGGCAGCTTGCCTTCGAGCACGGGGATCATGGCCTCGTAGCGCAGGTCGGGCTGGACGGCTTCGCCCGCGGCTTTCGCTTTCTGGTAGCGGCGCGCGGCGTCAAAGAAATCCTGGATCTTCTGCACCTGCTGCTGCTGGTTGCGGCGCGCTTCGGCGAAGGTGATGCGGCGGGCGGCGAGTCCCGGCAGCATCGCTTCGATGTCGCCGCCGCGCCCGCGCGGCATCTGGATCGCCGGCCATGTCATCTGCATGGCGGCGCCGCGCCGGATCTCCATCTCCTCCCACGTCCAGCCATCCAGATGCATCAGCGATGCCTGGCCCGCAATCAGGCTGCCCGCCGCGCCGCCGCGTCCGCCGCCGGTGGAGCCGGGCGTCACCAGCACCGACGTGATGCCGTTGGCGCGCACCACGGGGATGTGCTCGCTGGATGGATTGACGGCGATCAGCGCGCGCAACTGCGGATTGAAGTCGCCGATCTCGCCCGTGTCCACCGTTTCGCGGACGCTCGCGATCTCCGCCAGTCCGATGGGCGAGCCGGAATCGATCATGCCGGGGTAAACGTGAAGCCCGCGGGCTTCGATCACTTTGACCTTGCCCTTCGGCGCGATCTTCGCGCCCACTTCCGCGATCCTGCCGTCCACGACGAGGACGGAGGCGTTCTCCATCGCCGGGCCGCTCACCGGATGCACGGTGGCGTTGCGCAGCAGGAAGGTGTTGTTCTCCGCCGCGAAAGCTGCCGCGGCGAGGGCGGCGAGACAGGCGATTCGCACAATGCTCATGACGGCCTCCTGTTCTGGGGCATGGCCTGTTTCTGCTGGTCGAGGAGCTTCTTGCGCAGCCCCTCTTTTTCGGCCTCGATCTTCGGGCGCCGGCTCATGTCTTCGTCACGGTCGAAGTACTGCCGGCCGTCGATAAAGACCTTCTCGACCTTGGAGTAGATCGACAGCGGGTGCTTGTCATAGATGACCAGGTCGGCGTCCTTGCCGGTTTCGATGGAGCCGACCCACTGGTCGATGGCCAACTGTTTGGCCGGGTTGATGGTGATCATGGCCAGCGCCTCGTCCTCGCTCAGCCCGCCGTACTTGATCACCTTGGCCGCCTCCGTGTTGAGGCGGCGCATCAGTTCCGCGCCGCCGGCGTCGTCGGAGTTCAGGCTCACGAGCACCCCTTTGCGGTGCATGATGGCGGCGTTGTAAGGGATGGCGTCGAAGGCTTCCACCTTGTAGCTCCACCAGTCGGAGAACGTGGACGCGTAGTGGCCGCGCTCGGCGATCTCTTTGGCCACCTTGTAGCCTTCCAGCACGTGCTGGAAGGTGACGCCGCGGATGTTGAAGTCGTCGAAGACGCGGATCAGCATCAGGATCTCGTCGGCGCGGTAGCAGTGGGCGTGCACCAGGCGCTTGCCTTCGAGCACTTCCACCAGCGGTTCCAGCTCCAGATCGCGCCTCGGCGGCAGGAGCTTCTCCCCGCGCGCTTTCCGCGTTTCGTAATCTTTCCATTCGCGCTGGTAGGCGCGGGCGCGGGTAAAGGCGTCCCGGATCACGTCTTCGACGCCGAGCCGCGTGCCCGGATAGCGCAGGTTCTGCGGCGGGGAGAGGCCGGGAATCTGCAAGCCCTGCGGCGAGCCCTGGCGCTTCGGGTTCTCGCCCAGCGCCATCTTGAGGCTGGGTTTCGCCTTGTCGAATACGAGGCCGCGCGCATCGGCGCCCCAGCGCATCTTGAACACGACATTGCGCCCGCCGATGGAGTTGGCGCTGCCGTGCATCGAGTTGCACACCGTGACGCCGCCGGCGAGAGCCTGGTAGATGGAGACCGACTCGGGGTTCAGCATCTCCGTCACATCCACCATCGAGCTCACGCTGACGCTGCCCTCGTTGATCGAGTCGAGCGCGATGTGCGTGTGCGCGTCGATGATGCCGGGAATGACGTGCTTGCCCGTGGCGTCGACGATGCGCGCGCCGGCCGGCGTCATCACCTTCTCGCCGACTTCGGCGATCTTGCCATCCCGGATGACGATGGAGCCTTTGAACGTGCCCTTCGTCACCGTGTGGATGGTGCCGTTCTGAACAACGGTGATATCGGCCGCCGGAAGGCCGGAGGCCAGGAAAACCGCGGTGAGAATCATCCTGCGCATGGCTTACTGCTCCTCCTCGGAATGGCTGGGGCCGCGTCCCGGCGCGCCCTGCGGCGCCGGCGCCTCCGGCTCCGGCAGATAACGCACGCCGTCGATGAAGACCATGCGGACGCGCGTGCTGTCGTTGAACAGGTCGCCGTCGGCCAGGACAAGGTTGGCGATCTTGCCGCCCTCGATCGAGCCGAGCCGGTCCGCGGCGCCGTAGATCTCCGCGGCGCTGAGCGTCAGCGCGCGCAGCGCGTCCTCGGGCTTCAGGCCGCGGTCGATGGACTGTTTCAGCGCGCGGAGCACCGCGCGAGGCGAGTCGAGCCCGTCCGAGCTGACCGCCCACTTCACACCGGCCTGGGACAGAACCGCGGGCGAAGTGGGGGCGAGATCGCGGATGCGGAGTTCGCGGTAGCTGTCCTGATCCTCTGGATCTGCGTCGCGGTCGCGCGTGGGCCAGCGGACGTTAAGAATGACAGGCGTGCCGGTTTCCTTCAGCCGCGCCGCCATCTCGTAGCCGCGGACCGCACCATAAAACACCGCAGGCGTCTTGAGGTCTCCAGCCAGCCCCAACATGCGCTCGAGCTGTACGGGATCGGCGGCAGGCAGCAGAACGCGCTTCGCGCCGAGGATGCCTTCCAGCGCCCTGTCATAGGCGGGCCTCGGGATGTTGACGGGATCGGCGGCGTACAGGGCCAGCGCCTGCCGGTAGTGCCCGGCGTCGAACCAGAGTTGCCGGAAGTATGCCATGATGCCCATCGGCGTCGACGGGAACCCCGTGTAGCCGGAGGGCCGCAGCGCCAGGTACAGGCCGGCTTCCGGCGCCACTACCATGTCGCCCGCTGTCTTGCCGCCGAGATTGATGATGGCGCCGTGGCCGGCCACAATGCCCTGGCGCGGGAAGACGGCGGCGGAGGTGAAGCCCGCGTTGCGCGCCTGGCCGAGCCGCGGGTCGCCCGGCTGCAACTGATCAGCGGCCTTCACCCAACTGAAGGTGCCGGGGCGGTCGCGCGGCCCCCACGAGCGCGTCTGCTGCTGTTGAGGTTGTTGCTGCTGTTGTTGTGGCGGCTGCTGTGGCTGCGCGCCGCGGGCGGCGGCGGGCTGCGCCTGCGCCGGCTGCGGCAGGGCCCATGTGCTGAGGGCGTCGATCAGCCCCGGATAGACCGTGAGGCCGTTGCCCTCGATGACCCATGCCGAGGCGGGCACATCGACCTGCGCCCCCACGGCGGCAATGACCCCGTTGCGCATCAGCACCGTGCCCTTCTCGATCACGGGTCCGCTGACGGGCACGATCCGCGCGCCGCGGATCGCCGTCCAGTTCACGGTTTCGGCCAGCGCCGCGGTGATCAGAAACGCAAACACCGGCAGCGCGGCTGCAAGGGCGGGCAGAGAGTTCTTCCTCATGGCGAATTCCCGTATTCTAAACTGGTGGTTCCCCAATGCCAACTCGCAAATCCATCCGTTACGCTGACGCCGGCGTGAATATCGGCGAAGCCGACCGGGCTGTTGACTTCATCAGGGACGCGGCAAAAAAGACTTTCACGCGCGGCGTGCTGGCGGGCATCGGTTCTTTTGGCGCAATGTACCGGCTGTCGGGTTACAGGCGTCCGGTGCTGGTTTCTTCAGCCGACGGCGTGGGCACCAAGCTCAAGCTGGCATTCCTCACCGGGCGCCACGACACCGTGGGCCAGGACCTGGTGAACCACTGCGTCAACGATATCGCCGTGCAGGGCGCCGAGCCGCTGTTCTTTCTCGACTACTTCGCCACCGGCAAGCTCGACTGGCGCGTGGCGGCGTCGGTGGTCTCCGGGCTGGCGAAGGCGTGCGAGGAGAACGGCTGCGCGCTGATCGGCGGCGAGACGGCGGAAATGCCCGGCTTTTACGCGCCGGGAGAGTACGACCTGGCGGGCTTCATCGTGGGCTGCGCCGAGCGCGCGCGCCTGCTGACCGGCGAGAAGATCCAGAACGGCGACGTGCTCATTGGGCTGCCCTCCACCGGGCTGCACACCAACGGCTACTCGCTGGCGCGCAAGCTGGTGTTCGAGGTGGCAAAGCTGACGCCGAAGAGCTACGTGCCGGAGCTGGACGCCGTGATCGGCGACGAGCTGATGAAGGTGCACCGCAGCTACCTGAAGCCGCTCCAGCGGATGCTGAAGCACGGACTGCTTTGCGGCGCGGCCCACATCACCGGCGGCGGCATCACCGGCAACACGCCGCGCATGCTGCCCAAAGGCCTGGCGGCGCGCATCGACTGGGGCTCGTGGCCGGTGCCGCCGGTGTTCGAATTCCTGAAACGGATCGGCGCCATCCCGGACGAGGACTACCGCCAGACATTCAACCTTGGCATCGGCATGATCTTCGCCGTGCCGCAGAAGAAGGTCGCCCGGGCGGCGCATCTGCTCGAGCGGATGCGCGAGCCGCATTATCTGATCGGCGAGGTGATCCGGCAGCCGCGCGGCAAGGGCCGGGTGATCTACGCCTGACTCCCGCGCCGCAAGGAGGTGTTTTTCGATGAAGCGCATCGCCGTGCTGGCATCGGGACGCGGCTCCAACTTCGAAGCCATCGCCCGCAACGTCCGCGAAGGACGGCTGGAAGCGGAGATCGCCGCGCTGGTGGTGAACAACCCGGAGGCGCGCGCGCTGGAGATCGCGCGCGACTACGGCATCCGCGCGATTTCGCTGCCGTCGAAGGGCGTCGATTCCGACGCCTACGCGGCCATGGTGCGCGATGCGCTCGCGCCGCTCCATGTGGATCTGATCTGCCTGGCGGGCTTCATGCGGCGCGTGGGCGCGCCGCTGCTGGAAGCGTATCCCATGCGCATCCTGAACATTCATCCGTCGCTGCTGCCCTCGTTTCCCGGCCTGAACGTGCAGCAGCAGGCCATCGACTACGGCGTGAAGTACTCCGGCTGCACCGTGCACTTCGTCGATGCGGGGCTCGACACCGGACCGATCGTCGCGCAGGCGGCTGTGCCGGTGCTCGACGATGATACGGCGGAGACGCTGGCGGCGCGCATCCTGGTGGAAGAGCACCGCATTTACAGTGAAGCCATCGCCCTCGTCCTCAGCGGAGCCTACCGCATCGAGGGGCGGCGCGTGATCCGGACCCGCGCTGCGGAAGCGGCGGGCTGAAACAGGACCGGCGCAACCGCATGACATCATAGAGACCATGAGCCGGATCCTGATGGTCGCCTCCGAGGCGGTGCCGTTCGCCAAGTCGGGTGGCTTGGCCGATGTCGTGGGCGCGCTGCCGGCGGCGCTGGCGCGTCAGGGCGAGGAAGTGGCGGTGATCATGCCGCGCTACCGCTCCATCCCGTGGCACGAGACCGAGAGCGCCTTCGACAACATGGTGGTCTACGCCGGCGCAACGCCCTACCGCGTGGACCTCCGCACCCAAGTCCACCGCGGCGTGCGCTTCTTCTTCGTCGAAGCGCCCTATTTTTTCGACCGCGAAGGGCTGTACAACCATCACGGCACGGATTACCTCGATAACCACAAGCGCTTCGCCGTGCTGGCGCTGGCGGCGCTGGGCGCGGCGCAGACAGTGTTCCCGTGCGACATCCTGCACTGCCATGACTGGCAGGCGGCGCTCGTGCCCGTCTACAAGATGGACCAGCAGCACTCCAACCCGCTGCTGACAAACACGAAGACCATTCTCACCATTCACAACCTTGGCTATCAGGGGCGGTTCCACCGCACTCAGTTCCCCGAACTCGGGCTGAACTGGGGCTGGTTCACGGCGGACAAGCTCGAGTACTACGGCGACGTGAATTTCCTGAAGGGCGGCATGGTGACGGCGGACTGGCTCACCACCGTGAGCCCCACTTACGCGCGCGAGATCCAGACGCCGGAGGGCGGCTTCGGGCTCGACGGCGTTCTGCGCAGCCGGAGCGATGCGCTCACCGGAATCCTGAACGGCGTGGACTACGAAGAGTGGAATCCCGAGACCGATCCGTTCCTGCCCGCTCATTATTCGGCGCGCGATCTGTCCGGCAAGCGGATCTGCAAGAAGGCGCTGCTCGAAGAGTTCGGACTGGACGCCGCGAACCTCGACCGCCCGCTGATCGGCATTGTCAGCCGCTTCGCGCCGCAGAAGGGGTTTGACCTGATCGCCGGCATCCGGCACTTCTTTGAAGAGACCGACGCGCAACTGGTGGTGCTGGGCAGCGGCGAGCGGCGCTACGTGCAGATGTTCGAAGAGTGGCACCGCTGGAGACCGCGCCAGATCGGCGTCTGGGTGGGCTACAACAACCCGCTGGCGCACCGCATTGAAGCGGGCGCCGACCTGTTCCTGATGCCGAGCCTGTACGAGCCGTGCGGGCTCAACCAGATTTACAGCCTGCGCTACGGCACGGTGCCGGTGGTGCGCGCCGTCGGCGGCCTGGATGATACGATTCAGGAGGACACGGGATTCAAATTTCACGAGTATTCGGTCGGCGCGCTGTACGACACGCTGCGCCTTGCCGCGGGCGCTTATCGCAACCGGGACGCCTGGACAGAGCGCATGCGCCGCGGCATGTCGAAGGATTATTCGTGGGATGCGTCGGCGCGCCAGTATTCGTCGCTCTATGCGAAACTGCTGGGGCGGGGCTGAATCCCGCGCGATGGATGAAACATCGAAAAAGCTGGAGCAACAACAAAACAATGGCAGGCCAAAACGTACTGGAGTTCACCGACGCGAATTTTGATGCCGAGGTCCTGAACAGCGACCTCCCTGTGCTTGTCGATTTCTGGGCCGAATGGTGCGCGCCCTGCCGCATGATCGCCCCCACCGTCGAGTCGGTCGCCGGCGAATATGCGGGCCGCCTGAAAGTGGGCAAGGTCAACGTGGACTACAACGGCCAGACCGCCGCCCGCTACATGATCCGTGGCATCCCCACGCTGCTGCTGTTCCGCGGCGGAAAGGTGGTGGACCAGCGCGTGGGCGCCGTCGGCAAGGCCGAGCTCGTCAAAATGATCGAGCCCCAACTGGGCTGAGCTTTCCTCTTCCAATGGATAACGGGCAGCCGCGCTCCTGCCGGCTGCCCGCAGTGTCTCCGGCAGCCGTTCAGGCGGCCAACCGCAGCACGTCCAGAAACACCCGCGCGGCGGCGGTCAGCACTTTCTTCCGGCGTTGCAGGACGCCCAGGGGGCGGGTGAGCGGCTCCTCCAGCCGGATGGCCACCAGGCGGCCTTCCGCCACGTCGGACGCCAGCATCGGCAGCGGCAGGATGGAAACGGCGGGCTCGATCCGCAGCGCCTCCTTCATGCTCTGGATGTTGTCGAAGCGCAGCGGCACCTGCACCCGCACGCCGTGTTCCTTCAGGAACCGTTCGATCTCGCGGCTGATGGGGAGGTCTTCGTCAAAGCCGATGAAGGTCTCGCCGGACAGTTCCGCTACACGGATCGACTTGCGGCGCGCGAAACGGTGGCGCGGGTTGCAGGCTGCCACCATCGGCTCTTCGCGCCATGGCGTGGCCGTGACCTCGCGCGTCGAAGAAGGATAGCTCACCAGCCCCAGGTCCACGCGGTCTTCCGCCACCGCGTCATAAACCTTCTCCGGGCGCAAATAGCTGACTTCGATCCGCACGCCGGGCATGCGCCGCCGGAATTCTTCTTCCAGCCGCGTCATCTCGCTCAGCCCCACGGAATAGATCGCCGCCACGCGCACCACATTGTTGCGCTCCGATTTCAGCTCTTCCAGTTGCGCCATCAGGTCCTGCCGGCGGCGCAGCACATCGCGCGCGAACTCATACAGCAACTGGCCCGCCGGCAGCACGTTCAACGGGCGGCTGGAGCGGTCCAGCAACTGCACGCCCAGCCGCCGTTCCATCTCCTGCACCGCCTGGCTGGCGGCCGATTGCGTCAACCCGTTCATCACGGCGCCGCGGCTGATGCTGCGCGTGTGGGCGATGTCCTTGAATAACTGGAGCCAGTCGAGATCCATGCCTTCACTATTCCTAACATAAGCCACCATGATAATACAACAGGCGTATTTCAACTTGACTGATGTACAAGGCGGCCCTATACTGAAGTTTCTCCCCGGACGAGACCAGTGACGCTACCCATGTATCCAGACCCAGACTTCCGCTCTCTACCGGCGCTGCCTGCGGCGCAGGGGTTGTACGATCCGAGGCACGAACACGACGCCTGCGGCATCGGGTTTGTCGTGAACACGTCGGGCGCGCGCTCGCATGACATCATCCTCAAGGGCATCCAGATTCTGCTGAATCTGACGCACCGCGGAGCGTGCGGCTGCGATCCGGAGACCGGCGACGGCGCGGGCGTGATGATCCAGTTGCCGCACGAATTCCTTGAGAAGGAGTGCGCCCGGCTGGGCTTTGAGCTGCCCGCGCGGGGCTCATACGGCGCTGGGCTCGTGTTTCTGCCGGTCGAGCCGCACCCGCGGCTGATCTGCGAGGGCATCTTCGAGCGGATCATCCGGGAAGAAGGGCTGCAACTGCTGGGGTGGCGCGACATGCCGGTGGACATTGAGGCCATCGGACGGGTGGCGCGCGCGTCGCAGCCCTATATCGAGCAGATCTTCGTGGGGCGCCCGGCGGGGATGGATCAGGACGCGTTCGAGCGCAAGCTGTATGTGGTGCGGCGGCGGGTGGAGCGTGACGTGGCGGCTTCTCACGATCTCGACCCGCGTGACAAGGCTTTCTTCTATGTGCCGTCGCTGTCGTCGCGCACCATCGTCTACAAGGGGTTGCTGCTGGCGCCGCAGATTGCGCGCTTCTTCGGGGATCTGGCGGATCCGGAGTGCCTGAGCGCGTTCTGCATGGTGCACCAGCGCTTCTCCACCAACACCTTCCCCACCTGGCAACTGGCGCATCCGTTCCGCTACCTGTGCCACAACGGCGAGATCAACACGGTGCGCGGCAATGCGGCGTGGATGGCGGCGCGGCAGCCGATTCTGGAGTCGCCGCTGTTCGGTCCGGACATCAAGAAGCTGCTACCTGTCATCGGTCCGGGGCTGTCGGACTCGGCCACGCTGGATGCGGTGGTGGAGTTGTTGACGCTGTCGGGGCGCTCCCTGCCCCATGTGATGGCGATGCTGATTCCCGAAGCGTGGGACGCCGATCCGGCGATGAGCCCTGAAAAACGGGCCTTTTACGAATACCACGCTTCGCTGATGGAGCCGTGGGACGGCCCGGCGGCGGTGGCCTTCTGCGACGGGCGCGTCATCGGCGCCACGCTGGACCGCAACGGCCTGCGCCCGGCGCGCTACCTGATGACCAAGGACGGCCTGCTGATCATGGCCTCCGAGACTGGCGTGCTTCAGATCCCCCCGGAAAACGTCGCCTACAAGGGCCGGCTCCAGCCGGGTCGCATGCTGCTGGTGGACATGGAGCAGGGCCGCCTGGTGCCGGACGAAGAGATCAAATCCACGCTGGCGGCGCGCCAGCCGTACGCGAAGTGGATCCAGGAGCAGCAGATCCAGCTCGATCATCTGCCCGAGCCGCCGCGCGTGCATCTGGCCGATCACGACACCGTGCTGCTGCGGCAGCGCTGTTTCGGTTATACGGAAGAAGACCTGGCGCGCATCCTCGTGCCCATGGCCGAGAAAGGCCAGGAGCCGATCGGCTCGATGGGCACCGACACGCCGCTGGCGTGCCTGTCTGACCGCCCGCAGCCGCTGTTCCATTACTTCAAGCAGCTCTTCGCGCAGGTGACCAACCCGCCGATCGACCCGATCCGCGAAGAGCTGGTGATGTCGCTGACCTCCTACCTCGGCACGGAGCGCAACATCCTGGACGAGACGCCGCAGCACGCCCACACGCTGAAGCTGGAGCAGCCGGTCCTCACCAACCGCGATCTGGAGAAGCTCCGCCGCGTCTCCATGGGCGATTTCCTCGCCACCACGCTGCACATGCTGTACCGCGTCGAGGGCGGCGCGAAGGAACTCGAGCGGTCCCTCGACGGGCTCTGCCGCCGCGCCTCGCTGGCCATCAAGCAGGGCTACACCGTGCTGATCCTGTCCGACCGCGGCATCGACGAGGAGCTGGCGCCGATCCCGTCCCTGCTGGCTCTTTCGGCTGTGCATAACCACCTGGTGCGGGAGGGCACGCGCACGCAGGTCTGTCTGATCATCGAATCGGGCGAGCCCCGCGAAGTGATGCACTTCTGCCTGCTCATCGGTTACGGCGCCTCGGCGGTGAACCCGTATCTGGCCATCGAGACGCTGGAGAACCTGGCCCGGCGCGGGCTGCTGCCCGAAGGGCTCACCTTCGAGCAGGCGCTGCGCAACTACAAGAACTCCGTCAAGAAGGGGCTGCTGAAGGTGTTCTCGAAGATGGGCATCTCCACCCTGCAGTCCTACCGCGGCGCGCAGATCTTCGAGGCCATCGGGCTGAACAGCCAGCTCGTGGAGAAGTACTTCACCGGCACGCCCTCGCGCATCGAGGGCATCGGCATGGATGTCATCGCGGAAGAGGTGCGCCGCAAGCACGCCTTCGCTTTCTCGCCGGTGACCGAATCCGAAACCGAGCTCGACGTGGGCGGGCAGTATCATTTCCGCGCCCGCGGCGAGTACCACCTGCTGAACCCCCACACCATCGCCAAGGTGCAGCACGCCATCCGGCTCAACAGTTGGGAGACCTACCAGGAGTTCGCCGAACACATCAACAACCAGAACAAAAATCTGTGCACGCTGCGCGGGCTGATGGAGTTCAAGTGGGCGGACAAGCCGCTGGAGCTGAGCGAAGTGGAACCCGCTGGAGAGATCGTGAAGCGCTTCGCCACCGGCGCCATCAGCTTCGGCGCCATCTCGAAAGAGGCCCATGAAACGCTGGCGGTGGCCATGAACCGCATCGGCGCCCGGTCCAATACGGGCGAGGGCGGCGAGGACGAGGCGCGCTACCAGCCGCTGCCCAACGGCGACAGCCGCCGTTCCGCCATCAAGCAGGTGGCCAGCGGGCGCTTCGGCGTGACGGCCACTTACCTGGTCAACGCCGACGAAATCCAGATCAAGATAGCGCAGGGCGCCAAGCCTGGCGAGGGCGGTCAGTTGCCCGGGCACAAGGTCGATGAAGAGATCGCCCGGGTGCGCCACTCGACGCCCGGCGTGGGGCTGATCTCGCCGCCGCCGCACCACGACATCTACTCGATCGAGGATCTGGCGCAACTGATCTACGACCTGAAAAACGTGAACCCCCGGGCGCGCATTTCGGTGAAGCTCGTGAGCGAAGTGGGCGTGGGCACGGTGGCGGCGGGCGTGGCCAAGGCGCACGCCGACATGGTGCTGATCTCGGGCGACTCCGGCGGCACCGGCGCGTCGCCTCTGACTTCGATCAAGCATGCCGGCACTCCCTGGGAGCTGGGGCTGGCCGAAACGCAGCAGGTGCTGGTGATGAACGATCTGCGCTCGCGCATCCGCGTGCAGACCGACGGCAAGCTCCAGACGGGGCGCGACGTGGCCATCGCCGCGCTGCTCGGCGCCGAAGAGTTCGGCTTTGCGACGATGCCGCTCATTGCCATGGGCTGCATCATGATGCGCAAGTGCCACCTGAACACCTGCCCGGTGGGCATCGCCACCCAGGATCCCGAATTGCGCAAGAAGTTCCACGGCAAGCCGGAAGACGTGATCCGCTACTTCTTCTTCGTGGCCGAAGAGCTGCGGCACATCATGGCGAAGCTCGGCTTCCGCACCGTGGACGAGATGGTGGGGCGCGTCGACAGGCTGGAGATGAAGCCAGCCATCGACCACTGGAAGGCGCGCGGCATCGACCTGTCGCAGATCCTCTACAACCCGCCCGCGCCGTCGCGCGTGGCGCGGCGCTGCGTCATTGCCCAGGACCACGGGCTCGAGCAGGCGCTCGACCACAGGATTCTCGACCAGGTCCGCCCGGCGATCGAGAGCCGGCAGCCGGTGGACCTGCATTTCCAAATCAAGAACGTGCACCGCACGGTAGGCGCGATGCTGTCGGGCGAGATCGCGCGGCGCTACGGGTCGCAGGGACTGCCCGATGACACAATCCGGCTGCGCTTCACCGGCAGCGCCGGGCAGTCGTTCGGCGCGTTTCTCGCCAGGGGCGTGACGCTCGTGCTCGAGGGCGACGCCAACGATTACGTCGGCAAGGGGCTGTCGGGCGGCAAGATCGTCGTGTTCCCGCCGCGCGGCTCGACGTTCGTGCCCGAGGACAACATCATCGTGGGCAACGTGGTGCTCTACGGCGCCACCAGCGGCCTGCTGTTCGTCAACGGCATGGCGGGCGAGCGCTTCGCCGTGCGCAACTCGGGCGCCACCGCCGTGGTGGAAGGCGTGGGCGACCACGGCTGCGAGTACATGACCAAAGGGCTGGTGGTGGTGCTCGGGCGCACGGGTAAGAACTTCGCCGCCGGCATGAGCGGCGGCATCGCCTTTGTGCTCGACGAGACAGGCGATTTCCGGCGCGTGCTCTGCAACCGCGCGGGCGTGGATCTGGATCCGATGATCGACCCGAAGGACGTCGATCTGGTCCGCTCCCTGGTGGAGCAGCACCTGAAGGAAACCCGCAGCCCGCGCGCCGCGTGGATATTGCAGAACTGGTACGCCATGCTGCCGCACTTCGTGAAGGTGTTCCCGCACGAATACAAACGCGTGCTGGGCGTGCCGCGCGCCTCGGAGACTCCGCGCATCACGCTGACGCGGCCGGAGACGCAACAGGAGGCGGTGCTGCGGTGACTAACGCTTCAATGAAGATCACTGTCTGGGAGGTCTCTCGTGGGTAAGCCGACGGGCTTCATGGAATTCCAGAGGGAAACGTTCGGGCGCCGCCCGGTGCAGGAGCGTGTCCGAGACTGGTTCGAGGTCTATGTGCCGCTGCCGGAAGACCGCGCCCGCAAGCAGGGGGCGCGGTGCATGGACTGCGGCGTGCCGTTCTGTCACACCGGCTGTCCGCTGACGAACCTGATTCCGGACTGGAACGACCTCGTCTACAAGGGGCGCTGGCGCGAAGCGCTCCGCGAGCTGCACGCGACAAACAATTTCCCCGAGTTCACCTCGCGCATCTGCCCGGCGCCATGCGAAGCCTCGTGCGTGCTGGGCATCAACGAGCCGCCCGTGTCGATCAAGTCCATCGAGCGCGCCATCATCGACCGCGGATGGGCTGAAGGGTGGATTCAGCCCGAGCCGCCGCTGGAACGCACGGGCAAGCGCGTGGCGGTGATCGGCTCGGGGCCGGCGGGGCTCGCCGCCGCCCAGCAACTGGCGCGCAAGGGCCATCTGGTCACCGTGTTCGAGAAAGCGGACCGCATCGGCGGGCTGCTGCGCTACGGCATCCCGGATTTCAAGATGGAGAAGCACCACATCGACCGCCGCATTGCGCAGATGGAGGCGGAAGGCGTTACCTTCCGCACGCGTTGCCATGTGGGCGTGGATGTGACGGTGGAAGAGCTGCGGCGGCAGTTCCACGCCATCGTGCTCGCCGGCGGCGCGGAGCAGCCGCGCGATCTGCGCGTGCCGGGCCGCGAACTGAAGGGCATCCACTTCGCCATGGAGTTTCTGCCGCTGAACAACCGCC
Organism: uncultured Bryobacteraceae bacterium; assembly: GCA_937920635.1. Lineage (GTDB taxonomy): Bacteria > Acidobacteriota > Terriglobia > Bryobacterales > Bryobacteraceae > JANWVO01. The sequence continues at coordinate 54,739 of CAKZUE010000073.1, forward strand.
GCAACGCGGGCGACACGGTTCCGGAATCAGAGTGGATCTCGGCGGCGGGCAAGAATGTGATCATCATCGGCGGCGGCGACACGGGCGCCGACTGTCTCGGGACATCGATCCGCCACGGCGCCAAGTCGATCCGGCAGTTCGAGATCATGCCCATGCCGCCGAACGAGCGCAGCCCGCAAACGCCGTGGCCGCTGTGGCCCTATCAGTTGCGCAACGAGACGTCGCACGAAGAGGGCGGCGAGCGGATCTGGAGCATCTCGACGCTTGAATTCCTGGGCGACGAAAACGGCCGTGTGCGCGCTCTGCGCACAACGCGCGTCGGCCCGCCGCCGAAGTTCGAACCGCTGCCTGGAACGGAAGAGATCTACGAAGCCGAGCTGGTGCTGCTGGCGATGGGCTTCACGGGTCCGGTGAGGAACGGATTGCTCGAGCAGTTGGGCGTCGAGCTGGACGCGCGGGGCAACGTGAAGGCGGACGAGAAGTTTATGACCTCCATGCCGGGCGTCTTCGCTGCCGGCGATGTGCGCCGCGGCCAGTCGCTCGTGGTGTGGGCGCTGGCCGAAGGCCGAAAGGCGGCTGAAGGCGTGCACGAATGGCTGATGAGCCAGCCCGTGCCGGAGGTGTGAGCG
>CAKZUE010000074.1 GCA_937920635.1 uncultured Bryobacteraceae bacterium
TCTTGCGAAGGACCAGGGCCGGTTCGGGTTCCAGCTCCGTTTCGAGCTCGGCCAGTTCACGCTCGATGATCGATGTTTCTATCTCCTCTGACACACTGTCGCTTTCCTCGAGGGAGCGAATCCTGTCGAGCCGCTCGAGGATCTCCATCTCCAGTTGCAGCCGTTCGTTCAGGCTCATTGTTTCCTCCCGGCCTATCCGGCCCTCCACTCTTGTAGACGCTGAATCATGTGGATCGTTCCACAAAAATATACGGATTTCCTCCTCCTCCATGTGCCCGTAGGATCGGGCCATGCAGTTGCGCCGGGCGGTTCCCGCCGCGGAGGCGGCGGCGTACCAGCGGCTGGCGAAGGAGGCGCCGGCTCCAATCGGGAGTTCGGGGTCCGCCTCGCGTGAAGGACCGCCGCCGTTCAGATCTGGTAGTCGTGGACCGGGACGGGTGCGGGTGTGGGTTCCGGCGCGGGCAGGGGCCTGAGGATGGGATCCAGTTCCGCCGCCGCACCCCAGGCGGCGAACCGCAGCACGATGCGCGCCAGCACATACGCCTGCTGGAGCAGAACCAACACGACAACCAGCGCCGCGCCTCCCCCCTCGAGCCGCACCGCGAGTTCCACATACGCCCATGCCAACGCCGCGCCCGTGGCGGCGAAACACGCCCACAGCCAGAACACCACGCCCGGGTTCCGCCAGACCAGGCGCAGCGAGGCGAAGCAGGCGCGCAGGCTTTGCCGCGACCCGCTCAGCGCCAGGCGCACCTTGGCAAAGTCCATCGCCGTCGAGATCAACCCGAACAGGACAATCAGAAGCGCCATGCGGGCATAGTCCGCCAGTACCAGCGGCCGCGCCGCCAGCCCTTCGCCCCAGAGCGCCTGCGCGCCGCGCCGCAACAACCCTGCAATAGCGAACGCCGCGCCGTAAGGGATGAACGAATACAGCGCCAGCCGCAGAAACGGCCAGAAATTCCGCCCCGCGCCGCGCCAGAACGTTTCGGGTGAATACAAAGCCCCTTCTTCCGCCAGCAGAGGAACCGCGCCCGCGGCAAGAAACACCGCGCCCAACAACAGAACAGCGGATGCCGCCAGGATTGCGAACACCACCGCGGGCGCCGCCGCGCCCGCCGCCGAGGCGATTTCGGCCAGCCACGCCAGATCGAACTGGCGCATCAGCTCATCACCCAGCCGCGAGCGCCCGAGCTGCGGCACGGCGACAGCCATCAGGGGCAGCGCCGCCGCAGCCGCACAAAGGGTGTGGAAGAACCAGTACAACGCGAGCATCCGCTTGCGCCGCCACGCCCGCCCCAGCCCGCTCCAATATGCGATCAGCGGCAGCACCGGTCCCTCCTTACACAAGCGCGGTGAGCCACAGCATCGTGTTTTGCGCCCAGAACAGCAGGCGCACACTCCATTGCGTGCTCAACGCCGTGTTGTAGTCCGCCTTGCGGCTGTTGTTGGCGAGGTTCACGTCCAGCGCGTATCGGCGCTGCGGATCGATGGTGGCGCTTTCGATCTCGGCGGCGCGCGTGAAGGTGAATTTGGCCCAGCGCCCTTGGCCATCCCACGCGCGGCGCTCGATGTGCCCGTCGCGGAAGCGGATCTCTATCTCCTGCGGCGCAATGGCGTCGCCGAGCCGCTCCACTTTGACCCACGATTCGTACTGCGGCTTCTCGCCGCGCTTTTCCCGCTCTTCGTCGCGGCGGCGCGCCTCTTTGGCGGTGACGGTCTGTTTTCCGCCTCCCTTCTCGAACACCCCCACGGGCGTGTCGAGCCTGCGGTTGCGGATCTCCGACACGGCATAGTCGAGCTTGCGGCTGCCGAAGACAAACTGCGAGAAGAACCAGTCCAGGTCGCGTCCGGAGACTTCCTGCACCACCTGCTGGAAATCCCGCGAGTGCGGATGGCGGAAGCGCCAGCGCTGATGGTAGGCGCGCATGACGCGCGCCATCGTGTCCTCTCCCAGCAGCGCCTCCAGCGTGCGCAACGCCACGCCCGTGCGCGAGTAGGAGTTGATCGAATAGCTGGAGCTGTCGTAGAACTCCCAGGCGCGGGTGGCGAGCGGATCGCGCACCGGGGTTCCCACGTGCGCGGCGCGGTCCATCGACGCCTGGGTCAGCTTCGGCAGCCGGAGCCAGGACCAGAGGTTGCTGCCGAAAACGGTGAGCGGCAGCGAGGTGCCGCCATAGACCTTGTCCACGATTTTGCCCGTGGAATAGGTGTTGAAGCCCTCGTCGAGCCACGACTCCTCGAACTCGTTGCTCGCCACGAGCTGCATCCAGAACTGATGCCCGAATTCATGCACCGTCACCAGCTCGAGCGTCAGTACGTCGCGCGGCAGCCGGTAGGACGTGCCTGCGGTGATGAACGTCGGGTACTCCATGCCGCCCGCGCCGCCCGCGCCGTGAGGCGGATCCACCACCGTGATCGTGCGGTAGGGGTAGCGCCCGTACCACAGCCCGAAATACTTGAGCGCCGTGGCAAGCGCCTGAAAATGACGTTCTGTCTGCTCTGCGTGCTCCGGCTGGATGAGCGCGATCATTTTGACGTCCGAGAGCCGGGCGTCCTCGAGGCTGATGCCGTGCAGCCGCGCCGCGGAGGCGAGCTCCTCCGGCGTGGTCTGTTTCCGCGCCTCGAACATCCGCTCCACGCGCAGGAACCCCGGCTGGGCGGTCCAGGCGAAGTCGGTCACCGAGGGCTGCGCGAACCAGTAAGTGGAGGTGCCGCGCTGCGCGTCGTCCGTCCGCTTCACCAGCTCTCCGGTGGCGCCCACGACGAAGCGCGACGGCACGGTGAGCTCGACGCGGTAGTCGCCGTAGTTCGAATAAAACTCGGAATTTGCGTGAAACTGATGGCAATTCCAGCCGCTTTTTTCGGCATAACGGAAGCCTTTTGTCTCCCAGACGCCGATTTTCGGGAACCACTGCCCGGCCAGGTGGAAATCGCCGCGGTATCCGGTGCGGGCGAAGACCTTGGGCAGTTGCGTGGTGAAGCGCATCGAGACGCGCAGCGCCGCGCCGGGACGGACCGGCTCGGACAGGGGGACTTCGATCACCGTGCAGTCGTCCGGGTTGCCGTCGTCGGGAGAGATGCAGCGGATGCGCGGCGTCAGGTCCGTGCCGTCCTCCAGCTTCATGGAGTTGACCTGGATCCAGCCCCAGCCGTCCTCCGCCGCGCGGTCGCCGCGCAACTGCCCGCCGGATTCGCGGAAAAACGTCGACCGCGAGTTGCGGAAGGCGTTCATGTAGAGGTGGAACTGAAGGGTGGGAACGGTGTCCGGCGAATCATTCACCCACGTCAGGGTCTGTTCGCCCGTGATCGTGTGCTTCTGCGCGTCCAGCGAGGCGCGGATGTCATAGCTGGCAACCGGCGGCGCCAGTTGCGCGCACAGGGGCAGGGAAGCGGACAGAGCGATCAGCCAGCGTCTCATGGGGAAACTGGCCGTCCAGCATATCGCAGCGGCGGCTACTTTTCTACGGGCAGGCCGCGCTCCACCCAGTCGCGCCAGCCGCCTGCCAGCGAGAGGCAGTTCGTGTAGCCCATCTTCTGGAGGTTGTCCGCCGCCAGGGCGCTGCGGTATCCGCCACCGCAGTAAAGCACCAACGTGGCCGATGGATCGGGGACGAGCCGTTCGATGTCGCGCTCGATGACGCCCTTGCTCAGATGGATGGCGCCGGGGATGCGGCCGGCGTTCCACTCGCTCTCTTCCCGCGTGTCGACGAGGATGTGCTGGCGGCCGTTGTCGCGCCACTCGAGGTAGTCGGGAATCGTGATCTCCCGGACGCGCGATTTCGCGTCCTCGACGAGCTTCAGAAAGCCGGGCGAGTGCTTCATAAACGCCGATTGTAGCGGATTTGCACGGCGGCGCAGGTCCTCACGCATGCGCCGCCGCGCGGCGCTTCACTTCTGCGAGGCTTGCAGCGCCTGCTTCAGGTCCCAAAGCAGGTCGTCGAGATCCTCCAGCCCGATCGACAGCCGCACCATGTCCGGCGTCACGCCGGCGGCTGCCTGCTGCTCCGCGGTGAGCTGCTGATGCGTCGTGGAGGAGGGATGAATCACCAATGACCGCGCGTCGCCCACGTTGGCCAGGTGCGAGAAGATCTTCAGCGAGTTGACGAACTTGACGCCCGCTTCGTAGCCGCCTCTGATGCCGAAGCTGAACACCGCGCCCGGGCCCTTGGGCAGATATTTCTTCGCGAGCGCGTGGTAGCGGCTCGACTTCAACCCGGCGTAGTTGACCCAGCTCACGGCGTCGTGAGCTTCGAGAAACTCGGCGATCACCTGCGTGTTGTGCACGTGCCGGTCCATGCGCATCGACAGCGTTTCAATGCCCTGGAGGAACAGGAAGGCGTTGAACGGACTCAGGCACGGCCCCATGTCGCGCAGCCCTTCGACGCGCGCGCGCAGGATGAAGGCGAGCGGGCCGAACGTCTCGGAGAAGTTCATCCCGTGATAGGCGGGCGAAGGCTGGTTCAGCAGCGCCGTCGGTCCCTTCGACCAGTCGAACTTGCCGCCGTCGACGATGATGCCGCCGATCGAGGTGCCGTGGCCGCCGATGAACTTGGTGAGCGAGTGCAGCGCGATGTCGGCGCCCCACTCGATGGGACGGCACAGGTAAGGCGAGGCGAAGGTGTTGTCAATCAGGAACGGCAGCCCGGCTTCGTGCGCAATTTTCGCCACCTCGGCGATGTCGAGCACGTTGCCGCGCGGGTTGGAGATCGTTTCCCCATAGACGGCTTTCGTGTTCGGGCGGATCGCCTTGCGGAAGTTCTCCGGATCGTCCGGCTCGACGAAGGTGACGTCGAAGCCCAGCCGCCGGAAGCTGACATCGAACTGCGTGTAAGTGCC
>CAKZUE010000075.1 GCA_937920635.1 uncultured Bryobacteraceae bacterium
TGAAATCCGGGATTGGTGCGGATGAGAGGACTTGAACCTCCACGGGGTTGCCCCCACTAGAACCTGAATCTAGCGCGTCTGCCAGTTCCGCCACATCCGCACGGCTGGCTCGCTTGCCAAACTTCATTTTCGAAGAGAGCAGGGCCTTGTGTCAATTCGAAGCTACGCTGGACACTCCCGCCGCGCGCGGCGCAGCCCGTCCAGGCGCGCGTCCGGCGGCCTGTGCGGATCACTTCTTGTCCGAGTGCAGGAACTCGACGGTCACGCCCAGGAGCTTTTCACTCTCGATATACACATAGTCGCCGTTGTCGCGGTCGTAGCGGCCGCGGTGCAGGACCGGCATTTGCATGCGGGCCGCGCGCGCAATCGCCTCGTCGAGGTTCTCCACCTGGAATCCGAGGTGCTGCACGCCTTCGCCGTGTTCATCCAGAAACTGCCGCCAGGAGGTGTCTCCGCCGACGGGCTCAATGAGTTCCAGAACCACTTGTCCGAGCCGGAAGAACGCCAGCTTGGCACGCCCGGACGAGGGCTTGCCCTTGTAGACGACTTTCACCTCTTCGCCGGGGCGCGTGGTGGTGACGGAAGGAACCGGCATCCCCAACACAGCCGCCCAGCGCTTCGCGGACGCTTCGATGTCGCGGGTGACGATGGCCACCTGCACAACCGTTTTCATGCCCGGATCCAGTCCGGCAGGCTCCTGCGCGGGCAGGAGCAAAGGCAGCAACAGCACAGCAGTGGTTCGCAGCATGACTTCTGTTTACCACTGCTTCAGCCCGCCTCGCAGGATGGCCCGAAGCGGCGCCGGCCCTGCTGCCGGCTCCTTCCAAGCGCTTCGCGCCGGAGGTCAGTGCTGGATCTCTTCGGCGCCGCCGCGGGCGGCGGGACCTGGGAAGCGGAACACCGCATTCAGAAAGGCCACGTTCAGCCCGTCGTGAAAGGCGCGGAAATTCGGATCGGCGGTGAAGCCCACCACCGCGCCGCGGCCCTGATTGGAAACGACGGCGAACGGCTTGAGCGCGAGCTGCTTGCGGTTCTCTTCCCACAGATAGCCGGACAGCAGCAGCTTGTCGGGCGTCTCGAATACGATTGCGTTCGTGCCTCGGTCCTTCTTGATCGGCGTAAAGATGGAGCGCCCTTCCACCAGGACGTTGACGGTCTCCGGCAACCCGGCAGTGACCCAGGTTTCGGGATCGACGCGCGCCCTGACGATAACGCCCGCCACGGCGTCCGGCAGCCGTGTCTCCGGCTCGATGGCTTTCTCGAAGTCCTCTTCTTTGGCGAGCAGCTTGCCGGGAACCGGTCCCGCCGCGGGGGCGGAGGGGGCAGCGGCGGCAGGCGCGGGAGGCTGCTGCGCCGCGGGTTTCGCCGCCTCCGGTGGACGTGCGCCTGTCGGCGCGGGCGCGCCCTCGCGCGCGAGCTGCTCCTGCTGGATGGCCAGCAGGTTCACCTGCGGACTGGCCAGCCAGGAGACGGCGCCGCCGATGCCCACCACCACGCCTCCGTCACGCACCCACTGCTGGATGCGCGCCGCGGCGCTGTTGAGCACATTGCCGTAGCCTGCGCCGCCGAAGCCGCCGGCATTCGGCAGGATCAGCACATGGAATTTGTTGAGATCCGCCATGGCCAGCGAACTGGCGCGGATCACAGTGACCGGGTAGCCGTACTGGCGCTCCAGCACGAAGCGCGTGGCGCCTGCGGCGAGAGAGGACGTGGGGCTGTCCCAGACCAGCGCGATCCGCGGCTTGCGAACCACGCTCACATAGTTGCTGCCGAAATCGATGCCGTCCTCGACCCAGCTCGAATTGGCGGCAATCACTTCAGCCCCGCTCGAAGCGGCGAAGCGCGCCACCTTGTCGTGCACGTCGGCGTTGTTCTGCTTCACCAGCACAATCAGCGTGCCGGAAGGATACTGCCTGCCACTCTGCCTGAACGGCTTGTTGGCCGTATGCACGCGCAGTCCGCCGCGCAGCGCGGCGGTCAGAAACCGGCCAGCCGCCTGCGTGCCCCAGGCAACCAGGTACGCCACCTCGGCGCGCCCGCTGACCGAGCCTTTCGGCTGATAGGGCGCCGTCACCGGCGTTGCGGCCACAGTCACGGGCGACTCCAGCCCGTCGCACTCGACGTTGTACATCAAAGGCAGGCTCCAGCCTGTCACGTCGTAGATCTCGTCCGGCAAGCCCTTTTTCCGCCGCCTCTCCTGCTCTTTGACGAACGCCTCTTCCATGGGCACGGACTTCTCCAGAAGGACGCGGATGAGGCGCTTGCGCGGCTGCGCGGCGCTGATGAGATAGGAGCCTGCCGGGTATTTCCTGCCGCCAGCCTCGAACTCGGCGCCGGCGCGGCGCACTTCGATGCCGTGTTCGGCCAAAATGCCCGCCAGTTTGTCCACGGCGCTCGCGTCGCCGCGCCGCGGCAACACATATTCCTTGACCGGCTCCGATTTGCCCTCCTCGACGGCCGTCACCTGATAGCGCCAGAAACTCTCCAGCAGCTTCTCCCGCTGCTGCGCGGCCGTCTCACAGGTGGCGATGGAGGCCACAAAGTGCTTCCGCACGCTCTCCTGATACCGGTACAGCGTGTCGTCGGAGCGGCGCACCACCAGCCCGCGCACGCTGGCGTTTTCATACGTCATGCCCATGCCGCCGTAAAACCAGGGCCAGGAGGCGCCATAGCCGGGATAGAATTCGTCGAACACTTCCCGCGTGAAATAAGGCCAGCCGAAACGGTCGAAATATTTCGCGTTATTCTGGCCGAACCACTGCATCTGTTTCTTCTGTTCCGCCGTAATATGCGGATTGTATGGCGGAGCGCCCGGCGTGAAAAAGTAGGTGGAATTCGAGCCCATCTCGTGCAGGTCCACGACGACATGCGGGAGCCATTCGCGCAGGTAGCGGACGCGGCCGAGCGTTTCCGGCTGCGTGAGGGCGAACCAGTCCCGGTTCATGTCGAACAGGTAGTGGTTGGAGCGCCCGCCCGGCCAGGGCTCGGCGCGCTCGGCAGCCGCAGGCTCTTCGTCCGGCTCGAGGCCGAGGTTGGTTACGAAGTTGTGAATGAACCGGGCGCGCCCGTCGGGATTCTGGAGCGGATCGAGCAGCACGACGACGTTTCTCCGCACCTGATCCATCGCCGGGTCCTGCCGCGCGGCCAGCAGATGATAGGCCGTCACCAGCGCGGCGTCGGGCGACGAGATCTCGTTGCCGTGCACGCCGTACATCAGCGCAAGCACCGAAGGCGCGGAGGCAAAGAGCTTGCGGGCTTCAGCATCCGGAGTCTTGCGGGGATCGGCCAGGCGCTGCTGCGCGGCCTTGATTTCTCCGAGGCGGCGGATGTTGTCTTCCGAGGAAATGGCCGCGTAGACCAGGCGGCGCCCCTCCCACGTCCTGCCGTATTCATAGAGCTTGATGCGCGAGGGCGCGGCGGCGGCGAGCGCCTCAAAGTAGCGTACGATCTCTTCCGGCGTGGCGTGGCGCGTGCCGGGCTCGAAGCCCAACACCTTCTCCGCCGTGGGGATGCCCGGATCATATTGCGCCCCGGGCCAGAACTCGAACTTCTGCGCGGAAACGGCGGCTGCGGCAGCCGCCAGCAGGAACAGCCTTCGGTACATGTATTCCAGAATACAATTCCGTCCGGGGGCCGCTGCGCCGCCGCGGCCGGTTCAGTTGGTGATGTCGTGCGTGTAGGAGTAGCCGCGCACGGGCAGATAGATTTTGTCGGCCCAGGCGCGGTGCGCCGGATGGTCTTCGTACGCCTTGAACGCGGCCTCGTTTTCAAACTCCATGACAAAGGCGTCCGTCATCGGGCGCATCCGGAAGGAGCCGTCGGGCTGGCGCTCGGCGCGCGTGCCCTGCACCTTCATCGGCTTGAGCCAGACGTTGCGGATGCCGGGGATTTCGGCGGCCATCTTTTCGACGCCCTCCAGCACCGCCTGCTTCTGTTCCTCGGTGACGCCGTCGCGGTAGTACAGCGTCACTATGTGCAGAACGGTCTTGGGCTTCGAGTATTTATTGACGGCTGCCGGCAGAGCGGCGCCCAGCGCCAGCAACAGCGCAGCCGCCGCCCAGCTTTTCCAACCCAGGTTCCTGACTCGCATCCTTGGCTTCCCTCCTGATCTGAATGGACGGCAACCCGGACCACTCCTCGCAGAGCACGATGGAATTGGCCGGATTGCGGGGATCGTATTTGACGTTGACCGGACCGGCGAGCCGCGCCGGATCGTCCGGCAGGAGATGCCGCAGCGTGGAGACGTCCTGCGAAGCGGAGTACGCGACGCCGCGCAGTTCGTATTGGTACTGGATCAGGTCCGCTGCGGCGTCCAGCACCAGCCCCTCGACGGTCCTTTGCCAGCGGTTGAGCGCCATGCGGCGCCGGCGCTCCTTTTCCTGCGGCGTGAGCCGCCGCCGGTAGACGATCCAGCCTGCGAGGGCGAGCAGCGCCGCTCCGGCCAGGATGCCGCCCGTGAAGCGGGGATCGGCCCAAATCACATCCATATGAGATTGTTTTACACCTTTTCCGGCGGATCTGTTTCCGCCTCGATGCGGTTTTCGAGGCGCCCCACGCCGGCGATCTCCACGGAAACCACGTCCCCGGGCTGGAGCGGCCCCACTCCGGGCGGCGTGCCCGTGGCGATCAGGTCGCCGGGCTCGAGGGTCATGAACGACGTGATGTACTCGATCAGGCGCGGCACGGAGAAGATCATCCCCGTGACGGAGGCGTCCTGCCGGATCTCGCCGTTGACGCGGGTGACGATGCGCAGTTCCTCGAACGGCACGCCGTTCCTGGGAACCCAGCAGGGTCCGGCGGGGCAGAATGTGTCGCTGCCCTTGGCGCGCGTCCACTGCCCGTCCTTCTTCTGCCAGTCGCGCGCGGTGATGTCGTTGAGCACGGTGAATCCGGCCACGGCGTCCCAGGCTTCGGCCTGGCTCAGCCTCCGCGCGCGGCGGCCGATCACCAGGGCGAGTTCGCCTTCATAGGAAAGCGCCTCCACGCCGCGGGGCCGGACCACGGGCCTGCGGTGGCCGTTCAGGGAAGAAGGCGGCTTCAGGAACAGCAGCGGCTCGGCAGGAACTTCATTGCCGAGTTCTTTGGCATGCTCGGCGTAGTTGCGGCCCACGCAGACGATCTTCGACGGGCAAACCGGCGGGAGGAAAACAACCTGTTCGATGGGGTACGTGGAGCCCGCTGGCGTTACGAACCGGCCGTTCTCCAGCCATCCGCGCACGACGCCCGGATGGTGGTCAGGAGCATCCATGGGCACGGCAGCGTCACTGGCAAATCTGGCGTAGCAAGGCATCTCTTCTATGGTGCGACGATTTCCACCGGCTCGCACGGGCGGCTTTCGTTGCCCTTCTCATCGATGGCGGAGACGGCGTAGCGGTAACGCCTTCCGGAGGCCGCCGTGCGGTCGGCGAAGCTCGAAGAGACGCCAGGTTCGCCCAGCCGCTCCAACGGCCCGCCGCCCTCGCCGCGCCAGACCTGATAGGCGCGGAAATCCGGCTCCGTGTTGCGGTCCCAGTTCAGCTCCACGCTCCCCGCGCCGGCCAGAACCCGCAACCCCGTAGGCGGCGCAGGCGGGAACGTGTCGGCGTATTCGATCCGCGCCGGCTCGGACAGCTCGCTCAACGCCGGCGCCGCGCCCGTCACCACCACCTGTTCGACCGCGTATTCGTAAGTCTGCCCGAACTGCGCTTCGCGGTCCAGCCATTGCCGCTGCTCCACCTCGGCTGCCTGCGTCCACTCTTTTCCGATTCTGCGGAACACGCGCCAGCGGCTGCCCGCGCCCTCCCAGCTCAGCAGCACGCCTTCTGGCGCGCCTTTGGCGCGCAAGCCGCGCGGACGTTCCGGCGCGTCCACCACGCGCAGCACCAGCAGGTTCGACCACGGGGACGCCTTGCCGCGCGGCCCGGTGGTCCGGACGGCGAACACGATTTCTTTCCCGGTCCACTCCCGGGCGGGAACGCGCACGCGCGCTGTGCCGTCTTCGACCTTCGGCTCCGGCAGACGCTGGCTGCCGGCCAGCCAGGCATTCATGTCGAACGGGCCGCCCAGGTTCGGCCCGGCACGCAGTTCCACCGCCGGCGGCGCCTTCAGCAGCAGGTCCTCGGTGGTCTTCTTCGGAACGGTGAATTCCAGCAGGATCTCTCCGCCGCGCTGGCATCCGCGCAGATCCTCCACCGTCAGAGGAATCATCAGCGCGGGCGGCAGCGGATCGCCCGTGTAACCGCAGCCGCAGAGCATGGCCGCGGCGAAAAGAGCTGAAATGAATGGCCGATTTCTCACAAAATATAGCGGCTCAGATCCAGGTCCTCGACGATATCCTTTAATTGTTTTTGCACATATGCGGCGTCGATGACCACTTTCTTTTTGCGCAGATCCGGCCCCTCGAAGCTGATCTCTTCGAGCACCTTTTCCATGATGGTGTGCAGCCGGCGCGCGCCGATGTTTTCGCTGGTTTCGTTCACGATGCGCGCAAACCGGGCCATTTCGCGGATCGAATCGGGCGTGAAGGTCAGCTTGATGCCCTCGGTCTCCATGAGCGCCGTGTACTGCCGGGTGAGCGCATTCTTGGGCTCGGTGAGAATGCGCACAAAGTCGTCTTCGGTGAGCGACTTCAGCTCGACCCGGATGGGGAAGCGCCCCTGGAGTTCAGGAATCAGGTCGCTGGGCTTGGAGACGTGGAAAGCGCCCGCGGCGATGAACAGGATGTGATCGGTGCGGACGAAGCCGTAGCGGGTGTTGACGGTGGTGCCTTCGACGATGGGCAGGATGTCGCGCTGCACGCCTTCGCGGCTGACGTCGGGGCCGTGGCCGGATTCGCGTCCGGCGATCTTGTCGATCTCGTCGAGGAAGATGATGCCGCTGCGCTCGACGCGGTCGATGGCCGTGCGCGTCACCTGGTCCATGTCGATGAGCTTGTTCTCTTCCTCCTGCACCAGATAGTCGAACGCCTCGTAGACGCGCATGGTGCGCTTGCTGGTGCGCTGGCCGAACAACTGCGGCAGAAATTCCCGCAGGTTCATGTCCATCTCTTCGCTGCCGGTGTTGCCGAAGATTTCGAACGAAGGTCCGCGCTCCTTGACTTCAATCTCCACCATGCGCTCGTCGAGACGCCCGGCGCGCAGGCGCTCGCGGAGCTTCTCGCGCGTGCGTTCCGCCGTCTCGCTGGGCTCGGGCGAAGCGGGCATCAACGCATCCAGAAGGCGCTCTTCGGCCAGTTCCTCGGCGCGGTCGGCCACTTCATCGAGCTTCTGCTCGCGCACCATGTCGATGGCCACTTCCACCAGGTCGCGGATCATCGAATCGACGTCGCGCCCGATGTAGCCGACTTCGGTGAATTTCGAAGCTTCCACCTTGAGAAACGGGGAATTGGAGAGCTTGGCCAGCCGCCGCGCCAGTTCAGTCTTGCCGACGCCGGTGGGGCCGATCATGAGGATGTTCTTGGGCATGACATCCTCGGCGATCTCCGCTTCCAGCTTCTGGCGGCGGATGCGGTTGCGCAGGGCGATGGCGATGGAGCGCTTGGCCTCAGCCTGGCCGATGACGTACTTGTCCAGTTCGGCGACGATCTGGCGCGGCGTCAGTTCGTCCAGCAGGGGCTCGTCGCGGTTGGCGTCTCCGGGCAGGTAGAGCACCATGGTCAGCCGATCTCCTGGATCTGAACGTTGTGGTTGGTGTAGATGCAGATGTCGGCGGCGATCGCCATCGCCTTCTCGACGATGGTCCGGGCGTCGAGGTCCGTGTTTTCCAGCAGCGCCCGCGCCGCCGCCTGCGCCACCGTGCCGCCGCTGCCGATGGCGGCGCAGTCGGAGTCGGGCTCGATGACGTCGCCGTTGCCGCTGAGCAGGTAGATATGCTCGCCGTCGGTGACCAGCAGCAGCGCCTCCAGATGGCGCAGCACGCGGTCGGTGCGCCAGTCCTTGGCCAGATCGACGACGCTGCGCGGAAGATTTCCGTTGAACTGTTCGAGCTTGGCTTCAAAGCGCGAAAACAGCGCGAATGCGTCCGCCGTGGAACCCGCAAAGCCGGCCAAAACCCTGTCCTTGTGCAGCCGCCGCAACTTGTTGGCGCGGGCTTTGAGCACCTCCGAGCCGAGCGTCACCTGGCCGTCGCCCGCCATGACGGTTTTGCCGCCGCGGCGCACAACCAGAATGGTGGTTCCGTGGATCTGTGATCGCATGAGGGGTCCGACAACCCCAGTGTAGCGCGCCACTTCAGGCCAGCCCCATGCGCTCGAGCTTGCGGTAGAGCGTCTTGCGCTCGATGCCGAGGATGCGCGCGGCGCGGCTCTTGTTGCCGCCGGTGGCGGCGAGCACCTTGCGGATCTGCTCGGCTTCGGCTTCCGCCAGCGTCTCGCCCGGCTCCTCTTTCGGGCTGGAGGCGCGGATCGCCTCCTCCACCGCGTCCTCGGTGATGCGCGCGCCGGGCGCGAGGATCACCAGCCGCTCGATCATGTGCTGGAGCTGGCGGACGTTGCCCGGCCAACTGTATTCGCACAGCGCCTTCATGCCGCTTTCGGTGATGCGCGCGTCGAGGCCGTAGCGCTCGTTGTAGCGCTTCAGAAACGCCGAGGCCAGCAGCGGGATGTCGCCGTGCCGCTCGCGCAGCGGCGGCACCGTGATCCGGACCACATCCAGCCGGTACCAGAGATCCTCGCGGAACTTGCCGTCTTCCACCATCTTCCGCAGATCCCGGTTGGTGGCCGCGACGATCCGCACGTCCACTTTTTTCGGGCGCGAGGAGCCCAGAGGCCGGACCTCTTTTTCCTGCAAAAAACGCAGTAATTTGAGCTGGAAGTTCAGGTCGATTTCCCCGATTTCATCGAGAAAAACCGTGCCGCCATGGGCCGCTTCAAAAACGCCGGTGCGGTCGCGGTCGGCGCCCGTGTAGGCGCCGCGCATTGCGCCGAACAGCTCGCTTTCGATCAGCGACGGCGCCAGCGACGCGCAATCCACGGGGATGAAGGGCATGGAAGCCCGCGGCGAGTTGGCGTGGATGAGATGAGCGATCAGCTCCTTGCCCGTGCCCGTCTCGCCCTCGATGAGCACCAGCGCCTCCGTGGGCGCGACGCGCGAGATGGTCTTGTAGATCTCGACCATCTTCGGCGAGCTGCCGATCATCTCCGTCGGCAGCGGCTCCTCGGGCTCCACCTCCTCGTCGTCTTCCGCAGCCACGCCTTCAGCGCGCTTCAGGATCTTCAGCAGATCGTCGAGCTCGAACGGCTTGGCGATGTAATCGTAGGCGCCGCCCTGCGTAGCCGCCATCACCGTCTCCATGCTGCCGCGGGCCGACATCAGGATCACCTTGACGTCCGGTGAAGACCGCCTCGCCGCGTGCAGAATATCGATGCCGGTGCGCCCGTCGATGTAAATGTCGCTGACGACAAGGGGATAAGAGCTCTTCGCCAGCCGGTCCAGCGCCTCCTGCGTCGAGGAAACCGCGTCGACGGCGTAGCCTTCCAGCTCGAGGAAGGTCGCCACCATCGAGCGCACGGCCGGATCGTCTTCCACCAGCAGCAGCGGAGTCATGCCAGAAAACCAGTTTAGCGTGCGGGCAGCAGAACGGTGAACGTGGATCCCTGGCCGGGCGCGCTGCGGACGTGGATCGAGCCTTCATGCAGTTCGACGATCTGGCGCACGATCGACAGCCCGATTCCCGTGCCCGTTTCGCCGGACTGCTCCGCCCGCTTCGTCCGGTAAAACTTCTGGAACAACTGTTTCACCTCGGACTCGTCCATGCCGATGCCCTGGTCTGTGACCCAGAGCCGCACCACGCCGTTTTCCGCTGAAGCGCCCACGACGACTTCGGTCTCTTCGGGCGAGTATTTCACGGCGTTGGTCAGCAGATTGTAGACGGCGTATTCGAGCAGTTCGGCGTCCGCTTTCAGCCGCAATTCATCCGGCACGCGGCTGGTCAGACGGATGCGCTTTTTCTCCGCCAGCGGGGCGGCGCGGCGGCGGCACGAGTCCACCAGACCGGCCAGTTCCAGTTCGCCCAGCCGCAGCTCCATCTGGCCCGCGCTGAGTTTCTCGACATCCAGAAACGTGGTGATCATGCGCGCCAGGCGTTTCGATTCGGCATTGATCATGTCGCTCAACTCGCGCCGCTTGGCCTCAGGCAGGTTGTAGCGGGAGATCAGTTCGCTGGAACCCTGGATGGCGGTGAGCGGCGTGCGCATTTCGTGGGCAACAAAGTGGAACGCCTGCTGGTAGCGCTGCGTGGCGGCCTCGCTCGCCTCGAGCCGCCGCCGCACGAAAAAGTAGCGGAACGCCCCGCCGCCAAACAGCGCCAGCCAGGCGGCGGCGGCAGGCGCGGAGGCCGATACCACAACGTCCTGGCGGAAACAGATCCACGGCAGCGCGTGCGCCAGCAGAAGCACCGCCGCCGCCAGCGCCCATCCCTGCCAGCGCAACAGCAGCGACAGCGCTCCCACAATCAGCACGGCTGCCAGAAGGGCGGCCAGCAGCGTCAGTCCAAGAGGCGCGTCCACCAGAAACGCGCCCGCATACATCGTCTGAAACGCCTGCGCGTGGATGGCCACGCCCGCCATGGGAAGCCCCCGCGACAGCGGCGTGAACAGGCGGTCCGGCGCCGCGGAGATGGCGGTGACGCCAATGAAGACCGTCTTGCCCGCGAGCGGATCCGCCGCGCCGCCTGCAAGCAGCTCCGCCGCTGAGATTACGGGAATGCCGCCTTCCGCATAACGCACGCGCAGCGGGCGCCCGTCATCCCATCGCGAGGGAATCACCCGCCCGCCCACCGCGACGTCGGACGGCGACGCCAAAATGTCGGCCGCCCCCGAAGTGACGCGCAGCGCTTCGAGCGACAGCGCCCACCGCCGCTCACGCCCGGCCACGCGCTCCAGCGTGATGCGGCGGTTCACTTCGTCATACGGCCCGGCAAGCGTCGAAACATGCCCCAGCGCGACGGCGTGCCGGCGGAACGGCTCCGGCGGATCCTGCCAGCCGGAGCCGTCCGGCATCATCTCGCAGGCCAGCACTAGCCCCGGTGTGCGCGCGAACGCCGCCGCCAGGCGCGCGTCTTCGGACGGCTCGCCCGCATCGGCCAGCGTCACGTCCACCGCCACCGCGGCAGGTCTGGTCTCCGCGATCCGCTCGATCACCCGCGCCAGGTTCGCGCGCAGCCGCCGGATGCCTCCGTGCTGCTGGAACGTGCGTTCGTCGAACACGACCAGCGCGGCGGGCGAAGCCACCGGCGCCGGCGGCGCGGCGCGGAACAGAAAATCGTACACATTGTTGTCGAACTGCCCGCCCAGCGCGGTGAAAGAAAACACGGCCGCCACCGCCCACACCGCGGCGGCGATCGCAGCCGCGTACAGAGCCGTGCGGCGTTCCGCGCTCATTGCCATCCTCGCTCCCCGGCGGCGCAGCCGCGCCTCAGCGTGTCCGCAGCGCCTTCAGCTTGCGCTGCTGAATCTCGGCGGGCGGCAGCGTGCGGTCGAAATCGTAGAGCGCGTCCTCCCACGATCCGTACATCGGATTCGGCAGGATGATCCATCGCTCGCCCCACCAGGAATCGTAGGCGCGCGCCCTGTTCATCCGCTCTTCGGGTTTCAGCCGCGCCGGGAAAAAGTCGTTCAGATCGTCGCCGCACAACATCACGATGCGGTAGCGGGCGGCAACGGCGGCGCGGCGCACGCTCTTGTCGGAGGTCCACTCGGGCCGCTCGCCGCGCAGCAGCAGGGCGTCACCCAAATCTCCCGCCACCGCGTCGCGAACCGGGAATCCCTTCTCCACCAGATTGCGGCGCGTGGCTTCGGCCTCCTGCGGCGCGCGGTTCGAAATGTAGAACACCGTGACGCCGCGCGCGGAGGCTCCCGCGAGAAACTCGCGCGCGCCCGGCACCGCCTCCGCGCGGCTCTCGGCGGTCCACTCCTGCCACTGTTTCTCCGAAAAACGCCCGTTGCCCTCGAGAAGGAAGCGCGCCTGCCCGGGCGAGTTGTCGAGCACGGTTTCGTCGATGTCGACGATAATGGCCGGCGGCAGCCGCCGGGCATCGCCCGTCTGTTCGAGCGCCGCCGTCCAGCGCTTGTCCTTCAGCGCGCGCTCCAGCGACAGCCGCGCCGAACGCCACGCCTGCAACGCCGACGCCCGGTACTCCACCGACGTCTGCACCCAGGCGGCCGCGTTCAGCCCGTCCATCACCGCCTGCGCGCGCGCCCATGCAGGCAGCAGAATCAAAACCAGCGTCAGGGTTCTGGGCACAGATCCATTATCGCCGCCGGAATCAGGGCCTTTGCAGCCGCTGCCACAGCCGCTCCGGCTCGGGGTCGAACACGGCGGCGGCATCGCCTGGCAGAATGCGCCACAAACCGCGCAGCCACTCCTGCCGCAGTTGCGAACTCGTCCAGCCGGTGTAGCCCAGATAGATGCGGCCTTTCGGCGATCTCGTCTGGCCGTTCACCAGCCACACGCCGGGGCAGAGCCGCGTGGCGCCGGGTTCGGAGGCTTCCGGCAGCAGCGAACGCACGCCTTGCGGCACAGGGCCGCCGGCATACATTTGCGGCTCGCCCGCGCGGCGCGGCAACAGCCGGTTCAGCATCAGCCCCATTACCGCTTCGGCCCCCGCGGAGAACAGCAGAATGACGGAGCGGGCGAAATCGGGATCGCGCAACGCCGGCGTGGCCACCAGCATCTGACCCGTCTGAAAAGGAGGCGCCTGCCACACGGCGCCCGCCGCCAGCAGCAACAGCCGCCGTGTCACGCGCGGTTCTGAGTCA
>CAKZUE010000076.1 GCA_937920635.1 uncultured Bryobacteraceae bacterium
TTGCCTCGGATGGCGGGCGCGGCGGCTACCAGAAGATCTTCATGGCGAACTGGAACTGGCGCGCGTCGTGGGCTGAGGTGTAGGCCAGCGGCGTGGTGGGCGGCGCGCCGGCGATGCCCTGGACGCGGGACGGGAGCGCGCTGAGAGGCACGGCGCCGACGGTGTTGTTGACCGAGCGGAAATTAGTGCGGTTGGCGACGTTGAAGCCCTCGGCGATCACCTCAAGCGCCGAGCTTTCGCTGCCGAGGCGGAAGCGGCGCGAGAGGCGCATATCAAAGCTGAAGAAATCAGGCCCGCGGCCGATGTTGCGGCCGGCGGGGAAGGGGCGGTCGTTGGTGGTGTAGTTGTCGCCGTTGACGTCGAGTCCGGCGAGCACGTTGAAAGGCCGCCATGAGTTCGCCGAGAAGATTGGAGCGACGTTCCAACCGCGCAGGAGCACATTCTGCGCCGGCGATTGATACAGGGCGTGGATGACGGCGCGGTGGGCGTGGTGGAACGGCGACAGCGACCGCTCGCACCGCTTGCAGAGCTGGTCCATCGGCGAGAAGTCCGAGTTGAAGTCGGTGAAATCGTCGATGGCCTTCGACCAGGTGTAGTGCGCGGCAAGGGCGAAACTGCGGCGCAGGCGGCGCTGCACCTGGAGGATGCCGGCGTGATAGAGGGTGTTGCCGTCGTAGGTGAAGATGTTTTTCTGGAGCAGGGTGGGATCGATGCGGGCATACTGCGGCGTGCCGTTGGGGTTGCGCTGGCCGGTATAGACGAGGTTGCGGCCGGTAATGCGGGCGAAGCCGAGACCGCGGTTGTAGTTCCAGCCGGCGGAGACGGACCACTCGCCGATGGCGCGCTCGATTTCGAAGCTGGCCTGCTGGGCGTAGCCCTGGCGGAGCGGATCGGAGCCGAACTCGACGCGGAGCGGCAGCCCCGGGCCCACGGGCACACCGAAGGGTTTCAGATCCTCGGGCGTGATGCTGCGCCGCCCGATGACGCCCTGGCGCAGCAGCCCCTGGTAGATGTCGGCGGACGTGGTGGGCCGGCCGGTGGCCGGATTGATGATGATCGGGATGCCGGTGAGAGGAACGAAGACCTGATTGATATAACGGCCGCTGAGCGCGTCGGCGACGTTGGCGATCTGGAGGTTGGTGGGAGCAAAGAAGATGCCGTAGCCGCCGCGGACGACGCTGCGGCCTTCCTTGCCGGGCGACCAGGAGAAGGCGAAGCGCGGGGCGAAGTTGTTCTTGTCGGTGCCGAGCACAGGCTCGTTGCCCTCCAGGTCGTAACGCAGGCCGAAGTGCAGCGTGAGGTTGCGGCGCGCGCGCCAGGCGTCCTGCACGTAAAGGCCGAAGCGTTTGGACCAGCCGGTCCAGCGGGGATCGCCGAAACCCTGCTGATAGAACGTGGGCAGGCCGAGCGCGAAAGCCTGGAGCGCGCTGACGGGCTGCGCGAGGGCGGGCAGCAGGGAAGACTGCCCGGTGGCCTGCAAATACTGGCTGATCTGCTGCACGGCCGCCGCCCCGGCGGCGCCGGCGATGACGTTTTGCAGCGGCACGGCCTCGCCGAAGGCGAAGCGGCCGCTGAAGAACGTCTCCGTGTTGGCGAAGTCGCGCACGGGGTTGATGTCGAAGCCGAATTTCAGATCGTGCGAGGAAGAGTGCCGGTTCCAGTTCTGCATGATCTGGTAGTGGCGCTCTTCGGTGCGCGAGGGCAGGAAGATTTCGCGGCCGAAGAAGCCGAAGCCGGTGACGTTCAGCTCGGGCCCGTAAGGATCGACGGTGCGCACGGCGATGCGGTTGTAGTTGAACATGAGCCGCGTTTCAACCACCCATGCGGAGTTCAGGATGATCGAGTCGCTGAGCATCGACGTGCCGTCCCAGATGTCGAAGTTGCGGCCGCGGTTGTAAGCGACGAGCGCGCCGAACTGGTTGTTCTCGTTGTCCAGCGTGCCGAGGCTGCCGCGCCAGTAGAGGTTGTGGCGGTCGCTGATGCGGTGATCGACGCGGGCGGAGAACAGGTTGCTGGCTTCGCTGAACGGGAAGACGCCGCTGTTGGCCTGGAAGATGCCGGTAACAAAGGGATTGGACGCGGGGGTGAGCGCCCCGGTCAAAGCCTGGCCGAGGCCGGCCAGTTGAGGGACAGGGCTGGAGCGCAGGGCATTGAGCAGAGGCTGCTGCGAGGCGGTAGGAGCCTGGAAGGCGGAGCGGTCCTGGAGGATGGGCACAAAGGTGGACTCGTGGCGGTCGAGCCGTTCGTACGCGGAGAAGAAGAAGGTGCGGTCCCGCCGGAGCGGGCCGCCAACCGTGGCGCCGGCCTGGGAGCGGGTGTAGGCGGACTTCTGCGGATCGAAATAGTTGCGCGCCTGGAGGTCGCGGTGGCGCAGGAAGCCGAAGAAGTTGCCGTGGAACTGGTTGCTGCCGCTGCGCGTGACGATGTTGACGGTGCCGCCGCTGGACCAGCCGAATTCCGCCGAGGCGGTGTTGCGGTTGATCTGGAACTCCTGCACGGCTTCCTGGCTGACGCTGAGGCGCACGCCGCCGGAGTTGATGTAGTTTTCGACGCCATCGACGAAGAAGCCGTTGCCGCGTCCGTTGCCGCCGCCGAAGCTGATGCCGGACTGCGGGGTCTGGGCGACGCGGTAATCGGTTCCGTCGACAAGATCCTGAGTGGACGCGGTGGCTGGAGAGAGCAGCGCGAAGTCGAGGTAGTTGCGGCGGTTGATGGGCAGTTGCGTGATGCGGGCGAGGTCAATGGTGGTGGCCTGCTGGGCGCGCTCGCTGTCGACCACGGGCGCTTCAGCAAGCACCTCGATCACCTGCTGGAGCTCGCCGACTTCCAGCCGCACGGGCAGCGCAAACGTGTCGCCCACGCGGACCTCGACCTGTTCGAAAACCTGCGGCGCAAAGCCCTGGGCCTCGACGCGGACGCGGTAGCGGCCCGGGGGCAGGACGGGAAAGACGAACTCGCCGGCTTCGTTGCTCTCAGCGCTGCGCTGGATGGCGCGGTCCGGATCCGAGGCCTGGAGTTTGGCGCCTCGCACGGCGGAGCCGCTTGCGTCGGTGACAACACCGCGGATCTCGCCTGCATTGCTCTGTGCTTGCGGATATGCTGGAAGGCACGTGAGGGCCGCTATGGCCAGAATGGTCATCGACTTCATTGCAGAACTCCCCGGTTGCACTCTGACTGGGATGAGCGCACTTTCCGGATTGTAACAGGATCAAGTCATGAGAGAACCAGGACTTTTTGCTCCGCTTTGCCTGTTGCTGGCCATGCCGGGATGGGCGGCGCCGGCGATGAAGGCGGGGGCGGCGAAGATCGACATCACGCCGGATGGATCCATCTGGATGTCCGGCTACGCGGCGCGGAACAAGCCGAGCGAGGGGGCGCTGATGCCGCTGTGGGCGAAGGCGCTGGCGCTGGAGGACGGGCGCGGCGGGCGGGCGGTGATCGTGACGACGGACCTGATCGGGCTGCCGATGGAACTGACCGATGTGGTGGCGGCGCGGGCGATGGAGAAGTACAAGCTTGGGCGGGAGGGGCTGGTGTTCAACTCCTCGCACACGCACACGGGACCGGTGGTGCGGGGCAATCTTTCGGTGATGGAGTCGCAGCAGCAGCCGCACCGGGAAGCGCTGGCGGCGTATCGCGAGAGGCTGCAACAAAATCTGCTGGATGTGATTGGGGCGGCGCTGGCGGACCTGGCGCCGGCGGAACTGGCATTTGAATATGGCGAAGCGCGCTTCGGAGTGAACCGGCGGCAGTTCACACCGAAGGGCGTTGTGATTGGCGTGAATCCCGATGGTCCCACGGATCCGCGCGTGCCGGTGGTGCGGGTGACGTCGCCGGCGGGCAGGGTGCGCGCGATTCTGTTCGGCTACGCGTGTCACAACACGACGCTGACGGCGGAGTTCTATCAGTTGAGCGGCGACTACGCGGGCTATGCGCAGGCGGAGATCGAGAAGGAGTTTCCGGGCGCAGTGGCGCTGTTCGTGCAATTGTGCGGAGGGGATCAGAACCCGAATCCGCGGAGCAGGCTGGAGTACGCCGAGCAGCACGGGCGCACGCTGGCAGCGGAAGTGGCGCGGGTGGCGCGCGGCAGGATGCAGCCGGCGGGCGGGCGGGTGCGGGCGGCGTATCAGTTGGCCGCATTGCCATTTGCGCCGCACACGCGGGCGCAGTTCGAGCAGGAACAAAAAGATGCGAATGTGTTCCGGCAGCGGCGGGCGGCGCTGATGCTGAAGCTCTATGAGGAGCGGCGCGAGCCGCGGCTGCTGCGCTATCCGGTGCAGGCAGTGCGGGTGGACCCGGGATTCACGCTGATCGCGCTGGGCGGCGAGGCAGTGGTGGACTATGCGCTGTGGGCGTACAAGGCGTGGCCGCAGGAGCGGCTCATCGTGGCGGGGTACTCGAACGACGTGGCCTGCTACATTCCCAGCGCGCGGGTGCTGCAGGAGGGCGGCTATGAGGCGGCCGATTCAATGATCTACTACGGGCAGCCGGGGCCGTTCACGGAGGAAGTGGAGGCGCGGATTCAGGACGCGGTGCGGCAGGTGATGAAACGCGTGGGGCGGTGAGGCATGGCTCGATACGGCGCGATTGAGGCGGGCGGCACGAAATTCCTGGTGGCGGTGGGCGAGGATCCGCTGCTGCTGGAGGGGGTGGCGCGGATCGAGACATCCAACCAGCCGCAGGAGACGATGGCAGCGGTGATCGGGTATTTCCGGCGCGCCGGGCGGCTGGACGCGCTGGGGGTGGCGACGTTCGGGCCGGTGGACTTTGCGAGCGGGCGGATCACGACGACGCCGAAGCTGGCATGGAGGGACTTTCCGCTGCGCGGGGTGCTGGAGCAGGAGCTGGGCGTGCCGGTGGGGTTCGATACGGATGTGAATGGCGCGGCGCTGGCGGAAGCGCGGTGCGGCGCGGGGCGGGGGATCGACGACCTGGTGTATTTCACGGTGGGCACGGGAATCGGAGGCGGCGCGCTGGCGGGCGGGCGGCTGGTGCATGGGCTGATGCACTCCGAGATGGGGCACCTGCTGGTGCGGCGGGCGGCGGATGAAGTGCCCGGATTTGCGGGCGTGTGCCCGTATCACGGCGATTGCCTGGAGGGGATGGCGAGCGGACCGGCGATCGAGGCGCGGTGGGGCCACAAGGGAGAGGCGCTGCCCGCGAACCATCCGGCGTGGCGCGTGGAGGCCGACTATCTGGCGCAGGCGTGCATCAATGTGGCGTGCGTGCTGTCGCCGCGGGTGATCGTGCTGGGAGGAGGCGTGATGGAGCAACCGCAGTTGCTCGGGATGATCCGCGGGCGCGTTGTGGAGTATGCGAACGGCTATTTCCCGCTGCCGCGGATCGAGCGGCCGGCGCTGCAATATCCGGGGCTGAGCGGAGCGTTGATTCTGGCCGGGGAGGCGGCACGGTGAGAAAAAACATTTCTTCGGGAACGCGTTGGGAGGCCGCGGTGGGCTACTCGCGCGCGGTGCGGATCGGGCCGCACGTGTGGGTGGCGGGAACCACGGCGGTGGATGCCGAGGGGCGCGTCGTGGGCGAGAGCGATGCGTACGAGCAGGCGGCGTTCATCTTCCGCAAGATCGAGACGGCGCTGCGGCAGGCGGGAGCGGAGTTGCGCGATGTGGTGCGGACGCGGATGTATCTGGTGTCGCTGGATGATGAAGAGGCGGTGGGACGGGCGCATGCGGAGGTGTTCGGGGAGATCCGTCCGGCGGCGACGATGATTCAGATCGCGGGGCTGGTGGATCCGCGGTTGCGGGTGGAGATTGAAGTGGAAGCTTATGTAGGGAGCTGAGGGCGGGCTGCTGGAAGAGTGACGACGTTCTGCGTCCGTGGAGACCTCCTTCGCATCAGCCGTGGCTCAAGCTCCATCTGACAGCACCATGGGCGTGGGCGGGACGGGCTGCTCGCCTCGATGTCAGGCGCGAGTGCCGCCGTACCTCAACTGAGCATCAGGCCGTGGACTTCGGTGGCGCCGGGCGCGCGAGTCCAGCGGACACGGGGCTTGCGGGCGGCGGCGACTTCGTCGACGCGCGACACGCGCGTGGAGTGCGGCGCGGTCTTGACCAGATCGGGATTTTCTTCCGCTTCTTTCGCGATGGCGATGAGCGCCTCGCAGAAGGCGTCGAGCTCGGCTTTGGGTTCGGTTTCGGTCGGCTCGATCATCATGGCGCCGTGCACGATCAGCGGGAAGCTCACCGTGTAGGGGTGGAAGCCGTAGTCGAGCAGGCGCTTGGCGATGTCGCCGGTGCGGACGCCGAGCTTCTCCTGGCGGGCGTCGCTGAAGACGCACTCGTGCATGGATCGCGATTTGTAGGCGATTTGATAGTGCGGCTCGAGGCGCGCGCGGACGTAGTTGGCATTCAGCAGCGCATCAAGAGTCGCGTTGCGCAGCCCCGCGCCGCCGTGGGCGAGGATGTAGGCGAGCGCGCGGATCAGCACGCCGAAATTGCCGTAGAACGCGCGGACGCGCCCGATGGACTGCGGGCGGTCATAGTCCCATCTCAACAGTCCGTTCTCGCGCTTCAGGCGGGGCACGGGGAGGAACGGCGCCAGATGAGGCTGCACCGCCACCGCGCCCGCGCCGGGACCGCCGCCGCCGTGCGGCGTGGAGAAGGTCTTGTGCAGGTTCGAGTGCAGCACGTCGACGCCGAAATCACCGGGGCGCGCGACGCCCACCAGCGCGTTCAGGTTGGCGCCATCCATGTACAACTGGGCGCCCTTGGCGTGGAGGATCGCGGCGATTTCTTCAATATGTTCCTCGAACACTCCCACCGTGTTCGGGTTGGTCACCATCAGCGCCGCCACGTCCTCGTTCACCGCTGCGGCGACTGCCGCCGGATCGACCATTCCCTGATCGTTCGAGACGAGCGTTTTCACCTCGTAGCCCGCCATCACCGCCGTCGCCGGATTGGTGCCGTGAGCGGAGTCGGGCACGAGGACGACCTTTCGCGGATTGCCCTGCGCGGTGTGCCAGGCGCGCACCAGCATGATGCCCGTGTATTCGCCGTGGGCGCCGGCGGCGGGCTGGAGCGTCACCTCCGGCATTCCGAAGATTTCCGCCAGATACTGTTCGAGCGTGGCGATGATTTCCATGGCGCCCTGGCTGAGTTCTTCGGGCTGATACGGATGGGCCCAGGCGAGCGCCTCGGTGCGCGCCACGGCTTCGTTGATCCGCGGGTTGTACTTCATCGTGCAGGAGCCCAGCGGAAACATCCCCAGATCGATGGCGTAATTCCAGGTGGAAAGCCGCGTAAAATGGCGCAGCACTTCCACCTCGCTGACTTCGGGAAAATCCTCGATTTCCCGCCGCACATTGTCCGCGCCCAGCGTTTCCTCGGGGTCCGCCTCCGGCACATCGAGCGGCGGCAACTGATACCCGCGCTTGCCCGGGCGCGACAGTTCGAACAACAGGGGCTCGTTCTGCGTGGGATGCGGCCGCACTTTCCCCAATGTTTTCGGCATCAGGCAAGCACCTCCTTCACGGCGTCCATGTCTTCGCGGCGGTTCATCTCGGTCGCGCACAGGAGCAGGCACTCGCCGAGTTCGGGGTAGAACCGCTGGAGAGCCACACCGCCGAGGATTTTCTTTTCAAGCAGCGCCCGCAGCGCTTCTTCCACGGAGCAGCGGCGGGGTTTTACGACAAATTCATTGAAAAAGCGGCCGCTGAAAGGCCGGTCGAGGCCTTCGGCGAGATAATGCGCTTTGGACAGGTTCTGGACGGCGAGTTCGCGCAACCCCTGTTTGCCGTAAACGCTCATGAAAACGGTGGCCATCAGCGCCACCAGAGCCTGGTTGCTGCAAATGTTCGAGGTGGCCTTCTCGCGGCGGATGTGCTGTTCGCGCGTGGAGAGCGTGAGGCAGAAGGCGCGGGTGCCGTCCTGGTCGGTGGTCTGGCCCGCCAGGCGGCCGGGGATCTGGCGGATGAACTTCTCCCGGGCGGCGATAACGCCCGCGAACGGTCCGCCGTAGCTGGGGCTGATGGCGAACGATTGCAGTTCGCCGGCGACGATGTCGGCTTCGCGGGGCGGCTCGAG
>CAKZUE010000077.1 GCA_937920635.1 uncultured Bryobacteraceae bacterium
CAAGAACGGCAAGCCGAAGACCAGGGTTGTGCGCGGCTTCCGCGCCCCGCGCCCGGAAGACGACGTGGAGGCGCTGGTCGAGCGGCGGCTGGCGGAGAAGATGCCGCTGTGGCAGGCGCGCAACATCGTGCCGGATGAGGAATTCCCCGAGAACTCGAACGACAATCGCCCGCGGCAGTATGGCGCGCCGTTGTGGCGGGACCAGTTCAACCCCCGCCAGCTCTACGGCCACTGCACCAGCGTCGAAGTCTTCCAGGACATGGTCGAGGAGCTCAAGGCGCAAAATGGCGGGCAGATCTCCGAGCTCGACCGCGCCGCCATGGTCTATATTGCGTTGGCTCTGGACAAGATAGCCTACTACAACGCCATTGGATGTCACTGGGACCCAAGCACGGGCCGAGTGCGCAGTTACTTCGACCGTCACGACTTCAGCTCCAAGTGGTCCTATGCCGAGATGGCGCCCACGATCACCGGGCTTGGTTACGACTGGGCGCTGGAGCAAACGGGCAAAGCCCTGGGCGAGCTGATCGAACTCCTCGGCCACTCACCGGCGCCCAGCGGCAACGGACATCTCTTCGCCCAGCCGCGGCGCCGCCAGCCGGAGGTGAAGATCCTCTGCGAGTCCGCTGACGCGCTCTCGCTCGCCGATGCCTCGGTCGACTGCATCGTCATGGACCCCCCTTACTACGACAACGTCATGTACGCCGAGTTGTCGGACTTTTTCTATGTCTGGCTGAAGCGCACAGCAGGGTTGCTGTATCCGGAGCTGTTCACGGCGCACCTGACCGACAAAGACCGTGAAGCCGTGGCCAATCCGGCCAAGTTCCATGGGCAGAGGGGCGCAAAGAAGCTCGCCCACGCCGACTACCAGCGGCGCATGGCGCGCATTTTTACTGAGATGCGGCGCGTGCTGAAGCCCGGCGGCATCATGACCGTGATGTTCACCCACAAGGCCAAGGACGCCTGGGATGCGCTCGCCACGGGGTTGATCGAAGCTGGCTTCGTCATCACGGCGAGCTGGCCGGTGCATACGGAAGCCGAGGGCAGCCTGCACATCCGCGAGAAGTCGGCGGCGAAGTCGACCATCTTCCTGGTGTGCCGTCTGCGGGAGG
This sequence comes from uncultured Bryobacteraceae bacterium, assembly GCA_937920635.1. Classification (GTDB taxonomy): domain Bacteria; phylum Acidobacteriota; class Terriglobia; order Bryobacterales; family Bryobacteraceae; genus JANWVO01. Next base: position 1,113 of record CAKZUE010000077.1, read on the forward strand.
ACGCGCCGGCGCGCGGCGAGGAGGTGTTCTGGGAAGACGTCGAGCCGGAGGTGCGGCGCGTGGTGCGCGGGAAGGTGCGCGAGTTCCAGGAGGCAGGGCTGGCGGGCATTGATCTGTACCTGGCCTGTTTCGGTCCGGCGCTAGAGATCTTCTCGCGCTGCTGGCCGCTGACGCGCGGCACGGCGCGGCAGGAGCCGAAAGGATATGACAGCGGGCTGTTCGGGGCGTGGGATCCGTACCGGGTGACCCCGGAGGATGCACTGGAAGCCGCGCGGCGCGAGGTGAAGCAGTGGCGGATGGAGCAGTTGGCGACGGTGAGGCGGCAGCACCATCTGGATCCGCTCACCGAGTGGTACGTGCTGGCCTGGGACGCCTTCCGCGCGCCGAAGTTTCCGGCCGATGAGGCGCTGAAGCTGGCCCGTGTGGTGGGGCTGGATTTCGACCAGGAAGTGAAGAACGTGGCCTGCGCGGTGTCGGGCGAGGACGTGACGCTGTGGGACAGCCAGACGCGCATGACCAGGAGCAAACTCACCACGGGGCCTCAGGCGCCCATGCTCGACCGGCTGCACGAAGCGGCCTACACGGTGCGGTTCCGCAATACGGAAGCGGCGCGGAACCGGCTCGAATCGCTGCGGCTGCTGGATGATCCGACGCTGCTGACGGCGCTGGAAGCGCTGCTGAACGTGTTGCCTCCGATTGCGCCGCGCGGCAGGAAGAAGACCGACCCGACGCTGGAGGGCGCGGCGAGCGATTTTGAAGCGCTCGAGAAACTGCGGCGGCTGGCGTTCGCCGAAAAGGTGCCCGAGCCGAAGCGGCCGGAGCAGATTTTGTTGCTTGAACTCGGAGAACCGGAGGAAACTGGGGACGAGGGGTAGCCGCCATGCCAGCCGTCAGGACCACGAGCAAGAAAGCGGGGAAGCCCGCAGCCGCCGGGTTGCGGAAAAAACGCTCCGCACCAGAGCAGGTGAAGCAGATTGGCCGCTACATTGTCTCCGACCCGGGCATCTGCCATGGGGCGCTTACCTTCCGGGGAACCCGGATTCTTGTTCAGGATGTGCTGGAGCAGGTGGCGGAGGGATTGGCCTGGGAGCACATTGTTGAAGACTGGCGTGGAAGCATTCCACAGGATGCGATCGCCGAGGCGGTGCGGCTGGCCCGGCAGGCATTGCTGGAGCATGCCGAGGAATTCTCGCCGCCGGGGAGCCTCGGGAGGAAAGCCAGTTGATCCTGCTGGATGAAAACTGGCCGGAGGGGCAACGGCGTGCGATGGCGGACAGGGGGTGGCGCGTTCGGCAGGCAGGAGACGATTGGGGCCGGAAAGGCATGTCGGATGAGGAAATCCTGTCGGTCTTGCAGCAGAAGGGCCGGATCACGTTGTTCACGCGGGATGCCGGTTTCTACGCTCGCAGCCGCTGCCATGAACGATGTTGCATTGTCTGGATGCAGGTCTCGCGCATGGAGTGCGCAGAATACGCCATGCGCTTGCTGAAGCACGCCCGTTTTCGCACCTTTGCCGATCGCCGCGGGAAGGTCATCCGGGTGCAGCCCACGGGTCTCAACTGGTGGGAGAGGAACTCGACCCAGGAGCGCTCTCTAGGCTGGCGCTGAATGCCGATGCCGCTGTTGACTGAGAAGAGGTGGAAATTCCGCTACTCGCACGAAGACGGCGACCTGGTGGAACTGTTCTACACGCCGGCGCTGGCCTGCGCGGTGGAGTATTGCCGGACGACCGGCTACTTCTCGGCCGACGCGCTGGCGCTGGCGGCGCGGGGGCTGGAGGGGCTGTTCGCCAATGAGGGGCGGATGCGGCTGGTGGTGGGCTGTACGCTGGAGGAAGACGAGCAGCGGGCCATCGAGCAGGGCTACGACCTGAGGGAGCGGATCGAGCGGCAGCTGGCGGCCGTGGATCTGACTCCGCCGGATGAGCGGGCCCGCCGCGGGCTGGAGCTGCTGGCGTGGATGGTGGCCCACGGGTATCTGGACGTGAAGGTGGCCGTGCCGGTGGACAGGGAAGGGCGGCCGATGCGGGCGCCTGGGCTGTATCACGCCAAGTTCGGCATTATTGTCGACGCCGAAGGCAACAGGCTCACCTTTTCGGGCAGCGTCAACGAAACCGCCGGCGGCTGGAAGAATAACTGCGAGAGTTTTCACGTGCACTGCGCATGGCTGAGCGAGACCGAAAAGGCGCATTGCGATGAGGAGCTGGAGGCCTTTGCCCGGCTGTGGGAGGACCGTTCGCCGGGCGCGCGCGTGTTCGATTTTCCCGAGGCGGCGCGAAAGAAGCTGCTGGAGTATTTACCCAAAGACGACCGCCCGGTGACCCCGCCGCTCACGGCGTGGCGGCAGGAGGAAACGGTGTGTGGGCACCGGCTGACGGCTGAGGAGTTCCGGCGCTGCGTGTGGACCTTCGTGAAAACCGCGCCGGCGCTGCCGCATGGCGTGCGGACGGGCGAGGCGACCAGCGCCGTCACGCCGTGGCCCCACCAGCAGCGGACCTCCGTGCGGTTTCTGGAGCAGTGGCCGTGCCGGCTGCTGATCGCCGACGAAGTCGGGCTGGGCAAGACGATCACGGCAGGCCTGATCGTGCGCCAGGCGCTGCTGTCGGGCAAAGCGAGGCGGGTGCTGATCCTGACGCCCAAAAGCGTGCAGGTCCAGTGGCAGAACGAACTGTATGAGAAGTTCAACCTGAACGTTCCGGTCTATGACGGCGCGGCGCTGCGCTGGCGCGCCTGCTACGGCTGGACGGGGCCGCTGGAACGCGCCGTCAAATGGGACCAGTGGCAGGCCGAGCCCGTGGTGCTGGCCTCGAGCTTCCTGATGCGCCGCAAGGACCGCACGCGGGAGCTGCTGGAGGCCGAGCCGTGGGACCTGGTGCTGCTCGACGAAGCCCACCATGCGCGGCGCCGGGGGGCGGGGACGGATCAGGAAAAGGGGCCAAACGCGCTGCTGGGCCTGATGCGGGAGCTGGCGCGGCGCTGCCAGAGCCTGCTGCTGCTGACGGCGACGCCGATGCAGGTGCACCCGGTGGAGCTGTGGGACCTGATGGACCTGCTCGGGCTGCCGCCCAGGTGGGCGGCCGAGCCGGAGGCGTTTCTGAAGTATTTCTCCTGGGCGGGCGGCAATCCGTCGCCGGAGACGCTGGACCAGTTGACGGCGTGGTTCCGCGACTGCGAGGCGTATTTCGGGCCGCTGCCAGAGGCCGAGATCGCGGCGTTGACGCCTGGGCTGAGCGCGATCAGGCGCACGAGGGTCGTGCGGGCGCTGCGGGATGCGGCGCAGGCGCCGCGGCGGATGCTCGATCCCGGCTCGCGGCGGGCGCTGCTCGACGTGCTGAAGGCGTGCTCGCCGCTGCGGTGGCGCATGGTGCGGCACACGCGCGAGCTGCTGCGCTCCTACCGGCGCGCTGGAAAGCTCGAGCTGCCGATCGCCGAGCGCGAGGTGACCGACATTGCCGTCGAGATGACGCCGGCCGAGAGCGCGCTGTATGCGCAGGTGGAGGACTACATCTCGGAGACTTACTCGAAGGCGGCCTCGGACAGGCGCACCGCCATCGGCTTTGTGATGACCGTGTACCGGCGGCGCCTGGCGTCGAGCTTCGAGGCTCTGAAGCGGACGCTGAATGCGAGGCTGGAGAAGCTGGGGCTGAGCGAGGAGGACGTCTCGCTCGACGAGGCGGCCGACGAGGTGATGGCGCCGGAAGAAGCCGCCGAACTGGCGGCCTCAACTGCGGAATTGGAGGAGCGGGACCGGATTCTGGATCTGCTGCGCGCGATTGCGCGGCTCAACACGGACACCAAGGCGCGCCGGCTGCATGCCGAGCTGGTGAGCGTGTTCGCGCAGGATTCGGAATCGGCGATCGTGTTTACGCAGTACACCGACACGATGGAATATCTGCGCGAGTATCTGGCGCGGGAGATGCCGGACGTGCCGGTGGCGAGCTACTCAGGCATGGGCGGAGCGTGGCGGGACGGCTCGGGCCGCTGGATGGCGTGCAGCAAGGAGGAGATCAAACGGCGTCTGCGCACGGGGCAGGTGCGGCTGCTGGTGTGCTCCGATGCCGCCGGGGAAGGGCTGAATCTGCAGGCGGCGGGCGTGCTGGCCAACTATGATCTGCCCTGGAATCCGATGAAGCTCGAGCAGCGCATTGGACGGATCGACCGCCTCGGGCAGCCCCGGCCGAAGGTGAAGATCCTGAACTTCGCTTACAAAGACACGGTGGAGGCCGACGTCTATTTCGCCGTGGGCCAGCGCATCCAGATGTTTCAGGGCATCGTGGGGCGGCTCCAGCCGATTTTGTCGAAGCTGCCGAAGCGCTTCGAGCAGGTGACGCTGGCCAGCCGGGAGGCGCGCGAAGCGGCGCGGCAGCGGTTCCTGGCCGAGATCGAGCAGGAGGTGAGCGCAGCGGCCGAGGCGCCGCTGGATCTGGACGCCGTGGCGCGGGAGGATCTGGCCGTGCCGGCGCTGTCTGAGCCGCCCGTGTCGCTCGGGGGGCTCGACCACCTCATGGCGCGGCAGGCGGCCTGGCCGGTGGATCTGGAATGGCAGCCGCTGGATGCGCAGACCTACGCGGCGCGCCTGCCGGGCATGGAGCAGCCGTTGCGGGTGACGACCTCGGCGGAGGTGTTCGAGTTTTCCGGCGACAGCCACCAGTTGTTCTCGCCGGGCGGCGTGTTGTTCGAGCGCGTGCAGAACTGCGTGGAAGCAGTGCCGTCCAGCGAGCCGCAACCGGGCGTCTGCTGGCTGCTGCGGGACCAGCAGGGCCGGCCGGCGGCGTTTGTTGTCCACACGAATGCCGGCTTCTGCCGCGCCGATACGCTGGACGAGCTCCTGCTGCTGCTCGGTCGGCCCGGCGTCCCGGTCCCGTTCCCGTC
>CAKZUE010000078.1 GCA_937920635.1 uncultured Bryobacteraceae bacterium
TGAAGGCGCGCGGCTTGCGCGTGTTCCCCGCGCATGCGGGGATGACCCCGGAGCTGGAAGCGCGCCAGTTGACCGCGACGTTGTGTTCCCCGCGCATGCGGGGATGACCCGTTTTCTCGGTAGAGGGAAACCGCATAGTCCTCGTGTTCCCCGCGCATGCGGGGATGACCCGATTATGTCGAGTGTGAACTCACCGGTGAGTTCGTGTTCCCCGCGCATGCGGGGATGGCCCGCGCCAAAAGGAATTAAGCGAGGTCTTCCATTGGTGTTCCCCGCGCATGCGGGGATGACCCGTCGGGCGCCTCGCCGCGCTCGGCCCAAGTTTCGTGTTCCCCGCGCATGCGGGGATGACCCGGTCGCGGCGCATCGGTGATCGCGGCGTTCAACGTGTTCCCCGCGCATGCGGGGATGACCCGGTGCGGTAGGCGGCGACGCACCGCCGGGCGGCGTGTTCCCCGCGCATGCGGGGATGACCCGATCGAAGCGCGGCAAACGGCCGAACGGCTGAAGTGTTCCCCGCGCATGCGGGGATGACCCGACGCGGCAGTGGCGATCTGGGGCAGATTGCCTGTGTTCCCCGCGCATGCGGGGATGACCCGTCCGGCGGTGCCTGCACTGCGCCCGATCACGCGTGTTCCCCGCGCATGCGGGGATGACCCGCGCTGTTCGGGCGCACGCGCGAGATCGCGCAGGTGTTCCCCGCGCATGCGGGGATGACCCGACCGGACGCGCCGCGATCCTGCTTGTTCGCCTGTGTTCCCCGCGCATGCGGGGATGACCCGTCGGCCGCGGCGGTCGCGACGGTGGAGTCGGCGTGTTCCCCGCGCATGCGGGGATGACCCCGCGGCAAACGGTTTCGGAATGGGCAGATCGGCGTGTTCCCCGCGCATGCGGGGATGACCCGATCCGCCCTGCGTCGTCACGAACCACCGACCCGTGTTCCCCGCGCATGCGGGGATGACCCGCCGAAGCTGTCCCCCCCTTTCCCCCTTTATAGTGTTCCCCGCGCATGCGGGGATGACCCGGCAACGTATAGCTGCCACTCTCGAAAACATGCGTGCTCCCCGCGCATGCGGGGATGACCCGCTGCGGGGCGGCGTTTGTCAGCACCGGGGCGCATCACCGCTTCTGCAATACGTGCAGGACACGACTGCGCGACGAACAGGCAGAATTCGTCGGGGTGGCGTGGTAAATCCGGAAACCACAACGGTTGCACGCCACAAACTGGGGATATAGTATCGTACAGAAACCGGTATTGGTGCCGCAAATGCCGTGGCAGGAATATTTAGACGAAACCGAGCGTGCCAAATTGCCGCGCTCGAAATCCGCGCGTGACGCAGCCGCAACGGCGTATCGGAAACTGCGCCTGCGGCTGAAAACGCGCGCGGACAATCGCGCAAGGTCAATGGCGAAAAAAGCCATGAAAGACAAAAATGGGGCTTGACTGCGGGTCCTTTTTGTGCCGCGGCGTATTCGGGTGGGCGAGGCGTGGGCTTTCGCTAGTGGCAGGACGGAAACGCGGGTGCGCAGTGTCGGGCGCGCAGGCACGGTTCAGTCCAGCGTCCCGATGCCGTAACGCGGCCGTGGCCGGGTGCGCCGTTCGACCGGGACCGCGGCGCACGACCGGCGCAACACCACCTGGGACCGCCGCAGGGCGCCGGCCTCCGGCTGCGCGCCGGCTCCGATGCCCGAGAAGCTGACTTATGTCAAGGTCAGCAGCCGAGACCATGTCGCTGCTGCGGATCCCTGATGGCGAGCACCGTCCGGCAATCCTGAGGTTCGCCTGGCTGACGGTGCGCCAACCGGTTGCGCAGACGCGCCAGTGCATCCAGCAGGTCGGCGCTGTCTCGATCCAGCGCACCGCGCAACTGATGGCGCAGGGCGCCCAGTTCGATGTCCTCGACAGAGCTCACGCCGAGCGAGCTGAGATGTTTGTCAACACGCAGCCGCTTCCTGTAACGGTCAATGAAATCGAGCCGCTGTTCCTCAAGCTTCGGGAAGAATGTGAACAAATGCGCACGCCACACCCGTCGGCGAAGCTGTGCGCTGTCGCCCCCCCGGCAAAGGGCCAGCGGGCAGGCATCGCCCTTGCCTGTTTCTGCCGCGCCATCGCTTCCGCGTCGCGCAAGCCAGTCCAGCGGGCGGGTCAGATCCTCCACACTGGCACGCGCAAGCTCGGCGGCCAGATCCAGGCGCCAGCCGCAGAGTTCGACAGCCAAGGCCACGGCCAGTTCCGCAGCAAGGCCGCTGCGGTCGCGCGGCAGGTTCTCTTCCGCCCAGATCACCCGGTCGCCGCGGCTGAGGCTGTTGCGCCAGTCGTCGGCGCAGGGCAGGCCTTGGCCGCACAGCGCGGCAGGGGCATCAGGCAACAGGACGCACAGGCCGGGATTCTCCCGGCGTGCCTGTGCGAAGCGGCGCAGGAAGATCAGCCAGGACAGGCCCTGCGCCGGTGAGACGTCGGCAAGGCGCAGGATCATCACTTGCTGGTCGCAGGTCGCCGATGCAAGGGCATCGAGCGTCGGTGCGCAGCCGAGTGGCTCGGCCAAGATGGATGCAGGTGGTCGAGTGTCCCTGGGGCCGCAGCGGATTTCGCCGCAGTCGTGCAAGCCGCGGCAACGCGCCAGAAGCGCCGCGACCAGGCCGTCGGGCGCAGCGGCCAAGGGCGGAAGCAGCAGAAGCCCGCACCGCAACTGTTCCGCCAGATCCTCCAGCCATCTGTCCGGCCCGGGCAGAAGCCAGGGGTTTCCCTGGGCCGTCATGCTGCTGCCAGCTGACCCAGTGCCGTGGGCTGGGGAACGCCGCCTGTGCTGTCGGCCGCTTGCAGCCAGCCCCCGGCGATCAGCCTTGTCAGTCGGGTTGGATCGGCGTCGGGGCAGAAAGCCACAAGCTCTTCAGCCCACTCAAGGGCGGCGCCATTTTCGACAAGAAAGCGCAGCACGGCGCAATCCTGATACGACAGGCCTGCCGCCTCGGCGATCGAAGGCTGGCTGCGGGACCAGGCGGCCAACCGTGCCTGCCTGTCGCGGATCGGACGTGCGGCAAGGTCGGAAAGCTCGCTGCGCAAGGTCATCAGCCGTGCCGGAACGTTGCCCGTTGCTGCCGTGATGGCAGCGCGCGTCGCGCGGTCATCCAGCGCTGGCGCATGCCCCTCCTCGGCCAGCCAGAGCCGCAGCATGTTCTCGTCCCATGGCCTGGCGCGAACCTGCGGCAATTCGGGAAGGTCCGGGGGCTCTCTCTGCACCAGCCAGAGGATGCGCGTGCGCGCGCCGCGTTCATCCAGCCGGTTCACCACACGCTGCGCACGGTCGGCGGACCAGTCGCCCGACATGATGAAGACGCCATCCGTCTCCAGCGCGCGGCGCAGCGCGGCATCTTCTGCGCCGATCAGCTCGGCCTGCACATCGAGCAGAGCCGCTGCGGCAACCAGCCGCTGCCCCGCTTCCGGCCCCACGATGAAGTCGGGCGCCACGATCAAGGTCAGGCGCGAGCCGTCAGGTCCGAATACCTGTTGCAACTGGCGATCGGACAGCGGTGAACGATCTTTTGGCCGGAGCGGTCGCAGGCAGGCATGGAAACTGCCTGCGTCATAAGCCGGGTCGTCTTCGCTGTCGGCAAGCTGCAGAAGTTCGGTTTCCAGCTGCTCGCGGTCGCCCAGCATCTGGGCGACCTGCGCATTGCGCAGACCGAAACGCCTCGGTGCCAGTTCAGCCAGAACGCCGAGATCCACCATTTCGGCCAGGATCTCTTCGCAGTCGCCAAGCGATGGCCTCGGCAGGCCATTCGGCCAGAAACCAAGTGCGGCTTTGTGGATTTCGGCCACCGTCAGGCCGACGGACAGCACGCGATCCTGGCCGCCGGTGTTGTCCAGGCGATAATGGGCGATCGACTTGGCGAAGAGTTCGTAGCGCAGGTCCAGGTTCAGTGTCAGCTGGAACCGGTCCCGGATCTGGGCCGAGATGGCCTCCGCGGTGCTGCCCTCGAACAGGATCTCGCGGCTGAGTTTCCAGCGCGGCCCGCTGCGTGTGTCCGGACGCCGCCCCAGCCGGTCCACCACCTGATGGCCGAAGATTTGCACGAGCGAGGGATAATGGTTCATGCGTGCAAGCATGTCCCAGGCCAGCGCAGGATCGGCGAAGTCGAGCCCTGCGGTGCGCAACGGCTCGATCGCGAGGCGGCGAAGTGCAAAGCGGTTGGCCTCGGTCTGGTTCATCGGGCCGATGCAGATGGGTTCGCCCAGATGCGGCAGGGGCGAATTGGGCGCGCGTGCCATCCGGCGCACGTTGTGCAGGCCGGCAAAGACCACCTTGAAGCGGCGCCCCGTCTCTTCCATCAACGCCTTGAGCGGCAGAAGATTCGGGTAGCCCGCGCCGTGTTCGGCGCGCAGGAAGTTGTCGGCCTCGTCCAGCATCATCAGAACGCGCCGGTCCGGTCCGCCGTCAAGCCACAGGCGGATCGCCTGAAGCACCGACTGATGCCCGCTGCCACCGGGCGACAGACCGGCTTCGCGGCGCAGGGCATGGTGAAGTTCGTCCCACAGCCGCTCGGCCGGATTGCCAGGGCTTCCCAGAGGCTTGATGTCCAGGTAGATGGCCACCTCGCCCCTGTCCGGCCGGTGGCGTTCGCGACGGATATGGTGCAACAGCGCCGATTTTCCCAGCTGGCGCCCGCCGTAGATCAGGCAACCCCCGGCCTCGCGCGCGACGATGCGCCGGATTTCCTCCTGTCGGCCGAAGAAGACTTCGCGCGGGATCGGCCCTGCGCCGACCACATAGGGCTGCACCCAGGCGAAAGGCAGCGTGCAGGCGAAGAACGCGCGCAGGGGGTCTTCGCTGCGGCTCGCCAGAAACAACAGCAGGGTTTCGTCCAGCATCAGCACCCGCCGGGCGTCGTCGCGGCAGCGCCTGGCAAGATTGCGCCGGTCGTCTTCGCCCAGACGGCGGAACTGGATCACGATCCAGGTATCGTCGGGGGCTTCGGAGCCGATCTCGCGCAGAAGCTGCTCGATGTTCACATCGTCGCGCGCTGCCAGCAGACGGAACCGGCCGCCGTTTTCGCTGCCGAAAGCGGGGGGAAGAAACCAGTCCGAGACGAGCGGCACATCGGCGGCCAGCGTCAGTCCCCTCAGCCTGCCGCGTATGGCCTCGCGTCCCGACTTGACCTCGATACCGGTCAGCCCGATCAGACCGAACAGCCGTTGCAGGGCCTCGCGCAGGCGGTCGGGCTGGTTCTGGCGCAGGGCATTTTCTGCGCTGCTCCAGTGTTCTACAAGCTGCTGGCCGCGCTTGCGCGTCTGGCTGTCCAGCGCCGCCAGATGCAGCGGACCCAGATCCGAGGCGGTGGTCATGGCTGTCTGAACCTGGCCACGCCCGATGTTTGTGCCGAAGCGTTCGATGGCGTGAACGAAGGTCGGGAAGAACTCTTCGAACAGGTCCGGCGCCTCGGCCTCGGGCAGGTGAACCGTGCGGCCGGCCTGCAGATCGGCTATGGCATCGTCCACCGTCACCGGGTCAAGCTGGTCCAGCCGGTCAAGGATGGCGCGCGCGCCCCCGGCATCGGGGCGGGCGCAAAGCGCGGTCAGGGCCTGCCGCTGCCGTTCGACCACAGCCACGCGCATCTGGTCGCGCTGGTCCTCAAGCCTCGCCAGACAGGCGTGCAGCTCTGGGAAGTCCGGTGGAACCATGCTGTTGCGCAGCCCATTGCCGGCGGGCAGCGCGACATGATCGCCGTCGGGATCGGCGCGGAGTGCCTCGGCAATCGCCGCCAGCTGCGCCAGCCGCCCGCGGTTGGCCTCGGTCTGGTCCAGGTCTAGATTAGCAAGAGTGGCAAAGGACAGGCGCAGTCGCTCCACCCGTTCCAGCGCGCCCTGGCGGGCCGCCGTCAGCGCTTCGTCGATCTCTTGCCGGCGCATCTTGACCTCTGACGGGCTCATGCCTGCGACCTCGAGCCGCCGCAGCACCGCCCGCGCCGCGAGGATCGCGCCTTCCGCGCGGCGCGCCGACAAGGCAGTATCCAAATCCGGCGACAACGCAGCCGGATCGGCCAGTGCCTTGGCCAGGCGGCGGTCGCGGGCAGAACGTTCGACGTCAAGCACCGGGTCGCCTCCGGTCCAGTCCTGACAGCCGCCCGGCAGGCGCAGCAGCGGACCTTCCAGAGCCTCCTCGGCCAAGAGCGCAGAACCAGACGAGGCTTCGTCGGCCAGGATCTGGTCCAAGGCGTCAAGCTCGCGATCGACCAGCGCGGCAATGGCGTCATCGGGATCAAGCAACACATTGACTGGGCGGGAAACTGCGCCACTGTGCTGCGCCAACGCCTTGCGCACGGGACCCAGCGCCGCCAGAAGCCGGTTGCGCTGACTGTCGCCAGTGGTGATGCCATCCTGGGCACGTGCCTCCAGCCAGTCCGCCAGATGGTCGCAAGCCTCTTGCAGACGCTCGCAGAACCAGGTCAGGGCCATGCCTTCGATCCGGTCGCGCCGCGGCCGGCCACTGCGCCGCTCGGCCTCTTCCACGAAAACTTCCTGTGCGGCGCGGTCGCCCCGAAGTTGCCTGACGAAATCGCTGGCCAGGGCATCGGCGTCGGGTGCATCGGCCAGCACGGCCTGGATGATCCGGCCGATCTTGCCCTGAGGGTGCAGCTCTTCATGCAGGATGCGGTAGGTCGGCTGGTGCATGCATTTGCGCTTTTGCGCGTCAGTCCACCAGCGGCGCAACCTCTCGCAGGCCTGAGGTGCCGATGGTTCGACCTGTCGGCCGCGAAGTTCCGCCAGGCGGCGGATGGACAGCCGAACCTCGTGGCCAAGCCCGCCAAGCGCGTCGATCAGCGCGGCGTGGGGGGCAAGGATCTCTTCACCCGCCAGTCCCCGAAGAAGGGCGCGGGCTCCGTGATCGGGATCGAACAGCGCCGGGCGCAGCAGCGCAGCGAATGCCACTTTGGCGGCCATCGGATCGGCATCGGCGAGCGATTCCATCATCTCGGCCATGGCGGCGTTGCGCAGCGGGTCGGCCATATCCTCTCCGCGCCGGATGTCGCGCAGCAGGGCAAGACCGCGCAGCACCGCCGCGGGGAGCCTTGTGCGGGCACCCTGCTGTTCCATCAGGCGCGCCGCGTGGAAGGCCAACGCGATTTCGCCCGCGGCCAGCCAGCGGAAAAGGGTCGCATCGGAAAGACTGTCGGAAACGTGGGGTGCCTTGGGCCGGTCATCCGAAGGTGGGGTATGCACATCCTCGGGCACGCCGGTCGCACCGCTCTTGGGCAAGGCGGTTTCTTCCGGGCGGCGATCTTTGATCTCTTTCCCGGGTCTGGGTTCGTCGTCCGCCGGCACCTCCGGATCTGTCATTTTGTCCGGGGACTTCGGTGTGTCCTCGGGCGGGGCGTCTTCCACGCCGGTGTCGTTATCTGAAGGCAGGCAGCTTCCTTGCAGAAGGTTTTCCAGCCGCTGCCTTGCGCCCATGACTGCGGCCTTCGCGGCTTCAGACTCGGCGCGTGCCGCGCGCCGTTGCGGGATCAGACCCTCTTCCTCATCCAGATCGCCGGCATCATGGGCGGCTCGCGCCTGTTCATTCAACTTACGGAGCTGGTTTTCGGCCAGGTTTTGCTTGGCGATGGCGGTCTCGAGCGCGTCGAGGCTGGCTTCCAGGGAATCGAGAAAGGCACCATCGACCTCTGCCTGCCAGGCTTCTGCCAGGGCGGGAGTGGCCGCGGTCAGCCGGTCGCGCAGAGCTTCGGCCCGGCGGGCCAGGGCCTCGTTCGCCGCCGCAGCCTCGGCAGCCGTGCGGCAGGCGGTGACAAGCTGTTCGGCAGTTGCGAGGATGCGTTCGGCCGCGGTCGCGTCGGGATGGTCGAGGGCCGCCGCCGCCCCGGCCAGCTTGCGGGCCAGCGCCCGCCAGTCTTTTTCGGGTGGGGTGGCCTTGGCGCCATCGGGCGATGTGTCGTCCTGTCGCCCCGATGATCCTACTTGAGCCGCCAGCTGCACGAACAGCAAATGGACCGCCGCTTCTTCTACGTTTCCAAGCAGCTCATCGGCATCGCGCGCGAAGATGGCGGAAGGCTCCAGCCCCGGGTTCTGCTGCACAAGCCAGCGCCCGGCGCGCATGACGAAAGTTTTCCTTTCGTCGCCTGCCTGTTTCATTCGCCGGTCGAAGGCGCGCAGGGCCTCGATGCCCGTTTCGCAGGCGACCATCCGGGCAAGCGCCGCATAGAAGGCGTCGTCGTCCTTCAGCTGATCGGCAGGCAGGAACGTGGCGAACAAGTCGGCGTTCTCCCGTCGCTTGTTGCGTGCGACGGGGAAATTCTGGCTAAGGAACTCCGGCGACAGCGGCATGAAATCTTCGTCCGTGGTCTGATCCGTCATGACGTGGCCTGGTGCATCTGAAGGGCAATGGGGGTGGTGGCGCGGCCGGCCTGCACCTCGAAGACCGTGGACGACAGAGCGCGGGCTTGCGCGGCCGCGGGGGCGGAAAAATCATGACGCAGGTTCCCCTTGACCGACCAAGGACCAAGCCCCTGATCAAAAAGGATGTCCAGCCGCCGCCCATCTTTCAGCCAGACCGAGAGTCGCCGGTAATGCGGCATGTCTGCCTTGGCGCGCAGCTCGATGCTGGCCTGAGGAAGCAGATGGCGCAGAACATCCTGCCGCAGCGCATCGTCGGGGACGTTGTGATGCAGGAAGCGCGGATCGGGCGGGGCGCGGTCGTCGCGGGCCAGATCCGCCGCAAGCGCGGCACCTTGGGACCCCGGGGCGGCCTGCATCAGCTCGCTGAGCAGCCGCAGCAGATGCGCCTGCAGCAGGTAGCGGTCGGAGTAGTGCAATCGCGCCACGCCCTCGCTGCGCATGGCGCCGATCTCAAGCGGGGCTTCGCGTGCAAGCCAGTCCCAGAAGCGCCGGCCGAAGCCCTTCGCCGGGCCGTCCAGCGCCGCCTCGGGCCAGAGCAGACGTGCATTCCCCATGCCAAGCTCGATCAGCCGGTCGGCTGACAGCCGGTTCCCCATGATCGGGGCCGGGGCCGGTCCGATCAGCGCCGGGGCGGCGGCCCCCTGCCCCCAGCCCGGGCCGGGCGCAGCCTCGGCCTGTGTGGTGACGGCCAGCGCGTGGCAATCCGACGGTCCGTAGAGATGGCAAAGCACCATCGCCACGCCAGCCTGCGGCAACGCCGCGGCCCAGTGGAGATCGGCGGCGCGCGCCAGGGCGTGCAGCGCAAGCTTCACCGGCAAGGTCAGCCCGGCCGAGGTCAGCGCGGAAGCCAGGATTCCCACCCGGGGGCGGATGCCGGCCTCTTCCAGACGGGGTAGCAGGCGGCGCAAGGGCCAGCCCGACAGATCCCAGCCGCCCGGATCGCCGTGCAACCACAAGTCCAGGCCGCGAAGCTGCCCGCCACGCAGGCGGTCGGCGATCAGCGCCGCCGCCGGCCGCCCCGACAGCTGCGTGGCCGGTCCGAAAACCTTCAGTTCCGGCCGCAACGCCAGCCGGTCGCGCAGGGCGCGCGCCAATGCCAGGGCGCCGGCGCGGTCCAGCACCAGATCGCGGCTGTTCAGATCGGGGCGCAGGATGCAGGCCGGACAGCCGCGCCGGCAGTCTTCGGGACAGTCGAGCAACTCTGCAGCGCGTGCCACGCTGGCGATCAGCATCTCGGGCTCGGCCATGCGGGCCGAAAGCCCCGCCCCGCCGGCAGCCCGGTCGTGCAGGAAGGCCGACAGGCGCGCCTCGCCCGCGGGGCCGACCGA
>CAKZUE010000079.1 GCA_937920635.1 uncultured Bryobacteraceae bacterium
CTCTGGCCGAGCCGCGCGTGCTCACCTTGAAACAGGCCGTCGAACTCGCCTCCCGCCAAAGCCCCGAGGTCGTGCTAGCCCGGCTCGACGAACAGCGCGCCGCGCTCGAAGTCCAGGCTGTGCGCGAGCCCCTGCTGCCTCGCATCTACGCTGGCAGCGGCCTCGCTTACTCGAGCGGCATGCCCATGTCGATTGAAGGCGCCACGCCGGCCGTGGTTCAGGCCAAAGGCGTGCGCACGCTCTGGAACCGCTCCCAGGGCTACCTGGTTGCCGCCACGCGCGAGAGCGCCCGCGCCGCCTCCGCCGCCTCCGCGCTCGCCCGCGAAGACGCTGCGCTTCGTGTTGCCGCGCTCTTCCTCGATCTGGAACGCCTCGCCCGCCAGAGCGATGCCGCCCAGCGCCAGCTCGAACATGCGCAGCGCATCGAGGCCGCCACGCGGCTCCGCGCCGAGGAAGGCCGCCTCATCCCTCTCGAAGCCCGCCGCGCCGCGCTCGAAACCGCCCGCGCCCGGCTCCGCCTCCAGCAGCTCGCCTCCCTGCGCAAGTCCGCGTCTCACTCTCTCGCCACGGCTTTGGGTCTCGATCCTTCGGAAGAAATCGTCCCTGCCGCCGAAGACCGCCACGCCCTGGAAACTCCCCAGGAAGAAGAATCCTCCGTCGCCGCCGCCTTGCGCGACGATCCCGAAATCCGCCGTCTGGAAGCCGAGGTCGCCACCCGGAACTTGCAGGCGCGCTCCCACCGCGCCATGCGCCTGCCCCGCATTGACCTCGTCGCCCAGTACGGGTTGCTGGCGAAGTTCAACAACTACGAGCAATTCTTCAACCGCTTCGAGCGCCACAACGGCCAACTTGGCGCCTCCATCCAGATCCCGCTCTTCTCCAACAGCCAGGACGAGGCCCGCGCCGCGCAGGCTGAAATTGAAGCGCGCCGCCTCCAGGCCCAGATTCAGCAACACCGCCGCCGCGTCGAATCCGAGACCCGCCAGGCATGGCAGAAGGTCCGCGACGCCGAAGCTGCCCGCGAACTGGCGCGCATGGATCTCGACCTCGCCCGTGAACAGGTCTCCCTCACGCTTGCCCGCGTCGAAGAAGGCCGCGCCTCCCTGCGCGACCTCGAACAGGCCCGCTTCCAGGAACAGGAACGCTGGATCCTGTTTTATGACGCCGTGCACGACGTCGAACTCGCCCGCCTCGAACTCCTCCGCCGCACTCACACCCTGGAAGCCGCCCTTCGCTGAGTCACAATTGGGGGAGGGGCCGGTAGAATACCAGTCATGCGTCGAATGAGTCTGCGCGCGCTGGGCCTGTTGCCGATATTGACTTTTGGCCAGCCGTACGACGTCCTGATCCGCGGGGCGCGGGTGGTGGACGGGACGGGCGCGCCGTGGTTCCGGGCCGATGTGGCGATCGCCGGAGAGCGAATTGCGGCAGTGGGGCGGCTGGACGGGGCGCATGCCAGGCAGGTGGTGGAAGCGCGCGGGCTGGTGCTGGCGCCGGGATTCATCGATGCGCACAGCCACGCGCTGGCCGGGCTGCGCCGCCACCCGGACGCCGAAAACCTGATCCGTCAGGGCGTGACCACGGTACTCGAAGGCCAGGACGGCAGCTCGCCGCTTCCACTGAAGCCGGCGCTCGAAGAAATGGACCGCTTGCGTCCGGCGGTGAATATCGGCCTCTTTGCGGGCCAAGGAAGCATCCGGCGGCAGGTCCTTGGCACGGAGATGCGGGCGCCGTCGGCGGACGAGATGGAACGAATGAAAGCGCTGCTGCGGGAGGCGATGCTCGACGGGGCATTCGGCCTTTCGACCGGACTTTTTTACGTGCCCGGCAATTATGCCACGACGGAAGAAGTGGTCGAACTGGCCCGCGTGGCGGCGGCGCTGGGCGGGATGCACATCTCGCATATGCGCGATGAAACCACGGGCGTGGTGGCCAGCGTGGCCGAAACGATCCGCATCGGCGAAGAGGGCGGCCTGCCAACGCAGGTGACACACCACAAGATCATCGGCAAGGCGAACTGGGGCAGGAGCCGGGAGACGCTGAAGCTCATCGAGGAGGCTCGCAAGAGAGGCGTGGATGTGACGTTGGACGCATACCCGTACACGGCTTCTTCGACGGGCACAGCGGCGCTGTTTCCCCAGTGGGCTTGGGCGGGGGGCGCCGCGGCGCTGGCCGAACGGCTGGCGGCGCCGGAGTCGCGGGCGAAGATCCGGGCCGAGATCGTGCGCCGGATCCTGGAGGACCGCGGCGGCGGCGATCCGGCCAACGTGGTGCTGGCCTCGTGCGGCTTCGACGCTTCGCTGGCGGGCCAGTCGCTTGCCGATGTCGCCAGGGCACGGGGGCTCAAGCCAACGGCGGAGAACGCGGCTGACATCGCGATCGAGATCCAAAAGAAGGGCGGGTGTTCCGCCGTCTATCACGCGATCAGCGAAGAGGACGTGGATCGGGTGCTCGCCTACCGGTGGACGATGGTGGCCTCGGATGGCGGCGTGATGGCGCCGGGCGAGGGCGCGCCGCATCCACGCAGCTACGGGACGTTTGCGCGCGTGCTGGGGCGGTATGTGCGCGAGCGGGGCCTGCTGGCGCTGGAGGAAGCGGTGTGGAAGATGACGGGGCTGCCCGCGCAGCGGCTGGGGCTGTGGGAGCGCGGATTGATCCGGCCAGGGATGCAGGCGGATCTGGTGCTGCTGGATCCGGCGAAGGTGCGCGACCGGGCGACGTTCGACAATCCCCACCAGTACGCCGAGGGCGTGGAGGCGGTGTGGGTGAACGGCGTGCAGACTATGGCCGGCGCACAGTTGACGGGCCGGCGGGGCGGGCGGGCGCTGCGGGGACCGGCGGCGCAGCGGTAGAAAAACGATCAGGGCCCTCCCCACGGGAGGACCCTGAAATGTTTGAAACAGAACCGGGCGGTTATTTCACTTCGAGGATGTCTTTTTCCTTGACCTTGCTGAGCTGGTCGATCTTGGCGATGTAGCCGTCGGTCATCTTCTGGATCTCGTCGAGCGCGCGGCGCTCGTCATCCTCGCTGATCAGCTTGTCCTTGAAGAGCTTCTTGACCGCCTCGTTGGCGTCGCGGCGGAGGTTGCGCACGGCCACGCGGTGTTCTTCGGCCAGATGATGGAGGTGCCTGACCAGTTCCTTGCGGCGCTCCTCGGTCAGCGCGGGGATGGGCACGCGGATGATCTTGCCGTCGTTGGACGGGTTTAGGCCGAGGTCGGAGGCGCGGATGGCCTTTTCGATGGCGCCGATCTGGCTGACGTCATACGGCTGAATGGTCACCATGCTCGGCTCGGGCACATGCAGAGTGGCGAGATGGTTGATGGGCATCTGCGAGCCGTAGGCCTCCACCTGGATGCCGTCGAAGAGGTTGATGGAAGCGCGGCCGGTGCGGACGGAGGCCATCTCGTGCTGGAGGTCGGAGATGACCTTCTCCATCCTGGCCCTGAAGTGGTTCTCGACATCCTTGACGGTCTGGAAGGCTCCTCCGGGAGCGGAGTTGGGTTGTGTTGGTTTCATAGCGCGTTTCCAATCAGCGTGCCGACGGGTTCGCCCATCGACATTCGCATTATATTGCCCCGTTCAGTGAGGTTGAACACGATGATGGGAAGTCCGTTGTCGCGGCACATGGCCACGGCGGAGGCATCCATGACGGCGAGGTTGCGTGCCAGGACTTCGCTGTAAGAGATGCGGTCGAACCGCACGGCGTCGGCGTGTTGGCGCGGATCCTTGTCGTAGACTCCGTCGACGCTGGTGGCTTTGGCCAGCACCTGGGCGCCGATTTCGAGGGCGCGGAGGCTGCCGGCGGAATCGGTGGAGAAGTACGGGTTGGAGGTGCCGCCGCCGAACAGGACGATGCGGCCTTTTTCGAGGTGGCGGAGGGCGCGGCGGCGGATGTAAGGTTCGGCCACCTGGTTCATCTGGATGGCGGTCATCACGCGGGTCGGGACGCCCTGTTTTTCCAAGGCGTCCTGCATGGCGAGGCAGTTGATGATGGTGGCCAGCATGCCGATGGTGTCGGCCTGCACCCGGTCCATGTAACGGGCGGCGGCTGCGGCGCCGCGGAAGAAGTTGCCGCCGCCGATGACGATGCCAATTTCGACGCCCGCCCGGTGCACTTCAGCGATCTCCTCGGCCAGGGAGCGGGTGCGTTCCGGGTCGATTCCAAACGGAGCGCCGCCAGCCAACACCTCGCCGCTGAGCTTCAGGAGAATGCGGCTGTAACGGAGGGGCATCGGCGGACTTCCTCCGGGCGGCTATTCGGCGGCCGCTTCTTCGGCCGCAGCCGTCTCGCCCACTTTATACCTCAGGAAGGCGGCGAGGGAGAGCTGGTCGCCGAACTCTTTGCTCTTGTTGGCGAGCAACTGGGTGATGGAGACCGAGTCGTCCTTGATGAACGGCTGGTCGAGCAGGCAGACCTCGGAGTAGAACTTGCCGAGACGGCCCTCGACGATCTTGTCGACGATCTTTTCGGGCTTTCCTTCGGCGAGGGCGCGCTCGCGCTGGATTTCCTTCTCCCTGGCCAGCGCATCGGCGCTGACGTCGGCGCGGCTGAGGAACTGCGGGGAAGCGGCGGCGACCTGCATGGCGAGGTCGTTGATCAGCTCGGCGAACTCAGGGCGGGCTTTGGTCTCAGGCTTGGAGCAGACCACATCGACGACGGAGACGAGCTTGGCGCCGAGATGGACGTAGGCGGCGAGCACGCCCTTCGCGTGGTAAATAGTGAAGCGGGGGATGCCCATGTTCTCGCCGATTTTGGCGATGAGCTGGGTGAGCCGTTCTTCGACAGTGAGGGAAGGATCCGACTTTGAAGCGAGCTTCTTCAGTTCCTCCACCGAGGCGGGCTGCTTTTCGACGATGAGCTGGACGACCTCTTCGACGAGTTTTCTGAAGTCCTCGGTGTTGGCGACGAAGTCGGTTTCGCAGTTCACTTCGACGAGCACGGCGAAACCGGCGTCCGGGGAGACGTGGAGGCCGATGACGCCTTCGCGGGCGGAACGGGAGGCCTTTTTGGCAGCGGTGGCGAGGCCGCGCTTGCGCAGCACGACCTGCGCCTCCTCGAAGTCTCCGTTGGCCTCGACGAGGGCCTTCTTGCACTCCATCATGCCGGCCCCTGTCAAATCGCGGAGCTGTTTCACCAATTGGGCGCTGATTTCTGCCATGGGTATCCTCTTATGACTGGAAAAGACAAACCGTGAGCCGCCGCAAGGGGCTAGCTGGCCGGCTGGCCGGCCTCCTCGGCCGGCTCGTCGAGCGTGCCGCCCTTGTGCTTGGGCAGGGAGACGCTCGGCAGGTCGAGATCGGCGATGCCTTCCGTGAGCACCTCTTCGTGCAGCCGCGGGTCGACATACTGGGCGTACTCCGACATGTCTTCGATGCCGCCGTCGTCGGTGACGATCTCTTTCACGCCGGCGAAATCCTGCACGCTGGCCAGAGAGCGTCCCTCCAGAACGGCGTCAGCGATCTTGGACGAGAACAGGCGGATGGCGCGTAGGGCGTCGTCGTTGCCGGGGATGGGATAGTCGACCATCTCGGGATCGCAGTTGGTGTCGACGATGGCGACGACAGGGATGCCCAGGCGGCGCGCTTCGCGGACGGCGATCTCTTCCTTGTTGGAGTCGATGACGAACAGCACGTCCGGCAGCGTTTCCATGTCGCGGATGCCGGCGAGGTTGGCGTGCAGCTTCTTGCGCTCGCGCTCGAGGTAGATGATTTCCTTCTTGGTGCGGCGTTCGCCGGCGCCCTCTTCGATCATGGCTTCCATTTCTTTCAGCCGCTTGATCGACTGTTTGACGGTGGCGAAATTCGTGAGCAGTCCGCCCAGCCAGCGGTTGTTGACGTAGAACATGCCGCAGCGCGCAGCTTCTTCCTGGATGGCTTCCTGCGCCTGGCGCTTGGTGCCGACGAAGAGGAACGTCTTGCCCATCGCCGCCTGCTCGGCGACGAAGCGCATGGCGTCCTTGAACAGCTTGAGGGTTTTCTGGAGATCGATGATGTAGATCCCGTTGCGTTCGCCGAAGATATATTCCTTCATCTTCGGATTCCAGCGCCTGGTCTGGTGCCCGAAGTGAACGCCCGCTTCGAGCAATTCTTTCATGGAAATGGACGGCAAGGTTTCTCCCTGTTTCAAAGAAAAAGCCGGCGGCGAAACCGGCGGGTTGACACCAGATCCGGCGGGCGCGGGCTGCGGCGGTCCAAAGCGAAATTTGCCGCTCCGCGCCCGGCGGACCCAAAAGGCGGAGGCGCAGCCGCACAGGGCCGCGCCGCACGGCTAGCGCTTGGAGAACTGGAAGCGGCGGCGGGCGCCGCGCTGTCCGTACTTCTTGCGCTCGTGCTCGCGCGGGTCGCGCGTGAGAAAACCTTCGCCCTTCAGCTTGGCGCGCAGTTCGGCGTTGAAGTCGCACAGCGCGCGGGCGATGCCAAGGCGGACGGATTCCGCCTGTCCGGTAATGCCGCCGCCGCAGCAGGTGACGAGCACGTCGAACTTGTCCGCCGTCTCGGTGGCCAGCAGCGGCTGGCGGATGACGGTGCGGCTGGAGAACGTGGTGAAATATTCGTCCGCCGGGCGGCCGTTCACGATGAACTTGCCCGTGCCGGGGCGCAGGAACACGCGGGCCACGGCGCGCTTGCGCCGGCCGGTGCCGAGATATTGCAGCATTGCCATAGGCTTGAGTTCCGTCCTGATCACAGCGCCACGGCCATGGCCTGTGGCTTTTGCGCAGAGTGGGGATGCCGGTCGCCGGCATACACCTTCAGCTTCCGGTACATCTGCTTGCCGAGCCTGGTCTTCGGCAGCATGCCGCGGATGGCTTCTTCCACAAGGCGCACGGGGCGCCGGGCGCGCAGTTTGCCGGCTGGAGTTTCCGTCAATCCGCCCGGATAACCCGAGTGCCGGCGGTAGATTTTCTGCTCTTCTTTCTTGCCGGTGAGAACCGCTTTTTCCGCATTCACAACGATGACATGGTCGCCGCAATCCAGAAACGGGGTGTAAATGGGCTTGTGCTTCCCCATGAGGATCTTTGCGGCCTGGCTGGCGACCCGTCCCAGAGCGATGCCGCTGGCGTCTATGACGAACCAGTTGCGCTGGATCTCGCCCTTGGACGGAAATTCAGTCTTCATAGACAAACGATCTCCGTGTAACGAGGTACAAACACTTTATTCTACGGATCGCCGGCGCGGGGTGTCAAACACACCGCGCCCATCGGCGGGCGCAGTCAAACGCTCCCAGTATAGCAGGTTGCGCCCCGCCATGCCCAGTCCGGCTCGAGACCGGCGGCGCGCAGGCGCGGGGTGAAGACGGGGGCGTCATAGTCGCCGGTGCGGAACTGCGCGCCGCGGTGGTCCAGAGTATAGCCGCCGGGCACGGTGGAGCAGTTCAGCGTAAACAGGCAGCCGCCGCCTGCCGCCAGTTGGAGGCAGGTTTCGAAGGGCTCCCGCGTGGACACGAACGGCATCACGTCCGGAAACAGGGCGTTGTGCCAGGCGACGAGAGAGCGAAAGACGGCGTCAGAGGGAAGGAAGGCGCCGGGATCGTAGGGCGCGCCGGGCGCGGGGCGGAGCCGGGGGATGCCGAGGATGTTGGGGCCGCGGCCGCAGCGGCGCCGTAGCCAGCGCTGGTGCGCGGCGAGCATGGACCAGTCGCGGCGCCATCCGGCCAGGCCGCTCAAGACGCCGTATCCCACGCCTTCCAGGCCCGCTTCGAGCATGCGCTCGTAGGATTCCAGCCGCCAGAAGAAGTCCGCTTTCGTTTGGCGGCCGGGGTGCAGTTCGCGATAGCGTTCCGGGTCGTAGGTCTCCATCCAGACGACGGAGAATGTGAGGCCCGCATCGCGCAGGCGCCGGTAATCGGCGGCGGTGACGGGTTCGGCGCTCAGTCCGACGACGGGGCGGCCGCAGCGGGCCAGGATCCGCGCCGTGAGTTCGACGTGGCGGCAGATGTCGTCCGCCGTGATCAGAGGATCAGAAGCGTAGACGAGTTCGACGGCGCGCAGGCCGCGCTCTTCAACGAGAAACCGGACCTCCCGCTCGAGATCGGCGCCGGAAAGCCGCACGCGCTTCAGATCCGGGTCCGTAGAGCCGGCGCGGTAATTGCAGTAAGTGCAGCGCTCCTTGCAGACGGAGGTGACGTAGAGCGGCGAGACGGGGAACACCGCGCCGCCGAACTGCTCGAGCTTGCGCAGGCGCGCCTGGGCCGCCAGGGCGGCGTCCAGCGGGCCGCCAGAGCCGAATTCCGGACTGGAGAGAGGCGGCTCGGGCCGCTCGCACACCTCCTGCCACAACCCGTGAAACTCAAGAGAAAACATACCCCAGGGCTTCTGTTTTCAGGATAGCGCGAGGGCGCGCCCCCGGCGCCGCAGGGCCGGGAGCGGCCTCGCAACAGGATGTCAGCCGCGGGCGATCTGCCGCAGGACGTAGGGCAGGATGCCGCCGGAGCGGAAGTAGTCGTGTTCGCGGGGCGTGTCGATGCGGACCCTGGCCTGGAAGACCTTTTCGTTGCCGGAGCCGTCCACGGCGCGGACGGTGGCAACGGGCCCGGCAACGTTTTCAATCGAATATGTTTCAAAGCCCGTCAGCCCGAGCGACTGCCGCGTCTGGCCGTCCATGAACTCCAGCGGCAGCACGCCCATGCCGACGAGGTTGGAGCGGTGGATGCGCTCGAAGGATTCGGCGATGACGGCTTTCACGCCGAGCAGGGCCACGCCTTTGGCGGCCCAGTCGCGCGAGGAGCCGGAGCCGTACTCCTTGCCGGCGATGATCACCAGCGGCACGCCCTGCTTGCGGTATTCGACGCTGGCGTCGTAAATGAACACGGGGTCCGCGCCGGGCGCCATGGCGGTGTAGCCGCCCTCGACGCCGGGGACGAGCTCGTTGCGCAGGCGGATGTTGGCCAGCGTGCCGCGCACCATGACGTCGTCGTTGCCGCGGCGCGAGCCGTAGCTGTTGAAGTCCTTCGGCTGGACGCCGCGGGCGATGAGGTATTGCCCGGCGGGGCTGTTGGCGGGGATGCTGCCGGCGGGGGAGATGTGGTCGGTGGTGATGGAGTCGCCGAGCATGGCCAGGACGCGGGCGCCGCGGATGTCCTCCAGCGGAGCAGACGGGTCGCGCATGGATTCGAAATATGGCGGGTGCTTGATGTAGGTGGACTCCGGGTCCCAGGTGAAGATGTCACCCTCCGGCGTCTTCACGCCCTGCCACAGGGCGTCGCCTTCGAACACTTTGCCGTATTCGTGTTCGAACATCTCCGGCTTGACGAAGCGGTTGACGGCGTCGAGCACCTCCTCCGTGGAGGGCCAGATGTCGCGCAGATAGACGGGCTGGCCGTCCTTGCCCGTGCCGAGCGGCTCGTTGACGAGATCGATATCGACGCGTCCGGCCAGCGCGTAAGCGACGACGAGCGGCGGCGAGGCGAGGTAGTTGGCGCGGACCTGCGCGTTGACGCGGCCTTCGAAGTTGCGGTTGCCGCTGAGCACGCTGGCGACCACCAGCTTGTTCTCGGCCACCGCCCTGGAAACGTCCTCGGGCAGAGGGCCGGAGTTGCCGATGCAGGTGGTGCAGCCGTAGCCGACGAGGTGGAAGCGGAGCTGCTCGAGATAT
This sequence comes from uncultured Bryobacteraceae bacterium, assembly GCA_937920635.1. Classification (GTDB taxonomy): domain Bacteria; phylum Acidobacteriota; class Terriglobia; order Bryobacterales; family Bryobacteraceae; genus JANWVO01. Next base: position 9,595 of record CAKZUE010000079.1, read on the forward strand.
TGAAGCAGGCCGGACTCGCGGAGATAATCGGTGACGACTTTGGAGCCGGGCGCGAGGGAGGTCTTCACCCAGGGCTTGACGGCGAGGCCCTTCTCCACGGCCTTTTTCGCGAGGATGCCCGCGCCGAGCATGACGGAAGGATTCGAAGTATTGGTGCAGGAGGTAATGGCGGCGATCACGACGGCGCCGTCGCCCACCACGGGTGTTTCGCGCTTCGGTTGCGCGAGGGTGGAGAGGAAATTCGCCTTCACCTCCGGGAGCGTGAGCCGGTCCTGCGGGCGCTTGGGGCCGGCCATGGAGGGCTCGACGGAAGCGAGGTCGAGTTCGAGCGTGTCGCTGAACTCGGGCTCGGGCGAGTCCTTGGTGAGGAACATGCCCTGCTCGGAGTAGTAGGCTTCGACGAGTTCGATGAGGTCCTTGGGCCGGTTGGTCATGCGCAGATAGGCGAGCGTCTGCGCATCGACGGGGAAGACGCCGATGGTGGCGCCGTACTCGGGCGCCATGTTGGCGATGGTGGCGCGGTCGGCCAGCGGCAGCTCGAGCACGCCGGGGCCGTAGAACTCGACGAACTTGCCGACGACGCCCTTCTTGCGGAGCATCTGCGTAACGGTGAGCACGAGATCGGTGGCGGTGACGCCCTCGCGCAGGCGGCCGTGGAGTTTGAAGCCGACTACGGGCGGCAGCAGCATGGAAATGGGCTGGCCGAGCATGCAGGCTTCGGCTTCAATGCCGCCCACGCCCCAGCCTACGACACCGAGGCCGTTGATCATCGTAGTGTGAGAGTCGGTCCCAACAACGGTATCCGGGAAGGCCATGCCGTCGCGCGCCACCACGGCTGTGGCCAGATACTCGAGGTTCACCTGATGCACGATGCCGGTGCCGGGAGGAACGGCGCGGAAGTTGGCGAAGGCTTTCTGCGCCCAGCGCAAGAGCGAATAGCGCTCGCTGTTGCGCTGGTATTCGAGCAGGACGTTCTGCTGGAAGGCCCTGGGCGTGCCGAATTCGTCCACCTGCACGGAGTGGTCGATGACGAGATCGACGGGGATGAGCGGGTTGGCCTTTTTCGGATCCTGGCCCATGCGGGCGAGCGCGTCGCGCATGGCAGCCAGATCGACGACGCAGGGCACGCCGGTGAAGTCCTGGAGGATGACGCGCGCGGGCATGAACTGGATTTCCTGCGCCTGGGCGCGCACATCCCAGCGCGCGACATACTCGATGTCGCTGTTGCGGACCACCGTGCCGTCCTCGCAGCGGAGGAGGTTTTCGAGGAGAACTTTGATGGAATAAGGAATGCGCTTGAGCTGAAAGCCCGCCTGTTCGAGCGCGCCCAGCCGGAAGATCTGATACTCGCGCCCGCCCACACGGAGGGCGGCGGCGGCGTTGAACGAATTCTTGCTGCTCATGGGTTTCTGCTTCATTGTAGCGGGGCGGCCCGCCACGGGCAGAAACGCCGGGCTACCAGGTGCGCTGTTTCAGGATCTCCTGGATCTGCTCTTTGGGGACGGGGAGCTTGTCGATGTGATCGCGCAGCCACTGGGAGAAGTCTTTTTCAATTTCCGGCGTCCAGCGGGCGTCGATCTGTCCGGGCGTGTACTTGCCCTCGCGCAGGCGCTGATGGCCGAACATGTCGCGCAGGCGCACGATTTCGCTGGTGACGACGACTTTTTCGGCCAGGTGCGGGGGGATGAAAATGACGCCGCCGTCGCGGCCGAGCACGACGTCGCCCGGCATCACCGTAGCGCGGCCGATGCGCACGGGCGCGTTGATCGAGATCAGCGTGGAATTCAGCCGCGGGCCTGACGAGCTGAAGTGATGCGAAGGGTGGTAGGAGCGCACGAAGGAGACGAAGTGTTCCAGCTCTTTGAGCCCCGCGATGTCGCGCACGGCGCCGTCGTAGACGATGCCGTTGCCGGACTTGGCGTAGATCGCGTTGCCGACGTTGTCGCCGATGGAGGGGCCGTCGATCTTGAGTCCGAAGTGATCGCAAACGTAGACGTCGCCGGGCTGGAGCATGTCCACGGCCCAGGCGTTGGGCGCGCCGATGCGTCCGGCGCTCTTGCCTTCGGCCTCGATCACCTTGTGGATGTCCGGCCGGCCCGGCACCCAGGCGGCCGTGAGCGCGCGCCCGACGAGCACCTTGCCGGGATGGATCTCGAGCCAGCCGTCTTCATACTGGAAGTTGAACCCTTCGTTGCGGAGCACGGCCCAGGCCTCTTCCAGCGTCACCTCGCGCATGCGCTTGAGAATGCCGTCGGGCACCTTGGGGCGGCCGTCGGGAAAGCGCTCGCCCTTCCATTCAGGCGTGTAGCGGATAAGGTCGTCTTTGGAGAAGACGCCGGGTTGGGCCAGCGCAGCGCCGGCTGCGAGGAGTGAGAAAGCAAGCGGTAACAGCTTCATGGCGGCACCTCGGATGGTGTCCACTATACACGCGGCGGCGCGGGAGCGGGCGGATGATCCGGGTTTCTCACCGACAGGCGGCGGGAAGCCGGAAACGCCAGGAAGACGTTTGTGAGTTCCTGTTTTTTTTCCGGCCGACGCGGCGTTTGCATTGCGCCTCTCACAGGGTCCTGTGCCGCGAGCGAGGCGGCCGCAGGCCGCGGGGGCGAGCGGTCCCCACGCGGGTGTTGCATGCGGCGCGGCGAGGCGAACCGCTTGCTGCGGCCGCTTCGATGCCCGCACGAAAGCGCGGTGAAGCGGTCTTCGTGCGAGGCACAGAACCTCCCTCATTCCACGCGCGGCCGCCCCCGCTGTTGAAGTGCTTCCCGTTGCCGGAGGACGCCCAACAAAAAGGGGAATTGTGTTCCTGTCCCCTTTTTCTTTTTCAGAAGCTCAGCACGAGATGCCAGATGTAGGTGTAGGCGAAGGCGTCCAGGTTCGACCAGATGCGGCGGCAAAGTTCAGGGTCGCCCTGCAACGCGGGAATCTCGCGCAGCTTGTCCTCCCAGCGGAAGCACGCAGGCGGCGGGCCGAAGTCCGGCTCGGGGCAGCGTTCAGCGGGCGGCGGCGGAGGCGGCGCGGAGTTGGGCGTGCTCGAATAAACGCCGTACTGGCGCGTGAAGTCGGTCATGGCGCGGACGTTTTCCACCCGCGCGTCGTTTTGCATGATGGCGGAGGCGTCCATAATATAGCCGCCATTTTCGCCGCATATATCGATCAATTCCTGGCATTTCGCCCGCACCTGCTCCGGCGTTCCGAAGGCCAGCAGGGCGTTGGGCACGCCGCCGCTGAGGCAGAATTTGCCGCCTAGTTTTTCGGCGCACAGCTTCGGATCGCCCCGGTCGATGTGGTAAATGATGCTTCCGGCAGGGAGCGTGGCGAAGGTGTCCAGATGCGCATCCCACTTGCCTTCGGCGTAGAACAGCACCTGGTTGCCGCGTGCCCAGATGGCTTCCACCATGGGCCGGAACGTGGGCCAAAAGATCCGTTCGAAGTGCTCGTGCGAGATGAACGGCACGCAACTGCGGTGCATCCACACCGGGATGGGCAGGTGATGGCTGGGATCGAGCCCGGCGAGCGCGACGTGCGCCAGATGGGGCATCAGCGCGCGGCAGGCGGCTTCCACTTTTTCAGGAATTTCCTTGAGATCGAACGCCAGCCCTAAATAGCCGCGGAACTTGTCGGCGAGCACGTCCAGCGGCGCTTTCAGCATGCCGCTGATGGCGGAAACCGTGCCGGTTTCGTTCTTCATGCGCTCGATCTGCGGACCGAAAGCGGTGAAATAATCCGCCATCGCCCAGGCGCTCTTGACGAGCGCGAGATCGCGCCTCATGGGCGACATTTCGTACTCGGCGGAGATGCGCGGCAGCCATTTGGTCCAGAGGAAAGCGACGGGATCCTCGATCAGCTCGTCGTATTCCTCGCGCCGCATCCAGGCGTTGTCGAGCGGCGGCTCGCGGTACTGGAAGCCGGTGTGCTCATCGACGTCGATGCCCGGGATGGCATAGTAGCGGAGCCCGGCAGCCTGCGCGAGACCGGTCCAGACGTAGACCATGTTGGGCACGGCGGCGTCCCAGTCGTAGTCGTGGCAGCAGCGGATGACGGCTTCAAACGCCTGGCGGTAGTCGTGGGTCACCTGCTGCGCGGTCATGCCGCAATGGACGGCGGTGAACTCGGCGGCGAAGGGGCGCAGAGGCACGCGGTCCGGCTTGCCGTTGCGCATGGCGGTGACGTAGCGGTTGAGGCGCTGGGCGTAGAGTTCCTGCATGTCGGCGGGCATGGCGTAAGAATCCCGCAACGAGAATATCAGAGGCGGCTGTCGGAATCACGCTCAGGGGCTGGTGGCGAGCGCGGGCGCCGCTGTCAGACCATAGTCGAGCACGTCATAGGCGCTGCCCGGCGGCTGTTGAGCGGGGAATTCCGCCCAGGCGTTGGGCCAGGCGCGGAAGCGCGGCTTCTGCGGGTTGTGGAAGGGACCGAAGACGTTGCGCGGCGTGCCGTGGACGCGGATCTCGATGCTCGCGTTGCCCGCCTGCACGGGGACTTCGGTTTCGTAGGGCGGCCACCCGATCCAGCCGAGCGCCTGCCCGTTGACCAGCACCTCGGCCAGCGCGCCCTGCAGTTCCTTCAGCGAAACCCGCAGCCGGCGCTGCCCGGCGGGGATGCGCACCTTGGCCGAGTAACTGACCGTAGCCCCGTAGAAGGGCCGGCCCTGCTTCGCCCACGAGCCGAACGCGGGCGGTTTGGACGCGGCCGTGATCTGAAACCCTTTGTCAGCGGGCGCGGCGGCGAAGCTGCCGAGCAGGTAGATGTTTTCCAGTTCCATGCGGGAGTCGAAGGGCGACGCCTCCACAACAATTTCATTCACTCCTGTTTTGACGGCCCCGCCGGCCGGAGCGCTCTTCAGGTGCGGATCGAGCCAGCGCTCCGCTTGGGAGAAATCCACCGCCTGGCCATTCATCGAGATTCGGTACAGCTCCGGCGACTCCACGGCGAGGCGCAGGTCTTTGGGCGGCGCGCCCGCCACGGTGAAGCGGAACGTGGCTTTGAAGCCCGTGCCCTCGCCGAACTTGCGGTCGAGCACGTTGCGGCGGAACTGCACGGCGTTGTCCCAAGCCGGGCGCTCGAAGCCGTGGCGCTGCCAGACGATCCAGTTGGCGCGCCAGGTGTTGACGCCGGCGAGCGTCTCGCCCGCCACCTCGAGGTCGCAGTAATCGAGCACGAGCACGTTCGGCTCGTTGGCGGCGGCGGTCCAGGAGGAAACGGAGAGGGCGCGCCAGGAGGGCTTGGCGGGCGCGGCGGCGGGGGCGGGGTCCTTGCGCGCGAGCAGCAGCAGCGAGCCGGCGGGCGGCAACTGCACGGCGAACTCGATGCCGCGCGCGGATTTCGTAAACGGATAAGCGCGCATCCGTCCGGTGAGGGTGTCCCACTCTTCCAGACCCGCCGCCTCCAGGGATGCTTTCGTGTTGATGGCGGCGCTGGTGGAGTTGGCGAAGAAGAGGATGCGGTCGCCGGATGGCAACCACCGTTCCAGGAACCCGACGGGGGCGTTGATCTGGATCCGCGCGGGGAGGCGCTCCCGGATGGCGGCGAGCAATCCGTCCTCGTCGAAGATCCGCACCCATTGCCTGCCAAACTGCTCGCGCAATTTCTGGAGGGCGTCGCTTTCGCGTCCGTCCACATAGGAAGGCACTTCCGCCATGCACAGCACCGCGCCGCCTTCCTTGAGCCACGCTTCCAGCAGCGGCACGGTCTGGCGGCGCAGATTGGCGACATCGTGAGAGAGCACCACCAGATCGTAAGCAGCCTTGCCGACGCGCAGCTTCTTGTCCTCCACTTTGCCGAACCACTCCAGCACGTACTCGTCGCCATAGTCGAAGTCCACCTGATGGTCGGCGAGAAACTGCGCGAGGCGCGCGTTGTTTTCGCGCATCTTCGCCAGCTCCGGCGTGGCGGCGCCGCGCCGAGCAAACAGGAAGCCCGTCGTCGTCGGATGGATCACAAGCACGCGGTGGCGGGCTTCGGAAACGCTCGACAGCAGAGAAACTCGGGCCAGGTGATCGGCATGCGGGCGGTAAGCGGACCACCACGAGGCGGCGTCGGAGAAGCTTTGCGGGTGGTCGCGCTTGCGCGCGCCGCGGATGGTGGTGAAGGACAGGTGCTGGTCGATGAAATTGACCCCGTGGACCAGCAGCCAGTCGCCGAAGCGCTTCAGGTGCTCCATCGTCGCGTCCCAACCGGCAACGCCGTAGGCTTCGGCGAAGAGGCGCCTTCCGAGCTGATGGCTCACGCTGGCCGATTGCCGGATGGTGAACAGATAGTGCGGCTGGAGCTCCTGCCCGCCCAGCATGTCAATGCCGGGGACGTGCTGGAAGACGTGCATGGAAGCGTCGGCTGGGGACCTCCAGGGATAGGGCCAGTCCTGCTCCATGAAGTGCCCGGTGAACTGGAGCCCGTTGCGGCCGCACCACTCAAACACGGGCCGCATGAAATGTTCGATCCACAGATCGTGCAGCGTCTGCCAGTAGTCGAAGCGCACCTTTCGCCAGTCGCCCGTGTCCCAGTACAGCGACGGGAGGTGATCGGCGAGATCGTAACCGTTGCGCTTGCGGAACTCGGCCAGCGTCAGGTGGGACAGGGGCAAGGCCGGTCCCGTGATGTCATAGGCGCCGCCGGTGGCCAGCAGCGGCTCGTCGGTGAACGCCCAACGGATGGACTTGCCGAACTCTTCGCCGAACTCGCGCCGGTAAGCCTCGTAGGTGGTTTCCAGAAACACCTGCGCCGTGCGCGGGTTGGTGAGATCGACGTAAGGGAAACCGGCGGTCCACATGTTGCCGGAGGCGCGGCGCAGGCGGAAGGCGACCACCTGCTCGCCCTCTTTCACCTCCTGCGGCGAGCGCACGCGCCTGAGGGTTCCCGGATCGTCCGGCGCGCCGGCGAAGAAGGCAAGATGCTGCGGGTGGGAAGAGACCGCGGTGGCGGGAAGGCCGGTCTCGGCAACAACAAATTGGCTGGCCGTTTCTGGCGCGAGCGCCGGCACATGTCCGCCGGCGAAGCCCGATGGATACGAATTCTCGTCGTAGATGTTGATGTACAACCCAAGCCGCTTGCCCTCCTCAAGCGCTTCGCGCCAGAGTTTGAACCACTCCGGGCTGAGATACTCGGTCATCAGCCCGGGGCGCGGATGAACGAAGGCGCCGCCCATGCCCTGGCGGCGGTACTGCGCGAGCATTTCCTTGATGCGCGCTGCATCCATCTCGTCGTTCCACACCCAGAGCGGCATGGAGCGGTAGTCGGGGGGCGGATCGGCGAAAGCCTGGCGCAACTGATCGGGCGTCATGGCGGGCGGGGGCTTCAGCTCCTGCGCTTCGGGCGGCTGCGCGAAAGCGGGCGAAGCGGACAGAACGGCAAGAATGAGTACGCGGATCACGATGTCCTCCGTGCGTTTCCGATCCTATCGCAACGCCCTGCGCGGTGGCGGCGGCTTGACTGCCGCCGCGCAGCGCCATAGAGTGGCACAGGAAACGAGCGAAAAGGAGCCGCAACCATGAAAACAAACCGGCGAAGATTTGTTCAGACCGCCCCAGCGTTCTCTTTGATCCCGAGCCATGTGCTCGGCGGGCACGCTGCGCAGCCCGCGCCGAGCGGGAGGATCCACATCGCGCTGGCCGGCTGCGGCACGGAGGCGATCCGCGAGCTGCCGATGTTCATCCGCAACCCGGCGTTCCGGTTCACGGCGGTCTGCGATCCGTGCCGCCCGGCGGCGGGTTACCGGGACTGGTCGGCCAACGGGCTGTTGATGGGCATCCGCAAGATGCTGGAGCAGCCGGAGTGGGGCGCGGGCTTCGACTCGGTGATCCCCGCCGGGCTCGACGTGGCGAGGAGCGTGATCGAGGCCTATTATAAGGCGCCGGGCTCGGTGCGCGCCTATACGGACTTCCGCGAAATGCTCGAAAAAGAGTCCGACCTTCAGGCCGTGTGGATCATGACGCCGGACCACCACCACGGCTGGATGGCGATGCGCGCCATGGCGCGGCGGCTCCACGTGATGATGCACAAGCCCGTCGCCAACCGGCTGAGCGAAGCGAGAGCCGTGATCGACGCCGCGCGCAAGACGGGCGTGGCAACGCACTTCCTGGCCTGGAACACGGGCCACGGCATCGGCCAGGTGAAGCAGTGGATCGACTCAGGTGCCATCGGCACGCTGCGCGAGATCCACAACTGGACGAACCGCCCGGTGTGGCCGCAGTATGTGGACCTGCCGCAAGAGACCGCGCCCGTGCCGCGCGGCTTCGACTGGAACCTGTGGCTTGGACCGGAAAAGGAGCGCCCGTACCACCCCTGCTACACGCACATGGTGTTCCGCGGCTGGTACGATTTCGGCGGCGGGACGCTGGCCGACATGGGCATCTATTCGCTGTGGGCCGTGTTCCGCGCCTTGAAGCTGAGCGCGCCGGATCTGATCGAGCCGCTGCGGTCGCACCACTGCCGCTTTGACGGCAACAGCGCCACGCGGATCCAGAACGATTTTTCGTTCCCGTCGGCGTCGGTGACGAGGATCCGTTTTCCGAAGACGGCGGAGCGGCCGGCAGTGGACCTGTTCTGGTACGACGGCGGGATGAAGCCGTTTCCGCCCGGGGAGACGGGGCTGGAAGAATTCCCCGCGGAAGCGATGATGTTCCGCGGCGACAAGGGCGTGATCGTCTCGGGATTCCGTGTGGAGAAGCCGGTGTTGTACGCAGCGGGGCGGAAATCGCAGGAGGCGGCGCAGGCGCCCGAGCGGCCCGATGTGGCGGAGCTGTTCGCGCAGGCATGCCGCGGCGGGCAGCCTTCGCCGGGCGCGTTTACCGATGCGTGGGGCATCTCGGAGACGGTGTGCCTGTGGGGCGCGGCGCTGCGCGCCGGGCGCCGTTTGAAGTACGACGCGGCTGCGGGACGCTTCACCAACGACGAGAAGGCGAACGAGTATCTGTCCCGGACATACCGCGCGGGCTGGGAGCTGCCGCAGCTCTGAGAAGCGCGCGCCGCATTGCTAGCCTGTGAGACATGGTCTGGCCCTGGGCTTTGCTCCTTCAGGCGGCGCTTGCGCCCATGCCTCCGGCGTCGCTGGCGGAAACGGAGGCGATGCGCGAGGCGCGTTCGGTGCGCGAGAGCGCGGCCGGCGCGCCGCCGGGCTGGCTGACGCAGGCGGAGAAGACGGATTTCGTCGAGACCGGCTCTTACCGCGAGTGCGTGGAGTTCTACCAGCGGCTGGCGGCGGCGTCGCGATTCGCGAGGCTGGAAGAGATCGGGCGCACGAGCGAGGGACGCCCGCTCTATGTGCTGATTGCGAGCCGCGAGCGCGCCTTCACGCCCGCGGCGGCGCGCCGCACGGGCAAGCCCGCGGTGCTGCTGCAAAACGGGATTCATGCGGGTGAAAACGGCGGCAAGGACGCCGCCATGATGCTGCTGCGCGACATCCTTGTCACGCGGCGGCTGGAAAAGCTGCTCGATTCGGTAGTTGTGCTGTCCATTCCCGTGTTCAATCCCGACGGGCACGAGCGGACGTCGCCCTGGAACCGCATCAACGAGAACGGACCGCGCGAGATGGGCTTCCGTGTCACGGCGCGGCGGCTGAACCTGAACCGCGATTACGTCAAAGCCGACACGCCGGAGATGCGGGCGTGGCTGCGCCTGTACACGCAGTGGCTGCCGGATCTGCTGATCGACAACCACGTCACCGACGGCGGCGACACGCAGTACGACGTCACCGTGGCGGCGCACACGGAGCAGGACATCGCTGCGCCCGTGGGCGGATGGGTGAAAAACCAGTTTCTGCCGGAATTGTTCCGGCGGCTGGAACTGAGCGGGCACGTGCCGGGATTCTACATCGAAGGGCGGGCGGCGGGAGGGAAAGGGCTGGCGGTGATGACCGCCACGCCGCGGTATTCGACCGGTTATGCAGCGGCGCAGAACCGCGCGGCGCTGCTGGTGGAGACGCACAGCCTGAAATCGTTCCGCACGCGGGTGTGGTCGCACTACGACATCATGCGCGCGGCGCTGGAACGCGTGGCGGAGACAGCAGGTGAACTGTTCCGGGCAACGCGGGAAGCCGACCGCCTTCAGGCGGCGGTGACGCCCGGTACGCCCGTGTTTCTGGAGGGGACGCCGGCGGGAGAGGGCGAGCCATATGTGCTGCGGGGAATGAAGGCGGAGCAGGTTCCGAGCCCGGTGAGCGGCGCCGCGGTGGCGCGCTATACAAAGGAGCGCCTCGACCAGAACGTGACACTGGTGCGGACGCTGGCTGCCAGAGTGGCGCCGCCCGCGCCGCACGGCTACATCGTCCCGCGCGAGTGGAGCGAGATCATCGAGCTGCTCGAGCGGCACGGCGTGGAAATGGTCCGGCTGGAAAAGCCCATGGAGGGCGAATTTCAGACGGTCCGGTTCTCTGACGTCCGGTTTGCGCCGTCGCCGTTCGAGGGGCGGTTCCGGGTGATGTCGTTTTCGGCGGAGCCTGTGACGGTGCGCCGCGGGATTGCGGCGGGCAGCGTGTACGTGCCTGCGGCGCAGCGGGCGGGAAAACTGGCCATGCACATTCTGGAGCCGGAGGCGCCGGATTCGGCCGTCCGGTGGGGCTTTTTCCTGCCCATTTTCGAGCAAAAAGAGTATTTCAGCGAATTCGTTTTCGAGCCTTTTGCGCGCGTTATGCTGGAGCGGAACGCACAATTGCGGGCGGAATTCGAGAAAAAACTCAGCACGGACGCCGCATTCGCCGGGAACCCGCGGGCGCGGCTGCTGTGGCTGTATCAGCGGTCGCCGTACGCGGAACCGGACAAGGACCTCTATCCGGTGTTGCGGTGCGGCCGGGCGCCGGAGCAGCTCGCGGGGGCAAAGGCCAGCCGTGCGGAACCGGGCGGGCAGGTGACACCGCGGGCGGCGCGGCGATAGGATCGTGGGGATCATGCCGCTCACCCGAAGAGATCTGCTCGCCTCGGCGGCGCTGCTGGCGCCCGCGCAACCGAAGCCCGGTTCGACGCTTTTCGTGCGGTTCCAGCATCAGGGCCGCATTTCTTACGGACGCCTGGAAGAAGACCGCGTGCAGCCGCTCAGCGGGGACCTGTTTTCGAGCCCGCGCCCCGCGGGACGGACCCTGCCGCTGGCGGCGGTGAAGTTGTTGTATCCCTGCACGCCGCCGAAGGTGCTGGCGGTGGGGCGGAACTACCGCTCGCACCTCGGCGCGGCGCCGGCGCCGAAGCGGCCGGAGTTCTTCTACAAGCCGGTCTCGTGCCTGCAACATCCGGAGGAGCCGGTGGTGATTCCTCCCGATGCGAAGAACGTGCATTTCGAGGGCGAGCTGGTGATCGTCATCGGGCGGCGGTGCCGTCGAGCGTCGCGCGCGGAAGCCGAGGCGGCGGTCTTCGGCTACACCTGCGGCAACGACGTGAGCGAGCGCGACTGGCAGGGCGGCGCCGACCGCGACATGCAGTGGTGGCGGGCGAAGGGAGCGGACACGTTCGGGCCCATGGGGCCGGCGATCGCCACCGGGCTCGACCCGAAGAAAGGGCTGCTGCTGGAGACACGGCTCGACGGAAAGACCGTGCAAAAACAATCCACATCGGATCTGCTTTTTGACTGCGCCGAGTGCGTCGAGTTCGCCTCGCGCTATGTGACGCTGGAGCCGGGCGACGTGATCTACACGGGGACGCCGGGCCAGACGCAGGCGATGCAGCCGGGCAGCGTGGTGGAAGTGACGATCGAAGGCATCGGGACGCTCAGGAATCCGGTGCGCGCGGGCTGACAATTCAATCCGGATTTGAGACGTCAGTGTGTGATAACCTGTAGTGGAAAAATGAGCGCCAGGGATGCCGGCCCGCTCGAGTGAGGCCTACGTTCTTCGCACCTACCCCTACAAGGAAGGGGACCTGATCGTCAGTTTTTTCACCCGCGATCAGGGCAAGCTGCGGGGAGCGGCCAAACGGGCGCGCCGGCTGAAAAGTCCCTTCGGATCGGCACTGGAGCGGCTGTCGCGGGTGCGCCTCGCGTACTACCAGCGGGAGAACGCCGAACTGGTCCGGATCGACGGGGCTGAACTGGTGGAGAGCCAGTTCGCCTTGTCGGCTTCGTATGAAGCGGGGGTGGCGCTGGACTACATCGCGGAGGTGTCCGAGCAGTTGCTGCCGCCGGCTGAGCCCAACGAAAAGTTCTACCGCCTGCTGAATGCGGTTCTGGCGGACCTGCGGGCGTCCGCCGGCGAAGGGCTGCCGGCCGCAATGTGGCGCGCCGTGACGTATTTCACGTTCTGGGCGGTGCGGCTGTCCGGGTTTCTGCCGGAACTGAAGGGCGGCGGGACGGACCAGCAACTGGCGCGCGCGATGGCGGTCACTCCGGTGGAAGCCCTGGCGGAACTGGACTGGACGCGCGCGACAGGACTGGAGCTCCGGCGCGCCCTTCAGAAAGAGATCGAATCCCACATCGAGCGCAGGCTCGCCACTGTTGCCCTGTTGGAGGCGCTGTAAACACCGCATGGATTCCTACCAGGAAACGATATTCAAGCTGAAGCGGTTCTGGGCGAAGCACGGCTGCGTGATTCAGGAGCCGTACGACGTGGAGGTGGGCGCGGGCACGATGTGCCCGGAGACGTTCCTCCGCGTGCTGGGTCCGAGGCCGTACAACGTGGCTTATGTGCAGCCGTCGCGGCGGCCGGCCGACGGGCGGTACGGCGAGAATCCGAACCGGCTGTACAAGCACTCGCAGCTTCAGGTGATTCTGAAGCCGGCGCCGGCGAATGTGATGGATCTGTATCTGGAGTCGCTCGAGGCGATCGGCATCCGGCTGGACCAGCACGATCTGAAATTTGAAGAGGACAACTGGGAATCGCCGACGCTGGGAGCGTGGGGCATCGGCTGGCAGGTGATGCTGGACGGGCTGGAGATCACGCAGTTCACCTACTTTCAGCAGTGCGGCGGCGTGGACCTGGAGCTGGTGCCGGCGGAGCTGACCTACGGGCTGGAGCGGCTGGTGGCGTTCCTTCAGGACCGCAAATCGGTGTTCGACATTGAGTGGGTGGAGGACGTGACCTACCGCGATGTGCGGTTTCTGGAAGAGCAGCAGTTTTCGGTCTACAACTTCGAGAGAGCCGATGTGAAGATGCTGTGGCGGTTGTTCGAGCTGCACGAAGCTGAGGCGCAGAGGCTGATTGATGAGTACAGGGCTCTGGACGGGGAGAAGGATTTGCGCGAGAAGAGCCGTTTCCCGCTGCTGGCGGCGTACGATCATGTGCTGAACTGCTCGCACACTTTCAATCTGCTGGACGCGCGCGGGGCGATCAGCGTGACGGAGCGCGTGGCGGTGATCGGACGTGTGCGGAAGCTGGCGGTGGGGGTGGCCGGATGCTGGATCGATCAGCAGCGGCTGCTGGCAGGCGCGCCGGCCGGGGAGGTGCGGGCGTGAGCGGACGGCTGCCACTTCTGTTCGAGATCGGCGTGGAAGAGATCCCGCACTGGATGATCGCGCCGGCGCTGGGCGAAATGGAACGGCTGTTCCGCTCGCTGTGCGCGGACCACCGCATCGAAGCGGGCGCGCTGCGGCTGGACGGGACGCCGCGGCGGCTGGTGCTGCGGGCCGAGGGGCTCCCCGTGCGGCAGGAGGACCGCGAGGAGCTGGTGATCGGGCCTCCGAAAGCGGCCGGCGAAGGCGCGGCGCAGGGGTTCGCGCGGAAAAACGGCGTCACTTTGACAGAATTGCGGGTAGAAATCACGCCGAAAGGCGAGTATTTCGCGCTGCAAAAAAGAATCGAAGGCCGCCCCGTGATGGAGATTTTGGCTGAGATTCTGCCGGTCCTGATCGGGCGGATTCCCTGGCCGAAGACCATGTATTGGACGGGAAAAGGCGGCCCCACGTTCATCCGGCCGGTGCGGTGGATCGCGGCGCTGTTCGGCGAGCAGGTGGTGGAGTTCGAATTCGCGGGCGTGCGGGCGGGCTCGTTGAGCTGCGGCCACCGGCGGCTGGGGGCGAAGGAGATCGTGTTCGATCACTCGACCTACGAGGAACGGCTCGAGAAAAACGGTGTGATCGTGAGCGCCTCGAAGCGGCGGCAGCGGATCGAGGCGGGCGTCAGGAAGCTGCTGCGCGGGACGGGCCTCGAGTGGGTGCGCGACGAGGCGCTGCTCGACGATATCGTTTATCTGACCGAATACCCGACGCCGGTGATGGGGCGGTTCGACGGGCGGTTTCTGGAGCTGCCGCGGGAGGTGCTGGCGACAGTGATGCGGCACCACCAGCGGTATTTCACGGTGCAGGACAAAGAGGGGAAGCTGGCGCCGCGGTTCATCGCCGTGATGAACATGAAGGCGGACCGCAAGGGCTATGTGGTCAAGGGCAACGAGCGGGTGCTGGAGGCGCGCTTTTCCGACGCCCGCTTCTTCTGGGAGGTGGACCGGCAGCGGACGCTGGCCAGCCGTGCGGCCGGGCTTTCCGACGTGACGTTCCAGGCGAAGCTCGGATCGTATCAGGAGAAGACGCAGGGGATCGTGGACGGCACCCGGCGGCTGGCCGGGTGGCTCGGCCTGGATGTGGAAGTGGCGGAGCGGGCCGCGCGGCTGTCAAAGGTCGACCTGATGACGGAGATGGTGAAGGAGCTGCCCGAGCTGCAGGGCGTGATGGGCGGGTTGTACGCGCGCGCCGACGGGGAGCCGGAAGAGGTAGCGCAGGCGATTTACGGCCACTATCTGCCGCAGAGCATGGAGGATCCGATCCCGCCCACGGTGTACGGGCAGATCCTGTCAGTAGCAGACAAGCTGGACACGCTGGAAGGCTGCTTCGGGATCGGCCTGATCCCGAGCGGGTCCAAGGATCCATTCGGGTTGCGGCGCGCGGCGCAGGGCGTGGTGAAAGTGCTCGTGGAGGGGCGGCTGCGCGTGGATCTGAAGCGCGCGGTGGAGGAGGGCATGGCCGCGACGGCGCGGCATTTCCCGGAGTGCGGGCCGCAACAGGCGCAGGCGCTGTGGGAGTTCCTGGCGGACCGGATCCGGTATTACTTCCGCGAGGTGCGCGGCTTCGCCTACGACGAAGTGAACGCCGCGCTGGCGGGGGACTGGAAGACGCTGCCGGACCTGGAAGCGCGGTTGTACGCGTTGAAGCTGGTGCGGCAGACGGAGAATTTCGAGCCGCTGGCGGCGAGTTTCAAGAGAATCCGCAATATCTTGCGGCAGGCCGCGTGGGAGCGGGGTGAAGTGCGGCCGGAGCTGCTGGAAGCGGCGGAAGAGAAGGCGCTGTATGGGGAGGCGCAGCGGGTGTTGGGCGAAGTGGCGCGGCTGCGGGCTTCGGAGGACTACATCCAGATTCTGCAGGCGGTGGCCACGCTGCGGCCGGCCGTGGACGCGTTCTTCGACAGGGTTTTGGTGAATGCGCCGGACGAGGCCGTCCGGGCGAACCGGCTGGCGCTGCTCGGCTGGCTTTTGAACGAGGTTTCTTCGATCGCCGATTTTTCGGAGATCGTGACGACGACAACGACCGAATGAAGTTCAGGAAATCATCACACAAGCTGATCCACCAGGAGAATCAAGCGCTATGAAAAAATACGTCTATTTCTTCGGCGGGGACCTGACCGAAGGCAACGGCAAGATGCGCGACGAGCTCGGCGGCAAGGGCGCAGGCCTGGCCGAGATGTGCCGCGCGGGCGTGCCCGTGCCGGGCGGGTTCACGATCACGACCGAGGTCTGCAACATCTTTTTTGACAACGACAAGAAGGTGCCGCAGGAGGTCGACGAGCAGATCTGGCAGGCGCTGGAGAAGCTCGAGAACTACATGGGCAAGAAGCTGGGCGATCCGGCGGACCCGCTGCTGGTGAGCGTGCGGTCGGGCGCGAAGTTCTCCATGCCCGGCATGATGAACACGATTCTGAACCTCGGCCTGAACGATCAGAGCGTCGAAGGGCTGGCGGCCAAGACGGGCAATCCGCGCTTCGCCTACGACTGCTACCGCCGGTTCATCCAGATGTTCGGCGAGGTGGCTTTCGGCATCGAAATGGAGCATTTCGACCATGTGTGGGACGAGGCGAAACGGAAAAAGGGCGTCAAGCTGGACACGGAACTGGACGCCGCGGACCTGAAGAAAATCGTCTCGGAATTCAAGAAGATTTTCAAGAAATACGGCAAGCGTGATTTCCCGCAGGATCCGAAGGAGCAGCTCATGCTGGCGCGCAACGCCGTGTTCATGAGCTGGTGGTCGCCCAAGGCTTCCTATTACCGGAAGATGGAGAAGATCAGCGACCGGCTGGGCACGGCCTGCAACATTCAGGCGATGGTGTTCGGCAACATGGGCGACACCTCGTGCACGGGCGTGGGCTTCACGCGCGACCCGGGGTCGGGGGAGAAGGTCTTCTACGGCGAGTTCCTGGTGAACGCGCAGGGCGAGGACGTGGTGGCCGGCATCCGCACGCCGCAGCCGATCAGCGAGCTGAAGGTGTGGAACCCGGCCGTCTACGACCAGTTGCTCGAGATCACGAGCATGCTGGAGCGGCACTACAAGGACATGCAGGACTTCGAGTTCACCGTGCAGGAAGGCAAGCTGTGGATGCTGCAAACCCGCAACGGCAAGCGCACGGGGCCGGCGGCGGTGCGGATCGCGGTGGACATGGTGGACGAGGGTCTGATCGACGAGAGGACGGCGGTGATGCGCGTGGCGCCGGCGCAGCTCGATCAGTTGCTGCACCCGGTGTTCGACCAGGCGTCGCTGAAGAAGCTGACCAAGCTGGCGCAGGGCATCGACGCCTCGCCGGGCGCGGCGGTGGGGCGGCTGGCGTTCACCTCCGATGACGCGGTGACGATGTCGGAAAAGGGCCCGGTGATCCTGATCCGGAAGGAAACGACGCCGGACGACATCCACGGCATGGACGCGGCCAAGGGCATCCTGACGGCCGTGGGCGGCAAGAGCTCGCATGCGGCGGTGGTGGCCCGCGGCATGGGCGTGCCGTGCGTGGTGGGCTGCGGCGCGATTCATATCAACGAGCGCGCCAAGAGCGCGACGGTGGATGTCAGCGGCAAGAAGATCACGATCCAGGAAGGCGACTGGGTGTCGATCGACGGCACTACCGGCGCCGTGTACCTGGGCCAGGCGATGACGAAGGAGCCGGACCCGCACTCGCCGGTGTTCGCCAAGTTCATGACGATGGCGGACAAGTTCCGGGGCAAGTTCGGGGTGCGCGCCAACGCCGACATCCCGCGCGACGCCAAGGCTGCGCGTGAGTTCGGCGCCGAGGGCATCGGCCTGTGCCGCACCGAGCACATGTTCTTCGCCGAGGACCGGCTGCCGCACGTGCAGGCGATGATCCTGGCCGACAACGAGAAGGACCGCCGCAAGGCGCTGGCCAAGCTCCTGCCCATGCAGCGGAAGGACTTCGCCGGGTTGTTCGAAGTGATGGACGGCTATCCGGTGGTGATCCGCACGCTGGACCCGCCGCTGCACGAGTTCGTGCCGAAGCGGGAGGAGCTGATGGTGGATATCGCCAGGCTGCCCAGCGCCGACATGAAGACCAAGCGCGAGATGCTGGCGCGGTACAAAAACTTCGTGCCGGACGTGAAGAGCCTGAAAACCGAGCTGCCGAAGCTGCTGCAACGGGTGGAGCAGTTGCATGAGTTCAACCCGATGCTTGGCCACCGCGGCTGCCGCCTGGGCATCACGTATCCGGAGATCACCGAGATGCAGGCGCGGGCGATCTTCGAGGCCGTGGTGCAGGTGGCCAAGAAGGGCAAGAAGGTGATCCCTGAGGTGATGATTCCTCTGATTGGCAGCGTGGAGGAGCTCCAGCACCAGAAGGAGATCGTGAAGCGCGTGGCGGAAGAGGTGCTCGGCAAGGCCGGCATGAAGAACCAGAAGTACCTCATCGGCACGATGATCGAGATTCCGCGCGCCGCCCTGACCGCCGACAAGGTGGCCCAGGAGGCCGAGTTCTTCAGCTTCGGCACCAACGACCTGACGCAGACCACGCTTGGCCTGTCCCGCGACGACTACACGAAGTTCTCGAAGGACTACGAAGAGAAGAAGATCTTCAAGGCCGACCCGTTTGCGGTGATCGACCGCGAGGGCGTGGGCCGGCTGATCCAGCTGGCGGTCGAAGAGGGACGCAAGACCCGGCCCGAGCTGGAAGTGGGCATCTGCGGCGAGCACGGCGGCGAGCCGAGCTCGGTGGAGTTCTGCTACAACACGGGCATGGATTACGTCTCCTGCTCGCCGTACCGCGTGCCGATCGCGCGGCTGGCGGCGGCGCAGGCGGCGATTGCCAAAGAAGCCGGCATGGCCGGCGAGACCAGCCGCACGGCTTGACAGCAACGGCGTTTGCCATCGAGGCCGCGGTTCCCCGGCGGGGGGCCGCGGCCTTTCTGGCTTCTGCGGTTGATGACGGCCGAGCCCCGCGGCGCGAACAAGGCCGCGCGGCGCTCAGGACTATCTTCCGGCGCCGATGCCGATTCCGGCTTCCCGGCCCCGCCAGCGCAACGCCGGTTGTCGCGCCATCACCCGGAAGGGCCGCTTCTGCTGAGATGGATGCTGGGCGGATCCCCTTCGGCCGGAGCATTGGATACCTGGTTGGACAATGCCTGCTCCACCAGCCGGGCCAACCCCAGCCCGCCCTGCGCAGCCAGGGCGGTGGCGAGGCATTGCTCGGCCATCTCCATCAGGCTGAACGAGGCGTCGCGCTCGTCGCCTCCCAGCCATCCGCCGCCTCCGGCCTCCCGCATCGCGCGCAGCATCTGGCCGACCAGAAGGGATTCGAACTCCGCCGCGGCAGCGTGAATGGCTTCCGCGGACGCCTTCTTGTTCGCGGTTGCCAGTGACGCCGAGGCCCAATCCAATGGCGATGCGGCAGGCACCGCACCAGACAAGTCAGTCATGTGGAGTTCCCTCCTCCCGGGCGTGTCTCTCTTCGTCGAACCCGTTGCTCGTCCCGCAGCGCCTCTTCTCTCTGCTCCCGTGCTCCGCCAGGATCCTGCCGGAGGCGTCTGCGGCAGACCCTGTGCTGTTCCATGAGAAGGAACGGGGCGGCAGTCCACACGGCGCCGTACGATTCAGATGACTTCGATTTCCGCATCCAGCGCTCCCGCTGCCTTGAGGTTCTGGAGGATCGCGATGATGTCGCGCGCGGTGGCGCCGATGGCGGTCAGCGCGCGCGCCAGGTCGTCCACGGTGGCTTCGGGCCGGAGCTGAATGTGTTTGGCCTGCTCCTCGCGCACCCCCACCTGCACATCCGGCGTCACGGCGGTTTGCCCCCCGGACAGCGGCGGCGGCTGGCTGACTTCAAACGAGGTGCGGACTTCGATGCTCAGCGCGCCGTGCAGGATGGAGACCGGGCGGATGCGGATATCGCGACCGGCGGCGATGGTGCCGGTACGTTCGTTGACGACGATCTTCTGGACGGCATCGGTTTCGAGCGTCAACGCTTCCAGCAGGGCCATGAACTCAACGGGTTTGCCGGCGAATTCGGCGGGCAGGGTGACCTCGACAAGCGCCGCGTTCTCGCAGCGGGCCGAGCCGGCGAAGCGCCTGTTGACAGCTTCGGCCAGGCGCGAAGCGGTGGTGAAATCCGCATGGCGGAGCTGGAGCCTGAGCCGGTCGCCCGGCAGGGAGGACGGTGGAGCTCGCTCCACAATCGCTCCGCCCGGCACGCGGCCGGCCGTAGGGTGGTTGAGAGTGGTGGAGTTGCCGGCGCCGCCGCGAGCCACAAAGCCCGCGGTCAACACAGGCCCCTGGGCCACGGCGAAGACCTCCCCGCTGGCAGCCTTCAGCGGCGTGAGCAAAAGCAGGCCGCCCTGAAGGTTGGTGGCGTCGCCGACGGCAGCCACATGCACGTCGAGGCGCGTGCCGGGCTGGGCAAACGGAGGAAGGTTCGCCGTCACCAGCACGGCGGCCGTGTTCCGGACCAGCATGGCCTGGGCCGGTACCTGCACGCCCATGCGGTCGAGAAGGTTGGCCAAGGTCTGGGCCGAGAAGAATGTCTGCCGTTTGTCGCCTGTGCCGTTCAGCCCGACCACGAGGCCATAGCCGATGAGCTGGTTGTCGCGCACGCCTTCCAGCGAGGCGATCTCCTTCACCCGCACCGCCGCCCGGGCGGAAAGCGCGAGGCTTAGCAGGAGCACGGCGGCCGCAACCGCCGGAAGCGCCCGGCGGGATCCGCCACGGCTGCGTGCCGCGCCGCGCTGCCGCGCATATGCAATGGACGGGCCTGAGCGCGGAGCGCCGGGGCAAGGGTGGCAGGCCAGCGTGCGCGGGCCGTTCGTTTCGGGTTTTTCCGTCGTCCTCATTTCCATTGCACCGCCTGGAGGTGGAAAGCCATGGGGTCAGAATGGCAGCAACCCGGTGAGAAGCCGGTAGAGGAAGTTGGGCCGCCGGATGGCGTCCTGCACAACGCCCTTGCCATCCACGCGCACTTCGAGATCGGCCAGGCGGTCGCTGGAGACACGGTTGCCGGGGTTCAGATCGTTCCATCGCACCAGGCCGCGCACGGTCACTCGCTGCCGTTCGGAGTTGATCCAGACGTCCTTGGTTCCCTCGATGACGAGATTCCCGTTCGGCAATACATGCGTCACGCGGGCTGAGACGGTGGTCTCCAGAACCGACTCGCGCGAGGTCTCCCCCTGGCCGTCCAACTGGCTTTTGCTGCCGAGATTTGCCATCTGGCCCAGAGGCCCCGTGGCGCGCACCGGGCCGGCTAGAGCCGTGATGCCGCCGCTGGCCTGGGACTTGCGCGTGGCCGTTGTCGAACCGCGCGACAGAGCGCTGGCCCGGTCGGCCACGACGATTGTGACGATGTCGTGCAGTTGCGCGGCGCGCTGGTCGCGGGCGAGATCTGCGAGCCGGCCGCCGGCATCATACAGCGACCCTGGAGAGGCGCTGGAGGGAGCGGCGCGAGGGCTTTCGAATTCCTGAATCAGAGCATCCAGCGGAGACGGACGGTGGACCCGCGCGCGGTCGCGCTCGCCGCCAACGGCAAGGCTGGACAGCAGGGCCAATGCGACCGCAGCGGCTGCGGCCGCGCCCCGCGGGCAAGAACGCAAGGGCGGCATCAGGACCCGGGCGATCCTGGAGGCCAAAGCAAGGCCAGGATACTTGCTCCAAGTTGTCTGCGTCACGGATCGCTCCTTTCGGCCACGGCCCGCCCGGGCCCTTCGAGCCGGGCGCGGAGGCGCTTGCCGTTCAACGGACTCTTCACGAGAATCACATCGCCGAGCCTGCCGGCCGTCAGCGCCTCAGCCTCCAATAAGATCCTGGCCGTCCCGCTCTGGCAGATCAGGGTGACCGTCTGGCCGGCACGGGCGGCTGGAGGCGGGATCAATTGCGCCAGCTCTACCGGCTGACCGGCGGCCAGCGGCCGTCTGGTCCGGTAGCCGGCCAGTGTCCGGGGCTCCGGCTGGGCTGGCCCAGGTGGCAGCGGGACGTCTCGTTGCTCCACGGCCAGGTCTTCGGGGGCCAAAACGGCGCCGGATTCCACCGCGCGCGCCGCCACAACCACGGGGCGGCGCAGACGAATGCGGACACGGGCTGCGACCGGAATCGAACGGCCGCCCTGTTCCGGGATCCAACGACC
>CAKZUE010000080.1 GCA_937920635.1 uncultured Bryobacteraceae bacterium
GTGGCGCTGATGCAGCAGCGCCGCTATCTCTATCGGATGCGGGAACTCTTCTTTCTCCACAAGCAGGATCCTTTCATTTGGGTGCACACCTCGAACTATATGGCGCCCCACGCCATTGCCGCCGCCGATATCGCCATGTACGGCGAAGACCGCACCCCGACGCCGACCGTGGACATCATGGACACGATCCCGTCACTGCTGTTCCGGTCGCTCGGACGAGGTCAGAAATTCGGCTTCGTTCCCGTCTGGATGGTCATGGCCGGACGGGGCGGACCGCAATGGGGTTTCGCGGGGCGCCAGACGTTCGGTTGGTGCTGGATGCATGACGTCGTCCCCGAATACCACACGACCATGGCAGGGCGGCATCTGGTTGCCCTGCGCGCGGGGTGGGGCATTGACGCCGATGATGTCGCCTTCGCTCCTTTCTGGAGCGAAAAGCCGCCGCTTCGGGATGCCCCGCCGGATATCATCGCCAGCGCCTGGACGCGCCCCGGCGGCCGCGCGCTCGTGATGGTGATGAACCTGGGACGGTCTGACGTCGCGGCGGCCCGAATTCGGCTCGATCCCGAGGCGCTGGGTTTGGCGGCGCGATTCCGCGTGCTCGATCTCGAATCCGGTCCGGCCGCGCGGTCGTGGATGGAGATGTGCCGCGAAGTTTGGCGGCAAATTTCCGCCAATGCCCCGAACACCGCGATTCGCTCCGTCACGCAGCCTGCGAACGGGCTGATGGCACGCATGACCTACGATCCGAACGAACTGACCGAAGTCAGCGCCGGAGCCGAATTCCAACTAGCCGTTCCCGCCCGCGATTTCCGCACGCTGGTCATCGAGCCTCAGTGAAAGATGTCGCGCCGCGCCATAGGATTGGCCCTGTTAGGGGTGATCGGCCTCAGCGCCGTCACCTTTTACAACAATTTCGTCATCCGCAACACCAATCTCATCCATTCCTATTTGCCGGTCGGCGTGTTCGGCGGGGCGTTCCTTTTCGTCCTGACGGTCAATCCCTTGTTGAAACGGATCGGACGCGCTGCGGCGCTTTCCGCCTCGGAACTGGCGGGGGTGGTCGTTGTGATGATGTTCGCCTGCGGCATCGTCGGCGCCGGCATTCTGGAGCACGCTACGACGCTGGCGATGATGCCGTGGCATTGGGAGCGCACCCAGCCCGGCTGGCGCGGCGATCCGGCGTTGCTCGACGCGCGCTCGATCCGCAACGAGCTGGCCCTGCGTCGGGCCTTGGCGGAGGCAGGGGCGCGTCCCGCCGGCGACCCTCTGCGGGCGTTGGCTGCTCGGCTTCCCGCCCCGGCGCCGGAGGAAGAAGCGGAAACGGAGGCGTGGCTCAAAGCCCTCAATGCCGCCCTGGCGGACCCCGGTTGGACGTCGGAGGTCGCGCCCGCGTGGCGGGCGGCGTTGCCCACCTACGCCATGCGCTGGTGGGATGAGGCGCCGGAACGTCGGCGACCGGAAACCGTTGTGGGATTGAACCGCGCGCTGCTCGAAGCCGCGCTGCCGGGCGTCGTTCTGCCGCGCCGTCCGCGCGCGCTCGATCTGGCGCCGCCGCGGATGCTCGCGGATCCGGAGCGCGATCCGGCGGCGCTGCCCGGATTTGTCGCCGGTTTTTCGAACGACGCGGAACGCCTGCCGATCCGGTCGGCGCCGTGGCGGGCCTGGCATCGCGCCTTTCTCTTTTGGGGGCCTTTGATATTCGCGATGAGCGTCGTTACGATCGGATTGGCGCTGGTGGTGCACCGGCAATGGTCCCACCATGAGCAGTTGCCGTATCCCACCGTGGAATTTATCCGGGCGCTGCTGCCCGAGGGCGATCGCGCGGCCGGGCATCTCTTTCGCGAGCGGTTGTTCTGGATCGGGTTCGGGCTGGTATTCGCCCTCCATATGGTCAACTACGCCCATATCTGGTGGCCCAACTATGTGATCCCCATCCGACGCACGCTCGATTTGACGCCGCTGCTGGAACTGGCGCCGGTTTTCCGGCGCGGCGGCGCCTTTGGCTTGTTCGATCCCACGTTGTTTTTCACCGCGATCGGCTTCGCGTATTTCATCTCCTCGGAGGTGTCGCTCTCGCTGGGGTTGGCGCCCTATTTGTACGCGCTGGCGACCGGTGTGGCGGCGGGGTTGGGCGTAGCCTTCGGCAGCGGACATCTGCAGTTAAATATCGAGGCGCAGTTGTACGCGGGCGCCTACACGGCGATGTTTGTCGCCGTTCTCTATTCGGGGCGGCACTTCTACGCGTCCGTTGCGCGGCGGGCGCTCGGGCTTCCGGGCGGCGGCGCCGTGGATGCCGCGGCGGTGTGGGGCTTTCGGGTCGCCGCGCTGGGGTTCTTCGTTTTCATCGGCCAATTGATCGTTGTCGGCGTGGAGCCGGGGCTGGCGCTGCTGTACACGCTGGGCGCGGTGATGATCTTTGTCACGGTCAGCCGGCTGCTGGCCGAAGGCGGCGTGTTCTTTCTTCATCAGCATTTCTATCCCTGTGCGCTGCTGATGAGTTTTCTGGGACCGGTGGCGGCGGGTTACGACCAGATGCTGATCCTCGGGCTGGTTTCCGCCATGCTGCTGATTGATCCTCGCGAGGCGCTGATGCCTTTCGCCGTCACCGGCCTGCGGTTGGCCGAGCGCGCCGGGGCGCGCACCGGTACGGTCGCGCGGTGGGGCATGGTCGGCGTGTTGCTGGCGCTGCTGGTCGCCACGCCGACGATGCTGTATTATCAGTATCGTGACGGTGCGCTGCGGACGGGGCACGAATGGATGGTGAACGCGGTGCCTCGCCTGCCGTTTGTGCGCGCGGTCAGCATGACGCAGGCGCTGCAAGCGCAAGGCGCGCTGGAATCGGCGAACAGGATGCGGGGTTTTGCGCAGCGCCTGCGACGCGCCACGCCGCGTCCAGCCCTCATGGTCGCGTTTTTCACAACGTTCGGGCTGGTCGCACTGTTTTCGTTTCTTCGTCACCGATTCGCCGCCTGGCCCCTGCATCCCTTCCTCTTTCTCGTGCTGGGCACCTATCAGAGCCGCGTCATGGGTTTTTCGTTTCTGTTGGGCTGGGGGGTCAAAAAGCTGGTGATGAAATATGGCGGCGCGGGTCTGTTCCAACGGGTGAAACCGCTGATGGTGGGATTGGTTTCCGGCGAAGTCCTCGCCGCGACGATGCCCCTGCTGGTGGGCGCCCTGTACACGGCCGCCACCGGCCGCCCGGCGCCGTCCGTGCGCATATTGCCGTAAATAAAACGTCGCCCCTCGGCGGGGCGACAGCAAGCAGAAGGAAAAAACCATGAAGACTGGAGTACAACCGATGACCATCGGTCTGACCTTGGCCGCCCTGACCGCGGGATCTCCCGCCGTGGAAATCCGCGCCGGCGATGGGGGGAAAACTGAAATCGTCGCGGAACGGTACCGCGCGATCCTGAACCGCGAGGGGAATCCGGAATCGCTCCGAGTAGGCGATTTTGAGTTTCTCCGCCCGCCTGCCGCGCGACGTGACGAAAAAGCCGAAGAAGCGGTCGTTCGGATGGAAGGCGCCACCGTCGAAATCCAACGAGGGTCACGGCGCATCGTCTACCGCTTCGAGCCGGACGCCATCCATGTGGACCATGAGGGCGGGCCGCCGGATATCGAAATCGGCGATCGGGTTATCGCGATGATGCAGCAGGATGGCACATTGCATGACGCCGGCAGCGCCGCAGGCGATTTCATCAAATTCTTCGCCCAATCCGAGGACGGCGCCCGGCTGGGGGCGATCGAGCTGACGGAGCCCAGTCATGTGCTGCACCGCCGGGTCTGGCCCTCGCGGTTTGCCCGCGACACCGCGCGCGAGACGCGGTTGGCCTGGACGATCCGTTGCGGCGCGCCATTTCAAGCCGCGGAACTGGTGGCGATCGAATCCTTGGATGTCGAACCCTCGCCGCGGACGGCGCCGCGCTTCGCCCTCGGCGAGACGCCCACCGTCTATGCGACGCTCCGCAATTGGGGATTGGCGGACGCGGAGGCGGCGCTGCGCATACGGGCGACGGATCATCACACCCGCGGCAAAACCTTGCTTTCCGAGACGCGCACGCTTCGTCTGGCGCCCGGCGCTGTGGCGCGGGAAACCATCCGGATTCCCATACCCGAACCCGGCTTCGTGTATCTGACGGCGGAAATCATGGATCCAGAACGTGTGATCCGGAAGGCGCAGTTGAATTCTGTCTATGCGGCGGATCAATACCGGCCGCCCTTGACGCGGCCGAAGGATTTCAACGCTTTTTGGACGGACCGACTCGCGGAACTGCGCGCCACGCCGCCCGCGTTCGCGGTGGAGCGCGAGCCGGCAGGCGACACGGAAACGCACGAGTTCTACCGCGTCGAATTCGCGTACCGGCCCGATCAGCGCGTGAAAACCGGGCTGCTGCAGCCGCGCGCCGCGCCGCCGCCCTGGACCGCCCACATTCATTTCATGCATGAAGGACGCGATCCCCGTCCCGGCCTCGTCAAGCTGACCGGCCGCGTGCCGCCGGATCGGCTGCTGATCATGGCCCCCATGCCGAACCAGGGCAAATTCGAGTCCTGGAACAGCCGCGAGGATAACGAGATGCTAAACTGTTACCTGATTGTCGTGCGAATCCTCGATTATCTCGCGGAACGGGACGACGTGCGCGCGATTCGGATTCACGGCGCAAGCCGGAGCGGTCCCCTGGCGCTGGTTCCCGCGGCGCTGGCGCCCCGCAAGGTCGAGCTGGCAGATGCTCATGTGCCGACCTCGATGGGGGTGAGCTGGACGGAGCGGCCGTATCGCGGCTGGGGCGCAGCTCCACGGGATCGGCTGGATGCGGCGGCGTACATGGACCCGGTCAATTTCGCACCGGACATGAAAGTGCCGTTCATCATGGACGGTGGGCTGAACGACGGCCTGTCGCCGGCGCAGGGGATGCTGGCGTTCCACAATTACGCCGAACAGGCGCCTTGGAAACGGCTCTCGATCGAGCGGGGCGGGCATGGTTACTTCAAGAGCGGCGAG
>CAKZUE010000081.1 GCA_937920635.1 uncultured Bryobacteraceae bacterium
TCGATGCTGACCTCGTTGACGATCGCGCGGGAGTGGGAAAACGGGACGATGGAGCAGTTGCTGTCGACGCCGGTGCGGCCGCGGGAGCTGCTGCTGGGAAAGCTTGGGGCGTACTTCGTGCTGGGGGTGGCGGACACCGCAATTGCGCTGGCGGTGGGCGTGGGGCTGTTCGGCGTGCCGATGCGGGGCAGTTATCTGCTGCTGGCGGCGGCGAGCGCGATCTTCCTTTTTGGGGCGTTATGCTGGGGGATTTTCCTGTCCACAGTGGCCCGGTCGCAATTGCTGGCGTACCAGGCGGCGCTGATTACGAGTTTCCTGCCGGCGTTTTTGTTGAGCGGATTTGTGTTCGCAATCGAAAATATGCCTTGGGCGGTTCAACAGGTGACAAGGATCGTGCCGGCGCGGTATTTTGTGACGATCTTGCAGGGGATTTTTCTGAAAGGAGCGGGGCTGGAGGTGCTGTGGGCTCCGATTCTGTTCCTGCTGATGTACGCGGGAATCGTCTTTGGGGTGGCGAGCCGGAAGCTGCGGCAGAAGGTGGCCTGAGATGTGGGAGCGGATCCTGGGCATCGTGAGAAAGGAGTTCCGGCAGGTTCTGCGGGAACCGCGGATGCGGGTGGTGCTGGTGGTGCCGCCCATCCTGCAAACGGTCCTGTTCGGTTTCGCGGTGAACCTGGATGTGGAGCGGGTGAAGCTGGCGTGGATGGATCTGGACGGGGGGCCGGCGAGCCGGGAGCTGTACGACGCCTTCGAGGCGTCGCATGAATTCCAGGTGGTGGCGAAAGCAAGGACAGAGCAGGAGGCGCAGGGGCTGGTGGACCGCGGTGACGCGCAAGCGGTGATCCGGGTGGCGCGTGGGTTCAGCGCCGACATCGGGGCGCACAGGCAGGGGCAGGTGCAATTGCTGCTGGACGGCGCGAATTCGAACACGGCGGCGATCATCCTGAGCCACGCGACCGGGGTGGTGGCGGGGTTCAACCGGCGGATGCTGGAGCGGCAGCAGCGGGCGAGGCTGGTGGACCGGACGCGGGAGGGGGCGGTGCTCGTGCGGATTCCGGGCGTGGAGGCGGAACGGCGGGTGTGGTTCAACCCGGAGCTCAAGAGCCGCAATTATTTCGTGCCGGGAGTGATCGTCAACGTGCTGACGCTGGTGACGCTGATGCTGACGGCGCTCAGCATCGTCCGCGAAAAAGAGATGGGGACGATGGAGCAGTTGATGGTGACGCCGGTGCGGCCGATCGAGCTGATGCTGGGCAAGACGATCCCGTTCGCGCTGGCGGGGCTGTTTGATCTGCTGCTGCTGACAGGGGTCGCGCTGGCGGTATTCCGGATTCCACTGGAAGGGAATTTTCTGCTGCTGACAGGCGCGGGTGTGCTGTTCATCCTGTCGACGCTGGGGGCGGGACTGTTCATGAGCACGATCAGCCATACGCAGCAGCAGGCGATGATGGCGTCGTTCTTTTTCTTTCAGCCGGCTTTTACGCTCAGCGGGTTTGCTTTTCCGATCCGGAATATGCCGGAGCCGGTGCAGTGGCTGACGTATCTGAATCCGCTGCGGTACTTCATGGAAATTGTGCGGGGCGTGTTTCTGAAAGGGAGCGGAGCGGCGGATCTTTGGCCGCAACTGGCGGCGCTGGCTGGGATGGGGATCGTGATTGTGGCATTGAGCGCGCGGCGGTTCCACAAGCGGCTGGAGTGAGGTGCGCGGAAAAAGGGGAATTGTGTTCCTGTCCCCTTTTTTTAGTCGCGGGGGGGGCGTTCGAGGAAGACGCGGAGGCGGTGCGAGCGGCTGGGGTGGCGGAGTTTGCGCAGGGCCTTGGCTTCGATCTGGCGGATGCGTTCGCGGGTGACGGCGAAGTGCTGGCCGACCTCTTCGAGGGTGTGTTCGGCATCGCCCTGAAGGCCGAAGCGCATGCGGATGATCTTTTCTTCGCGGGGGCTGAGGGTCTTGAGGACTTCGGCGGTCTGCTCGCGGAGGTTGAGATTGATGACGGCCTCAGAAGGCGAGGCGACGCGCTTGTCGACGATGAAATCGCCGAGGTGGGATTCCTCCTCTTCGCCGACCGGGGTCTCAAGCGAGATGGGCTCCTGCGCGACGCGGAGGACCTTGCGGACTTTGGCGACGGACATTTCCAGGCGCCGGGCGAGTTCTTCAGTGGTGGGGTCGCGGCCGAGCTCCTGCTGGAGGAGGCGCTGGGTGCGGACGATCTTGTTGATCGTCTCGATCATGTGGACGGGGATGCGGATGGTGCGCGCCTGATCGGCGATGGCGCGGGTGATGGCCTGGCGGACCCACCAGGTGGCGTAGGTGGAGAACTTGTAGCCGCGGCGGTAGTCGAACTTGTCGACGGCCTTCATCAGGCCGATGTTGCCTTCCTGGATGAGGTCGAGGAAGGCCATGCCGCGGTTGGTGTAGCGCTTGGCGATGGAAACGACGAGGCGGAGGTTGGCCTCGATGAGCTGCTTCTTGGCGGCGTCGGCTTCGGCTTCGCCTTTTTCGGCCAGGGTGAGCGTACGGCGGAGTTCGGTGCAGGAGACGCCGAAGGAGCGCTCCAGGGAGGCGAATTTCTGATTGACGGCGCGGAGCTCGCGTTTGAGATCGCGCACGGTGGCGGCGCCCTGGGCGGAGGCATCTTCGATGGCGCGCTGGAGACGGGCGATGTCGCGCTCGAAGGGGGCGAGCTGTTCGAGAGCGCCGCGCAGCCTGCCGGTGAGATGGCGGTAGACCGCTGAGGACAACTGCATGGCGCGGATGTGGCGCGAGAGCCGGACGATGAGGCGGGACAGCTCCCAGCGGGTGGCGCGAAGCTGCTTGAGCTTGGTGCGCGGCATGGCGGTGAGCTTGTTGCGCAACTGGTGGACCTTTTTCAGGTCCTTGGCGAGCAGATCCACCTGGTCTTCGAAGGCGACCTGGAAGCGGTCGATGTCGTCGTCGGCGGCCATGAGTTCGGGAATGGCGAGCACGTCGCGGAGGTTGCGCTTGCCGTCGCGCACTTCGGCGGCGAGATTGAGGATCTCTCGCATGATGAACGGAGACCGGGACAGAACGCGGGCGGCGGTTTTCTGGCCGTGTTCGATACGGCGGGCCAATTCAATTTCGCCCTCGCGGGTGAGCAGGCTGACGGACCCCATTTCGCGGAGGTACATGCGGACGGGGTCGCTGGTTTTGTCGGAGATTTCTGAATAATCCGCCTCGATGAAATCTTCGGATTCCCCGGCTTTTTTCTCGCCGATGCGGGGCTCTTCCAGCAGGTCCACGCCCGCTTCGTCGAGGTCAGCGAGGAGGTCTTCGAGCTGGCGGCCAGCGGTCAGATCCTCGGGGACGAGTTCGGCGACATCGTCATAGAGGACATAGCCCTGCTCCTTGCCCAGATCGATGAGCTTCTGGAAGCGGCTGTAGCGATCCTCCGTACTCACGGCTGCCTCTTCGTAAGACCCCTCGAATTCGTCCTTCTTATCCTACACCACCCGATGATGCACGATCGGGCGAGCCGCGGCGTTCCAGGCGGCCAAGCTCTTCCAGAAGGCGGAGAGCCTCCTCGACATTGCCGGCGCGTTCCGCCTCCTGAATCTGGCGGCGGAGCCGCGCGCGGCGGGCTTCCTGTTCCGCGGCGGCGAGTTTCCGGACGCAGGAGACGGCGAGTTCAGTGGAATAGCCTTCCGCCAGCGTGTCGTCGGCGAAGACCAGCGCGGCGAGACGCTGTCGGGCTTCTTCGTGGAGGCGCGCCTCGAGCGCATGATAAGTGAGCGGCTCGCCGGAGGCGGCCATGCGGCGGATGGCTTCAAAGATTTCGTGGGAGGCGGAGGACTCCAGCACGGAGAGTTCGCCGAGCAGCGGTGTGATTTCGGCGCGGGCTTCGGCGTCGTGCAGGAGAGCGTGGAGCAGCAGGACCTCGTTGGGCTCGGGATGGGGCTGTCGTCGGGGCCGGATCTGCTGGCGGCGTTCGGCGGCAGCCTTGCGGAATTCGTCGAGGACGATGCCGG
Source organism: uncultured Bryobacteraceae bacterium (assembly GCA_937920635.1). Lineage (GTDB taxonomy): Bacteria > Acidobacteriota > Terriglobia > Bryobacterales > Bryobacteraceae > JANWVO01. The sequence goes on from CAKZUE010000081.1 coordinate 3,985, forward strand.
GTTCCATGTGGAGATACTCGGCGACGTCGTTGGCGACGGCGAGGCGGTCGAGGCGGTCCGGCATGCGCTGGATGGCGGGCAACAGGAACTGGAAAGCAGCGACGCGGCCTTCGGGCGTGCGGAGGTCGAAGCGCGAGCGGGCGCGGTCGGCGAGCCAGTGGAAGTAGCCGCGGGCGGCGTCGAGGGCGGCGCGGTAAGCATCGGCGCCGTGCTTGCGGATGAACTCGTCGGGATCGAGGCCGCCGCCGAGTTCAAGCACGCGCAGCCGGAGCCCCTCCTCGAGCAGCACCGGAATGTATTTTTCCGTGGCGGCGGCGCCGGCAGAGTCGGGATCGAAATTCAGCACGACTTCGGGCGCGTGGCGGCGGAGGCTGCGCACCTGCAAAGAGGTCAGCGAGGTGCCGCAGACGGCGGCCACGTTGCGCACGCCGGCCGCATGCACGCCGATGACGTCCATGTAGCCTTCCACGAGCACGGCGCGGCCGGCTTCCTCGATAGGCTTGCGGGCGCGGTGCAGGTTGTACAGCACCTGGCTCTTGCGGTAGATGGGCGTTTCGGGCGAGTTGAGATACTTGGGCTGATCGTCGGGCGCGAGGGCGCGGCCGCCGAAGCCGATGAGCTTGCCGGACTCGGAGTGGATCGGAAACATGAGGCGGCCGCGGAAGCGGTCGTAGGCGCCGGTTCCGTCGTTGCGGCGCAGGACGAGGCCGCTTTCTTCCATCAGTTCCGGGGGGAAGCCGGCGCGCTGGAAGGCGCGGACGAGCATCTGGCCGGAGCGGTCGCTGAGCCCGAGGCCGAATTCATCGATCACCGGAGGGGGCACGCCGCGGCGCTCGAGATAGGCGCGCGCTTCCTGGCCTGCGGGAGAGAAGAGTTGTTCGCGGAAGAGGCGCGCGGCGATTTCGTGCATTTCATACAGGGCGGCGCGCCGGCGGGACTCTTCGTCGGTTTCGGCGCCCTGTTTGGGGAGCGGGATGCCGTGGCGCTCGGCGAGCAGTTTGACCGCCTCCCAGAAAGTGAGGCGCTCGATCTCCATGACGAACTTGATCACATCGCCGCCGGCGCCGCAGCCGAAGCACTTGTAGAACTGGTGGGTGGAGTGGACGGAGAAAGAGGGGGTTTTTTCTGTATGGAAAGGGCAAAGGCCGGTATAGCGCGGGCCGGAGCCGGCGCGCTTGAGCCGGACGTACTCGCCGATGACGCGGACGATGTCGACCGACGATTTCAGGTGCTCGATAAAGTCCATGCCCGCGGGCGCCGCCACCGCTTCCTTATTATCTCGCCTTCGCAGCGCGGGATTCCGCCGGGGGCGGCGGCTGCGGCCGGCGGACGCGATAGTCGCCCCGGCTGAAGTACTTCTCCAGCCAGCAGTACAGAGCGATAAACAGATAACGGCTGCCCATCTCTTTGATGCGAAGCTTGGACGCACCGGCGCGGCGCCCCCGCCAGGAGATGGGGATGACCGTCCAGGAATAACCGCGCACGATGATTTTCAGCGGTAGTTCGACGGTCAGGTTGAAGTGCGGGGACAGGAAAGGGCGGCATCCATCGAGCGCCTCGCGCCGGTAGGCCTTGAAGGCGTTGGTGATGTCGTTGCAGGGAACATTGAACAGGAAACGCAAGAACAGGTTGGCCGCCCGGTTCAGCACGAGTTTGTGAAAAGGATAGCCGGAGACGCTGCCACCGCGGATGAAGCGGGAGCCGAACACAGCGTCCCAGCCCTGGCCGAGAACCTGCCAATAGCGGACAGCGTCGGAGGGATCGTCGGAGCCGTCAGCCATCATCACCACCAGAGCGTCGCCGGAGGCGGCTTCAATGCCGCGGATGACGGCACGGCCGAAACCGTTCAGTCCCGGGTTGTTGACGGGCCTGAGCTGCGGAATGCGCGCCGCGAGCTGGGCCAGCACGGCACCGGTACCGTCGGTGCTGCCATCGTCGACGGCGATGATCTCATGAGGCACGGCGGCGGCGGTGAGCATGGCGTGGATCTGTTCGACCGTGGCGGCAATGCAGGCTTCCTCATTGCGGGCGGGAATGACCACGGAATAGAGGCGCAGCGGGTAGTCGGGACCGTTGGCGTTCATGCCTGGCTGATCTCCAGCCACTCGGGATGAGCTTCCGCGTGGCGGGCAATTTCATCGAGAATTTGACCCAGGGCCATGGCAGGACGCCAGCCGAACCAGGCCGAGGTGGCGGAGCAATCCATCACGAGCCAAGGCACATCAAAAGGGGGTTCGGACGGATCGGCGCTGACGCTGTGCGGGCCGAAGCGCGCGTCGCACCAGTCGTGGAGCCTGCACAGCGAGATGGCGTTTTCGATGCCGCCGCCGGCGTGCCAAACCTGAGGCGAGGACGGAAAGCCAGCGCGCATCTGCCTGAGAAGCAGAGAGGCGAGGTCGCGCGGATGGAGGACGTCGCGCGTCTGATGGCCGCTTCCGCCGAATCCTGTGAAGCGGAGCGGGCGCCGGCGGAGATGGGCGTGGATCCAGTAGGAAATGATGCCCTGGCCGGGGGTTCCGAACTGGCCGGCGCCGGCAAGGATTCCGCAGCGGGTGATCCAGACGGGCAAGTGGAAAGCGGTTCCGTATTCGAGAGCGAGCCTTTCGGCGGCGAGCTTTGAAGCGCCGTAGAGGGAGACGGGCGCGCGGGTAGAGAATTCGGGGCTGATTCCAGCGAGCGAGGCGCCGGCGGGCAGAGCAGTTGAATTATCGAGTCGGAAGGCGCGGTCCTGGACCCGCAGGGGCAGCGATCGGAGGGCTTCGATGGAGTAGACGCGGCTGCTGCTCAACAGGAGCAGGCCGGCGTTGTGGCGCCGGCAGTACTCCAGCAGATGAAGGAAACCGGCGACGTTGTGCCCCATGAGCTGGAGGCTGTCCTCGGCGAGGCCCGCCCGGACGCTGGGGATGGCCGCGGCGTCGATGACCCAATCAGCGGGCGGAAGCAGCGCGATGTCTGAGGGAGAACGGAGGTCGGCGTGGAAGAATTGCACGCCAAGAGCGCGCATGCGGGAACGGTTCATTTCCGAGCCGGGCCGCATCAGGTTGTCAAATCCGGCAAGGCTGGCGTGTTCGAGGAGTTCGCGGAACGCCTGGCAGAGGGCGCTGCCGACGAAGCCGCAACAACCAGCGACCAGAATTCTCACTGGGCTACCTGACGGGCCCGGTCATGCCAGGCGCGGGCCGTTTCTTCGAAAATCACTGGCAGTGTCCTGGTGATGCCCCAGCCGGGATAATGCGACTGGATTTTTCGAAGATCACTGATGTAACAGACATGATCTCCTTTGCGCGGTTCATCCACATAAACCCAGTCCATTTTTCGGCCAGTGGCTTCCTCGGCCATGGAAACCGCTTCCAGCAGAGAGCAGGAGTTGCCGCGGCCGCCGCCGAGATTGTAAACCTCGGCGATCCTGGGAGCGAGGGCAAACCGCTCGACAAACGAAGCTACGTCGAAGGAATGGATGTTATCGCGCACCTGCTTGCCCTTGTAGCCGAAAACACGATACTGCCTGCCCTCGACACAGCAGCGGACGAGGTAGTTGAGGAAGCCGTGCAACTCGACACCGCTATGATTGGGCCCCGTCAGGCACCCCCCGCGAAGACAACAGGTCGGCAGACGGAAGTACCGCCCGTATTCCTGGACGAGGATGTCGGCGGCCGTCTTCGATGCGCCGAACAGGCTGTGCATCGACTGGTCGATGGGGAAGTCCTCGCTGATGCCTTCGGTGAAGCGCGGGTCATCGTAGTCCCATCGCGTGGGCAGTTCCCGGAGCGGAATGGTGTTGGGGCGGTCGCCGTAGACTTTGTTCGTAGAAAAGAACACGAAAGGGGATTCGGGGCAGCACTGGCGCGCGGCTTCCAGGAGGTTCAGAGTGCCCAAGGCATTGACTTCGAAATCGAGGAATGGAATGGAGGCGGCTTTGTCGTGCGAAGGCTGCGCGGCGGCGTGGACGATGAGATCCGGGCGTATGCGGGCAACCGCCTCGAGCACGGCGGCGCGGTCGCGGATGTCTATCTCATGGTGCTGATAATCCGGGGCGGACTCCTGGAGCCGGGAGAGCATCCACCGCGTGTCGCCTTCCCGGCCGAAAAAGACGGCCCGCATATGGTTATCGAAGCCGGCGACACGCCAGCCCTTCCGCGCGAAATGCAGGACGACTTCCGAACCGATGAGACCGCAAGAGCCCGTGATCAGGGCAGTCTTTCCGTTCATAAGAGAGGTTGTTTTCATACTAGCTTACTGCCGGCCGCCGCCATGTGGGTCAGGGCTCGTCTTTGGGCCAGCGGACACGGGACCAGCGGATGCGGATGAGGGGGGAATATTCGGCCGGACGGGGAGTGATCCATGCGATGGCCTGTACGGGATCATCCTCGGCCAGAAACGGGTCGTGCAGCGTTGCCGCGAGCGCGGGGAGGTTGTCCGGCAACGGAGAAATCTGAACCGGAGTGCCGAGCAAGGCGGGCACGGTTCGATACCAGCTTTCTCTTCCGGATCGCCTCCAGACGCGCAGATGGACGGGAGCGGAGCGCAGGAAGAAAGAGCGGAGCGAGCCGTACAGGGAAGGCCGGATATCGGCGGCGATGTAAATTGGTTCGCCGGGGGCAGGCTGGGGCAACGGGAGGCGCTGGTCCCAGGAGGCGGCCGATTCTCCAGCGGGCGTCCACAGCGGTTGAATCGGCGTGGGCCGGCGCTGCAGGAGGAGAGCGCGATCATTGTTGAGGACTGGCTGGTAACGGGTCCGGAGTGCGTGCAGGGTGGCCGCGTCCTGCAAGAGAGGATGGCGGCCATCGATGGCTTCCCAGACAATGAGCACGAAGCCGGGAGCGCGTTCACTGAGGAAGTGCGCGGCATTCATCCGGTCCAGTTTCGTCGTGTAGACCGCGCTGGATTCGATGGTAGGCCGCGGCCTGTACTTCCAGCCGTTGGCGCGGATCACGTCCACGCAATGGGGAAAGCCATCGACGCTTCCGCCACCGATGCGCTGATGGAATTCCTCGGGCAGACGGAGATGGACGCGGGCGCTGTCGGAGAGCCGTTGCAGATTCCCGTACTCTCGTTCCCAATTCAGCAGGTTTCCGGCGGCGCCGGCGATGCCCGACGGGGCCAGCCGTGAAAGCGCGATGCGAACCAGCCACTGCTGCTCCTGCACGGCATAGAACCAGGTGAACGCGCTGCCGAACGCCAGAACCAGCAGTAGAACCTGCCGCACGCACGGAGACGCGCAGACGGCAAGGAGGAACAGTCCGGCCAGAGCAAGCTTCTGGAGGGCGAGATCGGCATGACCGTCTTGCCGGACCATGGCGTGCTTGAAGCCCATGAACGCCGAAAGCAGGAAACACAGGAACGCGGGCTGGCGCAGCCAGGAGGATTCGCAGCACAGGGCGGGTATCGAAAGGATCAAAGCGCCATAGAGAAGGGTCAGCCCCAATTGCCACAGAGGGCCGTCCAGGCTCATCGCCTGGCTGTAGCCGCGGATGGTTTCGATGGAATTCCAAAGGTAGGGGAAGACGGCCAGGACGTCGCGTTCAGCCCAGGCGAACCATGCAAGCAGAATGGCGGGCGGGAGCGCCAGCAGTCCAATGGCCTGGAACCGCCCCGGGCGATGGCGCCAGAGAGCGGGGATGCACAGCATGTAGTAGAGCGCTGTCGCCGTCCAACCTTCATTGATTTTCAGGAGCAGAGAGAGGCCAGCCGCGAATCCGGCAACGCCCAGCCGGACGGGCGCCCACGCGCCGGCCCACGCGGCGCTGAGCAAAGCGGCCATGTAGGCCGCTTGCCAGACGTCGGCTGGAGAGCGGTCCAGCAGCGCCTGCGTCGAGAACACGAAGGCCACGGCAGCGCCTGGCGCGGGACCAAAGCGCTGCATCGCCGCGAGGACTGCGAGCACAATCACGCCCCAGGTTGCGAGACGGAGTGCAAGAACCGGAAGAGCGGGAACAAGTTCCGGCTCCGGCGTAAACAGGTAGGCCAGCGGGCCGGCTGTGTAGGCGATTTCGCGGCCGAACCGGATGCCCTGCTGGTGGATGTGGTTCAGCGCCAGATACCAGGAGGCGTCCACACCTGTGCCATTGGCCCATGGCCTGCGGGGAAGCGCGCCGAGCAGCAGCCAGGTTGCGGCCATCCAGGGGACGGCTCGCGTGAGCCGGCGAAAGAAAGAAGGCAGAGATCCGCGGACTGCCCATCGGGGACCAGCGGCATTCCACATGGCCTCGATTGTAGCGGAGCGTTCATCGGGGAGGATCAGAACGCGATCCGGAGCAGGCGATGAGGGATTTGGGCAGGCCGAGGAAGCGCTCGCGGAGGATGCGGGCTTCGGGGAAGAGGCGCTGGATCTCCGCATGGCGGAGGAGCCGGATGTCTTCGAGGTAGTGGCGGATGTAGAAGCCGCGCTGATCCGCGGAGGCTGTGGAGAGCAGCGACCAGAGGGAGAAGCGCGGGGCGAGCGCGCGCTGCCAGCGCCGGGGCAGCCAGTGCAGGAAGGGCGTGTAGAGGTGGGGTTCGACAGGAGAGGCGGCGTCGGGCGTCTGGATGAAGTAGCGGCGGGCGGTGCGGCGGACCTCGGCGGCGAAGCGCTGCATCGCGTCAGGCGAGCCGAGGTGCTCGATGACGGAATTGCTGAAGACGAGGTCGAAGGCTCTGTCGGGAAACGGCAACGCAGTGCCGTCGCCGTCGACATAGAGGACGCCGGGAGGGACGGGCTCGCGGGCGCGAGGCTGATTGAGGATGACGAGGCGCGGGCGCACGGGGCAGAG
>CAKZUE010000082.1 GCA_937920635.1 uncultured Bryobacteraceae bacterium
CGCATGCGCGCACCTGCGCGCCTGTGCACACGTGCGCGCCTGCGTGCGCGCGCGCCTAATACGCCTACGCGCCCGCGCGCGCCTGTGGTGCGCCTGTGCGCCTGCGCCTGCGTGCCCGCACGTGCGTACGCACGTCAAGGCGCGCGCGCGCCCGCGTGCGGCGCGCCTGCGCCTGGGCGCGCCTCATGGTACGGGGGACGTCGGTCCAACGCAGCGTCCAGGGGCGGGGGGCAGGCGTATACCCCGCCCCTCCCACCCCTCCCACCTTTTCAAAAAAATTTTTTACGCTACAATACAGGGTAGATGCAGCGCCAAATCATCACCACCATCGACTCTCTCGCCGAACTGCTGGCCGACTACGCCCGCATCCCCAAAGGCGGCCGTCCCGTCCGCCTGCGGCGCGACACCGCCACCAACCTGCTCGCTCTCGACCTCGAAGCGCCCGGCCCCATCTACGAACGGCCCGTGCTCTCCATCTCCTTCCGCCTCGTCCCCAAACCCCTATGACCAACACCTGCACCCTCATCTTCCATCCGGCCGACCTGCTCGCGGCCCTGGCCGACGCCACCAACGGCGTCGTCCCGCCCAACGCCCGCCTGCTCGAAGTGCTCCAGCACCCGCAGCTCGAACGCATCATCGCCCTGCTCGCCGAATCCCCGTCCTGGCGCTCGCCCCAGCCCATCCAGCTCCGCTACACCGACAACGAAATCCTCGTCTACGACGGATCGGACGAACCGGCATGGACGCCAATCGAGACACCCTAGCCCGCATCGCCGCCCTGCCGCCGGCCGACCGGCGGGCCGCCCTGCGCGCGCTCGGCCGGGCCGAGTTCGAGCGCTGCGCCGCCGACCCGCTCTACTGGCTCTTCCACCCCTCCATCCCCTACGTCTACACCATCGACTACCACCCCGTGTACCGCTGCGTCCTCTGCTCCACCGAAGGCCACCGCCACCACAAGCTCCGCACCCACCTCCAGCTCGCCCACAACCTGGACGTCGACGCCCTCGCCGCCCGCTCCCACTTCGTCGAGCTGCCGCCCATCCGCCCCTTCCCCCACAAGCCCTACTTCGAGCCCATCGTCCGCACCTGGCAGACCGAGCAGCTCATCCTCGTCGAAAAGTCGCGCGACATGATGGCGACCTGGCTCTTCGTCGCCCTCTACGCCTGGGACACCCTCTTCCACCCCGGCCGCCAAAACTTCATCCAGTCCGAGACCGCCAAGAAGACCCGCGAACTCATCCGCCGCGCCCACTTCATCTGGCGCAACCAGCCCAACTTCCTCCGCCCGCACCCCGTCGTCTACACCGTCGGCACCGACGGCAGCGGCGAACTCCACTGCGAAGCCCTCAACTCCTCCATCATCGGCCTGCCCCAAGGCTCCGACAAAATCCGCCAGTACCACCCGACCGGCGTCTTCACCGACGAAACCGCCTTCCACCCCCAGGCGGCCGAAACCTTCGCCGCCATCAAACCCGCCATCCAGTCCGGCGGCCGCTACACCGGCGTCTCGTCCGCCGCCCCGTCCTGGTTCATGCACGCCGCCCTCGACACCCTCGACACGCCATGACCGACCTTCTCCACTCCTCGACCGGCCTCACCATCCGCCGCAACCCGCGCAACCGCTTCGTCGTCATCCGGCTGCACTACACCGCCGACCCCGACAAGCGCTCGACCGAGTGGCTCGAAGAGGCGCGCGCCGGCATGGACGCCGCCCGCTTCGCCCAAGAGTACGAAATCGACTACACCGCCCTGCGCGGCAAGCGCGTCTTCCCCATCTTCCAGACCCACCGCCACACCCTCATCGTCCGGCCGCCCTACCCCGACTTCCCCGCCGACCACCCCTTCTACGCCGGCTTCGACTTCGGCATCCGCAACCCCTCCGCCTTCATCGTCTTCACCCGCTACGACGGCATCCTCTACGCCGTCTGGGAGCACTACCAGCCCTGCACCAACATCGCCGACTTCGCCGCCACCATCCGCTCCTGCCCCTACTGGCCCTCCATCCGCTACATCGCCGCCGACCCGCACATCGCCTCCGCCCACCACTTCAACGCCGCCGCCCAGCCCTCGTCCATCCTCCAGCAGTTCGCCGACCACGGCGTCCACCGCTTCATCCTCGCCCCCACCTCCGAACAGGCCTTCCTCTCGCTCCTCAACCGCCACTGGTCCAACCCCGAAGCGCCCACCTTCCGCATCTTCGAGCGCTGCGCCAACCTCATCACCGAGTTCACCAACATCACCTACGCCGACCCTCCCCGCCACAACCCGCTCGCCGAACCGCGCGAGCGCCTCACCGACGCCTTCAACCACGCCATCGACGCCACCAAATACTTCCTGCTGGCCAACCCCTCCACCCCCTCCACCCCCTCTCCAGGCCCCACCCGCTCCCTCCGCGACACCTACCGCGCCCGCTAGTGCTACAATAAAACCGATGGATCTTCAACCCCTGGCCGGCAAAATAGTCGAGCTGCGCAACCGGGCGCAAGCCGCGCGCCGCACCCGCGAAGAAGTCTGGCGCGAGTGCTGGCGCATCTACCGCGGCTCGGCCGACTGGTCCGCCAAAGAACCCTGGCAGGCCAAAATCTTCCTGCCCAAAGCCTGGAACGTCGTCGAGCAGGCCGTCTCGCTCACCGGCCGCTACATCGCCGCCGCCAAAGAGCCCTGGTTCATCGAGCCGTACGACACCTCCGATCCGGCCGCCAACGCCCGCGCCGGCGCAATGTCAGCCATCATCCGCATCCTGCTCGACAAGGCCCGCTTCTTCGAGGCCTTCACCGAGGGGCTGCGCATCGGCTTCATCACCGGCATCGGCATCTGGAAGGTCGGCTGGCGTCTCGAACCCGTAAGCCGCATCTCCAGCCGCGTCCGCGACTCCGGCGTCGCCCTCAACACCGAAATCGTCCGTGACAGCGGCTACGACGGCCGTCTCGACATCCGCGCCATCGATCCCAACAACTTCTACTGGCTGCCCGGCTCCCGGCTCAACGCCTGGACCGGCACCATCGAAGACGTGGAAGTGCCGCGCTGGGAGCTGGCCACCCTGCTGCCGCCCGACGTCATGGCCAGGATCGGCGACAGCCAGATCGACCAATCCCGCAAGCTCGAATCCGACCGTTTCGGCCTCAACCCCACCACGCCCACCATCCCCACCGTCAAACTGACCGAGTACTACGGCCCCCTCTTCGACGCCCAAGGCAACGTCACCGATCCCAACGGCCACGTCATCATCGCCAACGACACCGTCGTCCTTCAGGCCGAGCACAACCCCTACTGGGACGGCGCGCCGCCCTACATCGGCTTCTCCCCCATCCAATACCCCCTGCGCGTGGACGGCGTCGGGCTCATCGAAAACATCCGCCACATCATCTCCAACCTCAACGAGGTCGTCAACCTCTCCGTCGACTCGCTCCTCTACACCCTGCTGCCCGTCTTCGAGGGCTTCCCCGAGGCCTACGAAGACCCCTCCCAATTCAACACCATCCTCAAGCCGGGCGTCTTTCTCCGCCGCTCCCAGGTCCTCACCGCCGGCCCCGCCATCCACAAGGTCGAATTCGGCGACGTCAGCAACTCCTCCATCACCGTCGCCTCGATCCTCGACCGCGCCGCGCAGGAGGGCTCGCTGGTCAGCGAGATCCTCCAATCGCTGCCGCGCTACCGCGGCGTCCAGACCGCCACCGAAATCTCCCTCAAAAACGAGTCCCAAAACAGCTTCTTCGGCTTCCTCGCCACCCAGATCGAGGAGTACGCCATCAAGCCCATCATCGAGCTGTCGCTCAGCCGCGCCCTCCAGTTCCTCACCACCACCACCGACCCGGCCGTTGCGCGCGCCCTCAACCTGCCGACGCTGGCCAACCTCACCCGCGAACAGCTCTTCACCATGCTCGAAGGCCCCTACAACGTCCGTGTCGGCGGCATCACCGAGTACATCCGCAAGACCGAGCAACTCTCCAACATCATCCAGCTGATGACGATCATCGGCCAGAACGCGCCCAACTGGCTGCCCTACATCAAGCCCCAGGGCCTGGTGCGCGCCGTGCTCGAAGCCTTCCGGCCCTCGATCGACAACATCGAATCCATCATCGCCACGCCCGAAGAGGTGGCGGCGCAGCAGCAGCGCCAGGCCGACCAGCAGCTCGTCTCGATGCTGCCGCAGCTGCTCTCCACCCTTCTCCGCCAGCAGCAGCCCCCACAAACGCCATGACACTTGCAGCCTACATCCTCGATCAACTGCGCCGCCACCGCGTGGCGGCGCACAACCAGCTTGGCCAAGCCGTACTGACCGGCGATCAGCACGCGGCCCTCCGTTTCGCCGTCACCGAGGCCTACACCGCGCACATCGCCCGGCTCATCCTCTCCTACGTCGCCGAAACCGACGGCAGCGACGCCGCCGCCGATCTCCGCCAGTACTGGCAACCCGAAACTGTGCTATCATCCAATCAGGACAACACATCACAACAACAACCATGACACCATCAATCACACCAGACAACCAATCCGCTGCCCTCACCCAGCAGCACAGTTCGGCCACCCCTCCGCCGAATGTGGCGGCGATGTACGAAAAGCCGGCTCCGGAGGGGTGGATGGCCGAATTGCAGGCTGGCAACATCAAGCAGGCGCAGGAGCTGCTGGAGCGGCAGATGGCGGAGGCCGTCAAGCCGCAACTGGAGCAGGAGCTGCTGTCGCGCACGGCGGACGTGGTGCGTGCGGAACTGGACACGCGCCAGTTTGTGGACGGTTTGCGGGCTCAGATGCCGGAGGTGAAGCCGCTGGAGCCGTATATCGGGGCGTATGTCGAGCGGCGGATGGCAGTTGAGGCCCAAAACGCAGGCACAATCGCAGAATACGTGGAGAAGTACAAGCAGATTGTGCAGGAGGAGATGCAAAAGGCCCGGGACGCAATCCAGCAGTTGCGGGCGGCTGGAAAGGAGGAGGCTTTGCAGACCAAAAGCGAGGTGTTGAGCGCCTCGATGCTGCCAAAGCCGGAGGGGGATAAAGGAGTGGTGACGAATCCGCAGCCGCAGCCGCTGTCGCCCGAAGAGTACTATCGGGCGCGGATGCAACAGCATCTGCGGACGAAGGGTATCGCCACCTGAGTGGAGGAGTAACCAATGGCAGGACAAGTTTACGGAACCGCCAATCTGGGCGGATACCTGTCTCAACCGGAGTTGTCGCGCAAACTGCGGTTCGCGGCGCAGCCGCTGTTCCGCTTCCGGCAGGTCGCCGAGCCGAAGGAGGCTTGGGGCCGCGGCCGTGGCGACACGTTCGTGTTCAACAAGATCAGCAACATTGCGGCGGCTGGCGGGCCGTTGACGGAGACCGACCCGATTCCGGAGTCCAACTTCACCATCGCCCGCGGGCAGGTGACCATGACGGAGTATGGCCTTGCGGTGCCGTTCACCGGCAAGCTGGAGGCCCTGAGCGAGTTTGACATCACGCAGGTGATCGACACCTCGCTCCGCAACAACATGGTCAAGACGCTGGAGACGGCGTGCGGCACCGAGCTGGTTGGCACCGAGTTTGTCGCCGTTTGCACCGGCACGTCTACGGTCGTCATCCGGACGGACGGCACGCCCGGCACCAACGTGGCGCAGGCTGATCTGACGGCGGCCAACACCCGCACCATCGTCGACTTTCTGCGGAAGCAGAACGTGCCGACCTACGACGGCCAGAACTATGTGTGCATTGCCAGCGTTCAGGCTTTGGCCGGCATGTTTGCCGATGCGGGCGCTGGCGGCTGGGTGGATGTGGCCAAGTACTCGCCGGAGTATGCGGCCCGCATCATGGCCGGCGAGATCGGCACCTACTACAAGACCCGCTTCCTGGACGAGACCGGCTTCCTGTCGAACACGATCGGCAACGGCAACTCGCACGGGCAGGCGGTCTTTGTGGGCGGCGATGCACTGTATGAGGCGGTGGCGGTGCCGGAGGAGATCCGCATCAACACGCCGTCCGACTTCAACCGCAAGCAGTCGATTGCGTGGTACGCCATCCTCGGCTTCAAGCGGGTGTGGAGCTACGCGACCGACAACGAGCAGCACATCCTGTTCGTGACCTCGGCGTAAAGGAGGCTGAATGGCGCAAGCAGCGGCGAAGCAGGCCGCGAAGACCGTCACCAAGTGGGATGCGTTTCGCGGCCTGCGCCCAACCAAACTGTTGTGCGAGGGCTACCTGCCCGTCCACACCGTAAACTCGGGCTGCCACACCCAGCTGCCGGTAGAAGGGCGGTGGATGGCCATCCACACCCGCGAGCGGCAGCACAGCGGCGGCTTTCACATCACGCTCGAACCGGGCGAGTCCGAGTTTTGGGCGCAGTGTGCGGAGGCGGGGCTGGAGATTGTGGACTTCCGGTGCGGGGTGTGCGGCAAGCGGCTGAAGCCGATGGCGGCTGCCGTCATGCCGCATTTGCGGCCGCACGCCGACCCCAACCGGAAGATGCAGCCCGGCGGGCTGTTCTTCATCACGGTGGGCGACGCGCCGTCGGTGGACGACGAGGCGCTGGAGGAGTGATGTGTGGCAAGCGCGGCTGTTGTTGGCGGACACCACCGGCAAGTGGTGGACTGACGACGAGTTGAACGAGTGGGCTGTGGAGGCCCGCCGTATCATCAACAGCCGCTTCCACTGGCACGTCGAGCGCCTCGCCCGCCCCTGCGTGAACGGCGAAGTGTCGTTGGCCGGCATAGCCGGCCAGGTCATTGCGGTTGGCGGGCTGAAGGAGCGCCACACGCTGCCGCCGTTGCCGGTGCGCGGCACGCCCATCTTCTGGATGCGAAGCGGCACCACAGCCAGGCTGTGGCCCGTGCCTGGTGACACCGACGTCGAGGTGCGGTATGTGCCGCGACAGCCGCAGCTGCCGGCCTGGGCCGAGGCCGGCGTGCCGCTGTATGTGGCGGCGCAGGCCTATCAGCGCATCGGCCCGACACGGTCGCCGGCGAAGGCGGAGCGGTGGCAGCGAGCGTGGCAGCGGTGGATGGCGGCGCTGCGCGACCTGCAGTCGCAGCTGCCGATGGAGGTGCGCCGATGACGCTGCTGCAGCGCGTGTGGCGCGCCCTCGGTCCGCGGTCGGAGACGGCGTGGCCCGCCGATCTGGTGCTGGCAGCGCTGCGGATGGCTGCTACGCTGGTGTGGGCCGATACGATCCGTCCGCTCGCCACATCCACAATCACGTTCAGCGATGGCGCTGCCGGCCTGCCGGCGGCGTTTTGGCCGATGGAGGTGCGCACCCGCAATGTCAAGGTTCGGATGGACGACGGGATGCTGGTGGTGGAGCCGGCCGACACGGAGGAGGTGGAGATGGCTGGCTCGCCTGTGCCTCCATCGATCAACGTAGCGACGGAGACGTGCGGGTGGGAGCCGGAGCTGGACGAGGCGGTGGCGCTGTGGGCTGCGGCCCTGCTCACGATGGACAGCGTGCCGGATGCCGCCGCCAGCTACGTTGAGGCGGCCGAGCAGCGGCGTCAGCGGGTGATGGCCGAGTGGCGGAACAGCCGGGAGTGGAGGTTGCGCCGTGGCGACGCATGAGCAGTTCTCGTTTGGCGGCGGCCTGAACGCGGCCAGGGCCGCCGACAAGCTGGCCGAAGGGGAGGTGGCGGCTGCCGTCAACATCGACTTCGGCCGGGAGGAGGGCGCGGCTGCGCTCCGCCGCGGCACACACCGCCGGTGGTCGCTGAGCGGCGAGGTGCGGCGCATCTTCCGCAACTACAACAACCCCTACGACTACGGCGCATCCCCCTACTACTTCGCCACGTCGAACGGCATCTACCGCTCGATCGGCGGCGTCACAACCCAGATCCGGCCTACGGGCGCGCAACATCCGGCCTTTGGCAGCTGGCGGGAGTGGACGCTGATCGCCAACGGCAACGAGTACTGGGCCGACAACGGCACCTCGCTGCGGGAGTGGGTGGGGCAAGCGCCCGGTGCGCCGCCGCAGGCGGCGGCGCAGTGGCTGCCGCCCCTCAACCTTGCGCAGGGCGGATGGACGGTGGTGCAGGGCACGCTGGTGGAGGAGACGGGCGGCGTCATCACGATCGAGGCGGCGGACAGGCAGGTGGTGGTGGATGTTGTGGCGGTGCCGCAGAGCGGCAACCTGACGACGAATGCGGGCGAGCCGATCGGCGACTTCGGCATCCACTACCTCGATCTGATGCTGAGCGATCCGGGCGTTGTCACGCTCATCACCCAGGACTACTCGCCCGGCAGCGCCGACTTTTCGCAGGGCAGCCTGCATGCGGAGCTGCGGCCCGGCGACAGCGCCGAGATGATGGGGTGGAGCGAGGCGGTGGTGGAGACGCTGCCGGACGAATCGGGCGAAGCGCGGGAGGAGGCGATTGACGCGCTGCGCCGCAATCTGCGCGCGCCGCGCTCCATGTTTCCGACGATGGCCAACGTGTGGAGCGTGTGGGCCGTTGCGCGGCCGCAGTTCGAGCTGACCAACCGGTCGGCCACGCCCGCCGGCTGGTCCAACATCGGCCGCATCCGCATCACCATCCAGGCCAACGACGCCTTCACCGTCAAGCTGCGCAACTTCCACGTGGCCGGCGCTGCCACCTACCCGCTGAACGATCCCGTCACCGGCTACACGTGGTGGGAGACGTGGGCCGAGCAGGACGCCAGCGGCAACATCATCCGCGAGAGCGCTCCGTCACCCGCCTCAGCGCCGCTGCGCATTCAGGGCGGCCAGGCCAGCCTCACCCTCTCAACCGCTCCGTCCGGCACCTACCACGGCTACACCCACCGCTGCATCTACCGTCAGGGCGGGCTGATGCGCGACGCGCACCGCGTCGCCGTTGTTCCGCTCGCGCAAACGGCGGTTGTCGACGCCATGTCGGACGTGGACGCCGTATTTGAGCCGGTGTTGGAGCGCGACATCCACTCCCGCGCCACCTTCCCCGGCAACGTGACGGCGATCAGCGAGCCGTACATGGGCCGCATCTTCATGGCGCACCGCAACATCGTCATGTGGAGCGAGCCCAACCGGCCCGACGTCTTCCGCAAAGACGCCTGGACGATGGTGTCGCACTCCGGCGACGAGGTGCAGGCGCTCATTGTGTGGGGCAACTCGCTCTTCGTCATCAACCGCGACAGCGTGTACGAGCTGACCGGCACCGACTTCAGCGCCGACGGCGACTGGCGGCTGTACCGCACGCCCTGCCGCTACGGCACTCTGTCCCGCTACGTGCCGGTGCGCACGCCCTACGGCATCCCGCTGATGACGAACGACGGCCTGATCTTCTACCAGCCGGGCAGCGGCGGAGAGGCGCGGCTGCCGTGGGTCGACGGCCGGATCGGACCGGCGTGGAGCTACGTGCCCAACGACCGGCTGGCGCAGCACCGGCCCGGCACGGGCGGACGGACGTGGGCCGCGTGGACGTCCAACCGCCTCTACCTTGCCATCGAGCCGTCGTACTACGTCTACGTCATCGACTTCCTGCACGAGACGGTCTACTACTACAACTACCCGTTTTTGACGATGTGCGGCTTTTACGACCTGGAGGGGATGTTGCTGGCTGGCACGCCGGCCGGCTCCGTCATGGAGCTGGAGACGACCACTACGCTGGACGCGACCGACGCCGGCCAGTGGGTCGCCATCACCGGCCAGTTGCGGACGCGGACGTGGACGTGGGCCGCTCCGTCGCGGCTGATGAACATCAGCGCCGACTGCCGCGGCACAGTCTCCATCACCGCGATGGAGGCGGGCGGCACCCTCGTCAAGATTGCGGACGTGAGCGGCGCGGCCCGCCACCGCACCACGCCCACCATGTCCGGCGTGGAAGGCGACGCGCTGTACTTCGACGTGACGCTGCAGGACGGCGGCGTGCTCTACGGCATTGAGTGGGACCGGTACGAGGAGCCGCTCACCACGCTCTACGTCCGCACGCCCTACGCCACCGCCAAGACGGAGATGCACTACCAGCTGGCCAAGCTGACGGTTGACACGTTCGGCGGCGACGTGAACGTGCAGCTGTTTGTGGACGGAGAGGAGGCGCTGACGACCACCGTTGCGCACGCCGGCAACGGGCCGGCCACGATTCCGCTGACGCTGTCGGCCCGCGGCTGGACGGCCTACGCCATCCTGCACGCATCCGCCCCGTTCCGCTTCTACGATCTGGAGTGGGACGGCACGCCGGAGCCGCCCCGCGTCTCCCAGTACGAGACGCCGCTCGAAGACTTTGGCGGCGAGGTGGAGCTGAAGACGTTGGAGACGACGCTCGACTGCCTGGGCAACACCGTCACCGCCGAGCTGCTGATCGACTCGCAGCCGATCGCCACCTACACCTTCACCGGCGACGGCGTGAAGGGGTATGCGGCAGCTGCGCCGCTGGTTGCGTACGGCGGCGCGTTCAACCACCCGTTCGGCCGGACGGCGCAGGTGCGGTACACGGCGGCAAGCGGCACCTTCAAGCACTACAAAACGTGGTATGGGGTGGTGCGCGAGCCGTCGCGCGTGCGGCACTGGCGCACTGAAACGCAGTGGTGGGCCGACGATCAGGAGGTGCAGGCGCTGGAGTGGTCGGCCGAAGGCTTCGGCCAGACGCTCACCATCGACGTCTACGTGGACAGCGTGAAGCGGGCCACCTTCCAGGTGACGGCCCAGGGCCACGTTGGCGGCACGCTCGCCATGCCATCCACCCTCATCGGCCGCAGCGCGCACGCCATCGTCACCGCCGCCGCTCCCTTCAAACCCTACGCCTTTACGTGGCGTACGCGGACTGTGCCGCCGCGCGTCACGCGGTGGCGCACCGAAGACAAGGTCTGGCCGTCGCCAGCCCGCCTGCGCACCGTCGCCGCCGCCATCGACCCGATGGGCGGCACCGTGACGGCCGCTGTCATCGTCAACGGCCAGACCGTCCACACCGAGACGCTTGCCAGCCCCTCCCTCAAAACCTTTCAGCTTGGCCTCGACCTTGACGTGGCGGAAGGCACCGCCGCCTACGTCCTCTACACCGCCACAACCCCCTTCCGCCACTACGCCACCGAATGGCACGACGAACCGCAGCCGTTCGAGAAGACGAACTGGGGCTACAGCTTCGCCCGGCCGCTCGGCACGGCGCAGCTGTTGCGGGCCGTGCGCTGGTCGGCCCGCATCTACGCCGCTGCGCCCACGCCCGCCGACCTCACCTGGTACGACATCGACGGCACGGCCGTCCACACCGTAAGGCTGCTTCTTGCGGCCGGCGAAAACCGGGAGCTGTGGCAGTACTTCCCGCCCGGCGTCCGGTTCATGGAGCTGCGCATGGACATCGACAGCAACGGCGTGCCGATCCGCGTCCACAACGTGGACATCGACGTCGAAGTGACGGGCCTGCGCAACGTCTACCGGACCACCATGAAGGGGGTGCCCAGTGCCGGTCAATAAGATCTACGTCGGCGACTCCATCCAGACGGCCTTCGACCGTCTGGTCGACCAGATCAACATTGCGCTGCGCCGGGTGCCGGAGACCGACACGTCCGACATCGAGCGCCGGCTACGCAAGCTGCAGCAGGAGGTGGAGGAGGCTCGCAAGCAGGCTCTGCCGCCGCCGCCTCCGCTCGACCTGGCGGTGGCCGACCCGGCTGCCGTCGAACTGATCGACGTCACCGCTACCGGCGCTGTGGCCCGTGCCGCGCTCCGCTACCGCCTGCCTGACGACGAAAGCTTTGTGGGCGTGGCCGTCTTCGGCCGGTGGCTCGTTTCGGGCGTGCCGGCGGGGCCGATGTGGCAGGTGGGCGGCGGCGACGCGCTCCCCTACATCTACAACGGCGAGCGGTGGTCCGACGTCTCGATCGAAATCGGCCAGCCGGCCGATGATGACGCCATCATCCGGTTGTGGGTGTGCGGCCGCAGCCTGTCGACCACCAACACGCCCGCACCCTCCACCCCCACGGTCGACGCCACCATCCCCAAACAGACGTTGCTGGTGGTCGGCCCACCCGTCGCTCCCACCACCGTAACGGCCTACCGCACCAGCTACGACTCGCAGACCTACATCGTCACGACGGAGTGGACGATGCCGCCCGACGCAGGCGGCACCACCGACATCGTCGTCCAGATGCGCTTCTACAGCGACGGCTCCACGCCTGTCAGCGACTGGATCACGCTGGGCAGCGCCGACGTCAACGACGTGCGGCTGTACAGCGGCCCGTTTCCCAAGCCGGCCGCCGCCGCCTGGGCCAACGTGCGCGCAGCCGGCCTCAACCCGCTCAAGGACTCGTCAGCCTGGGTCGAGTCGGCCGTCATCGACATCCCGGCCGCCGACAACCCGATCTGGGAGCTGCCCGCGCCCCAATCGCCCGTCTCCGCCGTCTCGGCCACAGCCCAATACCTCGACGACGGCAGCTACGGCATCCTCACGCAGTGGACCGCGCCCTCGCCGCTCGGCAGCACGGTCGCTTACGAGGTGCAGGTGCGGTTCTG
>CAKZUE010000083.1 GCA_937920635.1 uncultured Bryobacteraceae bacterium
GGCGGGGCGGAGGGGCTGGATCCGTCCGTGCTGGCGCGGGCCGACCAGCGCCTCTCGCTCGGGCCGATGACCTGGCCGCATCTGCTGGTGCGGGCGCTGCTGGCGGAGCAGATGTTCCGCGCGCAGGCGATCGCCTCGGGGCACCCGTATCACCGGGGGTGGCGGCCGTGAGGGGCGTGCTATCTCTACGGCGAATCGAACCGGACCCTGCGCCATGCTGCTGCTGATCCTCGCCGCCCTCCTCTGGGTCGCTGTCCATGTCGGCATCGCCGGCACCGTGGTGCGCGCGCGGCTGGCGGCGCGGCTCGGCGAGGGCGGCTTCCGCATCGCCTATTCCGCCGTGTCGGTGCTGGCGATCTACGCGCTGGTGGCGGCGTGGAACGCCGCCGACACCACGCCGCTCTGGACCGCCGGACCCGCGCTGCGCTGGGTTCTGGCGGCGCTGATGCTGCCCGTCATCTTCCTGTTCGTCGCCTCGGTCGCCGGGCGCAACCCGACCTCGGTCGGGCAGGAAGCCGCGCTGGCGGCCGAGCCGCGGGGCATCTTCCGCGTCACGCGGCACCCGATGCTGTGGTCCTTCGCGCTGTGGGCGCTGGTGCACATGCTGGGCAACGGTGATTCGGCGGCGCTGGTGTTCTTCGGCGCCTTCCTCGTCACCGCGCTGGTGGGGATGCCTTCGATCGACGCAAAGCTGGCGGCGCGGCGTCCGGACGGCTGGCCGGCGTTCAAACAGGCCACCTCCATCCTGCCCTTCGGCGCCATCCTCGCCGGGCGGCAGCGGCTCGAGGCGAGGGAAATCGGCTGGGTGGCACCCGCCATCGCGCTCCTGCTGTGGGCGGCGCTGCTGCATTTCCACCGGCACATCTTCGGGGTCTCCGCCGTCCTCCTGTAGCGCCCCCTTGAAGCGGGCCGCGCGGCGGGCCATCCCTGCCCCCGCCGCGGGCGCCGCGACAACCAATCGGGAGTGTTGATGCAGGAAGTGCTCTCCTCGGCGGGCATGCCGGGAACGCCGCGCGCGCGGCTGGCCTTGCTCATCCTGTCGGACGGGTTCCAGCGCGCGGTCATCGCGCTGATCCTGGCCAACGCCGTGCTGCTCGGCATCGAGACGTCGGAGACCGCGATGGCCGCGGCGGGCTGGCTGATCTCGGCGCTCGACACGCTGTTCCTCGTCGTGTTCACGGTCGAGATCGCGCTGCGGATCTACGCCTTCCGCGGGCGCTTCTTCCGCGATCCGTGGGGCATCTTCGATATCCTCGTGGTCGCCATCGCCTGGCTGCCGGGGTCGGGTCCGCTCGCCGTGCTGCGGGCGCTGCGCGTTCTGCGTGTGCTGCGTCTGATCAGCGTGGTGCCGTCGCTCAGGCGGGTTGTGGACGCGATGCTGCACGCGCTGCCCGGCATGGGCTCGATCGTGCTGCTGATGCTGCTGATGTTCTACGTCGCCGCCGTGATGGCGACGAAGCTGTACGGCGAGATCCTGCCCGAGCGCTTCGGCACCCTCGGCAACAGCCTGTTCACGCTGTTCCAGCTGATGACGCTGGAATCCTGGGCTGAAGCGACGGTGCGCCCGATCCTGGAACACCACCCCTTCGCCTGGATGTTCTTCGTGCCCTTCATCCTGGTCGCGACCTTCGTGGTGCTGAACCTGTTCATCGGCGTGATCGTGGATTCCATCCAGACGCTGCGCGCCGAGAGCGAGGCGCAGGCGGAGGCGAAGCATGACGCCGAGGCGGCGACGGCGCAGGCGGAACGCGCCGAGATCCTGCGCGAGCTGCGGGCGCTGCGCGCCGAGGTGGCGGCGCTGCGCGAGGGGCGGAGCTGAACGCCAGGGTCGCGACGCGGGGCCGCGGCGTCAGGTGCGGCGTGGCGGATCCGGCCGCCGCAGCAGCCCCGCCGCATCCGGCCAGCGCGGTACCGCGAAGGACGAGGCTGCGAGGATGCGTCCGTCCGTCGCCGACACCATCTGCAGGCTGACATAGACGTAGTCGCCGGCGGCGGCGTAGGTGCCGGTGGCGATCGCGCCGGCCTGGGGCGCCCGCAGCAGGGCGCTTGGCTCGCGGGACAGGATCAACTCGCCTTCGCGCCGGTCCATCCGCAGGCCGCTGCGCACCCGCTGGTCGGTCACGTTCATGCCGCGCTGCGTCAGCCGCGCGCGCATCAGGTCGGCTACCAGGTTGCCGAAGGGGGCGGCGGTGTTGAGGTCGGCCACGTCGGCCACGGTGGCGACGACGAAGGGCGTGTCGGACGGGATGCCGGGGGCGGCGGCCAGCATCCGGTCCACCGCGTTGAAGGTGAGGCGCCCGATCTCGTTGCCCCGGGCTGGAGCCGATCCTGTGAGAACCGTGCTCTCGCTTGGAGCCTGCTCACACGCGACCACAGAGAGAAGTGGGAGGCATGCCAGGATTCGGCGGCGATTCAGCATGGCGACTTGCCTCATTTCCGTATCAGCGCGTGAAGCGCAGGGTGCGAACGCCCGGACGTTGATCGGGACCAGGGCTGGGAAGCGGTGCCACTGTGGCATCGCCGCGGTAGAGCGCTACATCTGCTGGCCGCACATACATCGGCCCGCGTGCACGCAGGATGAGGCGGTCACGCGTCACGATGCTCGCCTGCCAGATCGCCTCCGCACCGTATGTGCGGCGCGCAGCGGCCAGAACATCAAGGCCAACGCCAGCACCCGCTGTTAGGCCAGCGCTTTGCGCGAGATTTATGCTGTCAACTGCATCAGCAGCAAGAAGCGCACCACCGCCCAGGATACCGGCGATGGTACCGCTTCCGGTTTGCGGCGCTCGATCCGTTGACCACCGAACAACATCGATTTCGAGATTTATTACGGTTGCGCCAGCCGGAAGACGTGCGACTTGCCCACCTCTATCTAGTATTTCAGTTTCAAGACTATCTTTGACAAACTGCAGAAAAGTAGAGCCTGGGGAAGTTACGTGGATATGAAATGCTCTATACTGCGGGTCCGCCGGCGCGCCGGTCTGTCTGTTGGGCAGCAGCGCATAGCGTTCCATTTCGCCAGCAATACGCCGCGCAATAGTGTTCCAGTCCCGCATATGCATCGCCGCCGGCTGAAATGATGGTGGCGGAACCTCGCTGGCCGGGTGGGTGCAAGCCGCGACGAGAACCAGCAAGCTCGCAAGGACGGGTCGAACGAACCCCATGCTGCACCCCTTGTCAGCGCGTGACTGAGAGTCACAACAGCCGCGAATCACTTGCCACGCCAAGTGTTGCTTTTCTATGCATGCGGAGCGAATCGGGGCAAGCGGTAAGGTTCCCGGCCCGCGACGCATGGCCCGCCTGCGCGGGGCGCGGTAGTGTCCCGCGGCAGTGGCCCCCATGTGCGCCACATCCGTCTCGCCAGGAGCGCCCGACATGTCCCGTCCCGTGATGCTGGTGGTGCTGGATGGCTGGGGCTGGCGGGAGGACGCGCCGGACAACTCCGTGACGCGGGCCGCCACGCCCTGCTTCGACACGCTGTGGCGGGACTGCCCGCATGCCTTCCTCGCCACCTCCGGCCTCGATGTCGGGCTGCCGCCGGGGCAGATGGGCAACTCCGAGGTCGGGCACCTCAACATCGGCGCCGGGCGGGTGGTGATGCAGGATCTGCCGCGGATCGACGCCGCCATCGCCGACGGCTCGCTCGCCGCGAGCCCGGCGCTGGCGCGTTTCGTCGCGGCGCTGAAGGCCTCGGGCGGCACGGCGCATCTGCTCGGCCTCGCCTCGCCCGGCGGCGTGCACGCGCACCAGGACCACGCGGCGGCGCTGGCGCGCATCCTCTCGGGCCATGGC
>CAKZUE010000084.1 GCA_937920635.1 uncultured Bryobacteraceae bacterium
CAACAGCAACGGCATCCACATACGATTCCGCCTACCGGGTCATGTTGTTCACCTGCTGATACATCTCGTCGGCGGCGCGAACCACTTTGCTGTTGGCCTCGTAGGCGCGCTGGCTGACGATCAGATTGACGAACTCCTCCACCACGCTCACGTTGGATTGCTCGACGTAGCCCTGCATCAGAGTGCCAATGCCCTCCTGCCCGCCTGGATTGCCAACCGTGGGTTCGCCGCTGGCGTCGGTCGGCAGATACAGATTGCGGCCGATGCTGTTGAGCCCGGCGGGGTTGGCGAAGTTGGCCAGCTGGATCTGCCCGGCCAGTTGGGCCGCGGCCTGGCCCGGCAGCGTATAGCTGACGGTCCCATCGGCTCCAATGGTGATGCTCTGGGCTTCGGGCGGGATCGTGATCTGGGGTTCCAGTGCGTCGCCGAGCGCGGTCACGAGGTTGCCGTCGCGGTCCAGGTGGAACTGGCCGGCGCGCGTGTAGGCGATCTCCCCCGTGGGCCGCCGCACCTGGAAGAACCCGCGGCCTTCAATCACCAGGTCCAGAGGATTGCCGGTGGCTGAGAAGCTTCCCTGGGCGAAGGAGATGCTGTTGGAGACGACTCGCGTACCCAGGCCGAGCTGCAATCCGCTGGGGACGACGGTTTGCGCTCCGGCAGCCGCGCCGGGCTGGAGGACAGTCTGGTAAAGCAGATCCTGGAACTGCGCGCGCCGCGCTTTGAAGCCCACCGTAGCCGCATTCGCAAGATTGTGGGCGATGTTGTCGACGTTGGTCTGCTGCGCGTCCATGCCGCTGGCTGCGCTGTACAGGGCTCGGATCATTAAGCAAAGCTCCTCTTCAAATGGCTGGTTGCGATCACGGGTTGACTCTGGCAACATCCTCCACCGCCCGGCGGCTCATCTCGCCGCCGAGCTGGACGGCCTTCTGCATTGCCTCGAACTGTCTCAATACCTGGATCAGCCGGACGCCTGCGCCAGCCGGCGAGACATTCGACGCCTCGACTTTGCCCTGGTGCACCTCCGCGCGGGCGGCCTTGAGCTCAGGCAGCGAGGCCTTGTCGAGGGCGAAATACAGCCCTTCCCGCCGTGCCGTAGCATCGAGATCAGCTTCCACCATGCGCAGGCGGCCCAGAGCCGCCCCCTCCTGCCAAACCTGCCCGTCCTTGTCCACTTGCAGGGGCAAGGCAGGGTTGGCCCGGATCCGGCGCGGTTCCACAGTCACGTACTCATGCCCCTCGGGTGACACAAGCCTGCCGTCCGAGGCGACCCGGATCCGCCCGGCGCGCGTCAGCAGCATGCCGTCCGGTGATTGCAAGAGAAAGTAGCCCTCGCCTGACAGAGCCAGGTCGGCTGGGTTGGAGCTCTCCACGAGGACTCCCTGACGTGGATCGGTGCGGTGCCTTTCGAGAACCGGCGCGGAAGCCTGCTCAACACCCGCTCCGGAAAGAGCCGATTCCCGGCTTTCCTGGCCGATATAGAGGGAGTAAGCCTCCCAGTCGGCCTTGAATCCAGGCGTGCCCGCATTGGCCAGATTGTTGGCCACCAGGTCGAGCGCCTCCAGACGGGCCCTCATGCCCGCCGCCGCCACTGAGGTGAGCGCGTCCATGCCGAACAGGTGCTCAGCAAGAGCGGGGCCAAACCGAAATTGCCGGGATTTGCAGACCCTTGCGTGAAGGCGGGACCAGAATGGAACAGGCCGGATCCAGAGGACTGTTCCAAATCAGAACACGAAGCACCGCTGGAATCTCAACGTCACCGCCAGTGACATGAAAAGACAAGCGATTCACGGTTGGCAATGAATCTGCCAGCAAAAGAGGCGTGACGGCGCTCCCGATCCCAGGCCTTTCTCCCCAGGCGGCTCTTTCGCCTGCCCCCGTGCCTCCGGCAGCCGGCGCCGGCGAGGGCCAGGCGTGCGGGGATCCTCAGACCAGCGCCGCCCGATGGGAATCGGTTTGGAGAGAAGCCGGGACGATTGAGGCTCCCGCCGGGGACGGAACGAAAGAGCGAGCAGGGGCGACGGGTGCGCCACATTTGCAGGTCGAAGAGGGAGAAGAGGGAGAAGAGGGAAACGACGGCCTGAAGACGGCACTCGCGCTTCTCTTCCTGGCAGTGCCGGAATCGGCCGGCAAGTCATCTCTCCTGCCGCAGTGGAATGGGGCGCCGGTCCGGGAATCAAAACCAGCGCCGCCACAGGAAACGCGGTCTGAACCGGCAGGGGATCTGCCGGTTGGCTATTCTCTCATCACTGCAACAGGAGGAGGGTTGGAGCCGGTTGGAGGGGGACAACCTCAGTTGCATATCCCGGCAGAGCCGGCACCGGTCGCTGAGGGTCCACAGCCGGCACAATCGGAACTGCCGGCCCGGCCGGCTGGCAGTGAGTTGAACGGCAGCTCGCCGGTGCCTGGGCCGCGGCTGACGCGGCCCGCCCAGCCGGTGGCGGACGTGCTGCTGCGGCGTGTCAACCAGGAGGCCGCTGCAACGGACAGGGACATGGCACCCTCGTTGCAGGGGCGGCATGCTCCGCCCGCATCCTCAGAGGCTCTCCCAACAGTTCTGAGGGTCCCGCAGACGACGGCTGACCAGAGCTCCATCCGGATGGAGGATTTCGACCAGCCGGGCAACACAGGTTGGCGGAGAGGAACAGCCGGTGGGGAGGCTGGGGCCGCTCGCGGTTCCCGTGTCGGCGAGCAGCCGGCTTTGGAAGAGGGTTTGCCCTCCGCGAGCGCCGGCGTGAAAGGAATCGTGCAACCTCCACGGTTGCAGCCGGGAGAAACGGAGTGGCCGGCGGCGTCAGCGTCCGGCCGCCGGGAGACCGAACAGGCAGGCCCGGAAGAGCAGGATCCGCCGGAGCAGGGCTCTCAGCAGAGAGAACCGGTTCAAGGCGCCAGCCCGGCTGGTCCGTCAATGCAGGCACCGCCTGCCAGGCAAGCCCAGCCAGTGATGGATTCGGAGCCCGGGAGCGAAGTCGTTCCGATGGAGCTAAGCGAGCCGGAACCGCCTCAGGATCCGGGAAGGCTCAATGGCCAACTGGATGTGCAGGTGGACGGACAGGGAGGCCGGCGGGTTCGGTTGCGGTTCGCCGAGGCGCCGGGCGGAGTCAGAATGCGCGTGACGAGCAACGATACCGGGCTGGCCAAGTCGTTGCGCGCGGAGTGGCAGACGCTGGAGGCGGCGCTGCGCCGGACGGGATGGGATCCGCAGCCGGGAGCCGTCGAGTCCGCTGAACGCGCCCGGGAGGCGTTGGGGGGGATCCTTGGACGGAGTGGCGAGAGCGGCGGCTCCTGGGCCGGAGGCGGTACCCGGACAGCAGCGCCGGCAGCCGGGCACAGCCAGGCGCAGGCGGAGCCGCGAGGGGGCAACCGGCAGGATGGCCGCCCGGACGGGCGGGATGAAGTCCGGCAGGAGTGGCTGGATCTGAGCGCTCTCCGCCGGCTTGGCAGAAGGAGAAATGCATGAGTCCATCGCAGACATCCCGGGCAGCGGCTGGCAGCGGCTGGGAGGCCGCAACGCAAGCCGCCCAGTCCCAGACGGCGCAAAACGGCCCGGAGCGAGTGGCCAGCAAGGAGATGTTCCTCCAGTTGCTGGTCGCACAGATCCGGCACCAGAATCCGCTGAATCCGGCCAACGGCACGGAATTCGTGGCGCAACTGGCGCAGTTCACTCAATTGGAGGCCACACTCGACATCCGCAAAGACCTCGACGAAATCCGCGAGGCATTGGCGGGCAAGGCGAAGGCAGGGGCGGAGGCGCCCTGACAGAGAAATCCATACAGGCAATAGAGGAGAAATTCCATGTTCACTTCTTTTTCGACAGCTCTTAGCGCACTGGGGGCGCACACGACGGCGGTGGACGTCGTTGGAAACAACCTCGCCAACTTGAACACCCCTGGTTACAAGTCGAGCGTGGTGGTGTTCAGCGATCTCGTCACCCAGTCGCTCGGGGCGGGATTGGGCGAAACGCAGGTTGGATTCGGCGTGGCGCGTCCGGTGACGATCCGGCAGTTTTCGCAGGGCGCCATTCAGGCCAGTTCGGGACCGCTGGATGTGGCCATTCAGGGAGACGGGTTCCTGGTGGTGAAAGACCCGGTTACCAACGCCGTCCTCTACACGAGAGGAGGCAACCTCCAGGTCAACAAGATGGGACAACTGGTCACCGCGACAGGCTTTCGCCTCCAGGGATGGAATGAATCCAACGGGATCCTGGACACGACGCAGCCCGTCACTGACGTCATTGTTCCGGTGGGCTCGCTGCGGGCGCCGGCGCCGACGCGAAACGTCTCGTTCGACCTGAACCTGGACGCCTCGGCCACCGCCGGTCCACCGCCGGCGACATTCTCGACTTCGATCGAGGTCTTCGATTCGCTCGGCGGCTCGCACACGATCTCGGTCCGTTTCGAAAAGACGGCCAATCCGGGCGAGTGGTCGTACTCCATGATCTTCCCCGACAGCGACCTGCTGTCGCCCCCCTTCACTCCGGTGACGGGCACGCTGCAATTCGACCCTCAGGGGCGCCTGACGTCGCCCACCGTGTCTGACCCGATGCCGCAGATGACGGTCACCGGCCTGGCCAACGGCGCGGCTGATCTGGGAATCACATGGCAGCTCTTCAACGGAACCGCGCCGCGGCTGACGCAGTTCTCGCAGCCTTCAGCCGTGGCCGCAAACTCGCAGGACGGCCATCCGGCGGCGCAGTTGATCCGCGTCGGCATCGGAGACGGCGGGCGCGTGCTGGCTCAATACTCCAACGGCGAGCAGGTCGCCGTGGGGCAGCTTGCCATGGCCAGCGTGCGGAATCCCGAGTCGATGATCGCTGTAGGCAACAGCAATTTCCAACTCAGCGCCCGATCGGCGCTGCCGGCCATCGGGCTGCCCGGCACCGGTGGCCGCGGACAAATCATCGGCGGAGCAGTGGAATTTTCCACTGTGGACATCGCCCGCGAGTTCACCAACCTGATCGTTCTCCAGCGCGGCTATCAGGCCAATGCGCGCGTGGTGACCGCGGTGGATGAGATCAGCCAGGAAACGATCAACCTGAAGCGCTGAGTCCGGCGCGGGAGCTTACACAGTGAGGGTCCTTGAAGTGATCGCTCCGCTGGCCGATGTCCGGGTGGAGCTGGAAGTGCGGCTGGACGAGCGGGTCATGAGCCTGCGCGAGATCCTGCAACTGGAGCGCGGCCATGTGATCCGGCTGAACCGGTCGGCAGGGGAAAACATTGACATCCTGGCCAGCGGCGCGTTGATCGGCTCAGGCGAAGTGGTGGTCATCGAGGACATGATCGGAGTCCGGATCACGGACTTCCGCGAGGAGCACTGAAGATGGAAGTGGCTGCATCGGCAGGAATCGTGGCATTGCTGGCGCTGGCGGCGGGCGCGCTGTGGGTGGTGGCGCGGCGGCAGGGCGGCCTGCCATTCGGGCGCAGCCGGGCGGCAGGGCCTGCGGAACTCGTGCAGCGGCTGCCTCTGACGCCGCAGCACAGCCTGCACCTGATCCGCGTGGCGGGCGAAGCGCTGTGGGTGGTGACTTACCCGAACGGAGCCGTCGTGGGCCACCACGGGAAACCCTTCGCGGAGTGGGTGGCCGAAGCGGCCGCAGCGCAGCGGGAGGTTTCCAGATGACGGCGCGGGCACTGGCGGCGGTCTTGCTTCTGGCGGCCCTCCGGGCCACGGCTGCGCCGGGCGGGCCGACGGGCGCAAAGGCTGCGGGTGCCGGAGAGGCCCTGGGAGCGCCGCTGCAAATCGTGCTCCTGCTGACCGGGCTGACCCTGCTGCCCGCGGTGCTCGTTTCGCTGACCCCGTTCCTCCGGATCAGCCTGGTCCTGCACTTCCTCCGCCAGGCGCTCGGCACGCAAACGGCACCCTCGAATCAGGTTCTGACAGGAATGGCGCTGTTCCTGTCGCTGCTGTTCGTCCAGCCGGTGGCGCGCGAGGCCTATGAGCTCGGATGGAGGCCGTTTGAATCGGGCCAGCTCAGCAGCAGCCAGGCATGGGAACAGGGCACGCGCCCCGTGAAAGACTTCCTGCTGAAGTTCACGCGCGAGAAGGACCTGGCGTTGATGGTCGAGATCACCCGGGCGCCGGCGCCGTCAAGCCCCAAGGAGCTCGGGCTGACGGTGATCGCTCCGGCCTACATTCTGTCCGAACTGCGGAGGGGCTTCCAGATCGGTGCCGTGTTGTTTCTCCCGTTTCTCGTAGTCGATCTGGTGGTGGCTTCGCTGACGCTGTCGATCGGCATGGTCCAGTTGCCGCCAGTGATGATCTCGGCGCCGCTGAAGATCCTCCTGTTCGTGCTGGTGGACGGCTGGAACCTGTTGATTGGTTCGTTGATGAGGAGTTTCTGATGGGATGTCCGCATCTGGATGCCGACAGGCGGCGCGGGACGGCGCCAGGCGAGCCGCACGAGCTGAAGCCCGCACGGCTTTGCGTGGCCTTCCGGCGCCGGCGGCGCCGGGCCAGCCGCTGTGCAGAGAATCCGGCGCATGCCGACTCAAAGGGGACTTGGGCGGATGCAGTCCGGCTGAGGAGCAGGCGCGGGACTGGCGGGGGCGAGACACCCGGCCAAAGACAGGAGGCTTCATGAACGCGACGGCTGTCGCCGAACTGCTGCGCCAGACGCTGATGGCGGCGTTCTGGCTATCGCTGCCGCTGCTGGCCCTCGGCTTTGTGGCCGGCATCGTCATCAGCCTGATCCAGATCGTGACCAGCTTTCAGGATCCCGCCTTCGGAGGCATCCTCCGCCTGGCCGCGTTTTTGGCGGGACTGCTGATCGCCCTGCCCTGGATGATCGGCCGGATGGCAAATTTCACGACCCTGCTGCTGCGGGACTTGAGCCGTTATGTGGACTGAGCCGCCGGCCGCCGGCATCCCCGTCTTCGGATTCCTGCTTGTGCTCGTGCGCGTAGCCGGGCTGTTCGTGGCTGCGCCGGTGCCGGGCGCCTGGGCGGTGGCAGGCGCGGCGCGTGCGCTGTTTGCGCTCGCCATCACCGCAAGCCTCGCGCCAGTGTGGCCGCGGGCCACGCCACGGGGAATCGGAGAACTCGCCCTGTGGATGGGGACGGAGGCGGCCCTCGGATTGGGCGTGGGCCTGGTTTTGGGATTCGTTGCTGAGATGCTGTTGTTCGGCGCGCAGTCGATGGCCCTGCAGGCGGGCTTCTCTTACGCCTCGATGATCGACCCGAACAGCCAGGCCAACAGCAGCGTGCTGCAACTGCTGGCTCAACTGACGGCCAACCTGCTGTTTTTCGCCAGCGGCCTGGACCATGCCGCTGTGCGGGCCTTCGCCCGGAGCCTGGAAGCATTCCCGCCCGGTTCGGGGTGGGAAGGCAAGGCCTGGGTGGAGGCGCTGGCCGCGGGAGGAGCCGCGATGGTGGAGCTGGGCCTGCGGCTGGCGCTGCCAGTGGCGGGTCTCTTGCTGCTGACCGACCTGACGCTGGCGCTGGCATCACGCATCCAGGGGCAGCTCCAGTTGCTGGCGATGGCGTTTCCGCTGAAGATGCTGATGGCGCTGGCCGTGCTGGCCGCGCTCGCGCCGGTGACGGTGTGGATGCACCGCGCGGCGGCGCGCGTGGCGCTGGAGAGCCTGCGCCGGCTGGGGCTGGGGTGAGACATGCCGGACAAAGGACAGCGCACCGAGCCACCCACGCCGCAACGGATCCGCAAGGCGCGCGAGGACGGGCGGTTCCCGGCGAGCCGCGAACTGATATCCGGCATTCAGTTCCTGGCCTGGGCGGCGATGCTGAATCTGGCCAGTCTGTGGCTGCCGCCAGCCCTGAAAACGTTTCGCGGCCTGCTCACGGCCGCCTTCGAGTCTGGAGACCGGATCGATATCCTGCGCCTGGCATGGCGGGGGCCGCTGCTGGCCGAGGCGGGACTGCTGGCCGGCACGGGCGCGGCGGTCGCAGGGCTCGGTCTTCTGGCGCATCTCTGCGTGACGGGCTTCGGGTTCGCGCCCGCCAAAGCGGCGCCGGATCTGAACCGGCTCAATCCGGCGCGCACGCTGGGAGAGCTGCCCCGGCGAAACATGGACAGCTTAACGCTGGCTGTCCTGTTCCTCCCGTTGCTGCTGGCGGCGTTGTGGTGGGTGGTGGCGAACCGCTGGGCGGAGTTTGAGCGGCTCCCGCTGCTGCCTTTGGAGCGGGGCGTGGAGGCGGTAGGCCGGGCGGCGGGGAGCCTGCTGTGGAAAGGAGCCCTGCTGCTGCTGGCCTGGGGGGCGATCGATCTGTTGCGGCAGCGGCGGCGCTATCTGAAGGACCTGCGGATGACACGGCAGGAGGTGCGTGAAGAACACCGGCAGACCGAGGGCAGTCCGGAGGTGAAACTCAGGATCCGGCGGCTGCGCCGGGAACTGCTCCGCCGGCGCATGATGTCGGAGATCCCGAAGGCCACGGCGGTGATCGTCAATCCAACCCATTACGCCGTGGCCCTTCGCTACGACCAGCCGTCCATGGCGGCGCCGGCGGTCGTCGCCAAGGGAAAGAACTACCTGGCGCTCCGCATCCGCGACAAGGCGCTCGAGCACCGGGTGCCGGTGGTGGAGAACCCGCCGCTGGCCCGCGCTCTTTACCAGCAGGTCGAGGTGGGACAGGAAATCCCCGTCAGCCTGTACCGGGCGGTGGCCGAAGTGTTGGCATACGTCTTCCGGCTGATGCAAGGCGGCGCCGGAACACCGGGATAGGGAGGTGCGGAATGGGAGCCAGACTGACTTGCAAAGGCGCATGGACCGGGCCGGACGGGGCAGGCAGGCCGGGGCGGCCGGAGGCAGGAGCTGCAGCGGCCGGGCAACGGCTGCCGGGCAGGGAGGGCATAATACTGCTTGCGTTCAGCGGCTTGCAGCAGGCTGCAGCGGCCGGGCAACGGCTGCCGGGCAGGGAGGCGACGCACGGCCCGGCGGCTGAGGCCGAAACAGACTGCAGGACAGGCTTCAGGCGGCTGAGGCTGCGGAGGCCGCTACGTTCCGGGACACCGGAGGCCAGGCCGTGACCGCGCCGGTAGCGCCCCCCGTCTCCGGCACCTTTGTGGCGGAAGCGGAGCCGCGCCGGCGGCCTGCGGAAGCGGCCCGCGGCGCCGCCGGGCCGGGCCGGCTCCGGCGGTGGGCCATCGCCGCCTCGCCGGGGGCGGCGGTGCCGGCAGGCGTGCTGGGCATTCTGCTGGCGATGGTGGTGCCGCTGCCATCCTGGCTGCTCGACATCCTGATCAGCGCCAACATCGCGCTGTCGACGGTCGTGCTGCTGGTCTCGATCTACATCCGCCGTCCGGCCGACTTCAGCGTGTTTCCCACGACGCTGCTGCTGATGACCCTGTTCCGGCTGGCTCTGAACGTCAGCTCGTCGCGGCTGATTCTGCTCGAGGGAAGCCGCGGCACGGCGGCGGCGGGCCAGGTGATCGAGTCGTTCGGGCAGTTCGTGGTGGGCGGCAACTTCGTGGTGGGGTTCGTGGTCTTCCTGGTGCTGATCGCCATCCAGTATGTGGTCATCAACCACGGCGCGGTGCGCATCAGCGAGGTGACGGCGCGCTTCACGCTCGACGCGCTGCCCGGCAAGCAGATGTCGATCGACGCCGATCTCAACGCCGGGCTGATCAACGAGAGCGAAGCCAAGGCGCGGCGCAAGGCGCTGGCGGCCGAGGCCGAGTTCTACGGCGCCATGGACGGGGCCACGCGGTTCACGCAACGCGACGCCGTGGCCAGCCTGCTGATCACGGCCATCAACATCGTGGCCGGCTTTCTCATCGGCGTCCTCGAACACGGCATGGAGCTCCGGCAGGCGCTGACGACTTACACGGTGCTGACGATCGGCGACGGCCTGGTGACGGTCATCCCGGCGTTGATGATCTCGATTTCAGGCGGCCTGATCGTCACGCGGGCCAGTTCGGACCGCGACATGGCCGAGGACTTCCAGCGGCAGGTGTTCGGCGCCTGGCAGCCGCTGCTGCTGGCGGCGGGCGCGCTCGTGCTGATGGCCGCCGTGCCGGGCCTGCCGAAGATGCCGTTCCTGCTGCTGGCAGCGGGCCTGGGAGTGGCCGGGCAGCGGTTGAAGACCCGGAAGAGCGCGGCCGAGAAGGCCGCTGCGCGGCCCGCCGCGGCGCCCGCGCGGGAGAACCTGGAGGCCCTGCTGCGGGTGGAGCCGCTGGCGGTTGAGGTGGGCCTGGGGCTGGTCAGGCTGGTCGAAGGCGCGGAGAACTCCCCGCTGCTGCGGCGCATCGGGGGCATCCGGCGGCAGCTGGCGGCAGAGCTGGGCTACCTGATGCCGGCCGTGCGCGTCACCGACAACCTCTCGTTGCAGGTGCGGGAGTATGTCATTCTGCTGAAGGGGGCGGAGGTGGGCCGGTACGAGCTGCCCCTGGGATGCGAGCTGGCGATTCCGCCGGCCGGCGGGTCGTGTCCGGTTCCAGGTTCGCCGACGCGCGAGCCCGCTTTCGGCCTCGAGGCTGTCTGGATTGCCGCCGATCAGGCCGACAGCGCCCGCGCTGCCGGGTGCACGGTCGTGGACCCGGTGAGCGTGCTCGGAACGCACCTTTCCGAGCTCATCCGGCGGCACTGCCACGAGATCTTCTCACGCCAGGATGCGAAGAAGTTTCTCGACCGGGTGGCGGAGGAGCAGCCCAAGCTGGTCGAGGATCTGGTGCCGAAGCTGCTGCCGCTGCCGGCCGTGCAGAAGGTGCTCCAGAACCTGCTGCGGGAGCGGACGCCGGTCAAGGACGGGGCCACGATCCTGGAGGCGCTCGGAGAAGCGGCGCTGGTGACGCGCAATCCCGTGCTGCTGACAGAGTACGTGCGGCAGGCGATGCGGCGCACGCTGGTGCGGCCGCTGCTCGACCGCAACGGCCAGCTCGCGGTCTACCTGCTCGATGCACCGCTGGAGAAGGCGGTTGAGGATGCCGTTCAGCACGGCGAACACACGTCCCACGTGAACCTGCACCCGCAGAAGGTCTCCGAACTGCTCTCGGCGGCAGCCAGGGTTCCGGCTTCGGCGGGAAGCAGTTGGACGCTGTTGACTTCGGGCGGCTGCCGGTTCTTCGTCCGGCAGATCCTCGAGGCCAGCTACCCGCAGGTGACGGTGCTGAGCCACGGGGAGATCCCGCCGGGGCTGCGCGTCGTGTCGCTGGGCGTATTGAAAGGAGAAACGGCGTGAAAGTCCGAAGGAGTTCGGTGCGGCCCCGCCAAGCCGGCATTGGTGGAACGCCCGGCAATTTCGCGCAACTTGAGGCGAGACGGAATGGCCGTCCGGCTTACTTATGAAAGGGAGGTTGCCGCCTGCCGTGAGCCAGCGGAGAGAGTATTTCGCCCGCACGTTGGAAGCCGCGCTGGCCGCCGCCCGCCGGGAGCTGGGTCCCGAAGCTCTCCTGGTGGAGGCCGGGCCCGCTGCGGAGGGTGAGAGCCGGGGCGCGTACCGCGTGGTCTGCGAGAGGGAGAATGGATCTGCGGGGCCTGCGCCGCCGGAGCCCGGCCGCGCAGGCAAAGAGGCCGAAGGGGCCTCTGGAGACGGCGTGGCCGGCCGGCTGGCGCGGCTGGAGCGGATGCTCGAGATGATGGCTGAGGCCGTGGCGGGTCTGGATCCCGGCGCGGACGTGGCAGCCGTGCGGGCGGCACTGGCGGCGCAGGATTTTCCGCACGAGTGGATCGGCGTGTTGCTGCGGGGGGCGCGGAAGAGGCTGGAGGCGAATCCTCCGGCGGCGGCGGTGGACGCAGAGTCCGCCCTGCGCGCGGCGGTCGCCGAGGAGCTGATTGCCAGGATCCGTTTCCGTCCCGAACTCGGCCCGGACGGGCCCGCGGTGGTGGCGGTGGCGGGGCCGGCGGGATCGGGCAAGACAACCCTGCTGGTGAAGCTGGCCATGCGGGAGGGGCTGGGCCGCCGCCGCCCGGCCGCCATTATTTCGACCGACTGCCACCGCGTCTCGGCGGCCGAGCAGCTCCGCACCTATGCCGGAATTCTCGGCCTGCCGTTCTGCCAGGCGGAGACCCAGGCCGCCCTGCGGCGGGCCGTAGCCGAGCACTCGGCCCGGTCTCTGATCCTGATCGACACGCCGGGTTTCGGCGGGAACGAACGGGACTGGGCGTTGGAATGGGCAGCACTGCTGGGCGCCATCCCGGGCCGCCAGACTCTGCTGGTGCTGCCGGCTTCGTGGCGCACCCGAGACCTGGTGGCGGCGCTCGCCTGGTGGGCGGCATTTGAACCCTCGTCGCTGGCCTTTACACGGATCGATGAGACCGGGGCAGCGGGAGGCTGGGCGACGGCAGCGCTGGAATCGGGCCTCCCCGTGGCGTATTTCGGCACCGGGCAAAGCATTCCCGAGGATCTTGAACCGGCCTCGGGCGACCGGTTGCGGGCCGCACTGGGGGTGGGGCTAACGCGGTCCGAGGCGGCGGCCAGGGCGGCAGGAGGCGCGGCATGACCCAGAACCTGCGGATGCGGTCCGCCGTCCGCAGCCGTCTGACGGGAGCGATCCGATCATGAATCCTTATCAGACCACCGCCGGCCTGACCGCCGAGGAGCGGGAGCGGCTGATCCTGGAGCACCTCCCGCAGGTCCGGCTGATCGCGCGGCGCATCCACGAGCGGCTTCCGGAGAGCGTGCAACTGGAAGACCTGGTTTCGACGGGTATTCTCGGCCTGATCGCGGCCATCGACCGCTACCGTCCCGACCAGAACGTGAAACTGAAGACCTATGCCGAGTACAAGATCCGCGGTGCGATCCTGGACAGCTTGCGGGGCCTGGACTGGGCGCCGCGCCAGCAGCGGCGGCGCAGCCGGCAGATCGAGCAGGCGGTGGCGGCGCTCGAGCAGAAGTTGAAACGCGCCCCCGCCGAGGAGGAAATCGCAGCGGAATTGGGAGTCTCGCTCGAGGAATACCAGGAGTGGCTCTCCGAGGCGCAGGGACTCCATCTGGGCAGCCTCGACTCGGGCGGAGGGGAGGACGGCAGCCGCGATCTGCTGCGCTTTGTGGCTGACGACAGATCGGAGTGGCCTTCCCAGCTTCTCGAGCGCAAGGAATTACACCGGCTGCTGAAGACCGCCATTGCGCGCATGCCTTACATCGAACGGACCGTTCTGGGCCTGTACTACCAGGAAGAGCTTACCCTGCGCGAGATCGCGCGGATCGTGAAGCTGCATGAATCCCGGGTCTCGCAGCTGAAAACGCAGGCCATCATCCGGCTCCGGGCGTTCCTGCGGAAGCGCTGGCCGATGGACCGCTCTGGAGGGACGCCATGAGCCGGCCGGGTCGATCGGCGCCTGAATTGCCCCAGTCCCCGGAAGAGACGGCGGCCGGAGCGGCGCCTGCCGCGCTTCCAGCCGGGATGGGACGGCTGCCTGCGTACCGGAACGGCGGGAGCGCCAACCGCGCGGAGGCGGAAAGGAGAGCTCGATGAAAATCTCTGACTGGCTGGCTCAGGAGTGGGCGCGGCAGATCGGGCCCGCGCTGAGCTCGATGACGGGTGAAGCGGTGCAGGCCGGGGCCGCCGGCGGCGGGGCGGAGCAGCCCGGCGGGGAGGATCTGCACATCGTGCGATGCCTCAGCGGGTCGCCGGAGGCGGTCCTCCGGCTGGCCATCAGCCCGGAACTGTGGCGGACGGCCGGGGAGGCGGTTCTGCGCGGGGCCGATCTTCCGGCGGAGGATGAAACGGAAATCCGCAACGCGTTCCTCGAGGCCTTGCAGCAGTCGCTGGGGCAGTTGGCCGTGTCTCTGGGGCGCCGCCTTGGGCGCGAAGTCGGCTGGGAGGAGGCCGAAGGGGCGGCTCTGCCGGAGACCGGCGCGGAGTGGGCCGCGGTGGATGTATCGGGCGGAGGGATCCGGGGGCGGGCCTGGCTCTGGGCGAACCCGGCTTTCGTGCTGGAAGACGGGCGGGAAGAAGAGGCCGCCAGGGAGGCGCAGGAAGCCGCTGCTGCCGGGCCGCGGCGCCCGATGCTCGATCTGCTGATGGAGGTAGAGCTGCCGGTCGGGGTCACCTTCGGGCGAACGCAGCTGCCGCTGAAAGACGCCATCAAGCTGACCAGCGGCAGCATCGTCGAACTCAACCGGAGCATCATTGAGCCGGTGGAAGTGATCGTCAACAACTGCGTGATCGCCCGCGGCGAGGTGGTGGTCTACGAGGGCAACTACGCCGTGCGGATCCAGCAGATCGTCAGCCGCGAAGAGCGGCTGCGGACGCTGTTCTGATTCCGCTGAGGCGGCGGAGGTCGAGATGCGGGCCGGGCCGGCCAAGGGCCGATGCAGGGCAAGACGAGGCTCGAGGCGCTGAAGCGGGTTCCAAAACTGACGGATTTGAAGGGCCGCCCGCCGCCCGGGTCTGCTCGCCACGCCACGCGATGCATCGCAGCGCATGGATTCCAGGCGGCCGAACAGAGCTCGCCCTCAGCCTGGCCGCGTCCGCCGCTCAAGATCGGCTGCGGGGCAAGGAACGGCGAGGTCGAACAAATTGCCTCTTGCCCTCCGCCGGCCGGCGCGCACGGCAGGCCAGGCTGCTTCAATGGCGACCGCAGTACCGCCGTCGCGGAGCCCACACGCTGACGGCTCCGCGGCATGGTTGAAACTGGCGCGTTCCAGTGTCCCACAAGCCCCAATTCAGGCTCCCCTCGGAAGGCCGCGGCCAGGCGCCTCCGTCCCGTCCTCCTCTTGCTCCGCGCTCGGCGCGCCGCCGCGGCCAAGCCGCCGCCCACGAACCTGCCGCCAACCTGCCGCCAGCCGCATACATCGAGGAAATGCGCGGCTCCGGCCCGGCCGCAAGCAGCGGAACCACCCCATACAGACGGTTTCCGGGTTCGTGTGATAATGGCGCTTTCATGCTCTTGCGGCTTCTGATTCCGGCATTTTGCTGTTGACTGCTTCCAAAGCCTGCCGCTTTTGCCAAGGATCCGCCACCGGACAGCGCGCCTCCCCTGAGTTTGCAGGACTGCATTCAAAAGTCTCTCGCCGTCCCTTCCCCGGTGAGCCTCGCCCGGCGGGACCGCGAGATCGCGGATCGCGGAATCGCCGTGGCTAGGGCGGGCTTCCTTCCCAACAGCTCGGCGACGATCGGCCACACCTACAACAGCCCCTGGCAGCAGGACAGGAGCACGATGAGTTACGTCGCGCTGAACGGAATTCGCGAGTTCACCGGGCTGGCGGGCATTTTCCAGGAATTCGACACCTCCGGACGGTTGCGGGCCGAATACGCACGGGCGCGCGCGCAGCAGACCGCAGCCGCCGCCAGCCTGGCAATAGCCCAACGGGACCTGAAACGCGCGGTGGGAGCCGCTTACTACCGGCTGCTGCTGGCGCGCCATCTGGCCGATGCGCTCCGGGATGTGGTTTCCGAAAGCGAGGCATTCGAGAGAAGAGTCCGCCTGCTCGTCGAGGCCGGCGAGGCAGCCAGAGCGGATGCGGTCAAAGCCGCCTCCCAGCTCGCCTTTCTCAGGCAGGCGCTGCTGTCGGCGGAGCTCGCCGCGGCGCTCGCCAATCAGGATCTCGCCGCTTTCTGGACCGAGGATGTCCAGACGCCCTTGCAGATCGTCGACCTGCTCGAAAGCCCGCTCCCCGAGCCGGAGCCTCCTCTTCCTGATCCCGCCCCCTACATGCGCCGCCCCGAATTCCGGCTGCTCGACGCGCAGCAGGCGGCATTGATCGCCCAGGCGAGAGCCGCGACGGCGGCGCTGCTGCCCCAGCTCAGCCTGGTCTTTCAATACGGACTCGACGCGAACAGGGTCGCCTGGAACAACCGCGGCTACGCCGCATTCGTGAATCTCCGGTTTCCGCTCTTCGACTGGTTCCGGGCCCGCAGCGCCTCCAGGCAATTCCGGCTCCAGGCGCAGCAGGCGCTGGAGACCCGCGCCCTCTCGCAACGCCGTTTCTCGCAGGAATACCAGTCCGCCCTCGCGCGCGTCCGGCAGCTTTTCGCCCAGGTGGCCGTGTGCCGGACCCAGATGGAACTGGCCGCCGAAGACCTGAAGCTGAGCCGTGTCCGGTTTGAAGGAGGCGAGGGCCAGGCGCTGGATGTCGTCGTGGCTCAAAACCAGCTCGCGCAAGCCAAAGCGAACTATTATTCGAGCATTGCCAGCTACCTGAACGCCAGGCTGGATCTGGAGGTCGCCGCCGCTCCATGACGGGAAGAATGCCGCTGGTTGTCATCATGGCAGCGCTCGCCGGGTGCCATGCGAATAACGCTGACGACCCAAAGCCGCTCGTCGAGGTGAAGGTGGCGAGGGCGGTGGAGTCGGATGTCAGCATCGTCGTGCGGGCGCCGGCCACGGTCTTCCCGCGGGAGCAGGCCAACGTGGCGCCGCGCCTGACGGCGCCGGTGCTCGAGCTGACGGTCCGCAAGGGAGACTCCGTCAGCGCCGGACAGGTGCTGGCGCGGCTGGAAAACCGCGACCTCCTCGCCCAGAGGGCGGAAGCAGCGGCCGCTTTGGCGGACGCGGAGGCATCCTTTGCCAAGATCAGCGCGGGCACCCTGCCTACGGAAATCCAGCGCGCGCGGGGGCAGGTCGCCACGGCGCTGGCGGCTTTGAATCAGGCGCAGAAGTTTTATGACCGGCGCAAACAGCTTTTCGATCAGGGCGCCATTCCCGGCCGCGACCTTCTGGTCACGGAAACGGAACTCACTCAGGCCCGCATCCAGCACGAAGTGGCCGTGAAAACCCTCCGGTTGCTCGAAA
Source organism: uncultured Bryobacteraceae bacterium (assembly GCA_937920635.1). Taxonomy (GTDB): domain Bacteria; phylum Acidobacteriota; class Terriglobia; order Bryobacterales; family Bryobacteraceae; genus JANWVO01. Next base: position 16,625 of record CAKZUE010000084.1, read on the forward strand.
GCCAGTCCCAGGAAAAGGACCTCGAAATTGCGCGCAGCCGCGTGGAGCAGGCGCGCGGACGGCTGGCCTTCATCGAAGCCCAACTGTCCTATTCCGAACTGCGCAGCCCCTTCGCAGGAACCATCACCGAGCAGTTCCTCTTCCCGGGCGACATGGCGAAACCCGATACGGCGGTTTTCACCGTGGCGGATTTGTCCGCCGCCGTGGCCCGCGCCCAGGTTCCTGAATCGAGCGCCGCGGATATCCGCCGCGGCGAGGCCTGCTCGCTCTATCCTTCCGATCGTCCTGCGGCTGCCTTTCCGGGAACCGTCACCGTCGTCAACCGCGCCGTGGATCCGTCGCGCCGGACGGTGGAAGTCTGGTGCGAAATCCCGAACTCCAGCCAGCAGCTTCGCGCCGGCGTCTTTGGCTATGTCGAAGTCGTCACCGGATCGCTGGAAAAGGCGGTGGTCGTGCCTGTCCCGGCCGTGCAGTTTGAAGAGGGGAGTTCGAAAGGCGTGGTCATGGTGGTCGACCGGGCCCGCAAAGCTTTCAGGCGGCAGGTGGACACTGCGCCTGCCGGAGATGGAAGAGTCGCCCTGATCCGCGGTGTCCGGGCGGGAGAAATCGTCATCGTCGAGGGCGGCTACGGACTGCCTGAAGGCACGGCCGTGAAGTGGGAAGAAAAATGACTTCCGGCATCGCGCGCTTCGTTGATGCGCATGGCCGCGCGCTTGTTCTTGTTTTCCTCAGTTTCGCGGTCGCCGGACTTTTCTTCATCCATAAGATCCCGATTTCGATATTTCCTCAGACCGATTTCCCGAGAATCATTATCCTTGTCAACAACGGCATCGCCCCCGTGGACGTGCAGATGCTCACGGTCACACGCCTCATTGAAGAGGCGGTCCGTATTGTTCCGGGCATTACGAATATCCGCTCCGTCACAAGCCGGGGAATGTCGGAAATCAGCGTCTATTTCCGCTGGGACGTGGACATCCTTCATGCCCTGCATCTGGTCCAGGGCCGGATCTCCCAGATCCTGCCGAACCTGCCGCCGGACTGCCGCTTTTACATCAACCGGCTGACCTTTTCCGTGTTTCCCATGGTGGGCTTCAGCATCACCTCGCCCACCCGGAGCACGGCGGAGCTGTGGGAAAGGGCCTATTACGAAATCGCTCCGAGGCTCTACCGCCTTCCCGGCGTCGCCGAAACACGAATTGTCGGAGGGCGGCCGCCGGAATATCACGTCCTCGTCGATCCCGCCCGACTGAACGGCTACGGGCTTCCGCTCACCAGAGTCACCGAGGCCATCCGCAAGACGAACCTCATCGGCGCCGCGGGCATGGTGCAGGAAAACTACAAGCTCTATCTCACCACCGTGACCGGATTGATCCGCCGGAAAGAACAGATCGAAGATGTCGTCGTCGGCGTCGTCAAAGGCACTCCGGTCCGGATCCGGGATCTCGCCGAGGTCCGGCCCGGCGAGAAGCCCGTCTACAACATCGTCACCGCCGACGGCCTGCCGGCGGTCCTGGTCAACGTCCTCCAGCAGCCGGACGGGAACGCGGTGGAGATCGCAGACGCCGTGAACCGGGAGCTGAAAGCCATTCAACAGGGGCTCCCGCCCGACATCAAGGCCGCCGTTTTTTACGATCAGTCCATCCTCGTCCGCGACTCCATCGGCAGCGTCGCCGAAAGCATTCTCATCGGCCTCGGGCTCTCGATCGCCGTCCTCGTGGGCTTTCTCAAGAGCTGGCGCACCACCCTGGTGGCCGCGCTGGTCATCCCCATCGCCGTGCTCATCGCGATCGTCTTCATGAAGTTCTTCGACATGAGCTTCAACCTGATGACGCTGGGCGGCATCGCGGCCTGCATCGGCGTGGTGATCGACGACGCCATTGTGATGGTGGAAAACATCGTGGTTCACATGTCCATGGGGCAGGCGCCGCGCGCCGCGGCCATCAGCGCCATCGAGGAATTGACCCCGGCGCTGATCGGCTCCACCCTGACGCCGATCGTGGTGTTTCTGCCGCTCGTGTTCCTGGGCGGCATCACGGCTGTCTTTTTCCGCGCCCTGGCCATGACACTCGTCACCGCGCTGCTGGCGTCGCTCCTGCTGGCCATCTTCTTCACGCCCGTGCTGGCCCGCGTGGTCTTCCGCCCGCCAGCCGGGCCGGCCGAGACCGATATCGCCAAGGCGGAACAGGCCGGCGAGGGGCGGGTGATGCGGTGGCTGACGAACCGCTACGAGAGCGCGCTTCACTGGAGCCTGCAACACACCCGGGCCGTCCTCGCGGCCTCGCTCGCCATCCTGGGAGCCTCCGCCGGCATCTACAGCTACCTGGGCAGCGGCTTCCTCCCGGAAATGGATGAGGGCGCCTTTGTCGGAGACTACCGCATGCCGGAGGGCACGTCTCTGGAAGAGACGAACCGCGTGCTGATGAAGGTGGAAGGAATTCTCAAGGAAATTCCCGAGGTGGAGAGTTACTCGCGCCGCACGGGCGCCCGTCTCGCGCTGGCCACGGCCGAGCCGAATTTCGGCGATTTTCT
>CAKZUE010000085.1 GCA_937920635.1 uncultured Bryobacteraceae bacterium
TTTGTCTGCGACGGAGCGGATGAGCAACATGGCCTGGCCTCCGCCAGCCATGCTATCGCAGAAGGTCTGGAGCGGGAAGGGGGAGAAGGAGGGAATGGTGCGCCCGGAGTGATTCGAACACCCGACCTACTGGTTCGTAGCCAGTTGCTCTATCCAGCTGAGCTACGGGCGCACAGAGTGGCTTTCAGTGGCCATTATAGCGAGGGAGGAGGGGGAGGGGCAAGAGGCTCTATGGCGCGGTGCGTGTCGGCGCGAGGAGATGGCAAGATGGCAGCATGACACTGGATCTGAAGGGTAAGACGGCGCTGGTGACGGGCGGCTCGAGGGGGATCGGGCGCGCGATTGTGGAAATGCTGGCGCGGGCGGGGGCTTCGGTGGCCTTCTGCGGGCGTGACGGGGGGCAGGTCGAGAGGGCGCTTCTGGAACTGCGGGAGCGATTTGCGGGAGAAACCCTAAAAATCCTCGGCCGAGCCGCCGATGTTCGGAGTGAGGCGTCCGTTCGGGAGTTGTTCGAATGGATGGACCTCGAGATGGGAGGGCCGGACATTCTGGTGAACAACGCCGGCGTGGGCGTGTTCAAGGATGTGGCCGCGCTCGGACCCGAGGAGTGGAATCTGGTGATCGAGACGAACCTGGGTGGCGTGTACCGGTGCTCACATCACGCCGTCCCGCGGATGCGGGCGCGCGGCGGAGGCTGGATTGTGAATATCGGCAGCCTGGCCGGCCGCAATGCCTTTGCGGGAGGCGCCGCCTACAACGCCTCCAAGTTCGGCCTCGTGGGCATGAGCGAAGCGATGATGCTGGACCACCGTCATGAAGGAATCCGCGTGGCCTGCATCCTGCCCGGCAGCGTGAACACAGGCTTCGGGCGGGGCGAGACGGCAGAGTGGAAGATGGCGCCGGAAGATGTGGCCGAGGCGGTGGCGGCGGTGCTGGCCATGCCGGACCGGACCTTGATGAGCCTGGTGGAGATGCGCCCGTCGCGGCCTCCCAAGCATTGAGGCGCAGGGGTGCGAGAAAGGAACCCGACTTGGGCGATGCAATGAGAGTTCTGGACGCGGCGGCCCCGGCGGCGCCGGTATCGGGCGAAGGACGGCGCTTTCCGTTCTCTCGAAAGACGAGTGTCAGGGCCGGCGGGCGGCCTGTTCTTCCAGAGGTTCTGGATCCCCGGCGCACGGGGAGCGAAGCGGCGGAACTGGAGGAAGGGCTGCGCGCGCTGGTCGTCGGCCAGGAAGAGGCGGTCGAGCAGATCGTCAACGTGTACCAGATGTACCTGACCGGGCTGTGCCCGCCGCAGCGGCCGGTGGCCAACCTGCTGTTTCTCGGGCCTACCGGCACAGGCAAGACGCGCATCGTGGAAGCGGCGGCGGAGACCCTGGTGGGGACGTCCCGGGCGGTGATCAAGGTGGATTGCGCGGAGTTTCAGCACAGCCATGAGATCGCCAAGCTGATCGGCTCCCCTCCGGGATATCTGGGCCACCGGGAAACGCATCCGCTGCTGAGCCAGGAGGTGCTGAACCAGTACCACACCGAGCGGATGAAGCTGAGCTTCGTTCTGTTCGACGAAATCGAGAAGGCTTCCGACGCGCTCTGGAATCTGTTGCTGGGCATCCTGGACAAGGCGACGCTGACGCTGGGCGACAACCGGAAGGTGGACTTTTCGCGGGCCATGATTTTCATGACTTCGAATCTGGGCGCTGCGGAGATGCAATCGTTGATCAGTCCGCGGCTGGGCTTTGGAGCGTCTTCGACGCCGGAGTGCAATGAGCGGACCGAAGACCGGATCCGCCGCAGCGGCGTCGAGGCTGCCCGGAAGAAGTTCACGCCGGAGTTCATGAACCGCCTGGACAAGGTGGTTGTCTTCCGACCGCTAGGAGAAACGGAGCTGCGGCGCATCCTGGACATCGAGCTTGGTTTTGTGCAGCAGCGGGTGCTGATGGCGTCGGCCGAGCGCGCCTTTGTCTTCCGGCTGACGGAGGACGCCAAAGATGCCCTGCTGGCCGATGGGGCCGATCTTCGCTACGGGGCAAGGCATTTGAAGCGCTCCATCGAGCGGATGCTGGTGCAACCGATGTCGAACCTGATCGCGACCGGACAGGTAAGAGGCGGCGACGTCCTGCGCGTGGACTGGGACGCCGAACAAGGCTGTCTGCGGTTCCTGCGCGAGGAAGAAGGCGTGCCCGCCCAGGCTTTGGCGGAGATGCTGGAACCGCGCGTCCGCACGTGGGCCCGCGCCGCTGTTGTCGCGCAGCCGGCCCCACAAAAGGCGCCGATGGCCCGCGGTTCCCGGCGCATGTAGTCGGGGACTCTGGCGATTCAGAGTCCTGACAAGCCCGCGCTTCGTCTTGAAGGCGCCGGCCCAAGAAGGCGGGAGCACGATATGACGGCGGGCTGACCATGCTGCGCACCCCGCGCGGTGGTTTTCGGGTGGGCATTTTGACTGGGGGCGGCCCTTTGCGGGCATGTTGCGCCTGTGGGGGTGCGGTGGGGGTGGTGGTTGCGGAGGTGGTGGGTCCGCTTGGTCGCAGCCCGTTGGGCTGCTCCCGCGCGGTTCGGGTACGGCTCGGATGCGGCACGGATGCGGGCGCGGAAGGGTGGGACCGCTTGGTCGCAGCCCGTTGGGCTGCTCCCGCGCGGCTCGGGTACGGCTCGGATACGCGCGGATGCGGCTCGGATGTGGACCGGATGTGGGTCGCATGGGACCGTCCGGTCGCATGAGCCATTTCCAACCACACGGAATTGTGAGAGGATCATGGCCATGCGTTGGTTTTGTGCCGGCATTCTCCTGTTCAGCTCGTTCGCAATGGCGCAGTTCCCTGGCGGACCGCCGCCGGCCAAGGGGCCGTGGTCGAATCCCAAGCTGCCTCCGGAAGAGCGCGCCCGGCTGCTCGTGCAGGCCATGACGCTGGATGAAAAGATCCAGATGGTTCACGGCATCGGCTGGTTTTTCGGCCCCGACATGAGTTTCACCGGGCAGGCGCCGCCACCCATCGTGTACCGCTCCAACGGCGGCGGCGGCTTCATCCCCGGCATTCCGCGGCTGGGAGTGCCGGACCTGCAACTGAACGACGCCATGGTCGGCTCCGGCGGCGGCGCGCGCATGGGGCGCTATTCGACGGCCATGCCGTCGGCGCTGGCGCTGGCCTCCTCCTGGGATCCGGACCTGGCGCGCGAGTATGCCGCGCTGATCGGAAAAGAACTCCGCGACCAGGGCTTCAACATCACGCTCGGCGGCGGGATGAACCTGACGCGCGAGCCGCGCAACGGCCGCAATTTCGAGTATCTTGGCGAAGACCCGCTGCTGGCCGGGCGCATGGCTGCGCACTACGTGCAGGGCAAGCAGTCGCAGGGCATCGTGGGAATCCTGAAACACTATGCGCTGAACCACCAGGAATCGGGCCGCTACTTCGTCAACGTGCGCATGCCGCGCAAAGGCGCGCGGGAGAGCGAGCTGCTGGCGTTCGAGATCGCGGTGAAAGAAGGCCAGCCGGGCTCGGTGATGTGCGCCTACAACCTCTATGAGGGCGACTACGCCTGCGAGAACGCGTATCTGCTGAACGAGGTGCTCAAGAAAGAGTGGGGCTGGCAGGGCTTTGTCATGTCGGACTGGGGCGCCACGCACTCGACCGTGAAGGCTGCCGTGAACGGGCTCGACATGGAGATGCCCGGAGACACGTTTTTCGGCGAAGCCCTGAAAGCCGCAGTGGAGAAGGGCGAGGTGCCGGCGGCGCGGCTCGACGACATGGTGCAGCGCATTGCCTGGGCGCTGTTCCGCGCCGGCGTCTTCGACCGCCGCCCGCAGCGGCAGGTTCCCGACATCTTCCGCGGCTTCGAGGTGGCGCAGAAGGCGGCGGAAGCGGGCATCGTGCTGCTCAAGAATGACCGTGCCATTCTGCCGCTCGATCCGCAAATGAAGGGCGCGATCGCCGTGATCGGCGGCCACGCCGACGCGGGCGTGCTGAGCGGCGGCGGCTCGGCCCAGGTCGACCCGGCGGGCGGCAACGCGGTGACGCCGCCGCCGCCGAAGCCGGGCTCGACGCTGCTCGACATGATCTTCGGGACGCCCGTCTATCACCGGTCCGCGCCTCTGAAGGCGATCCAGGCCATGGCGGCAAACGCGAAGGTGTCTTTCCACGACGGGAAAGACATCGCCGGCGCGGCGAGCCTGGCGAAGTCCGCCGCTCTCGCTATCGTTTTTGCCGTGCAGCATACGAGCGAGGGCAAGGACCTGGCCAGTCTCGCGCTGCCTGACCGGCAGGAGGATCTGATCGCCGCCGTGGCGGCGGCCAACCCGCGCACGGTGGTCGTGCTCGAATCCGGCACCGCGGTGAAGATGCCTTGGCTGGGGCGCGTGGCGGCCGTGGTGGAGGCGTGGTACCCGGGCATCCGCGGCGGCGAGGCCATCGCCAACGTGCTGTTCGGCCGCGTGAATCCTTCAGGCAAACTGGCCATCACGTTCCCGAAATCCGAAGACGACCTGGCCCAGCCGCGCCTGGTCGAGCAGCCTCCGGCGCGCGGCCCGCAGGATATGGGCCCGATGTTCCCGGGCGGTCCAGCCATGCTGCGGGTCAACACGCGGCAGTTCGATCTCGAGTATCCGGAGGGCGCGCGGGCGGGCTACAAGTGGTTCCAGTCGATGAAGCGCGAGCCGCTGTTCCCGTTCGGCTACGGCCTGTCTTACACGTCTTTCGCTTACTCCGATCTGCGCGTCGATGCGGCCAGGCGCGAGGTGACGTTCACGCTGCGCAACACGGGCCAGAGGGAAGGCGCCGAGGTGGCGCAGGTCTATGTGCAACTGCCCGCCTCGGCGGGCGAGGAGTTCCGGCGCCTGGCCGGCTGGCAGAAGGTGACGCTGAAGCCCGGGGAATCCCGCACCGTCACGGTGGCGCTGCACCCGCTGACGCTGGCCGTGTTCGATGAGAAAGCGAACCGCTGGGACACACCCCGCGGCACGTTTCGCGTCTTTGCCGGCGGCTCCTCGGCCGACACGCCGCTAAGCGGGGAGATGACGCTGCCCTAAGCGGTCACGCGCGGCGCCTGTCCGCCCGGCGGCACGCGCCGGGCGGGTCACGGCTGCTTGTTTTCCCGCCGCGGGTTGACGCTCAGGACGATCTCGGAACCTGGATCCAGCCGGATGTTGGGCGCCTTGGCGCCGAACTGCACCAGGATCAGCGCCGCCCCCGCGCCGACGCCTGCGCCGATGGCCGCTCCCTTCCCGCCGGCGGCAAGGCCGCCAATGAGCGCTCCGATGCCGGATGCGGCGGCCATTTTGCCCAGATTGTTCTTTTTCTCGACCAGAAAGCCTTCCTCATCCGTGTTCTGCTGTCCCTTCGAGTTGGTGAAGGACTTCACATCGCTCGACACCGGGATCTGCGTGCCGTCCTTCAGCACCAGCGTCTGAAAGGCGAACAGCAGCGTGGACTTGCCCTTGAACTTGTTGCCGCTCTTCGATTCGCGGATCTCGCCTTCCATCACCGCGCCGCGGAACGCATCCGGCGCCACCACCATCGCCGTGATCCGGTCGCCTTTCTGATTGGTTTCCGTCGATACCGGGGCGGTGAGCCGCACCGTGATCTCCGTGTCTTTGGCGATCTCCGGCGGGGCAGAGCGGAGAGCCGCGGGAAGAGCCAGCAGCAGGAGGGCAGCCAGCGCCAGCAGGCGGCGGCGCTGAACCTCCCGGCCAGGCCGCCCGCGCCGTTTGAGGGTTCGGTTCGAAGTCATGGGAAAGCCTCCTGAAGAAACCTTCGGTCAAACTTTCTTTTTCTTGAGAGGAACGAAACTGGAGTATAACAGAGATTCAGACGATAAAGTCTGTATAAACCTGCCGGCGGAAGCAGATCCGCCGCGCGATGGAGGCGATGAGAGATGCGATGTCCAGTCTGCGGGCATGAAGAGCCCGCGGGAATGCGGTTTTGCACGGCGTGCGGCGGGTCCATGGAGGCCGCGCCGCCGGCAGCGCCTGCGGCGTGTCCGGTCTGCGGAGCGCCCTGGAAAGCGGGGATGAAATTCTGCGTCAACTGCGGCGCGGGGGCGGAACCGCAGTCCGGCGGCGGCCCGGCCGGCGCGTGGGCCGCGCCTCCGCCGCCGCAGGAGAGCGCCTCGTATCCCCCGCCGCCCTACCCGTCGCCGGCGCCCCCACCGATGCCCGGCGGCGCCGGGTTGCCTCCGCCTCCGTCGCATGGCGCAGCTTATCCCCCGCCTGCGCCCGGCGCGGCGCCCCCGCCGTGGCCGGAGCAGGCGCCGTTGGCCCCGCCCGTTCCGCCCGCGTCCCAGCCATCCCCCGACTACTCCGGTTATCCCGCCCCGGCCCCCATGCCTCAGCCGCGCGGCGGCTCGGGGTTCGGAAAGATCCTTGGCATCCTCGTCCTTCTGGCGGCGTTGGCGGGCGGAGGATACTTCGGGTACAAGAAGTTCATCGCCAGACCCGCGCCCGCCGCGACGGCCGCTGCGCAACCGCCTGCGCAACCGCCTGTGGCCACCGCCGTGGAAACGCCCATGGCCTCGGCGCCGGCGTCCACCGCGCAGGAACAGCCCTCTCCCGCGCCGCCGGCGGCAACTCCGGCTGCGCGAACACCAGAGCAGCCCGTGCGCGGCACGCCGCCTGCCGCTCCGGCCCAGCGCCCGCCTGTGCGGTCCACGACGCCATCGGCTGGAGGGACCGCGGTGCAAACGCCGCCGGTCACTCCTCCGTCTCCGCCGCCTTCGGCCACCGGTCAGCAGCCGATCTTCGCCACCCCCGTTGGGGCCATTCCGCCTGCCAGCCCGCCGCCGCATCCGCCAGCCGCGGAGAGGCCCAAAATTCTGCGGCCGGAGCGCGAAATCACGCCGCCGCCAGCAGTGCAGCCGCCATCCCGTGCGCCGGCGCCCCCGGCTGGGCCGAGTTCAGGCGTGCTCGTCTGGTCCGGCGATCTGCGCAAAGGCGACATCGTCACCATCGAGGGCGGCCACGCCAGCACGGGTTCATTGCAGGGCGCGCTGCCGGGCGTGCCGGTCATTCTGGAAACGGATTACAGGGGCATCGGATTCTCCGAGATGCCCGGTCCGTCCAACGGTTGGAAGCGCGTCTCCTTCCGCGCGCTCCGCGACCAGAAAGTCGTCGTGACGCTGCGCTGGAAGACCTTTGATTAAGCCCATGCCGCTGATTTGGACAGCACCAGACTCCCCCGCCGGAGGATAGCCGGAATGACAGCCTGCATTTATTGTGGAAATCCTATTGAACCGGGCACCCGGTTTTGTGGCGCCTGCGGCCGTCCGCTGCCTGCCGCGGCGCCTCCCCCGCCCATGCCGCCGCCGGGACCGGGCTACAGTCCGGCGCCTCCGCCGCCATCCGCTTATGCTGGGCCGCCACCGCCATCGGCCTACGCCGCACCTGCTCCTCAAGCCGCTCCGATGGCTGCGGATGGGGCTGCGCCCGCCCGCCACCTGACGCCCACCGGGCTGCGCGCCGCCTCTGGCGGCACCGTCTTCGAAGTCTTCGAGTACGAGATGTACCGCATCGCGCGGATTCTTTTGCAGGGCACGTCGGTCACGCTCGAGGCGGGCATGCTGCATTACTGGCTCGGAAACATCCAGATGCAGGTGCAGGGACCGTCGCTCGGAGGCATGGCGAAATCCCTGCTCACGAAAGAAAAGATCGTGCGCCCGGTTTATACAGGTTCCGGGGAAATTTATCTGGAGCCTACGTTCGGCGAGATGGAAATTCTGGAATTGACGGGCAATGATGTCTGGATTCTTGATAAAGGGTCCTATCTGGCATCCGATATTTCCGTGCAATTAGGCGTCTATACAAACCCTGTTTTCACTTCCATCTTCGGCGGCGAGGGCATGTTTCAGACCCAGGTCTCGGGCGCAGGCAAGGTCTTGTACTGGGCCCCCGGGCCGCTCCAGCGGATCGAGCTGCGCGGCCAGACGCTCACCGTGGACGGCTCCTTCGCCGTCGCGCGCACGGGGTCGCTGGATTTCCGGGTCGAAAAGGCCACAAAAGGCCTGTTCCGTTCGATGATGTCAGGCGAAGGCCTGGTCAATGTCTTCCGCGGCTACGGCACGGTGATGCTGGCGCCGGTGCCGAACCGCTACATGACGCTGCTCGGCGAGTTCGGCGGCCTGCACCGCGCCATCCGGTCCATCAAGACTTCCTGAGAGGCCGGCATGAGCGCTCCCGCAACGGCTGCTGCCAAATCCTCGCTCCCGCCCGGCCCCGCCCCGCCCCCGGCCCTGGCCGGCCTGCCGTGCCGGTTCATCGCCGAGCCGGACGTGGATCCCGGACTCCTGCCCGGCCCATGCGACGCCGTGCGCGAGTTCACCCCCGGCGCGGATCTGGCCGCCGATGCCTGGCTGGCAGGGTGCGGCCCGCAGCCCGGCGCGCCTGTTGTTTTCGTCACCCGGAGGGCGCTCCGCACGGCCCGGTGCGCCTCCGTCTTTGGATTCGCCTCCCGCCGCGCCCGCGCCGCCGTGGTCAGCCTGGCGGGGCTGGAATCCGGCGGCGGCGCGCAGGCCAGGCGCCGGCTCGCCGCCATCGCGTCCCACGAACTCGGCCATCTCGCCGGCTACCGCCATTGCCGCACCCCGGGCTGCCTGATGCGCCCGGCGGAGTCGGTGGAAGATCTCGACTCGCGCCGGCTCGAATTCTGTCCCGCCTGCCGCAGACGCCGCCGCTGGCCGCTGGCCGCTCTGCTTCTGGCTCTCTGCCTCGCCGCGTCGTTGTCGCTTGATGCGGCCATCGAAAGAATCCGGAACCGCACCCAGGTGTTCTCCTGGCGCCTCTCCGGCACGGACACGGTGCTGGTGCTGGACGGCGAGCCGCTGCTGCGGCTCCGCAACCCGGCCCAGGCCCAGGCGGCGGCGGAGGCTCTGAACTCGCTCTATGCCTCCATGACGCCCCCGCCGCTGCGTCTGGACTCCAGTGACGGCGAGCTGCGGATCGCCGCCGGCGGCCAACCCGTGATTCCCATGAATTGGGTGGAAACCGGCGGCGTTCCGCCGGAGGCATTCGCCCGCCGCTGGATCGAGCGGCTGGATCCGCTGATCCAGGGCAAGGGCACGGCCCAGCAGGGGTGCCCATCCTGTCATGTCAACAGGCGCGGCGAGGTGCTCGACGCCATGGCGCGGCGCTCCCGCTGGTGGAGGTGATCGTGAGAGATCTGCTCATCCGTTTCGCTGCCTGGCGCGCCGAAATGGCGCGGCAATTGAACGAGATTCTTCTCTGGCGCGAACTCACCGAATTCTGCCGCCGCATCAGTCTGCCGCTCACCGGACTGGCGCGGGGCACACTGCGCGTGTTTCCGTTCCTGCGCAGGCTCGAGTGGCTGCTCGAGATCGAATCGCTGACGCGGCGCCATCCGGTCGTGCTCGTGGCCACGCTGGCTTTCGTCCTGCTGCGGGGCCTGAAAAGCACGCCGCTGGGCCACATCGCGACCGACAAGGCCATCTATCCTTTCGTCGCCCTGGTCTCCGGCTACAACCCGTTCCTGGGCATGCTCTGCGGCGTCTCCTACGGCGTGGGCGATCTGGTGCAGAAATTCTTCCTCCCCGACATCTATGGCGCCCGGCACTGGAGCGACGCCAACTTCTGGGGCGCGATGGCGGGCTATGTGGTCGCCTATTCGTCGCTCATGATCATGGGACTCGCTCCCGGCATGGCGTCTCGCGCTTGCCGCGCCGCCGCCGGCGCCGTGATCCGCAACTATTTCCGCAGCCGCGCCACGGCCATGGCCGACGGCGGCGTGCCGCTGACGCCCTCGCCGGCGCCGCTGATCGAAATGGCCGCGGGCGCCGTGGGCGCCTTCGCCGCCGGATGGACCGTCCTGCACGAAGTGGCTCCGGTCACCGAGCGCCCCGCCTTCTATTGGCGCCCGCAGCCGGACGTCTCCTGCCACGCTCTGGAAGTGAACGCTCACCTCCACAAGCCCGCACCCACCGTTGGCGGAGTGGCCGCGGCGGGCGCGGCGATCCCCGTCGTCGCTCCGACCGCGCCGCCGGCGCCGCCGCCAGCGCCGGAGTACCCCGATGAAATCGAGTGGACCGCCCCCGACGGCAAGCGCCACGTCCTCGTCAAGAACGAGCAGGGACAATACATCAACATCCTCACCGGCGGCATGGTCGACGTCACGCAACTCGACGCCTGGAAGCAGAGCTGGTCCAACATCATCGCCGACCACCAGCAGTGGGGCCAGCAGCAGATGGAGAAGCTCGAAAACCGAGACACGGCGTTCGACAAGGATATGGACGCCTGGGTGGCCGCGCAGAAAGAAAAAGACAAGATCTGGAACAACCTCTCCCAGATGGAGAAGAACATTCTGATCGGAAACGGACCGGAATCCCACCTGTACAAGCCCCCAGGAGAGCCCGGCAACATTCTGGATCACATCCGTGATCTTCAGGACCAGATCATCAAAGGAAAGCCGCTGGACAAGCAGAAATATCAGCAGATTTTTCACATATACAAGGGAGTGAAACAGGGCGACATCCTCACGGAAGACATGCTGCCCACCGCCTCCGACATCAACAAAGAGATCATTGCCGAGACTTTTACGTCCACGGCGACCGAAGTGATTTCCGGCCAGAAAAGCGACGGCAGCACCTCCTGGCTCGGATTGGGCGTTCGCACGCTGACGGCTGCCGCAACCGGCGGAGCCTCCGAGTTCATCTTCACCCCGGCTGAAGCGCTGAAAAACATGAAGGACTACGTCGACGCCGGCGGCGACTCCGTTTTCGGCGGTTTTGTCAGCTCCGCCGGGGCCGTGGCGACCGGCGAAGCCATCGGAGTGTTGGGCGGATTCGTCGGCAAGGGCGCGGCGAAGCTGGGCGCCGTTGCGGGTGATGTCGCCGGAGAATTGCTGGAAAACGCCGCCAAGAAAGGCAGCACCGCCGCCCAAAAGGTGCTCGACGCCGCCGCCAGCGCCAAGAAGGGGCTGAGCAACCTCGCCTCGTCCATCCAGGAGGCGCTCTCGGGCAAGAAGCCTTCCACCAGCACGGGGGTCAAACAGCCGCCCCAGACGCTTCCCACCGGCTTGTCCCGCGCGGAAGCCCGCGCCGGCGCCGGCACGAAGATCGTGGTTTCCGACGCTGGCGTGCCGGTGGATCAGCTCACCAAAGGCTACCCTCCGAATGCGGTCAAGCACGCCAAAATGGTCGCCGACAAGCACGGGGTCATCATCGACCTGCGCCCCACGAATGCGGCTTCGGGGCCGCTGATCGAGTCCGGCGCGGCCGTCCCCAAGCCCTCCTACGTCAAGAACAAGACCCTCAATGAAATGGACAGGCTTCTGGGCGCGAAAGGACAGCCCGGGACGGTAGGCCATTATATGCCGCAAATGCCCCCGAAGGGGAATATGACGGACGCACAGTACGAGCAGCTCAAGAAGCTCTATGAAAGCCGGAAAAAAGAATTTCTCGAGGAGTCGATTCACATATCGAAGATGAAAGCGCAGGGGAAGATCGACGTGAAAGATGGCGTGATTATTGACAAGAAGACCGGCAAGCCGCTGGCCGGCGATATCGACATCTTCGATATCCGCGATCCCGTCTCCGGCAAGCCGCTCCCGCGCTACCAGGTGGACCACAAGGGCAATCTCATCCTCGATCCGGCTACCGGGCAGCCGAAGCTCAATCCGGTGCGCGAACAGATCATCAAGGAGCTGAAAGGCGGCCCCCTCCAGGCGCAGCACGGCGCGCACATGGACTGGAAATACGATCACCTGCCGTCCAGCAGCCACGATGCCATGATCGACAACGGCGTCATCGGCAAGCACCAGGCGCAGATCCCCATCAGGGACAGCGCAGGCAACATCACGGGCTACAAGCCCGGCGAACCTCTGGTCGCCGTGGGGCCCAACGGAAAGATGAGTTCGATCCACATCTCAGGAGGGCGTTGAACCGTGAAACTGCCATTCCGCCCGGAACGCCGCCGCGCCCTGCTCGATGAGGCGGTCCGGCTGATGCCCCTCGCCGCCGAAGACGCCGATGCCGCCGGGCGGCTCGCCGCCGTGTGCCGCGAATACGAGGAGGAGCTGCCGCGGCTCGATTTCGCCCGCTGCCCCTTCACTGGCTGGATCCAGCGGCACACCTATGACCCTTTCGGCCTCGACGGGCTCTGGTGGAACCTCCGCGCGCCCGCGCGCCCTTTGCGGGAGCGCATCCCCACCTGCCAGGCCATCACCGGGGCAGTCCACATTGAACCGCCCGTCGAGAGCTTCCCGTTCCTCGCCAAACCCGGCCCTGGCGCGCCGTTCATCATCCCGCGCCTGCTCGAACACCCGCCGGTGCAGGCGGTGCTCAGCACGCTGGCCTGCGGCCGCCACACGGCCTTCTGCATCGCCTACTTCGCCCCCGGCGAAATCGACGGCGTCGAATGGCCCAACGACTGGGGCACGAACGAGCGCTGGGCCGAAGGCGGCGCCACTGCCGGTGGTTGGTCGGAAGCCCCGGATTTCGAAAACGAGTGGGATTTCCATCTCGCTCCCTGGATCCAACGCGGCAAGCTCGTCTGGATCGCCCCGGGAGATGGAAGCCTCGCCCTGCAGCGCTCCGTGCACGATTGCCCCTATCTGAACCTGCCCGGTGCGCGCTCCATGCAGTACGTCGAGGACGGCCGCATCTGGACCGCCGCCGAAATCCTGTCCGCCGGCTCCGAGGAGAACCAATCATGAATCGCATGCAGCCTTACGTCGCCGCCGCGCTCGCCCGCCACTATGGGCTGCGCCCCTCCGCCCTGAGCAGCGGGCTGTTTGAGGAAATCGAGGATGCCGCTTATGCCGCGCAGATCGGCGCCTGGTACGAGTCCCTGCCCGAGGCCGGCCGCCTCGCGCGCGGGCCATTGGACACGCTGATCGCCCCTGATCTGCTGGCCGATGTGCGCATCCTGCACGGGGCGGAGAGCCTGAAGCGGTTTCTCGTGCTCGCCCGGCAGGGCGGTGGCTGCGTGCTGGCCGCGCCGCTGAAGGACGGCGAGCTCGAGATCCAATCCGCCTCTGGCCCGGGCGAGGTCTCCGACTCGATCCTCCTGATGCTGGCCGCCGCCGGCGAACCCACTGAGCCCGAGATGAACGTGCGGCTCACACAGCCGGAGCTGGCGGCGCTGCTCGCCTGGATCGATCTCGATGCGCGCGCCGCGTTCGTCGCCCGCATCGCTCACGAGTCCCGCCCGGAATCCTTCACCGCCGAGGCGCTGGCCGAGTACTGCGCCAAAGAAGCCTCCATCCCCGATCCGCGCTGGCTGCTGCCGTTCTTCCTCCCCCTTCTCGACCGTTCGGCCATTCCTGTTGCGCCGCCGCAGGCCGCAGCCGCCCTTCAGGGGCTCGCCCGCCGCGGCCTGGCCGAACCGCGCGGCCAGGGCTGGGCCTGGACGCTGCCGGGACAATTCCTCTCAGAAACGTTTCAACGCCGTACCGTGCTGGCGGCCATCGACACCGCCGCCGCCGCTCCGGGCGGAGCTCTGGGGCGCCACTCCGCCTGCCTGCTGCGCTCGGACCAGCCGCTATGGCTCATCGACATTCCCCCGGACGGCGACGCCGCTCTGGCCGGCATCAATATTCTGGAAGCCCGCAAGATCCTCGACGCGCTCTTCTCCCCTCTGGCAACCGCTCCTGGGCGGCGCGCCGCGCAGCCTGCGACGCCTGCTTACGCGCCACCGCCGCCCTCCCCGGCCTATGCGCCGGCAGCGGCGCCGCCCTACGCCCCCGCCCAGCCGTATGCCGCGGCGCCGTCATATCCGGCAGCCGTGCCTCGTCCCGCCACGCCGCCGCCTGTGCCGCAGATGCCCCCATACGCCGCCCCGCCGCAATATGCGCCGCCGGCTCCCGCCGCCCAGAATCTCTGCCGCAACTGCCGCCAGCCTCTTCCCGCAGGCGCCGTGTTTTGCGGCTTCTGCGGCACGCGCCAATCGTGAGCCGAACCGTGCGGCGGATCTTTCCCCGCCGCACTGTGTCTGAACCCGCCCGGCGCCGAAACGGCTTCTCTGCTTCGGAATGGGTTCTGGACATCGCCCTTGCGCCGTGCGCCGTTTTGCGGTCTGATTGTCCTGTTGCGTCAGCGCTCACGCTGCCAGTCTCCTGACACCCGGAAACCGCCATGACCTCCAGGGAACGGGTCCTCCGCAATTACACCTTCCAGTCCATCGACCGCTTCACCATCGACTTT
>CAKZUE010000086.1 GCA_937920635.1 uncultured Bryobacteraceae bacterium
CGGCTGGGAACAGGGGATGATCGAAAAGTGGCGCCAGGCGGACATGTCCTTCGTTTTCTTCCCTGAGTCTCTCGTTGTCTCGCGGGAGGAATTGATCGCCTGCGCGGCTTTTCAGGCAAGATCCGGCGTTTGGTGTCGAAATTCGCAGTTTTACCGACACCCAGACCGCACCATGTCTCTCAAGTGATTGCAATATATACGGCTACAGAACGCGTGGCGGAGAGGGCGGGATTCGAACCCGCGATACGGTTTCCCGTATACACGCTTTCCAAGCGTGCGCCTTCAACCACTCGGCCACCTCTCCGGGTCTGATTCGCAGGGCAGGCGCACTGCGCGGGAATGACTTTTTCAGTTTACCATTCCGCCAGCTCGGGGCAGGCGCACCTGCCTGCGCCAGGCGGAGCGGCCCTGGCTGGTCCTTTCACTCCGGCAGGGGGAGCCCCTGATACAGATGCCCGCGCAGGCGGAGCCACCATTCGGGACCGCGGGGAGCTGGCTCGGCCGAGCTGCAAAAAACCTCCTGCGAGGTCCATCCGCCGGCCCGCAGCAGAGTGGCGAGAAACGCCGTATCCTGCCCGCCGGCGTAGCGCCGCGCGAGAGCGAGATCCTGCAAAGTGTTGCGCAGGATCACCGCGCGGAGCGTGTCCAGCCTCACTTCGGCCGCCTCGCCGGTCCCGCACAGCGCGGCCCGCAGCGCCAGCGTACTGGTGGAATCGGCGCGCGCGGCAACGGGCGCCAGCGGACCTCGCAGCGGCGGCGGAGGGGGTACAACGGCCTGCACAGGCCGCATTTCCATGGGATAAATGGTCCACCTTCCCGATGCATGCAGTTGGATTTCCAGCCGGAACCGCTCCACCGGCGTGGATGCGGGCAGAAGAAGATCCAGCAGATACGCATGCGTTTTCTGCCCCTCGGCCAGGACGCCCTGCACGGGCTGCTGCGCGGGCCTCAGGCCGTCGGGGATCAAAACGCCTCCGGCATCGGCATATTCCAGCCGATAGACATCCACCTTCGCCGTGGCGTCGGGATTCTGGGCGATGTAGATGGTGTAGTATTCGCCGGGCGGCGCTTCCACGGTGAACAGGAACGAGGCCCAACCGTTCCGGACCAGAGCCGGCGAAAGGATTTCGCGCCGCGCCGGCGCCTGGTCGGCGGCGACGATTTCGCCGCCGGGCCCGGGGCGCTGAAACTCGCTGAACACGGCGATGCGCTGGCCGCACAGGACGGCGCCTGGCGCGGCCAGCAAAAACAGAGCGTGTAACAGCCCCCGCACGCCGAGCCTATGCCATGTCGAATTTTTCCGGATGGAGCAGAGGATCGGGGCTTACCACGACGGGCCGCCCCAGGATCTCCTCGAGCTCTTCCAGAAAATCGTTTTCCGTGGACTTCAGTTCCTTGGCCACGTCGGGATGAACGCGCAGCACGACGTTGGGCGTATCCACCACCTTGGCGTATTTGGCCGCTTCGGTGAGGATTTCACCGATCACCGTGGTGACGCTCTTCACATAGCCGGCGCCTTCGCAGGTGGGGCACGGCGAGCAGAGCGTGCGCTCGAGCGACTGCTTGACGCGCTTGCGGGTGATGGCGACGAGGCCGAAATCGTTGAACTGGAGAACCTTGTAAGGCGCCTTGTCCTGGCGCATGGCCTCTTCGAGCGCCTGCATCACCTTCTGGCGGTTCTTGCGCTCCTCCATGTCGATGAAGTCGACCACGATGATGCCGCCGAGGTCGCGAAGCCGGATCTGGCGGACGATTTCCTTGACGGCTTCCAGGTTGGTTTTGACGATCGTGTCTTCCAAACGGTTGGATTTCCCAACAAATTTCCCCGTATTGACATCGATAGCGACGAGCGCTTCCGTCTGGTTGATGACGATATAGCCGCCGGATTTCAACCACACTTTCGGCCGCAGGGCCTTCTCCAATTCCTGCGTAATTCCGAAAGCGTCAAAGATCGGCTCGGGACGGGTGTAGAGCTTCACCCGGTTCAGCAGATCCGGCTGGAAGCGCTCGACGTTGTGCAGCACCTGCTCGTAGAGATCTTCGCTGTCGACCCAGATGGCCTTGAAACCCTCGGTGAGCTGGTCGCGGATGATGCGCTGGACAATTTCCACATCATGGTGCAGGAGGGCCGGGGCGCGGCGCTTTTCGGCCTTCTGCTTGATGTCGAGCCAGAGCGCCGCCAGATGGCTCATGTCGGCGGCGATCTCTTCTTCACTGCGCCCTTCTCCGGCGGTGCGCATGATGAAGCCGCCGGGAAGGCCTTCCCGGTGCTTCTGGAGGATGCGGCGCAGGCGCTGGCGCTCCTGGTCGGTGGAGATACGGCGGCTCACCCCTAGGTGATCCACCGTCGGCATGTAGACCACATAGCGGCCGGGCAGCGCGATGTGCGAGGTGATGCGGGCGCCTTTCTGGCCGAGAGGCTCTTTGGCGATCTGAACGATGATTTCCTGGCCTTCCTTCAGCAGGTCGGCGATGGAGGGCTGCGGCGGGCGCTCCCGGGCGGGCAGCTCGGGTTCGGCGGAAACAGGCGGCGCGGGCGCCGCCGGTTCGGCAACCGCCGGCTCTTCAGCCTCTGCCGCCGGGCGGTCTCCGCGCCCCCGGCGTCGGGAACGGCGGGTGATGCGGTGGGGCGCCTTGCCGCCGTGAGCCCGCAGCGTGGCGGTCAGGCTAACGGGCATACGGGCAGGTTCAATCCCCTCTTCCTCCGGACTCTCGCTTTCTTCGGCCTCGGCGGCGGGTTCCACACCTTCCTCCGGTCCGGGCGGCTGCGGCACGGGTTCAGCAGATCCAGCCGCTTCAGCGTCCAGTGAAGGCGCGCCGTCTTGCACGGCGCCCGTCTGCGGCAGGGCATGCCCGACGTCTTCAGACCGGGTGGCCGGTTCGGCAAGCCCCCCGGCGGACGAGGATTCCTGGATCTCTTCCGCCTCCTCCTCTTCTTCCGCCCCGGCTGGGGCCATGTCTTCAGCCGGAACGGCGTCCTCGTCAGCCTCCTGCCGGTCCAGGCGCGCCGGCCACTCGGCCGCCTGTTCGAGCGCCTCGACGCGGTCCAGGATCTGTTCCGCCGCATCCTCGGCAGCCTCTTCCAGTTCGGCGTCGTTCAGGCTGGCGGCAGCGGATCCGGCATCCGATGGTTCGTGGCGGCGCCGGTACTTGGCAAGGGACTCGCCGGGCAACAGGAGGAGATCGCCGGCTGACGCCTCGGCAGCGGATTCCGGCTCCGGTTCAGCGACGGGCGCGGGCGTGGCGGTGTCATCCAGGGAGGCGAACTTCGATTCGGGCAAACCGCGGCCGCGGCGGCGGCGGCGCGTGCGGCGGGATCGCCGGTCGAAGCGTTCCCCGGTCTCGGGCGCGGGAGCTTCCTCCACCGCCGCCGCCGGGGCTTCCGGAGCGGGCGCAGGGGTGCGGAAGCGTTGCCGCGCCTGCGGCCGGCGCTCGTCGGGGACGCGGTCGAATTCGTCGGCGTTCTCCTCGAAGAAATCGGAGACGTAGAGAAAACAGTCGCGATCCAGGCCGAGATCGACGAAGGCCGACTGCATTCCCGGCAGGACGCGGGTGACGCGGCCCTTGTGGATGGACCCGGCCAGAGAATACTCGTTGGCCCGCTGGAAATAAATCTCCACCAACTGGCCGTCTTCCAGAATGGCCGCTTTTGTTTCGTGGCGGTTCTGACTGACCACCAACTCCTTCGATGGCATGCTTTCTACCTCCACTCCAGGAGCGTCGACTACAGGAGCGGAGAGGAGGAAGGATCGGAAGCTCCAGGCGCTTCAGGCTGGCCGAACCGGCTCGAACCGGGCATGGCCCGCAGCCGGAGGGATGCGATGCAAGAAACTTTCACAAACCGCCGGGCACGTCCGGCCGGCGCCGGCAAGGCGCACATGCTGCCAGAACGATGCCCGGACAGGAGGCGCTGTTCCGCCTGCGAAATCTCTGTCCTCGACTTGTGCCTGACGCCGGATCGACAAACCTTTCCGGATACGCTCTCCCGTTCCAGGTCACGCTGTAAACCGCCGGAGCCGCACGTTGTTGACGAGCCCCAGCATCATGAAAACCGACAACATGCTCGATCCGCCGTAACTCATCAGGGGAAGCGGAATGCCGGTCACCGGCATCCGTCCCACCGCCATGCCCGCGTTGACGAGCAAATGGAACAGCAACACCGAGCAAACACCCATGCAGATGAACATCCCCGCCCGGTCCGGCGCCGCCTGCGCGTTTTGAACGATCTGCATCAGCAGCAGGAAGTATAGTCCGAACACGGCCAGGATGCCGACAAACCCATGCTCTTCGGCGAAGGCGGAGATCAGAAAATCCGTGTGAGCCACCGGCAGGAAGCGGAGCTGCGTTTGCGAACCCCGCGCCACGCCGCGGCCCCAGATGCCGCCGGCGCCGACCGCGATCTTCGACTGGATGACCTGGTATCCCTTGCCCACAGGGTCCTTCATCGGATCCAGGAACGTCTCCAGCCGAGCCTTCTGATAATCCTTCAGCACAAACCATCCGGCAGGCATCAGCACGACAGCCGCGGCGCCGAGCAACAGCGCGTGCTGCCAGCGGATGCCGCCGAAAAACACTCCGGCGCAAACAATGGACACATACGTTAGCGCCGTTCCCAGATCCGGCTGAGCCGCCACCAGCCCGCAGGGGATGCCGGCCAGCAAACCCAGCTTCACCAGGTCCCGGCCCGTGAGCCGATCCGATTTCAGCTCGGCCAAATACCGGGCTATCAGTAATATTAGCACCAGTTTGACGAATTCCGAAGGCTGAAATTTGAAACCGAAGCCGACCGGGATCCAGCGCCTGGAGCCCCAGACGAGCGCCCCAATGAGCGGCGTCAGCACCAGCAGGGCGAGACTGACCACATACAGCGCGGGCGCTTGTCCCAGCAGCGTATGGTAATCGATGCGCGTGGTGATCCACATCACCAGCAGCCCGGCGGCGAGGAACACGGCCTGTTTCCACCAGGCGGAGCGCCAGGCTGTGTCGATGGTGGCGCTGTAAATCTGCAAGATGCCCAGCGCGGCGATGATGAGCGCCACCAGCACGAGCATCCAGTCGAGATTGCGGAGCGAGCGGTAGGCCGCCATCAGCGCGTCACCCCGGCGGCGCCAGGCGGCTGGAGCCAGGCCGAGGCGAGGCTGGCGGGCTGCCGGCCCAGGCGTTCCAGACGCTGCTTCTTGTCGTAATAAGCTTTGATGACGTCGCGCACGATCGGCGCGGCCATGTCGCCGTGCTGGCCGTTTTCCCACAAGACGGCAACGACGATTTCCGGATTGTCCGGCGCCGCGAATCCGACAAACCAGGCGTTGTCGTGCCAGTCGGAGGAATTCTTCAGGCGGAGCAGATCATTGGAGGCCAGTTGCGCCGTGCCGGTCTTGCCGCACATCTCGATGCCGGGGATCCGCGACGCCGAAGCCGTGCCCCACTCGTTGACGGCAGCGCACATGCCGTCGATCACCTTGCGGACGTTTTCCGGCTGGAAACTGGCATTGCGCAGCGGCGGCTCCGGCTTTTCCGGCCGCACGATGTGGGGCCGCATGAAGACGCCTCCCATGGCAATGCCTCCCACGGCGTGCGCCAGTTGCAGGGGCGTCACCGTCAGCGCGCCCTGGCCGATGGCAACGGAGATGGTCTCGCCGGCATACCACTTCTCGCGCTGCGTCCGGATCTTCCACTGCGTCGACGGCACGACGCCTTCCTTCTCGCCGGGCAGATCGATGCCGGTCTGGTTGCCGAACCCCACCATTTCCGCGTAGTGGGCGATGGTGTCGATGCCCATGCGGTTGCCGACGGCGTAGAAGAACACGTCGCAACTCTGCGCGATGGCCGTTTTCAGATTGACGGTGCCATGCCCGCCGCGGCGGTGGCACTTGAAGAACCGGCCATACCAGGTAGCGCCTCCCGTGCAGTGCACCGTGAAGTCGTCGTCGATGGCGCCGGACTCCAGCGCCGCCAGCGCCATCACCGGCTTGAACGTCGAGCCCGGCGCCAGTTGCGCCTGCAACGCGCGGTTGAACAGCGGGCGGTAAGGGTCCTGCACCAGCGCGGCGTATTCGCGCGCGGTGATGCGGCTGGAGAAGCGGTTGGGATCGTAGGCAGGATGCGAGACCAGCGCCAGCACTTCGCCTGTGCGCGGATCCAGCGCCACCACGGCGCCGCGCTTGTCTTCCATCGCGAGCTCCGCCACCACCTGGAGGTCGAGGTCGATGGTGAGCCGCAGGTCGCGGCCGGGAACCGCTTCCTTGATGCCGAGCACCTCGCGCGTGTTCATGCGGTTGTCCACGCGCACCTGGCGCTGGCCGTCGACGCCGGCCAAATGCTCGTTGTAGTAGCGCTCGACGCCCGTTTTTCCGATCAGGTCGCCGGGATTGTGATGAGCCCAGTCCAGCGAGTTCAGCTCGGCATCGCTGATTTCTCCCACATACCCCACCAGGTGCGCCGCCAGCCCGCCCTTGGGGTAGATGCGGTATTGCGACTTAATCAACTCCAGTTCAGGGAAGCCGCTCGGACCGGAGAAGGCTTCCACAAAAGCCAGCTCTTCCGGGTTCAGTTCTTCTTTCAGCGGAATGGCGAAATACGTCGGCTGCCTGCTATAGCGGCGCAGCTTCGCCTCCAGTTCGCCGGGATCGAGATTCAACCCGAGCGCAATGGGCCGCAGGTGCGAGGGGCGCAGATTCTCGCGCGAGAGGATCAAACGGTAGGACTCGTGGTTGTCGACGATGATGCGGCCGTCACGGTCGAGAATCTTGCCGCGGGGCGCGAGGATGGGCAGGCTCTTGATCTGATTCTGCTGCGCCTTCTCTGAATAGAACTCCTCGTTGAGCACCTGCAAGTCCCAGTAGCCCACCGCGAGAAAGAGAAAAACGGCCACGATGAGGTACTGGAAGGCCGCAATCTTGCCCGCGGCGAACTTGGCCTCGTCGCGGAACAGAGATCTGGCGGGCAGGGAGTCGGGTTCGCGTTCTGAGCGAAGGTATCGCAAGGCTGCACGCGGCAGTGACGCCGCATCAGATACCAGTGTAACCTCGCGGCTTCACCGGCCGCGCGTGGCGTCGAAGACGAGTTGAAACACGCGCTGCACTTCGGCCTGCACCGCGGGATCGGCGGCAGCCAGCCCGGCGGTGACGCGGTCGCGCGCGGCCAGCGCCTGTCCGAGGCGCGGGTCGGCGCCAGGAGCGCTGGCCAGTGGTTGCAGCCGGTCGAACAAGGCCGTCGAATGCTGCGCCGCAGTGCCGAAGTTGCGCTGCGTCACTTCGAACAGCACCAGCGCGGCGAGATCCCGGACCTCGGCCTGAGCCGCCTGCTGGCGCAGACGCGCCGCTTCCGCCTCCACGGTGTCGCGGCTGGAGCGCGCCTGGCGCGCCGCGCCGAACTGGAGCAGGATTCCGAGAAGGAACGCGACGAGGATCGAAACGCCGACGACAACCGTCCGCCGGGACAGGAGCGCGGCAGAGTCCTGGTCTGACATGGCG
>CAKZUE010000087.1 GCA_937920635.1 uncultured Bryobacteraceae bacterium
TACTCGCCGAGCAGCATGGCGAGGATGAGGATGCCGAACAGCGTGGTGGTGGCGGCGAGCACGCCGACGGTGCGGAGGAAGCGGGCGAGCCTCTCTTCGCGCTTTTCCTGTTCTCTGCGGATCATCATGTCAAACATTCGAGTGTCTCCTTTCCAGAAATTCCACCCTGCCGGGGTTGGGCCCCAGGGAACGGCCCAACCCCGGGCCCGCCAGGTGCGGGCGATGCACGCGTCACCCTGAGTGGAAGACCGGAGGCTGCATTCGCCGTAGAATCGCGCCGGAGGCGGCGCCCGATCAACCCGGTCCTGGCCTCGAGGGCACGGTGTGCGAGATCGCATTATGGATGGAGCACGCGGTTGGCCATACCCGGAGTTGAACGGGCCGGGCGGCCGGGCGCGTCAAGTGATTTTTGCAATTTGCTGAATAGAGGCAGCTTGCAGCGGGCGCGGCGGCTGGCATTCGTGGATCGTGCGCCGCCGGCGGCCTGCTGTGGACGCGCCTGGCTGACGGATTTGCGGCACAGATCGCGAGGGAGAGTCCGAATTGGGACTGTCCGGGGGCGCCTGGCCGCGCTTTCGGCGCTCCTGTGCGGCAGGGTTGGGCGCAGATGCTGGCAACGGCCGCCCGGTTGCCGCGTCACGGGCCAACTGGGGAACCAGAAGGGTTTGACACGATGGCGGCGGTGTGTATACTCGGGTTGTCCGGGAATCGAAAACGGAGTCATCCTGGTTCGATCCTCATAGCAGCGCAATCTGGATCCTGCGGTCAGCGGCTCGCTGGATCACAGGAGTCCAGAGTGGAACCGTTCGAGTCCAGAATCAAGGCTTGCGGCGACGCCAACCGGTTGAGGGTCGTGATGCCGCCGTTCCAGCGCGAAGCAAACGCCTGTGACACGCAGGATGCTGGCGGGATGCCTCGACCGAGCCCACCCCGGCGCGTGACGCGCATGAGAGCGGCCGGCGTGATTCGGTCCGGCGCCAAGGCGCACGCCTGTTCCGCCCACAGGGGTGGATCGAGAAACCCGGCAAGTTCCTGTGTGAATTCCCGTGGAAGAGCGAGTCTGGGCCGGGTTTTTCCGGGCGGGCTGCCGAGCCGGCGCCGCACGCGGGCAGGTCGGAGGAATGCAGACCGGCGCGACCCGAAACCGCGGGCGCCGGGGCAGCGGGAGGCCAGGTGATGTGGAATCAACTTGCTCGACCAACTGACGCTATCCGGTATTTCCATCCGGGCTGGTTCGCTTCGGTGATGGGAACAGGCATTCTGGCGGTGGCCACGGCGCACACGGCGCCGTTTGCCGGCTGGCTGGAACGGCTGGCGCTGGCGCTGTGGGCGCTGAACACGGCTCTGTGCCTGGTGTTGCTTGTGCCCTGGACGGCACGGTGGGTTTTTTTCTTCAAGGACGCGTGGGCCGACGTATCCCACCCAACCCGGGGGCCGTTCTACTCGACTCTGCCGATAGGGCTGCTG
This sequence comes from uncultured Bryobacteraceae bacterium, assembly GCA_937920635.1. Lineage (GTDB taxonomy): Bacteria > Acidobacteriota > Terriglobia > Bryobacterales > Bryobacteraceae > JANWVO01. The sequence continues at coordinate 1,468 of CAKZUE010000087.1, forward strand.
GTGCTCGGCGTCGATTTCTCAGCCATCGCCCGCCCCCACATAGGGGCCGATCTCGCCATACCCATCGCCCAGGGGCTGTGGATCGCGGGCACCGTATTGGCCTTCTTCTTCGGCGTTCTGATTCCCTTCCGGTGGTTCAGCAGCCCATCCATTCCGGTGGAGCAGACCAACGGCGGGTGGTTTATGCCTCCTGTGGCCAATATCGTCGTGCCGGCGAGCGCCGCGCCTCTGATCGCCACATGGGGTTCGGAGCCGCTGTCCTCTTTCATGTGCCTGGTGTCGTTCAGCTTCTTCGGCATCGGATTCTTCCTGTTTCTCATTGTCACCGTGCTGCTGATGGCCCGGCTCATCTATCATGGGCTGCCGCACGCGCATCTGGCTCCCACATTGTGGATCGGGTTGGGACCGATCGGCGTGGGAAGCATGGCGCTGGCGCGGCTGTCGACGGCGGCGAGTCCCATCCTGGGCGGATACATCGGCGAGGCGCAGGTCTTTCTGCGGCTGGCTTCGCTGTGCCTGTGGGGTTTCGGAGTGTGGTGGTTGTTCTCGGCGATCCTGCTCACGCTCTACTACCTGCGCGAGCCGTTCCCGTTCGCAATGAGCTGGTGGGCCTTCACGTTTCCCCTGGGCGCATACACGGTAGCCACCTACCTTCTGGCTGACGCGTACCATAGCGCGCCTCTGAAGGTGTTCGGATTCGCTCTTTGGGTATTGCTGGTTCTTTTCTGGAGCATGGTGCTTGTCCGGACTGCGGCAGGCACCTACTCGGGCGCTCTGCTGGGTCCGCCTGCTCCGGCGCCGGCCCGATGAACTGCGGCCGGCAGTGATCGGGAGCGCCAAATACGCCGCCGGGAGAGGGCAGGACGCAGTGCTGCGGGCCAGCACTGAGGGGCGGCGAGGCTTTTCACCGGTTTTTTCTCTCCTATGGGTTGGTCACGCGAAAGGGGGTGCTCCACGGATGAAAACCGCGGAAGCCCTGGCGGGGCGCACAGAAAGCCTGGTGCGGAAAGCGGGACCCGGCACGGTGCTGTGCCGCGAGCGAAGCGGCCGGAGGCCGCGGGAGGGAACGGCGCCGATGGCGGCGTCCGTGGCGGGCGCGGCCGCGGGAGGACTTCTCACTCCCGGGCGCTTCGCGCCCTCCGTCGGCGGCATAGAACCGTGCGGCTGCGGCGTTTGTGGGCGGCGCGGGACCGGGCGGGGCAAAGCTGGCGGGCAGCCCCGCGCCTAAAGCTGGGCAAATCGGAAATAGATGCGCAGTCAAGGCCGCTTCGAGGCCTCGTGCGCGGCGCAGGCCGGCGATGGGGCCGGGCCCGGGTTTTTCAGGCCTGCAGCGGAACCTCGGCTTTATGGCCGATCACTTTACCCGGTTTTTGAGAGATTAAATTGGTGCCAGGCGGGCCTGTCCCCGGTTTATGAGGTGGGCGGGCGGCCACCGGCTAAAGCCGAGGGGAATCCGAAACAGATGAGCCGCGAGGCGAGGGGCATATCAGAGTTCATTCAGGAACCGGATTTGGTCGGGGCGGAGGCAGGAAGGCACGCCCCACTGGGCGGCTTCTTCGCTGCGGCGGGCGGCGGGGAGTTCGCGCCGGGCGGCGGGGAGGCGGAGCCAGCGGGTTTCCTGGCGCGGCAGGCGGCAGGCGAAGAGTTCTTCTTCAATGGCGGCGAGGCGGGTGAGGCGCTCCATGCCGAGGGAGGCGGCCGAGGCGCGCAAAGCAAGCGAGACGACGAAGCCGAGGCGGTTCTGGATGCCGCGGCGGCGGGCTTCGGCGACGAGCCAGCTCCAGTCGAGGCTCTCGTAGCGGAGGACGAGCCAGGGGAGGGCCTCGATGACAGGCTCCTCAAGGCGGTCGCAGGCGAGGGCGGCCATAAGGACAACGGCGGGGTCATGGCCCTCTTCTTGAGCCTGGATTTCGGAGAAAAGGGAGAGGAAGCCGGGATAGCCGAGGGCGCCGAGGGCGTCCTGGATGGCACGGAGGCGCAGGTCGTCGGAACGGGCCACCGTAACAATCTAGCAGCCGCAGGGCGGTTCAGGCTGAGGCGGCGGGCGGGCGTACAATGAGGGAACATTCCGTGGACGAAGGAAGACGCAGCAGTGAGTGAGAGGCAATTGCGCATTGCCGTGTATCCCGGCTCATTCGATCCGGTGACATACGGCCATCTGGATCTGATCGAGCGATGCTCGCCGCTGGTGGACCGATTGATTGTGGCCGTGCTGCGCAACGCGGGCAAGCAGCCGCTGTTCACGGCCGAAGAGCGGGTGGAGATGCTGCGGCAAGCGGCGGCGCATCTGGGCAACGTGGATGTGGACAGCTTCGACGGGCTGCTGGTGGAGTATGCGCGGCGGCGCGGGGCGTGTCTGCTGCTGCGGGGAATCCGGGCGATCTCCGACTACGAGTACGAGCTCCAGATGGCGCTGATGAACCGGCGGCTGGCGCCGGAGATCGAGACTATGTTTATGATGGCAGGAGAAGCATACTCTTTCCTCAGTTCACGGCTGGTGAAAGAGGTGATCGCACTGGGCGGCGACGTCAGCGGCCTGGTGCCGCCCCAGGTCGAGGCGAAGCTGAGGGAGCGGCTGCCGCCGCGGCCCCGGAATTCCAGATGATCCGGCGAAAGCCGGAAATCCGAACCACCGAGTCAGAGGAATGTTGCAAAGATCCATGCCCTTATCCGAGCGTGTCCAGTGCATCAGCGTTTCATCGACGGCGCGGGTCTCGGCGGAAGCCGAGAAGCTGCGGCGTGCAGGACACGACGTGGTCGACTTCGGCGTAGGCGAGCCTGATTTCCCGACGCCGGAAAACATCAAGCAGGCGGCGGTGCGGGCGCTGGAGGAGAACTTCACGCGCTACACGGCGATGCCCGGAGTTCAGGAACTGCGCGACGCCGTGTGCCAGCGGCACCGGGCGGACTTCGGGACCAGCTACACCGTGCCGGAGTGCGTGGTGAGCGTCGGGGGCAAGCACGCGATCTTCAACACGGTCCAGGTGCTGGTAAATGAAGGCGACGAGGTGATCATCCCGGTGCCGTACTGGGTGACTTACTACGACGTCGTAAGCTACTCCGGCGGGCGGCCGGTGCTGGTGGAGACCAGCGAGCAGGAGGGCTTCGCGCTGACGGCGGCACAGATCGAGCGGGTGGTGACGCCGAGGACGCGGCTGGTGATTGTGAATTCGCCGTGCAATCCGTCGGGCGCGTTGGTGGACCGGGAAGAGTTCGCCCGGATCGCCCATCTGGCGAAGAGCCGCGGCTTCTGGCTGTTGACGGACGAATGCTACTGCCGGTTCCTGTACGACAGCGAGCCGTATTCGGTGGCATCGGAGCCGGGGATGAAAGAGCACGTGGTGGTGGCGGGATCGCTGTCGAAGACGTACGCGATGACGGGCTGGCGCATCGGGTTCACGCTGGCGCCGGCGGAGGTGTCCTCGGCCATCATCAAGCTGCAATCGCACTCGACGTCGAATCCGACGTCAATCGCGCAGAAGGCGGCGATCGAGGCGCTGACGGGCGACCAGAGCTCGGTGGACGCGATGCTGGCTGAATACCGCCGGCGGCGGCAATATGTGCTGGAGCGGCTGCGGGCGATGCCGGGCGTGCGGTGCGCCGAGCCGAGGGGTGCGTTCTACGCCTATCCGAACATCCAGGCGGCGCTGGGGCGGAACGGGATCCACACGCCGATGCAGTTCGCCGAGAAGCTGCTGGAGAAGTCGCATGTGGCGGTGGTGCCGGGCGAGGCGTTCGGAACCGAGCACCACGTGCGGATCTCGTACGCCACATCGATGGAAAAGCTGGAGAAGGGCCTGGGACGGATCGAACAATTCCTGGCGGAAATGATTGGGTGAGCCGGGGCGGCGGCCCGCTGATATTCTGGGAGCAGGCGGGCAGAGCGCCGTCGCGCATGCGCTGGAGGGCAGGATTTATCACGGTCGCCGGGCTGGCGCTGCTGGCGTCCTGCGCCGGGAGGCCGGAGAGGCAACCCGCGCTGGGGGAAGCCTATGCGGGGCCGATGACGCTCCAGGTGCGTGAAGCGCTGGCAGCGCGGGCGAAGGCGGCAGATACGCTGAAGCACGGCGAGCGGGTGGAGCTTCTGGGACGGCGCCGGGGCTTTTACCGGATCCGCACGGAACGGGGGCGCGAGGGGTGGGTGGACGGGCGGCAACTGCTTTCGGCTCAGGAGATGGAAGCGCTGCGAAGGCTGGCGCGGCGCGCCGCGGCCGCGCCTTCGCAGGGCGCCGCCACGGTGCTGGAACCGCTGAACATGCACACGGGGCCGTACCGGCAGGCGCCCAGCTTCCGGCGGATCCAGCCGGAAGAGCGGGTCGAGGTCATCGCGTACGCTCGGATGGAGCGCAAGCCTTATGCGCCTCCGCCGCTTCTGAAACAGAGCAGCGCCACAGCGCAGAAAAAAGCAGCGGCGCCGAAGAGGCGGAAGAACGGGGCCGAACCGCTGGCCAAGCCGCCCGCGCCGGCCTTGCCCGAGAACTGGCTGGAGATGAGCCGGACGGCGCGCCCGGAGGAGAAGGCGCCCGATGCGGCGCCGGCGGCGCCCGTGGATGAATGGGCGCTGGTGCGGAGCCGCGACGGCGCGGCGGGGTGGGTGCTGGCGCGAATGCTGTACATGGCGATCCCGGATGAGGTGGCGCAGTACGCCGAGCGGGCGCGGATCATGGCCTATTTCCAGATCGGCGCCGTGAAGGCAAAAGGCGCGGAGAAGCCGGTGTGGCTGTGGGCGGCGCAATCGCAGCGCAACGCCGCGCATGATTTCGATTCACTGCGGATCTTCGTCTGGAGCGCGAAGCGGGGCCGCTGGGAGACGGCGTTCATCGAACGGGGGCTGAAGGGCCGCCTGCCGGTCGAACTCCGGGAGGAGGGCGCGAGGGTGGCGGGCTTCGAGATTGTGGTGGAAGAGAAAGACGGCAGGAGCGTGAAGCGGCGCTACGACCTGCAAAGCAGCACGTACCGGGCGCGGGTGGCCGCAAGGGAAGAGGCGGCGGCACCGCCATCGTGGATCGAGGACCGGGAAGTGGACGTGGAGGGAGGCAAGGCGGCGGAAGCGCCGCAGAGCTGGAGGGCGAGGCTGGGCGGGTGGCTGGAGGGGGTGCGGGCGCGGTTCAGCCGTTGAGATCGACGCGGTCCATGGCGAGGAACTCGCGGACGTGGGGGTGCTGGCAGCGGTCGATCTCGCTCACCGGACCGAAGTAGATGACGCGTCCTTCGAAAAGCACGACGACGCGGTCGGCGACGCGGCGCATGAGATCGAGGTCGTGGGTGACAACGACGCTGGTGAGGCGGAGCTGCTCCTTGAGGCGGTGCATGAGGCTGACCATGAGATCCGACATCAGGGGGTCGACCATGGTGGTGGGCTCGTCGTAGAGGATGCACTCGGGCTGGGCGGCGAGGGCGCGGGCGATGGCGACGGCGCGCCGGTGGCCGGTGGAGAGATCCGAGGGGTAGTCGTGTTCGCGGTCTTCGAGGCCGACCATGCGGAGCAGACCGCGCATGACGTCGAGCTTGTTGCTTTCGTCGTAATCCTCGCGCAGCTCGAGCGAGAAGAGCACGTTCTCGCCGACGGTGAGGGAGTCGAACAGGGCGCCGCTCTGGAAGACCATGGTGACCTTGCGGCGGATGGCGCGCAGTTCAGCCTCGCTCATATCGGTGATGTCCTGATGGGCGACGATGACGCGGCCGCTGTCGGGCTTGAGGAACCCCATGATGTGGTTGAGGCTGACGCTCTTGCCGACGCCGCTGCGCCCGATGATGGCCAGCGTCTCGCCGTCGCGGACGTGAAAGGACACGTCGACCAAAACGGGTTCGTCGAACGTCTTATAGACGTGGCGAAACTCGATGTAGTGAGGGTAGAGGTCGCTCAACGATTCCATTGTGCCCATTCTTCGGGGGTGTTGATGTTGGCGGCGAAGGCGGGGTGCGGGGCGGGAAACGGGGTCCAGCGGATGGAGGAGAGCAGATCATGAAGGGCGAGGCGGCGCTCGAGGAGGCGCTGTTCGGCGAGCGGGGCCAGGCGGACATGGTAGACGGCGCAGAGGGGTTCGAGGCGGCCGCCGGCGCTGACGGTGACAGCGGCGTCGCAGTCCGAGTTCTCCGCTGTGGCGAGGAGGCTGCGGAGGGAAGCGGAGTCGAGGCCGGGCATGTCGCAGGCCAGCAGGAGGCACCATGTGGCGAGGCCGGAGCGGAGAGCGGCGTCGAGGCCGCTCAGCGGGCCGAGGCCGGGGAAACGCTCGTCCAGGCAGGGATAGCCGAGGCGGCCGTAGAGCGCGGCCGGCGCTACAAGGACGGCGCGGCCGGCAGCTTCGGCGGCGATGCGGGCGGCGCGCGCGGCCAGCGGCTCTCCGCCGATTTCCAGCAGCGCCTTGTCGCGGCCCATGCGGCGGCTGCGGCCGCCGGCCAGAATGAAGGCCGCGCGGGTCATGAGAGAATTGTAGCAGCGGCGGCGCATCGGGCCGCCCGGCTGCCAGTGACACAGAAATGGCTTTGTGTTTGAAACATGCGGCTATATAATGTATTAAACATAATGCTGGCAGTTTGTTTTTCCTGCGCGGCGCTTGCGGCGGACCCGCCCCGGCCGGAGGGCGGGGAGAGCCTGCGGGCCGTGTTGTCGGTGCGCGCGGACCGGCGGACCGGACGGCTGGTGCGGGTGACGGAATTCCGCACAGCCGCAGGCAAGCGGGTGCCGGCGGCGCAGGCGGTGCGCCCGCTGGTGGAGCACACGGCGAGGAGGCATTCGGTGGATCCGGAGCTGGTGGATGCGGTGATCCGGGCCGAGAGCGGGTACAACCCGGCGGCGGTTTCGGCGAAGGGCGCGGCGGGGCTGATGCAGTTGATGCCGGCGACGGCGCGGCAGATGGGGGCGCGGGACCGGTTCAACCCGGCGGAGAACCTGGAAGCGGGCGTGAGGCTGCTGAAGGAGCTGCGCGAGCGGTACGGGGACGACCGGCTGGCTCTGGCGGCGTACAACGCCGGCGAGGGCGCAGTTCAGAAATACAAGGGCGTGCCGCCCTACCGGGAGACGGTGGAGTACGTGCGGCGGATCGAGGCATCTTACAAACCGAAGCGAGCTGGTGACGCGGCCGCCGGCGGGCAGGCGCGGGCGGATGAGCCGGAGCCGGTGCGGGGCCTGCTGGTGGAGACGGACGCGGAGGGCCGCGTGTACCTGCGGACGCGATAGGAGGCGCAACTGACTCAGGCCAAGCCAGGGGTGGCATGGAAGGCGGCGCTGCTGGCCGTGTGTCTGCCCGCGGCGGCGGGAGCGCAGGCGGGACAGGCGCAGGCGCCCGTGGAGTTGCGCTCCGTGCGCGCCTGGAGCGGCGCGGAGGCGACGCGGATTGTTGTGGAGCTGAGCCGGGAGACGAGGTGGAAATACGGGCGGCTGTCCACGCCGGAACGGCTGTTCGTGGATTTCGCCGAGACGCGCCCGCGGCTGGGGCCGCAGCGGATCCACATCATTGCCGTTGGCGACGCGCTGGTGGAGCGGGCGCGGGTGGCTCTCAAGGATCCGCATACGACCCGGTTGGTGCTGGACCTGAAAGCCGACATCGAGTACGAGCTGTCTCATCTGACAAACCCGGAACGGCTGGTGATCGAGATCAAGGCCAAAGGCGCCGGCCGAGCGGGGCCGGAGGCGACGCGGGCGCAGCCATTGCAAGCGCCGGAGACCATGCCGCAGGGAGCGGGCCCGGCGGCGGCTGATGCCGGAGCGAAGCCCGCAGGGGCGGCGAAAGCATCCGAAGCAGCCGCAGGCGGGCGCACGGTTGCGAAAAAAGCGGAGGACGCTCCCACGCCAGCAGCGCGCGCCGCAGAAGGCCCGGGAACGCGGCGGGAACAGAAACCCGCCGAGGCGGCGAAAGCCCGTGAACCCATGCCTGCGCGCAGGGAGGCGGCATCTGCGCCTGCGGCAGCGCCGGCAAAGGCGGAGGACGCCAGTGTGGCGGGCGGCGGCCGGGCAGCGAGCGGCGCAGAAGGGCCGAAGCCGTTGCCGGAAGCGGCTGCGCCGCAACCGGCCTGGCCGGCGCGCGACGGCACGCGGTCCCTGACGCGGGCGCTAGGGCTGCGGATCGGACGCGTGGTGCTCGATCCGGGCCACGGCGGGCACGACCAGGGAACGAAAGGGCCGTCGGGGCTGCTGGAAAAGGACCTGGTGCTGGACGTGGCGCTGCGGCTGGGGGCGATGATCGAAGAGCGGCTGGGTGGCGAAGTGGTCTACACGCGGCGCACGGACGAGTTTGTGCCGCTGGAGGAGAGGACGGCCATCGCCAACGAGCAAAAGGCGGATCTGTTCCTGTCGATCCACGCCAACTCCTCGCCCATCCGGCGGGTGTCGGGGGCGGAGGTGTTCTACCTGAATTTCACGACTTCGAAAGAAGCGCTGGATCTGGCGGCGAGGGAGAACGCGGGGCATGGCAAGTCGATTTTCGAGCTGCGGGAGCTGATCCAGAAGATTGCGCTGAAGGACAAGCTGGAGGAATCCCGCGAGTTCGCGGGCTTCGTGCAGCGGGAGCTGATGCGGGAGTGGAGGCTGCTGAACTCGGCTGCGCGGGACAGAGGGGTGAAGAAGGCGCCCTTTGTGGTGTTGATCGGCGCGTCGATGCCGTCTGTGCTGGCCGAAATCGGGTTTCTGAGCAATCCGCGGGATGAGGCGCTGCTGAAGAAGCCGGAATACCGCGAGCGTATGGCGGAGGCTCTGTACCGGGGCGTGGAGCGCTACGCGCAGAGCCTGGGGCAGACGCAGGCGCTGCGCGCGGCGACGCCGGCGGCAACTGCTCAATCGACGCGTTGAACAGGGGAGGGCGCCTTGCAGACGACGCGGTTGCGTCCGGTGCGCTTGGCTTCGTAAAGAGCGTCGTCGGCGGCGCGGATCAGGTCGATGGAGGAGGCGCGCACGCCTGGCTCGACGCTGGTGGCGCCGATGCTGACCGTGAGCGAGACCGCGGCGCCGTCGATGTCGAAGGGAGAGGCGGCCACGGCGGTGCGCAGGCGTTCCGCCTGGCGGACCAGATCCTGCTCGCCGCAGCCCGGAACCAGGATGAGGAACTCCTCGCCGCCGTAACGGCCGAAGGCGTCGTAGGAGCGGACGGCGGACTGGATGCGCTGGGTGAAGGCGCGGAGGGCGAGATCGCCGAACTGGTGGCCGCGGGTGTCGTTGAGCTGCTTGAAGTGGTCGAGATCGAGAAGGAGCAGCCCGAGGGGCGAGCCGCTGCGGCGGGCGCGGTCGAGTTCGCGTTCCAGCGTGTCGAGGATGCAGGCGCGGTTCCAGATGCCGGTGAGGGGATCGCGCATGGCCTGTTCGCGGAGCCTGGCCTGGGCGCTCATGAGTTCGGCCTGAAGCTCGATGATGCGGCGGCCGGCGCGGAGGCGGACTTCGAGTTCGTGCTTGTCGAAGGGCTTGACGACGTAGTCGTCGGCGCCGGCGTTGAGGCCCTCCACGATATCCTCGCGGAGCCCCCGCGAGGTAAGCAGGATGACATACACATAAGGAGGCGCCTGGCGTTCCCGGAGCCGGCGGCAGATGGCAAGGCCGGAGAGGCCGGGCATCATCCAGTCGAGGATGGCGATGGAGGGGGGATCGGGCGAGGAAAGGATGTCCCAGGCCTGGTCGCCATCGGCGGCGCTGACCGGCTGATAGCCCCAACTGGAAATGGAAGCTTCCAGCAGGCGCCGCATCACCAGGCTGTCGTCAGCGACGAGGACTTTCACGGGAGTCTACCTCTCCAACCGGAATCATCATAATACCAGTGCAACGGCGGATCTCGAAGAGCGCTGATTCGGGTTACGCTGGTAGCAGAGGCAGCTCCGCGCGGCCAGGAAAGCGCCGGGGCCAGCAGATGAGCGGGAATCCATTTCAGAACATAGAGCTGCGCGTGCGGCAGGAACGCTTCGCGTCATGGGAGGAGTTTCTGCGGGAGACGCCGGAGTATTCGGTGGCGCTGGAGGTGCTGGACGATGTGCCGGGGCACCGCGGGCATCACGTGAACTTCGACCATCACGCGGGGGTGGTGCGGGAGGCGACGATGAGCGCTGCGATGCAGGCTTACATTGCCGTGCGGCAGGGGCATCTGATGCAGCGGTGGCTGCAGAAGCGCCGCCCGGTGCCGGTCTATGTGTGGAACGCGGACCAGGACGTCTGCCTGGCGGCGTTCGTGCTCGAGTACCACACGATGCTGGAGCGTGCCGAGGGCATGCCGACGCTGCGATGGATCGTGCAGTACAACAACAAGCTGGACGTCTGCGGCGGTCTGTATCCGGTGAACCTCGACGACCTGGTGAAGAACCATTTCACCTGGGTGTTCGAGCCCTACCGGCAACAGCGGATCCACGGCAAGGTGCAGGGAGACGAGGCGCTGGTGACGACGACGATCCGGCTGGTGTGCGACCGGCTGCTGGCGCTGCTGAACGGCGAGGCGGGCATCGCGCCGATCACGGCGCGTCCGGACATCCTGTATCAGTCGCCGTTCAATTATGTGATCGCCGACGAAAAAGGCGACCCGCTGTCGCGGCTGGTGCTGGCGTCGGCGGGCTACACGAACCTGATCAGCCTGATCTGCAAGCGCCCCAACGGGCGGTACACCTACAGCATCATCCGGGGCTCCCCCTACGACGAGGACATTTTCCAGATTCCCCGGCTGATCGAGGCGTTTCAGGCGGCGGAAGACTATCCGCAGGAGAAGATCTGGGGCGGGTCGACGCTCGCGGCGGGCTCCGACAGCGTGCTGGGCAGCAGCCTGCACTGGACGCAGATCCGGGAGATCGCCGACCGCGTGGTGGGCGAAGCGCACCGGCGGACCTCGACGCCGCCGCTGCAATACGAGGCGCGTTTCGACCATCCGCCGCTGGTGTTGCTGGCGGTGAGCCCGGAGACGGAGATGCAATTGCGCCCGCTGCTGGCGCAGTGCGGAGCGCGGCTGCATGCCGTGAGCTCCTGCCAGCAGGCGAAGGCGGCGCTGGCGCTGAACCCGGAGATCGACGCCGTGTTCACGAACCTCTGCTTCAGCGACGGCACATTCGCCGATCTGGCGCGGCAGACGGCGGGCGCGGACGGCAGAACGGTTCCGGCGGTGGCGTGCGTGGAGTCGCTGGACGGGGGCTGCGCGGACGTGCTGGAGACGGGCGCATTCACGGTGCTGGCGCCGCCGTTCACGCTGGAGCAGATGCACTGGGTGCTGGGCGAGTGCATGAAGCTGCACGCGGCGGCGCCGGCGAAGTAAGGTTCAGGCGGAAGCGAGCCTGGCAAGGCTGCCGGCGTGGCGGCGGATCCGCTCGATGGCGGCGGCGATGGAATCCATGCCGGAACGCGGCCCGAGCAGCATGTTCTGGGTGAACCAGACGGCCTCCGAGCAGAGCCTGCCGTTGGCGGGGCAGGCGGTTCTTTCGGGCCATTCCTTCAGGGTTTTCTCGGAAAAGAGGCGCCGGTATCCGCGGGAATTCAGCGTATTTTTTAGAAATGGCTGGGTATTGAGCGGCGAATATCCGCCTGAGGCGGGAATGCCTTCCGCGCGCAATGCCTTCAGGAACATGTCCCGCGGGAGGCCGGAGAACTCCGCCGCATCGTAACGGAACATGAACAGGTGGTAGGCATTGAGGGTGCAGCCGGGATACTGGCGCGCGGGGCGGATGCCGGGGATCTGCTCGAGCAGGGACGCCAGCCGGGCGCCGTTGGCGGAGCGGGCGCGGATCTGCGCGTCGAGCCGGGCCATCTGTTCGAGGAGCAGCGCCGCCTGGAACTCGGTGAGGCGGAGATTGTGGCCGGTGGAAGCGTAGGTGAAGTTCGAGCCGATGGCCTTGAGACCGCTGCCGTTGTTGTGGAAGGCGTAGGCGCGCTCATAGAGGGCTTCGTCATTGGTGAGCATGGCGCCGCCTTCGCCGGAGTTCAGGTTCTTGGACGCCTGGAAGCTGAAGCAGCCGGTGGCGCCCAGAGTTCCCGCCTTCTGGTTCCTCCATTCCGCCATGTGAGCCTGACAGGCGTCTTCGATCACCGGAATATTGCGGGCGCGGGCGATGGCGAGGATGCGGTCGAGGTCGCAGACGTTGCCGCCGAGATGGACGGGGATGATGGCGCGGGTGCGGTCCGTGATGGCGGCTTCCAGCTTGCCTGGATCCATCTGGAAGGTCTCCGGATCGGTATCGACGAAAACAGGGAGGGCGAACTGGCGCAGGACGACGTTGACGGTGGCGATAAAGGTGTAAGGCGGAATGACGACTTCATCGCCCGGCTGGACGTCGAGGGCGTTGAGCGAGACGAAGAGCGCGGAGGTGCCGTTGCAGGTGGCCAGGCAGCGGCGGGCGCCAGTGGCGCGGGCATAAGCCTCTTCGAAGCGGCGCACATTGCCGCCGTTGCCGCGGTACCAGTTGCCGGAGCGGAGGGTGCGGAGCAGCGCCTGTTCCTCGGGTTCGCCGAAGACCGGCCAGGCGGGGAAAGGTTCGCTGCGGACGGGGGCGCCGCCGAGGAGTGCGGGCTTGTCGTCCAGACGGAGGGCGGCAGCCAGAGGCGCGGCGCCCAGCACGGCGCGGCGGCTGGGATGAGGTTTCATGGCACTCACATTCTACTGCCCGGGGACGCCCGGTTCAGCCTTGGCGGCGGGCATGGGGGCATGGGCGGGCAGCAGGCGGGGGAGCGCTGCCGGGGGCTGATCGATGACGAGAGGGCGCGGGGCGGCTTCGCAATCGGGCAGAGGCGCGCCAGCGTAGTAGGCCAGGCCATAGCGCCAGGAGCGGTGGAGGCGACCGATGCAGACCTGGTCCTTGTGAGGCGCGGTTTTTCTCCACAGGCCGCGGGCGGAAACGATCTGGTCGAGCACGGGCGCGGCGCTGAGCTGGATGAAGACAAAACCGGCGGCGGCGACGGCGGCGGCAGCCGCGGCGGCGGCGGCGCGCCGGCCCCGGGAATCGAGCCACCAGACGCCGAGGGCGGCTGGCAGCAGGGCGGCGAAGTACTCCCAGGCGGCCCCCTCGACGCGCGCGCTAGTGATGCCGTACAGCAGCGCTTCGGGCAGCAGCGCGGCGGCGGCAGGGCTGAAGCCGGCCAGCATCACGGTCCAGAACAGGGGGCGGCCCGCGCGCGGCGCGGCGGCCAGGCCGGCGGCGAGCAGGATGCACAGGGAAGGCCACAAAGGGAGCAGATATCCCGGCAGTTTATTCCGGGAAATCGAGAAAAATACGAACCCGAATATAAAAACAGCGAGCGGAATTCTCAGCCGTTCATCGCTCCAGAGGCGCCGCCCTGCGGCCATCAAGACGGGAATCCAGGGAAACAGCCCGCCCACTGCCACCGGCACATAGAACCAGAAGGGCTGCACATGCTGGAGCTCATCGCTGGAAAAACGGGAGAAATGGTGGCGCAGAAAGAATTCATCGAGAAAGGCGCGGCCATGCGTCCAGGCCATGGCCGCGTACCAGGGGACGGCGAGCAGGACAAACAGCGCCGCGGGGGCCGCCCAGGCGCGCCAATCCCTCCGGAGGAACCACAGCACGGGCAGGAACAGCACGAGCGGCACGAGGCCCTTGGCGAGCACGGCGGCGGCAAGGCAGGCGGCGGCGCCATAGCGGGCGGCGGGCGCGCGGGTCTCGCGCGACAGCCAACCGAGCAGCACGGCGGACTGGAAGCAGGCGGCCAGGGGCAGGTCCGTCACACCGATCTTGCCGTACACGGCCCAGGCGGCGGTGGTGGCGTGGATCAGAGAAGCCAGCCAGGCGATCTGCTGGCCGAGCAGGCGGCGCAGGAGCCACCACTGCCAGAGCAGAAAAACGACCGCGAGCAGGGCCACCGGCAGGCGCGGAGCGAGTTCCGGGCCAAGGCCGAGGCGGAAGCCCGCGGCGGTCATCCAGTACAGCAGGGGCGGCTTTTCGAACCAGGGTTCGCCCCACAGGCGGGGCGTGAGCCAATCGCCGCTGTCCGCCATGGCGCGGCCGATGAAGGCGTAGCGGGGTTCGTCGGGGCCGAGCAGGCCGACGGCGCCGAGGCCGTGCAGGTAAAACGCGCCCGTCAGCAGCAGGAACACCACTGGGAGCCACAGGCGGGAGTCGCGCAAGCCGGGCCGGGACACCCACCAGTATAATGGCGGCGATGCGACTGCTCAGGTTTGTGGCGGCGTGGCTGTGGCTGGCAGCGCCCCTGGCCGCCGACGTTTCGCAATGCGCGTGCGATCCGGCGAATCCGGAGACGATGAAGGCGCGGAACTGCTCTCTTTGCGTGGAGGCGGAGAAGCAGCCGCCGGATGCGGAGTTCTTTCTGCTGAAAGACATCAACCCGCGGAAGCCGAACCGCTGGCTGGCGCTGCCGCGAATGCACCGGCCGGGCGCGCACGAGCTGCGCGAGTATCCTAAGCCGGTGCGCGACGGGCTGTGGCGGTTTGCGGTTCAAGCGGCGCGGGAGAAGTTCGGCGGCGAGTGGGGCATCGCCTACAACGGATCGCAGGTGCGCACGCAATGCCACCTGCACCTGCACATCGGGCGGTTCGTGCGGGCGGCGGAGACGAAACGGTTCCTGTTCGTGCGCCGGGTGGAAGACATCCCCGTCCCGGAAGAGGGCGGGCTGTGGGTGCACCCGGTGGAGGGCGGATATCACGTGCATCTGGGAGAGCAGATCACGGAGACGGCGCTGGTGCGGTGAGGCGGGGATCGCCAGGCCGGCTGAGGGGTGCTACTCTGTAAGCGAATTCGAGTGGTTTCAGGTTGCGATGAGAATTCTGGTCATAGAAGACGAAGAGCGCATCGCCGACTTCATCCAGCGCGGACTGGAAGGAGCGGGCTATCAGGTGGACACGGCGGGCGACGGGCAGACCGGCTTGCAGAAGATGCATGATCTCGACTACGACCTGCTGATCCTGGACCTGATGCTGCCGGACATGGACGGGCTGGGCGTGCTCGAAAAGACCCGCAACCGCAAGGTGAGCCCGCCGGTACTGATCCTGAGCGCGCGCAGCGAAGTGGAAGACCGCGTGCGCGGGCTGGAAGTGGGCGCCGACGATTATCTGGTGAAGCCGTTCGCGTTCGAGGAGCTGCTGGCGCGGGTTAAGGCGCTGCTGCGGCGGGGCCAGCCGGTGCCGGACCGGCTGGTGGCAGGCGATCTGGTGGTGGACTGCCTGCGGCGCAAGGTGACGCGGGCGGGAAGGCCGATCGAACTGGCGCCGAAGGAATTCAGCATCCTCGAATATCTGGTGAGGAACAAGGGCAAGCCGCTGACGCGCACGATGATTGTGGAGCACGTCTGGGACATGGAATACGACGGGCTGACCAACATCGTGGACGTCTACATCCGGCATCTGCGAGCGAAGATCGACGACCCGTTTCCCGTGAAAATCATCCGCACGGTGCGCGGCACGGGCTACATGCTGGAGGCGGGAGAGGCTGTGGCGCTGCCAGGCGGCGGCTCGTCCGGCTGAGGATGGTCGCCGTCAGGACGGCGGGAAGGCCATGGCGCAGGCGGCCGAGCGCGGGCATCGGAGGCGGAGCAGAAGTCCCGTCCCAGGCCTGCGGACGCGGCTGACGCTGAGCTATGTGCTGTTGTTCGCCATCGTGATGGCGTCGATCGGCTTCACCTTTCATCAGGCGCTGGTGGTGATCTCGCATCAGCAGGCCGAGCGGCTGCTGGATGCGGACTGGAGCGCGCTCAAGGGATTTCTGCGGAGCCGCGACGGGGAGCTGGTGTGGGCCTATGATCCGGAACATCCGGAAGAAGCCTTCACGGTGGAGCGGCTGCGGCGCGTGTTTCTGTTGACCGCCGCCGATGGCGAGATCGTGGAGATGTCGAACGGCTACGCGTCGATCGGGCGGGAGCCGGCGGAGACGGTCCGGGCGGTGCTGCAGTCGGGGCGGACGGTGACGGTGAAGAGGCGCGATGCCCGCGGCGAGATTTATATGGTGCGGATGGGGCCGTACGGGGGCGCGGGCAAGACGTATTTTGCGGCCATTGGCATGAGCGCGGGCGACACGGAACGGATTCCGTCGCGGATGCTGGCCGTGTATGCGGTGAGCATGCCGGTGATGCTGGTGGCGATCGGCGTCCTGGGCTGGTACGCGGCAGGCAGGGCGCTATCGCCGCTCCAGCGCGTGGTGGCGGCGGCGCGGACGGTTTCGGGAGGCAACTTGAGCCTGCGGATCGAACCGCTGGGCACCGGCGATGAACTGGACGAGCTGATCGAGACATTCAACGGAATGATGGAGCGGCTGGAGGCGAATTTCGAGCAGATGAAACGCTTCTCGATGGACGCCTCCCACGAGCTGCGCACGCCGCTCACCGCCATCCGCGGACAACTGGAAGTGGCGCAACTGACGGCGAAGAGCACGGAGGACTTCCGGCGGGCGATCGCCACGGCGCTGGAAGATGTGGAGCGGCTGGGCCGGATCGTGCAGTCGCTGCTGCAACTGGCGCAGGCGGAGGCGGGGCAGATCCGTCTGAACTTCGAACCGGAGATGCTGGCCGAGGTGGCGGCGCGCCAGATGGCGCGGTTCCAGCCGCTGGCGGACGGCAAGCGGCTGAGCCTGGAGCTGGAAGCCGGCGACGGCTGCATGGCGCTGGTGGACCGGCTTCAGATGGAGCGGTTGCTGGACAACCTGCTGGCCAACGCCGTGAAATACACGCAGGAGGGCGGCCGCGTGACGGTGCGCGTGCGGCGGGAGGACGGCGAAGCCGTGATCGAAGTGGCCGACAACGGACCGGGCATTGCGCCGCAGCATCTGCCGCATATCTTCGACAAGTTCTACCGCGTGCGCGAGGGCGAGAGGACGGCGGGGCGCGGCGTGGGGCTGGGGCTGGCGTTTGTGGAGTGGATCGCGCGCGCTCACGGCGGGCGGGTGAGCGTGGAAAGCGAACCCGGCAAGGGATCCACGTTCCGCGTGCGGCTGCCGGCTTACCGGGAGAGTTCAGAAGAGGCGCGCTCCGGCTGAGGCAGCCGCCGGCGGGGCTGGCCGGCTGATATCCTTTCGTCGAGCATGGAGACGCATGCAAGGAGGAGGCGCAGATGACCGACAGAAGAAGGTTCTGCCTGGCAGGCGCGGCGGCGCTGGCGTCCGCGCAGGAGCCGCCGGGGACCAACTACGACGAGTCGAAGGTGCCCGCCTACAGCCTGCCGGATCCGTTGCGGTTTTCCGGCGGCGGGGAGGTCCGGTCTCCTGGGGACTGGAAGAGGCGCCGCGGCGAGATTCTGCGGCTGTTCGAGCGGGAGGTGTACGGCCGCACGGCGGCGGGGCGGCCGGAGGGGATGAGGTTCGAGATCCTTTCCGGCGCCGAGCCGGCGCTGGGCGGCGCGGCGTTGCGGAAGCAGGCGCGGATCCATTTTTCGGCGAATCCCGATGGGCCGAAGATGGATTTGCTGATGTATTTTCCGCCGGATTCGCGTGGAAAAGCACCCGTATTTCTCGGGCTGAATTTCCTGGGCAACCAGGCGGTGCGGAACGATCCGGCGGTGGCGCTGAACCGGAACTGGCAGCGCAACAACGAGGCGGCGGGCATCGCCGGCAACCGGGCGACGGAAGCATCGCGGGGGGCGGCGGCCGGGCGCTGGGCGGTGGAGAGGATCACGGCTGCGGGATTCGCGCTGGCGACGGCGTGCTATGCCGACATCGCGCCGGACAATGAGCGGGACGCCTTCCGGCAGGGCGTGCTGCCGCTGTATTACCGCGAGGGACAGCAGAAGCCGGCGCCGGAGGAATGGGGCGCGATCGGCGCCTGGGCGTGGGGTTTGAGCCGGGCTCTGGACTATCTGGAGCAGGAGCCGCTGGCGGACGCGAGGCGGGTGGCGGTGATGGGGCACTCGCGGCTGGGCAAGACGGCGCTGTGGGCGGGAGCGCAGGACGAGCGGTTCGCGCTGGTGATCGCGAACAATTCCGGCTGCATGGGGGCGGCGCTGAGCCGCAGGCGGTATGGGGAAACGGTGGCGGCCATCACGAAACTGGCGCCGCACTGGTTTTGCGGCAATTTCCTGAAATATGCGGGACGGGAGGACGATCTGCCGGTGGACCAGCACATGCTGATCGCGCTCTGCGCGCCGCGCCCTGTGTATGTGGCGAGCGCGGAAGAGGACCGGTGGGCGGACCCGCGCGGGGAATTCCTTTCTCTGGTGCACGCCACTCCGGTCTACCGGCTGCTGGGAGCGGACGGGCTGCCGGCGCGGGAGATGCCCGGGTTGCACCAGCCGGTGATGGGACGGCTCGGCTATCACATCCGCGCCGGAGGGCACAACGTCACCGGCTACGACTGGCAGCAATTCATCGCCTTCGCGAGCCGGCATTTTGGAGTAAAGGGCGAGTAATTTCAACCGAAATGAAGGGACTTTGCCATGCGTTTTTCCGGCGCCGCAGCGCTGCCACAGTGGCCCGGCAGGAGCGGAGGGCGGCATGAAAACGGCTGCGTGGGTCGTCTTTGGAATCGCGGTGGCAGCGCTGGGGCTGTGGCTGGCGGGGCTGGCGCGGTGGCGGCATTTCTCGGAGCAGTGGAAGGCGAAGCTGGAGAAGCGGGTCCCGCGGCAGCGCTTCCCTGCCCGGGCTGAGGCGGGAACGGAGGCGTTGCCGCTGCCCGTGCAGCGCTATCTGAGGCGCATTTACAACGGCGCAGCCGTGCAGGCGGACGTGGTGCGGATCCGGCAGGAGGGCCTGTTCAACCTGAGCGAGAGCGGCGAGCGATGGGTGCGCTTTTCGGCGGAACAGGTGACGGCGCTTGGCGAGCCGGGCTTCGACTGGGACGCGCGGGTGCGGATGGCGCCGGGAGTGACGGTGTTCGTGCGAGACGCGTATGCAGACGGCGAAGGATTGACGGAGGCGCGCCTGTTCGGGCTGTGGCGGGTGGCGGGGCTGAGGGGCGGCGGGACCATCGCCGAGGGGCAACTGCTGCGGTTCCTGGCTGAAGCGCCGTGGTATCCGATGGCGCTGTTGCCGGGCGGGCTGGTGGAGTGGAGCGAAGCGGACTACCGGTCGGCGCGGGCGACGCTGCGGCATGGGGCGCTGCGCGTGTCGATGGTCTTCACCTTCGCCGAAGACGACTCCGTGATGGCGGTGCGGGCGGAGGCGCGCGGCAGGATGAGCGGCGGGCGGCTGGAGCCGGCGCCGTGGCAGGGGCGGTTCTGGAATTATGCGTACCGCAACGGCGTGAGGATTCCGCTGGAGGGCGAGGTGTCGTGGATTCTGCCTTCGGGGCCGCAGCCATACTGGCGGGGCAGGATCGTGGAGATCCGCTACGAGCGGGCGCGGTAGCGCGGGCGGATCAGCGCGGGCGCAGGCGCGGCCAGGCGATCTCAACGCCCTGGCGCGCGAGCTGTTGCTGGAATTCTTGCAGCAGGCTGCCGGTGTTGCGCACCTGGCGCGGGCGGAGGCGGCGCTGGACGCAGTGCGCCGCCAGAGCGCCGGCGCTTTCGCCGATGTTCCACTCCACCGGATGCAGGCGGTAGCAGCCGTTGGTGATGTGGGTGACGCCGAGGTTCTTTGCAGCGGGCAGGAGGTTCTCGACGCGCTTCGGAATGAGGGCGCCGAGGGGGATCTGGAACGGCAGGCTGCTGACATCGATGTAATTGTCGCCGCCGCTGGACGGGTGCAGATCGATGCGGTAGCTGCCGACGCCGACCGAGTCGGGGAAGGGTTCGGCGGCGACATCTTCCTGCGGCTTGCCGGTGAGCTTCATGCGGGCATCGGTGCCGACGTGGTGTTCGAGCACGGTGAACTCGGCCTGGATGCGGCGCGATTCGCGGATGTAGGGATACATGGCGAGGCCGTCCGCGGTTCCGGTGATGTCAGGGCGCAGGTGGAGCCCTTTCCAGCCGGCGCCGCCATCGGGGCGCGGGGCTTCGGTCTGCATCCAGTACAGGAGGGAGAGGCTCAACTGGCGGGCGCGCTTCAGGTGGCGGGCGGCTTCCGCGGGGGGCACATCGTACAGGTTGCCGAGCCAATAGTCGTTTTGCGGCCAGTTGACCAGGGTGACATCGGTGGAGCAGAAGCCGGGCTCGTAGATTTCTTTCCGGATGATGCGGCGGTAGATCCAGAGGTTGAGCCCGGGCTGTTTCGCCTGAAGCGCGGGGTCGAAATACACGCGGCGGGGCTTGAGCGTAATGGGATCCGACATGGACCAGCTCAGCAGCCTGCCGGGCCAGGCGGGGCGCATTTCGGGGACATAATCGCGCCAGAAGGAGTACTCTTCGGGGCGGTCGATGGTGTGATCGCCTTCGGGGTCGTAGCCCAGGGCGAAGCAGACGGTGAACGCCTGGTGGTTGTGCGGCTGCGCCTGTTCGGGCGCATGGAGTTCTCCGGTCTGCGCGCGGGACTCGGCGCCGGTGACGTACTCGGTGCGGGTGAGCGGGAGGAGTTCGCCGGTTTCGGTGGCATCGAGGAAGAAGGGAGCGCGGACGACGCGCGCGGCGCCGGAATCGTCGCGGAATTCGACCGCCTTGACTGTGTCTCCGTCCACATCCGCCCGAAGGAGCGCGGCGCGGGTGAACAGCGCCAGGCGTCCCGAGGCAAGGTATTTTTGCAGCATGGCGTGAAGAACGGCGAGCGCAACGCGGGGCTCGTGCGTGAGCACGGAGACGGAACCGCCGCCGGGGTTCAGCCGCGGGTCTTCGGCATGCGGCGGCAGCAGCGGGTAGTGGCTCCGGTAGAAGTTCCGGACGCCGTTGCGGAAAGCGCGGTAGGAGGCGGTGCAGCCGAACATCTCGATCCAGGGATGCTCGTCGGGGGGCACCGCCTGGGAGGTGAGCTGCCCGCCAATCCAGGGGGTCTCTTCGGTCATGAGGACGCGGAGACCGGCGCGGCAGGCGGCCAGCGCGGCGGCGCAACCGCCGGTTCCTCCGCCGAGGATGGCGACGCCGGCGGAGATCTCGCGGCCGGCGGCCCAGGCGGGGAGCGAAAAAACGGGAACGGCTGAAATTGTTTGAATAAAGGAGCGGCGCGTCAGCTTCATGGGGCTGCACCCTACGCTATCATGGGCATGGGCCCGAAGTGCGGGCCGCATCCATGGCGGTTGTCACCGTTTCCGGGCAGGCGGGATGCCGGACGCGCGAGGTGGCGCGGCTGGCGGCGCAGCGGCTTGCGTTCACGCATGTGAGCGCGGAAAAGCTGGACGCGCTGATGGGCGAGGAGTTCGGGCCGGTGGTGGAGCGCGCCTCGCGCGTCTGGCCGGACATGGCGGCGGCCATCCTGCTGCGGCTGGCCACGCAGGAGCATCTGGTGGTGGGCGTGGACGGGGCGGAGGAGGTGTTCCGCGGCTTCCCTGCCCTGCTGCGGGTGCGCGTGGTGGCGCCGGCGGCGCGGCGGGCGGGCAACGTGATGCTGGACGACGGGCTGGACCGCACGCAGGCGCGGCAGGCGCTGGCGGCGCGGGACCGCGAGGCGGCGCAGCTCAGGAAGGCGCGTTTCGGGCGGGCGACGGCGGCGCCGGAGGCGTTCGACCTGGTGCTCAATGCGGCTTCGCTGGACGCCGCGCACATGGCGGAGCTGATCGCGCTGGCCGTGACGCAGCAGGGCCTGGCCGATCACGGATTTCTGTCGCCGGCGGCGGAGGCGCAACTCCAGTTCCAGATCCGCCTGCGGCTGGCCCGGCACGGCATCCACGCGCACGGGCGCGCGTCGCTGACGAAGCCGCAATTCAGCCATCCGTCAGAGGAAATCTTCGCCAATTTGCTGGATTTCTACCGGATCCCGTGGGAATACGAGCCGAAATCATTTCCCATCGCCTGGGACGAGAATGGCAACGTGATCGAGGCCTTTACACCCGACTTTTTCCTGCCGGAATCGAACCTTTACGTGGAACTGACCACGATGAAGCAGTCGTTGGTGACGAAAAAGAACCGCAAAATCCGGCTGCTGCGCGAGATCTATCCGCACGTCAACATCCAGGTGTTTTATCAGAAGGACATCATGGATCTGGTGATGAAGTACGGGCTGGCGCCGCAGGCGCAGCCGCAGCCGTGAGAGCCGCGATATGAAGGTTCCCGCGCTTCCCGTCATCGACCGCGTGCTGTTCACCGAGGAAGAGGTGCAGCGGCGCATCCGCGAGGTGGCGGAGGAGATCTCCATCCGCTACCGGGACGGCAACCTGAAGATGATCGGCGTGCTGAAGGGATCGGTGTTTTTCCTGACGGCGCTGGCGCGGGAGCTGGCGATTCCCGTCAAGATCGATTTCCTTTCAATCTCGCATTTCTCCAACCACACGCGCGCGCCGGGGGTCGTGCGGATCGCGAAAGACCTCGATGATTCCGTGGAAGGCGAGGACGTTCTGCTGGTGGAAGATATCGTCGACACGGGCTTTACAGCCCGCTATCTGTTGCAGACGCTGGCCGGGCGGGGGCCGAATTCGATCGCGCTGTGCACGATGCTGGACCGTCCGGCGCGGCGGATCGTGCCGCTGAAGATCGACTTCAAGTGTTTCGAGATCCCCGACCGCTTCGTCATCGGCTGCGGGCTGGACTACAAGCAGCTTTATCGGAACCTGAACTTCCTGGCGGTGCTGAAACCGGACTGAGGCGGCTTACGCCTCCCGGCGCAGCACGAAGTCCTCTTCGAACAGATCGTATTCGGTCTGGCGCATGCCGCAACGGAGGTAGGTCTCCTGAGCGCGCTGGTTCGATTTATCCACGTAGAGCCGCAGCCCGCAGACCTGGGGATCGGACTTCGCCAGCGACCGGACGTGATCATACAGGGCGCGAAAGACGCCCTTTCCGCGGTGTTCCGGCGCGACCCAGACGCTCTGGATCCACCAGAACACCCCGTTGCGCCAGTCCGACCACTCATAGGTGATCATCAGTTGGCCGGCTCGGCGTGCTCCGCGTTCGGCGATGAAATAGCGGCCGCGGGAGGGCTCGTCGAACAAGGCATGGACGCCCGAGCGCAGGCGTTCGAGGTCGAGCGAGAGGCGCTCGGTTTCCAGCGCCATCTCCGCATTGCCGCGCACGAGGAACCCGGCGTCTTGGCGCGCCGCCGGGCGGATGGTGATGT
Source organism: uncultured Bryobacteraceae bacterium (assembly GCA_937920635.1). Taxonomy (GTDB): domain Bacteria; phylum Acidobacteriota; class Terriglobia; order Bryobacterales; family Bryobacteraceae; genus JANWVO01. Next base: position 24,388 of record CAKZUE010000087.1, read on the forward strand.
CTTCGCTCATCCTGTTTCAAACAATCCTTTTGAGTTTTGTCACGCGGCCCGCCTCCACCCATTCCACCACGAAGATGTTGCCTTGCGAGTCGAAGCAGGCCGCGTGGGGGCAGATGAAGCGGCCGGCGGGGAAACGCTCGCGGGGCTGCTTGCGCAGCTCGCCCCACGTGCCGGAAGGGTCTTCGCCGAGGTGGGCGATCAGGTTGTCGGCGCCGTCGAGCAGGGTGACGCGGGCTTCGAGATCCGGCACAAGGAGCGTGCCGCCGCGGTGATCGAAATGGCAGGGCAGCTTCACGGCGCCCTCGGCGGCGAAGCCGAGGTGCGTGCCGTCGAGCGCGAAATACTGGAGGCGGCGGTTGGTGCGGTCGGCGACGAGGACGCGCTCGGAGCCCGAGCGGCGGTCGATGGCGATGCCGTGGGGGCAGTCGAGCCTGCCGGGCTCCTTGCCCTTGCCGCCGAAGGTGAACTTCCAGCGCCCGCGCGAGTCGTAGACGTTGACGAAGGAGGAGCCGTAGCCGTCGGCGACGTAGATGTCTCCGGTGGAGGCGATGGCGAGATTGGTGGGGCTGTAGCGCGGGCGCTTGCCGTCGGCGGCGGGCTGGTAGGCGGGCGACTGCTCGGGGTAGCCGAACTCCCAGACGCGCTCGCCGCGCAGGGAATACTTGGCGACAATGGCGCGGCGGGTGTCGCAGAAGTAGAGGAACTCTTCGCCGCCTTCGCGGCGCAGCGCGAGACCGTGGGCGCCGCCCCTGAACTCGCCGCCCCAACTGCGGACGAAGCGCCCGCGCGGATCGAAAACAACGACGGTGTCATCGCTCTGCGAAGCCGCGTTGACGGTGTGATGGATGTAAACGAGGCCCTGCGAATCGACGCAGACGCCATGCGTGTTGCCGTAAGCGATGCGGGCGGGCAGTTGGCCCCAATCGTGATGGACTTCGTATTGGTGTTCGCCGCTGCCGGTGAGCGGCGGGCGGGAACCGGCTTTGTCCGTTGTCCAGACGGCAGGCGCGAGAGCCGCGGCAAACAGAGAGCGGCGGCTGGGCGTGGCAGGCAGTTTCATGATGCGGCCCTTCTGACAGGATGTGAGCCTATTGTAAGCCAGGCGAACGGCCGGGGGCGATCGCCGTGTTGCCTGCGGATTGCCCGCAGACGGCGTCATGGATTATGCTGTCAGACACGCTGGGCAGTTGCGGCGAACCACAAGGCCACAGGAGGGGCTGTATGGCGGCAAATTGCAAACAGGCATGGCTGCGCCCGGGGCTGCGGGCAGCCGCCATGGCGGTGATGCTGGCGGGAATCGGCGTTGCGCAGGAAGACGTGGCCGGCAGCGCGGATCATCCGATGCTGTCGCGGTATCCGAATTCGCGGATCACCGAATACGAGAAGAATTACAACGCCGTGGAGATGACGGTGGCGGGCGCTGCCGGAGCGCGCCCGAAGAAGGAAACCATTGAAGGGCAGGTCACCCGGATCCGCTATTTTCACAACAATCCGGACAGCCAGCCAAGCGCGTTGCAGGTGCTGCGCAATTACCAGAACGCCGTGAAAAGCATCGGCGGCAAGGTGGTGTACGAGCGGCTGCCGCGTCCCAACGACGGCGGCGAGACGGTGATGACGGCGCGGTTCGGCGGCAAGGAAGTGTGGGTGCGGATCCGGCCGGAGATCTTTTCGGCGCCGGCGCAGAGCTATGTGGTCACGGTCGTCGAGCGGGAGGGGATGGAGCAGGCGGTGACGGCGGCGAGGCTGCTGGAGGATCTGAACCGGCAGGGGTTTGCGACGCTGTATCTGAACTTCGACACGAACCGGTGGGAGATCCGGCAGCAGGATCAGGCGACGCTGGATGAGGTGGCCGGCGCGCTGAAGCAGTCGCCATCGATGCGGATCCGGATCGAAGGCCACACGGACAACGTGGGCCAGCCCGAGGCCAACAAGGCGCTGTCGGAGAAGCGCGCGCGCAGCGTGATGGAGGCGCTGGTGGCGCGGGGCGTGCCGGCAGGGCGGATGACGGCGGCAGGGTTCGGACAGGAGAAGCCGATTGCGGACAACCGCACGGAGGAGGGGCGGGCGAAGAACCGCCGCGTGGAGCTGGTAAAGCAGTGACAGCGGGGCGCAGCCGGTCAGCGTTTCTTGCCAGAGTTGCAATCCGGGCAAACGCCGAACAGCAGAATTTCGTGATCTTCCACGAGGAAGCCGGAGGGCGCGAGGCGCTGGACTTCCGGCAGGCAGCCGTCCACTTCAAAGACGCGCAGGCAGCGGCGGCAGCGGAAGTGGTGGTGGTGGCCGCGGCCTGAGACTTCATAGCGGGCCGGTTCGCCGCCAATTTCAACTCCGGTGAGGAAGCCTTCTTCCACAAGCGCCCCGACGGTCCGGTACACGGTGGCGATGCCGAGGCCGGGGACGGCGCGCTGCGCGAGTTCCAGAACCTCGCCGATGCTGAGCGGGCGGTGTGCGGCTTCAAGGACGGCGCGGATGGCGGCGCGCTGGCGGGTATGGCGGCGCTGGACGGGTACGCCTTTCATGAGCACGACTCTTCGATAGGATTGTAGCAGGAGTTGCCCGGGCCCCTATAAACAAAAAGGAAAGATTTTGTTCGCGGCTCGGGCACGGCGGCGGCCGTGCTAGCATGGATGTTTGTCAGGCTCCGGGCTCCGTGCAACGGGGCGGTCCGAACCCCGCCAGGTCCGGAAGGAAGCAACGGCAGGACCCCACCCCGTGTGCCGCGGATCCCCCGGGGCCTGGCAACCGCCAATCCTTCCCATGTACCAGGTTCTGGCCCGCAAGTACCGTCCCCAGAGCTTCGCCGAGCTGCTCGGCCAGGAGCCCGTGCGGGCGACGATCGAGAACGCCATCGCGCAGAAGCGGATCGCCCACGGCTACATCTTCGCCGGGCAGCGCGGAACGGGCAAGACGACGGTGGCGCGCATTCTGGCCAGGTGCCTGAACTGCGTCGAGGGGCCGACGCCCCATCCCTGCGGGCGGTGCAGTTCTTGCCTGGAGATCGCGCAGGGAAACGCTCCAGACGTCATTGAGATTGACGCGGCATCCAACCGCGGCATCAACGAAATGCGGGAGCTGCGCGAGAACGTGCGCTACCGGCCGTCGCGCGACCGGTACAAGATCTTCATCATCGACGAAGCGCACCAGATCACCAACGAGGCGTTCAACGCGCTGCTGAAGACGCTGGAAGAGCCGCCCGAGTGGGCGGTGTTCGTGCTGTGCACGACGGAGGCGCACAAGATCCCCGCCACGATCGCCAGCCGGTGCCAGCAGTTCGCCTTCCGGAGCGTGGACTTCGGAGTGCTGGTGGGGAGGATGGCGGAGATCTGCCGGGCGGAGGGCATCGAGGCCGACGACGAGGCGCTGGCGGTGCTGGCGCAGGCGGGCGAGGGCAGCGTGCGGGATTCGCTGTCGGCGCTGGACCAGGCGATCGCCTGCTGCGGGCAGCGGCTGACCGGGCCGGAAGTGCGGCAACTGCTGGGGCTGTACTCGCTGGAGACGCTGGAGAAGACGGCGGCGGCGCTGGAAGGGAATTCGCCGGCGGCGATGCTGGAAATTGCGGCGGATCTGGAAAATTCCGGCAGAAATTTGCAGTATTATTGCCGGGAATTGTGCCGGTATTTCCGGAACCTTCTGGTGGCGAAGATCGCCGGCACGCCGACGCGCCTGATCGCCGCGCCGGCGGCCGAGCAGGCCCGGCTGGCGGCGGTGGCGGGGCGGTTCCGGGAAGAAGACCTGACGCGCTGGCTTCAGATTTCGCTCGACATTTACTCGCAATTGCAATATTCGCTCCAGCCGCGCCTGCACCTGGAGCTGGGGCTGCTGCGGCTGCTGTACGCGGGGCGGCTCCAGCCGATTGAAGAGGTGATCGGGGCGCTGGCGGGCGGCGGGGCTCCGGCCGCGCCGGAAACGGCCGGAGGCGCGAAACAGCCCGCGGGCGGCGCCCCCGCGCGGATGGCTGCGCCTGCGGCGGTCCGGCCGGCTCCCGTGCGGCCTCCGGCCGCACCTCCGGCTGCCGGACCGGCGGCCGGCGATGGATCGCTGAAGCAGCGGCTGACGGCGTCGCTGGAGGCGATGAACGCCGGCATGAGCGCGCACGCGGTGGAAGCGAGCGAGATCCGCGAATCGGCAAATGCGGTGGAATTCATGGCGCCGCGCTCGTCGCATCTGGCGCTGAGGGCGCCCGATGTCGGCAGGGCGCTGGAGCAGGTGCTGGGGCGCAAGGTGAAGGTGGTGGTTTCGGAAGGCGGCGGCGCGGCCGAGCCGGCACGGGCCGGCCAGGGCGGGCCCGAACGGAACGAAGCGGCAGAGCGGGCGCTGGAGCATCCGGCGGTGCGGCGCTTCCAGGAGCTGTTCCCACAGAGCCAGGTGCGGGAAGTGCGGAACTTGAGGGAGGATTGAGTCATGAAATTGCCCGGCGGCGGCATGCAGCAGATGATGAAGCAGGCGCAGCAGATGCAGCAGCGCCTGCAAGAAGAGATCGCCGCCATCCGCGTGGAGGCCAGCGCGGGCGGCGGCATGGTGACGGTGAAGCTGGACGGTTCCAAGCAGTGCCTCGGCGTCACGATCGACCCCGAAGGCGCCGGCGACGCGGAGATGCTGGCCGACATGGTGATGGCGGCGTTCAACGAGGCGGCGCGCAAGGTGGACGAGGAGACCAAGAAGAGGACGGCCGCGCTGCTGGGCGGCATGGGCCTGCCGCCGGGGCTGTTCTGAGAGGCGCGCTGAAGGATGCCGGATTTTGCTGAACCGCTGGCGCGGCTGATTCAGGAGGTGAAGCGGCTGCCGGGCATCGGGCAGAAGTCGGCCCAGCGGATCGCCTTCCACATCCTGCGCGCGCCGCGGGAGGACGTGGAGAGGCTGGCGGCGGCGCTGCTCGATGTCAAAGACAGGCTCGGCCTGTGCGCCGAGTGCAACAACATCAGCGATGCGGAGCTGTGCCCGTTCTGCCGCGATCCGCACCGCGACCGGCGGAAGATCTGCGTGGTGGAGGAGCCGCACAACATCCTGCCGGTGGAGACGACGCGGATCTTCGACGGACTGTACCACGTGCTGCACGGCTCCATCAGCCCGCTGCGGGGCGTCGGTCCGGAGCAGTTGCGGATCAAAGAGCTGCTCCAGCGGCTGGAGAGAGGCGGGGTGGAGGAGATCATCCTGGCGACGAACCCGACGGTGGAAGGCGAAGCCACGGCGGTCTACCTGGCGCGGCTGCTGAAGCCGCTGGGCGTGAAGGTGACGCGGATCGCGATGGGCATCCCGGTGGGCAGCGATCTGGAATACGCCGACGAAGTGACGATGTCGAAGTCGCTGGAGAACCGGCGGGAGATCTGACCCGCCGCGAGGCGGGCCATCAGCCGGCCAGAACCGGCAGCGCGCCCGCTTCGGCCAGCCCCGCCGGCGAGAGCGCGCCGATGCAGACATCGACAATCTGATTGGCGGGGCGCGGCTGCGCCAGCTCCACGGTGAGATAGTTGCCCGTCAGCGCCTTGCCGTTCTCCAGGCAGACAGCGCTGAGGGTGCGTCCCACAAAGCGGCGGCGGAAGGCAAGGTTTTTCTCCGCAGCCAGGCGGCGCAGTTCGCGCGTGCGCTCCTTGCGCGCTTCCCAAGGCACGCGCCCGGGCATTGAGGCGGCGGGCGTGCCGGGGCGTTCCGAGTAGGTGAATACGTGCAGGTAGGTGAATGGCATGCGCGAGACGAATTCGAGTGTTTGCTGAAACTCGGCGCCGGTCTCGCCGGGGAAGCCGGTCATCACGTCGGCGCCGAACGCCGCCTCCGGCAGCAGCCGGGCGGCGCGCAGCAGGCGGTCTTCGTAGTGACGGACGCGGTAGCGGCGCTTCATCCGCTTCAGCACAGCGTCAGAGCCGGACTGCAACGGCATATGGACGTGAGGCGCGATGCGGGAGGAGGCGGCCATCAGTTCGAACAGTTCGTCCGTCCAGTCCATCGGCTCGATGGAGCTGATCCGGAGCCGTTGCACGGGCGTTTCGTCCAGGATGCGGCGCAGCAGATTGTGCAGGCGGCGTGGGCCGCCGAAGCCGGGTTCCCTGCCCCACCGGCCGAGGTTGATGCCGGTGAGAACCACTTCGGCGTAGCGCCCGGCCAGAGCCTGCACCTGCCGCAGCACCTCCTCTTCCGGCATGCTGCGGCTGGGGCCGCGGACGGAGGGGATGATGCAGAACGTGCAGGGATTGTTGCAGCCGTCCTGGATCTTCAGGTTCGGCCGCGTCCGGTCGCCCGAGGCGTCCTCGACAGGGGCGGAAAGAAAGGACGCCTGCCGCCCGATGTCCCCGACGAGGATCTCGCCGTGGTAGTCTTCGCAGCCGCTCCAGGCGTCGACGGCGCGGCCCACCTGATCCTTGTGGGTGTTGCCCAGCACGAGGGCGACGCCGGGCGTCCGGGCCAGCTCTTCGGGCGAGCGCTGGGCATAACAGCCGGTGACGATGATGCGGGCGGAGGGATTCTGGCGGTGGAGGCGGTGGATGGCCTTGCGGGCGTCCTCGTCGGCGGCGGAGGTGACCGTGCAGGTGTTCACGATGACGAGGTCGGCGGCGGCGGCATCGGGAGCGGAGGCGAGGCCTTTCTCGCGCAAGAGCCCTTCGATGGCGGCGCCGTCGGCCTGCGAGGCGCGGCAACCGAAGTTCTGGACGAAGAACCGCCTCACGATTTCAGTCTATCAGGGGCTGCCGGAGGGACTTGCGGGCATACGCCGGGCGGGGCCGGGTGATACGGCAATTGATGGATACCGGGAGCGGCGGAAAGTGACGATGGAGGGATCAGTATGGCGTCAGACCGGCTGCTCAGCCAGGAGGAAATCGACAACGTATTCCGGACCGTCAAGGGCGTCCAGAGGAAGGATGATCCGGCCAAGCGGGCGCAGGTATATGACTTCCGGCGGCCGGACCGGATTGCGAAGGATCAGTTGCGGGCCATTCACCTGCTGCACGACAACTTCGCCCGGTCGCTGGCATCGAGCCTCTCGGCCTATCTGCGCGCCTATGTGATGGTCAACCTGATCAGCGTGGAGCAGCTCTCTTTCCTCGAGTTTTCACAGTGCCTTCCCGCGCCGACCTGCATTGTGAGCCTGAGCATGCGGCCCTTCGATGGGAGCTCAATTCTCGAGATGAACCCGCAGATGGTGTTTCCGATTCTCGAGATGCTGCTTGGCGGCTCGGGCAAGACGCCGCTGAAGGAGAACCGGGAGATCACCGAGATTGAGCGGTCCATCCTGACGGGCGTGTTCCGGATCATCCTGCATGACCTGAAAGAAGCCTGGGCGCCCATCACGGCGATCAATTTCTCGATCGAGTCGTTTGAAACGGAGCCGCAGTTGTTGCAGATTTTGTCGCCGAACGAGGCGGTGGTGGCTATTGGGATCGAGATCCGGATCGGCGAGGTGTCGGGCATGATGAACCTGGGCATCCCGTCGATCATCGTGAAAATGCTGCGGCAGAAGTTCGATCAGCAGTGGTCGGTGCGCAAGTCGGAGTCGACAGAGCAGGAACAGCAGCGCATGTGGCGGCTGCTCCAGCCGGCGAGGCTGAAGTTCGACGCCCGGATGACAGGACCGGCGCTGACGGTGGAACAGATGCTGGATCTGAAGGAGGGCGACATCCTGGACATGGACTACCCGCTCGAGCGGCCTGTGCACCTGTACGTGAACGGCGCGCGGAAGTATAGCGGGCGGATCGGGACGAACGGCAGGAAGCGGGTCTTTCAGATTGACAGCGTGCTGGCACCCGAGTAAGCCACGGCTGCCAGCGCGGCGATCCCAACATCGATAATGCCCCACCCTCCTGAGGGGCCTCCCTTTCTCCGTTCGAGCTGGAAACGATAATCGATAAACTGGGGACAGCTACGCCTGGCACCAATTTTCAGACCACACTTCCGTCCGCTTCAGCCGCTGTCCGGCTCTTCACCCATGAAGCTTCCTCTACACCCGTGCCATTCTCACGCCGTCTAGGCCGATCACGGCGGCGGAGGGCCGAATTCGCCGGGCAATCCTGGCTCCCATCGCCAGGATGACATTGCGGGCAAGGGACGAGCAACGGCGGGCGTGAAACTGTGGATCATCTCAACGGCAAAGTGGTGTCAGACCGACCTCTCCTGCTGAAAATCCCCTTGTGGCTCACATCAGTGCGCAGGCACACCGAAAGGCTGTCATACAGGCTGTAACAGGCTCACAGGTCTGCTCCGCCTCAGCGCTGCCGCCCACTCAGCCGTTTTCATGGTTCCAGGCCCGGCTCGGCCTCAGAACCGGCCGCTGTCCTGGTCTTGCCCGTTCCTTCCGTCTGTCGATTTGCTTACCCCGCTATTTCTTTGGGCATTGACCCTTTCCACCTGTGGCCAACGGGCCAGATGGGCGGAAACTGGTGCCAGGCGGGCCTGTCCCCAGTTTTTTCCCCGGTTTTTCCGGTTTTTTGAAAGATGAAATTGGTGCCAGGCGGGCCTGTCCCCGGTTTTTTCCCCGGTTTTTCCAGTCGTTCCCGGTCTCATTGCGCGGCGAGCCAAGCCAGGGCGAGCACAGACCTGAGGGTCCACAGGGCCGTCCGCCCCCAGTGGGAGGCGACCAGCCGGCGGTGAACCGGGGTGTCGAATCCTCGCGAAAGCCGGGCATGCAGCGGCACCTGCACGGCGAAAGTGGACAGCCAGATGGCCGCCAGCAGCGCGGCGCCTGCATAGATCTGCCCGGACGGAATGGCGGGAGGGGGAGCGAAGGCCAGCCATGCGGCCAGCGCCGCTTCGGCCGTCATCAGCGGGGCGACCAGCCAGGTGGTGCGCTGCTGGTGCAGGCGCTCATAGCGCGGAAACTCCAGCGCGCCGACCTCAGCCATCAGCGGGTAATGCACGAGGGCCACGAACCACACCAGCCCGGTCATCAGCAAGGTGGCCGCTGCATGAAGCGAAAGCAGAAGTTCGGTCATCGTCATGCTCTTGCTGGCGCCTTCCGCATCAGCGCAGCACCCGGACGGGACAGCGCGGCCGGGTCAGCCTGCCGCGGACGCGACCCCCAGCTCCCGGAGCACGGCCTCGGCTGCCAGCCGGCCGCTTTCCAGCGCCCCGTTGATGGAGGCGGTGGCGCGCCAGTCGCCGCAGAGGTAAATGCCGGGCGCAACTTCGGGCGGCGCGGAGGGCTCCAGCGGCTGCACGGCGGGCAAGGCGTGTTCGATGTGATAGTGACGCAGCATCCGCCACTCCTCGGCCATTGGGCCGAACCAGCGGCGCGCCTGGGCCCGCACGGCCGACATCAGGCTGCCTGCATCGCGCAGATCGTAACCGACAACGCTGATCGAGATCAGATGCTGCCCCTCGGGAGCGTACCCCGGAGCCACGTGGCTCATCACGGCGAGGGTGGTGATCGGCCCCCGCCCGCCGCCTCCCAGCACGAGGAGCGGCTCGTCGATGGGCGCCTCGCGGGAGCTGAAATAGAGGCACCAGACCGAGCGCCACCCAATATCGCCGTCCACGTTCAGCAGGCGTTGAGCTTCGCCGGCTTCGGCCGCCACCACGACCGCCCGCGCGGCCAGCCTCTGGCCGGCGGCCAGACGGACGGCGCCCTTCTCCACAGCTTCGACGCGCGTTTCCAGCCGCACCGATCCGGCTGGCAGGGCTGCCGCCAACTGCGCGGGAATGGCCCCCATGCCGCCAGCAGGCACGGCGGCGTCGCCGAGGGAGAAGAGCCGGAACAGAAATTCGAACATGCGCGAAGACCCGGAAAGGGTGGTATCGAGCATGGCGCCGCCGATCCAGGGACGGAAGAAGTAATCGATCAGGCGGCGGGAGAAACCGCGGCGGCGCAGCGCCTCCAGCACGGTGGTTTCCGGCGCGGCGAAA
>CAKZUE010000088.1 GCA_937920635.1 uncultured Bryobacteraceae bacterium
CCTTACCCGGCCCGCCACGTCTATCATCAGTTTGTGATTCGCGCTCCGGAACGTGACGGCCTGCGGCGGCATCTGGCCTCGCTGGGCATCGGCTCGGAGATTTACTATCCGCTGCCGCTTCACCGGCAGAAGTGCTTTGCCTGGCTGGGCTATGAGGAAGGCTCGTTGCCGGAAAGCGAGCGCGCCTCGCGCGAAGTTCTGGCGCTGCCCGTCTACCCGGAGTTGAGCAGCGGAACCGTCGCCGAAATCTGTCAGGCGGTCGCCGCCTTTTATCACGGAAGGGCATGAGCATCCACGTCCGGCCCCTGTCACAGGAGCATGAGGCAGAGTGGAACCGCTTCGTCAGGCGGCATCCGCTTGGTTCGCCGTTCCATCTCACCCAGTGGCGCGACTGCATCCACGCCACCTTCGGGTATGCGCCCCGTTACCTGCTGGCCGAAACCGGGGGCGAGGTGCGGGGCGTGCTGCCGCTGTTTCTGGTGTGGACGCCGCTGGCTGGCAGAATCCTGCTGTCGACGCCTTTCGCCGTCTATGGGGGCATTCTCGCCGACGATGAGGAAGCGAAGCAGGCGCTGAAGAGCCGGCTCGTGGAGATGGCAGGCCAGGAGCGGGTGCGGCATGCGGAGTTGCGCAACGCATGGACGGAGCAATGCGCCGGCTTCCAGCCCGTCCGGCGGTATGTCACCTTCACGCAGGAGCTGAAAGGCACGGAAGAAGAGCTGTTGCAGAGCATCCCGCGCAAGACCCGGGCGGCGATCCGGAAGTCTTTGCAGTGCGGGCTGTCGTCCCGCCGCACGAGAAATCTGGACTCGTTCTGCCGCCTGTATCTGGCCAACCTGCGCCGGCTTGGCACGCCTGCGTTTCCCCGGTCGCACTTCCGGCGGCTGCTGGAAAGGTTCGGCGAAGAAGCGTTCGTGCTGGAGGTGCTGTCGGAGGGCCGCGTGATCGCAGCCGTGCTCACATTCATCTTCGGCGACCGCATCCTGCCTTATTACGGGGCGTCCGACCCGGGCTTCCACGCTCTCCAGCCCAACAACTTCATGTACTGGGATCTGATGCGGACCGGACTGCGCGAAGGGGCGCGGCTGTTCGATTTCGGCAGGAGCAAAATCGAACGCAGCGGGTCGTTCGATTTCAAGTCCCATTGGGGCATGGCCATGCGCGAGCTGCCCTATGAGGTGTTGCTGCAGGGCGGGGCGGAGGCGCCCGACCTGAGTCCGAACAATCCTAAGTACGAGCTGTTTCTTGCCACGTGGAAGCGGCTGCCCCTGTGGTTGACCAACGCGGCAGGCCCGGTGCTGATAAAATGGGTGCCCTAGACAGGTGCGTGCCTTGCATCCGCGGCGGAGCGCGGCGCCTGGCGATGGGTTCGGGAGAGTCAAAACCGGAAAGAGCATGAGCGCGGATGTTACCCATACCCTTGTGGCGAGAACCGGAGTGCGGGGGTTGCCCTGGCTGCTCATCGGCTGGATTGGTCTGCTGCTGGCCGTGCTGTATTATCCGGTTCTGCTCCAGATGGGGCGGGACTGGTACCTCGACGACAACATGGGACATGGCTTCTTTGTTCCCGTGGTGTCGGCCTGGATCATCTGGCAACAACGCACGAAACTGCTGGCGGCTGCATACCGGCCCAATCTGTGGGGGCTGGCTATCGTGCTGATGGGAGGCCTGCTGCTGGTGGTGGGGACGTATGCGGTGGAACAGACGGTGATGCGGGGCTCGTTCCTCATTTCCCTGTGGGGAGCGGTGGTCACTCTCGGCGGTTTCCGCCTTCTCCTGGACCTTGCCTTTCCGCTGTTTCTGCTGGTTTTCATGATTCCGCTGCCGGCAGTGATCTACAACCAGATCACGTTTCCGCTGCAGATGTTTGCCAGCCAGGTAGCGGAAGCGGCGTTGAGCCTGCTGGGCATTCCCGTGCTCCGGGAAGGCAACATCCTGGAGCTGCCCAGCCAGAGGCTCTCGGTCGTCGAGGCCTGCAGCGGCATCCGCTCGCTGATGTCGCTCACCTACCTTTCGCTGATTTATGGCCACCTGTTCGAGTCCCGCCTCTGGTTGCGCATTGTGCTCCTGTTGCTCACGCCTGCCATAGCCATCCTGGTGAACGCCGCGCGGGTGGCCATTACCGGCCTGCTCAGCGAATATGACCCCGAGCTGGCCGTGGGCGCCTTCCACACGATGGAAGGCTGGTTCATGTTCCTTCTGGCTTTGATGCTGCTGGTGATTGTCCATCGGCTCCTGGGGAGGATCGCACGCCGGTATGGATCCCAAAGCTGACCGATTCGCGCTTGCCTCGCGCCGGGGCGCCGTCCTCGCGCTCAGCCTCCTTTTGATCGGCGAGGCTGCCGCCTACCACCTCCTGCCCAAGGCGGAGAAGAGTTTCCCGGTCAGGCCGTTGCGCGAGTTTCCGGCGGAAATCGACGGGTGGCGCATGGTCGCCGACAACGGGATCGATCCGGAAGTGCAGCGGGTGCTGCGGGCGGACGACACGCTGAACCGCGTCTATGCAAAGCCGGGAACGCGGGCTGGACTCAACCTTTTTGTCGCGTTCTTCCGGTCGCAGACGACGGGCGCCGCGCCGCACTCGCCCAAGAACTGCCTGCCGGGCTCCGGTTACGCGCCGCTGGACTCGGGGACGGCGTCCATCGAAGTCCAGCCCGGGCGCCGAATCGAAGTGAATCGCTACATCGTGGCCCGGGGCGACTCGCGGAGCCTTGTTCTGTACTGGTATCAGACGCCGGCCCGCATTGTCGCCAGCGAGTATGCCGCCAAGTTCTGGCTGGTGGCGGACTCGTTGCGCTACCGCCGCTCGGACACGAGCCTGGTGCGGATCGTAGTGCCAATCCTCGACGGCGCCGACAGCGAGCAGGAAGTGCGGGAGTTTGCGCGGGTCCTGCTGCCTCGCCTCACGGAGTTCCTTCCCCGTCTCGAGAGCGGCGGCGAATGAGGCGGATCAGCGTGACAGCCGCCTGGATCAGAACATAGAACACCCACACGGTCAACCGGTCGGCCTGGAGGCGCCAGCGTTTCATTCCGGGTCGGGGAAAGCCAGCCGGTACTGGCGCTTGGCAAAGAAATCGCGCGCGACGCGCTCAGGCGAGCTCCGCGCCACATACAGCACCCGGCCGCCGGAGCGTGCGGCCATTGCACGGGCCACGGCGAGTTCCTGATTCGCTTCCGCCACGCCTGGCGCCTGCCCGGATTGCAGCCATTCCTCCGTCCAGTGATTTAGGCGCCGCTCCAATTGCAGATCGGCGCAGCGCCATTCGCCGCGCCGCAAGACGGCTTTGTGCTTTCCAATACTCAAAATGATGCCCATCGTGCTCGCCGTGGAAATTCCCTTGTACCACAGGCGCCGCTTCTTTGGAGAGAAATCCCGCGGCGGCGCCCACTATTTACCGTGAGCGGAACAATGGCTGAAACGCCTGCCGGCAACGTGCGAATCACCCGGTATCGCTTTCCTTTCGGCATCCCTGCTTTCGAACATCTGACCGCTTTCCGCCTCCTCGAGAATCCCGCCTGGGCGCCGCTGGCCGTGCTCGAGAGCGAATCAGAGCCTCCCGTGCGGTTTGCCTGCGCTCCCGTGCGGCTGATCGAGCCGGATTACCGCCTCGAACTGTCTGAAGCGGAAAAGGCTGCACTTGCGATCTCCGCCCCCGGCCCGGAGCTGATCGTGCTGGCCATCCTCACGTTCGCCGCGGGACGGCCTCCGACGGCGAACCTCCTGGCGCCCGTGGTCCTCAACCCGGCTACAGGCGCTGGCGTCCAGTCTGTTCAGGCCGACGCCTCGTATTCCCACATCCATCCGCTCCGCCAGGAATCGCCATGTTCGTGATCCGCCGCAAGGTAGGACAGTCCATCCGCATCGGGGACCAAATAGTGGTGGAGGTGCTCGATTCCACTCCAAACCGGGTGAAGCTGGGCATTTACGCGCCTGCGGAAGTCAGGGTGGCAAGGACGGAAGTGCTGATGGCCGAGACGCAGAACCGGGAAGCGGCCGGCTCGGCTGCCATGGATGCGCTTGCCAGCCTGGCCGAGCGGCTGCGCGCCGCAAATCCCCGGAACTGGACCCCAGGGCGGGATCCGGCAGCCGGTGGCGCGGCCACAGCTCCCGCTGGTCTGCCGGAAGACCCTGCCTGACCGGATTCATCGTGTCGGCACCGGGACCTGCGTACTGGGAAGAGGATGCTGGCGCACTGCCGCATAAGGTCTTTACCGGAGCCGCTGTTTCAGGTTCAATGGGGTTGATGGCACATCCTCAGGTATCCATCGGAGCGGGCAATCAGGCGATTCGGCTGAGTTCGGCGCGGATCCTGCTGGTCTTTGCTTACCTTCAGGCCCTGGACGTGATGACCACGCTGGCCTTTCTGCTGGCGGGCGTGCAGGAAGCCAACCCGCTTGTGCGCCAAACGATTGCGTGGACAGGCAGCCCGCTGGCCGGGCTGCTGCTGGTCAAATTTGCCGCGCTTCTGTTGGGACTGTACTGCTGGGCGAGTGGACGGGTGCGTCTTCTTCAACGCGCTAACATCTTTTTCGCGGCTCTGGTCGCCTGGAATCTCTGCTGCCTCGTGCTGGGACTGGGACGCGCGCCCCACGCGTGAGTCACGCCAGCGGAAGGCGCGCGATGCATGCCCTTTGCGCTCAAGTCTGGTTCGTCGAGTTCAGGAGAATCTCGGCGATGCGGTTGTAGATTTCGCGCATCGAACTGGTGGCGGTATAGGGGATCAGCGCGGCGCAGGCAACCGCGATAAAGCCCACGATCAGCGCGTACTCCACCAGGTCCTGTCCCCGGTCGCTCCTCTTCCCCGCAAGGAAAAGCGCGCCGATCTCCCGCTGGAGCCAGCGCGCTACCGTGTGCATTTGGCCATGCATCATAGTCCTCCAACGCTTTCAGTACTAGTTCCATCTTGGCGTTGGTTTGGACAGCCCTCAACCAAGCAAAGGCCGTAGGACGATGCAAAAGTTAACTTAGTTATCCGGGCATGGCGCGGCATCGGGGCAGCCCTTCCCGTTGCTGTGGCAGGCCTCCGGTTTCGACTACACTGTTGACTTGCCCCTGAAGCTGAGCATCCTGATTCCCGTCTATAACGAGCGGGCCGTTGTGCGCCGGAGCCTCGAACAGGTGCTCCACGCGCCACTGCCCGAGGGTATGGAGCGGGAACTCGTCATCGTCGATGACTGCTCGCGCGATGGCACGTGGGACATTCTGCGGGAGATCGCATCGCAGAATCCCTGCATCCGCCTCTTCCGGCACGAAGTAAATCAGGGCAAGGGAGCGGCCGTGCGCACCGCCATCGGCCACGCCGAAGGCGATTTCTGCCTGATCCAGGACGCCGATCTTGAATACGATCCGCAGGAGTATCCCGTCCTCCTCAAGCCTCTGCTCGAGGGCAGGGCGGACGCCGTCTTCGGGTCGCGCTATCTGGCTGGCGAGAGCCGCCGCGTGCTGCCCTTCTGGCACACGGTGATCAATCAGACGCTGACGCTGATTTCGAACGTCTTCTCCAACATCCACGTCACCGACATGGAGACTTGCTACAAAGTCTTCCGCACGGATCTGCTGAAGTCGATCCCGATCCGCTCCAACCGCTTCGGTTTCGAGCCCGAAATCACCATGAAGTGCGCCAAGCGGCGGCTGCGGATCTACGAAGTGCCCATCAGCTACCACGGGCGCACATACGAGGAAGGGAAGAAGATCGGCTGGAAAGACGGGCTCCAGGCGCTGGGCGTGGTGCTGAAGTTCTGGCTGATCGACGATTTGTACGCCGACACGCGCGGCCGCGAAGCGATCATCAACCTGACGCGCACGCCCGCCTACATCGACTGGCTCTGCTCGATCCTGCGCACGGAGCTGGGCGACGAGGTGTTCGAGCTGTCGGCCGGCCTCGGCACTTTCTCGGCGCGCCTGATGGGACGGCGCCTGCGCTACCTGGCCACCGATCCCGACCCGCTGCACCTGCATGCCCTCCAGAACCGGTTCCTGCGCACGCCGAATGTGGAAGTGAGCGCCTGCCGGCCTGACGCGGCCGGGGATTTCCAGCCGTGGGCCGGACAATTTGACAGCGCCCTGGCGGTGAATGTGCTGGAAGGGCTTCAGGCCCCGGCAACCGCCCTGGAGGGCCTGCGGACGGTGCTGCGCCCAGGCGGGCGGCTTTTCCTGGTGGCGCCGCAGGGCCCTTGGCTCTTCGGCAGTGTCGACCGGGCCATGGGACAGTTGCGGCGGTTTCGCCGCAAGGAACTGGCGCGGATGCTGAAAGAAGCCGGCTTCGAGGTGCTGTGGATCCGCGACATCAACAAGGCCGGTGTCCTCGGCTGGTGGCTGGCTTCGCGCGTCCTGCGTCGAAGACGGCTATCGAAGCTGACTCTCAAGCTCTTCGACAAAACGGTGTGGCTGTGGCGCCTGGCCGACCGGCTGCTGCCCTGGCACGGACTGACGATGCTCGCCGCGGCGCAGCGCAAGGGCGATGGCCGCGCACCGGATCGGATAGACTAAACAATTGCTCTCTTATGGGACAACGTTTCCGCCACGCCATCTGCAATGAGATCTATCAGGGCTGGGACTTCGCCGAAGCCTGCCGCCACATGAAGGCGGCCGGATACGAGGGCATTGAAATCGCGCCGTTCACCCTCTCCGAGGATCCCTGCAACATTCCTGCGGCAGACCGCCGCCAATACAGGGAGATTCTCGAAAGCGAAGGCCTCCGCTTCGTCGGACTGCACTGGCTGATGGTGGCGCCGAAGGGCCTCCACGTCACCACGCCCGATGACGTTTTGCGCGCGAGGAGTTGGGAGCACATCCGCGGGCTGATCGACCTTTGCTCCGATCTGGGCGATGGCGGCGTGATGGTGTTCGGCTCGCCGTTGCAGCGTGGCACCGCCGGCGGCAGCACGCGCGAGGAGGCCACGCTACGCTTCATCGACGGGCTGGCTTCGGTGGCGCCCCACGCCCAAGAGCGCGGAGTGACGATCCTGGTGGAAGCGCTGCCGAAGAACCAGACCGACGTCATCGGCACCCTGGCGGAAGCCGTGCAAGTGGTCCGCTCGGTAGGCAGTCCCGCGGTGGCCACCATGTTCGACACCCATAACGCGGTGGACGAGACGGAGCCGCATGAGGCGCTCATCGAGCGGTACTTCCCGCTCATCCGCCACGTGCACGTCAACGAGACCGATGGCGGCCACTGCGGCACCGGCGATTACGACTTCCGCCCCGTGCTCGCCGCGCTGTCCCGGCTAGGCTATCAGGGCTGGATTTCCCTGGAAGCGTTCGATTTCACGCCTGGCGCGGAGCGGATCGCCACCGAGAGCATCCGGTACCTGAACTCCATCATCGAGGAGCTATGAGCATCCCTGTCGTCACGGGCGGCGCCGGCTTCATCGGCTCCGCGCTTGTCCGGGCGCTGCTCGCGCATGGCGCGCCGCGCGTCGCCGTCATCGACAATCTCAGCTCGGGCAAGGAAGCGAACCTGGCCGAGGTGCGCGGCCGCGTCGAGCTGCACGTGGCCGACATCCGCGACTACTCGAGGATCGCGCCTCTTCTGCAAGGCGCGCCCGTGGTCTACCACCTCGCCGCCATCCCCTCCGTGCCGCGTTCCATCAGCGACCCCGTGCCCTCGCACGAGGCCAACATCGACGGCACGTTCCATGTCCTCCGCGCCTGCGTTGATGGCCGGGTGGGGCGAGTTGTCTACGCCGCCTCCTCCTCCGCCTATGGCGACACCGAGGTGCTGCCGAAATCCGAATCCATGGCCCCGCGCCCCAGGTCGCCGTATGCCCTCCAGAAGCTGACGGGCGAATACTACTGCGCGGTGTTCACGTCCTGCTACGGGCTGGAAACGGTCTCGCTGCGCTTCTTCAACGTCTTCGGCCCGCGCCAGGATCCTTCAAGCCCTTATTCCGGCGTGCTGAGCATTTTCATGAAGCGCCTGCTCGAGCGCCGCCCGCCCGTCATCTTCGGCGACGGCGAACAGAGCCGCGACTTCACCTACGTCGAGGACGTCGCCGAACTGTGCCTCAAGGCCGCTCGCGCGCCCGCCGCCGTTGTTTCTGGCAATGTCTACAACGCCGGCAACGGGCGCCGCTACACGCTAAACGAAACCTGGCGGCTGCTGTGCCGCATGGAGGGCGTCGAGATCGGCCCGGAGTACGGCCCGCCCCGCCCCGGCGATGTCCGCCACTCGCAGGCCGACACCGCCGCCGCCGTGCGCGACCTCGGCCACGCGCCGCGCTTCTCGTTTGAAGAGGGCCTGCGCCGCACGCTCGACTGGTACCGCTCGACGCTCTGATCTCAGGCGCCTGCCGCAATCTCCTCACCGAAGCGCCGTACCGCGGCCCACGTCCGCCAGACATCCCCGCGTGTCGTCTTGATGTTGCCAATCGCGATGCGCGCCACAAAGCGGCCGTCCAGCACGTTGCCGGACAAAAACGCCTCGCCGGATTCATTCACGCGCTGCATCAGCGCCCGCGTCGCTTCGTCGCCGGCCTTCAGCCGGAAGCACACCAGCGACATGGTCACCGGCGCCGCCACTTCAAACAACCCGTGCGCCCGGATCTCCTCCGCCAGCTCGCGCGCCCATTCGATGTGCTGCCGGATGATCGAGCACACCTTGCGGTAGCCGAAATGCCGCATCACGAACCACAGCTTCAGCGCCCGGAACCGGCTGCCCAGCGCAATGCGGTAATCCATCGGATGCACCGCCTTCGGATCCTCCTGCGAAGCCAGATACGGCGGGGTGAGCGAATACGCCAGCCGCAGCGCGTCCGGGCGCCGGCAGAAGAACGCGCTGCAATCGATCGGCGTGAACAGCCACTTGTGCGGGTTCATCACCAGCGAGTCCGCCTCGCCCGCGCCGTCCAGCATCCAGCGGTTCTCTTCGAGGATCGCCGCCGCGCCGCCATAGGCGGCGTCGATGTGGTGCCACAGCCCTTCGCGCGCCGCCACCGCCTGGATCTCTTTCACCGGATCCACGCTGGTCACCGACGTCGTGCCCACCGTGGAGACGACGCAGAAGGGCCGCAGCCCGGCCTTGCGGTCATCTTCTACAGCGCGCTCCAGCAGATCCGGCCGCATGCGGTAAGCGGAGTCCACGCCGATCTTTCGGACGTGTTTCCGGCCGATGCCCAGCGCCATGCAGGCCTTTTCCACGGAAGAATGCGCGTGCTCGGACGTGTACAGCACCATGCCCGGGCGGGCGCCGTTCTCGCGCAGTTCCGGATCCGCCACGGCGCGCGCCGCGCCAATCGCATGCAGCGTTGAAATCGAAGCCGTGTCATGGATCATGCCGAAGAACGCTTCCGGCAGCCCCAGCCACTGCCGCAGCCAGCCCATCACCGCCAGCTCGAGTTCCACTGCCGCCGGGCAGGACATCCACAGCATGCCGTTCACGTTCAGCGCGGCGCTCAGCAATTCTCCGACGATTCCCGGGCCCGAAGCGCTCACCGAGAAATAGCCGTGGAACCGCGGATGGTTCCAGTGGTTCACCGCGGGCAGAACCGTGCGCTCGAAATCGGCGAGAATCTCTTCCATCGGGTCGCCTTCCAGCGGCGCTTCGGGCGGGACGGCCGCCGATAGATCGCCGGGCTTCACCGTCGGCAGCACGGGGAAATCGCGGATGTTTTCCAGATAGCCAGCCACCCATTCCAGCGCCGCCGCGCCGTGCTTCCTCAGTTCATCCGCGTCCCAGTCAGTTCGCTCCATTGACCAGCTCCTTCTGTTCCGGCGCGCGGATCAGGTTGCCGCGCGAGGCCAAGTTATATACTAATGGGCGGCTGAGGTGCCTATTCACATGGAGAATTACAAGCAACAGACAAGCCGGCGGTCCTTTCTGGCCGGACCCGCCGCCGGCGCGGCGTTCACGATCGTGAAGCCGGAGCTCGTGCGCGGATGGGGCGCGGAAAAACTGAGAATCGGTCTGGTCGGCTGCGGCGGCCGCGGCACGCAGGCCGTGGAAAACGCCATGACCGCCGATCCGGCGGTGGAACTCGTCGCCATGGCCGATGCGTTCGAAGACCGCCTCGAGGGCAGCCTGAAGCGGCTGCGCAATCTGCCCATCCAGGACCGCATCAAGGTGGATCCCGAGCACCGCTTCGTCGGCTTCGACGCTTACGCCAAGCTCATCAGGTCCGGCGTGGATGTGGTCTTCCTGTGCACGCCCCCCGGCTGGCGCCCGCTGCACTTTGAAGCCTGCATCGAAGCCGGCAAACACGTCTTCATCGAGAAGCCTTTCGGCGTCGACCCCGTAGGCGTGCGCCGCATCATGGAAGCGGGCCGCAAGAGCGTGGAGAAGAAGCTCACCGTCGTCAGCGGGGCGCAGCGCCGCAGCGACCCGTTCTATCTCGAGAACGTGGACGCCATCAAAAACGGCAAGCTCGGCGAGGTGGTGGCGCTTTACGCCTACTGGGTCGGCACTCCGGTGATTCAGCAGCGCAACGGGCGCAACCCGAAATGGGGCGAGTTCGAGTGGCAGCACCGCAACTGGTATTCGAACCTCTGGCTGTGCGGCGACCAGATCGTCGAGCAGCACCTGCACAACATCGACGTCTGCTGTTGGATCATGGGCGGCCCTCCGGTCAGCGTGGTGGCCAGCGGCGGCGCCGCGTGGCGTCCGGTGGGCGACGAGATTTACGGCAACATCTACGACCATGTCTCGTCGGACTTCGAGTTCGCCAACGGCGTGCGCATGTCGAGCTATTGCCGCCAGTATCCGCAGGGCAGCTACCAGCAGGTGAACGAGATCGTCGCCGGCAGCAAGGGACGCATGACGCTGAACCAGACCCGCGGCGGTCCCGGCTACGTCAACGAGCACGCCAAGCTCTACAAGTCCATCCGCGGCGATGGCCCGTACATCAATGAAACGCAGGCGGTGGCCGAGTCCACCATGACCTGCATCATGGGCCGCGAATCCGCCTACTCCGGGCTCAAGATCACCTGGGACATGATCATGAACTCGAAGCAGGATCTCATGCCCAAGGCCGAGCAGTACACTTACGACCTGAAGGCCGAGCCGACGCCGTTCCCCGTCCCCGGCAAGTACAAGTTCATCTGATCCTGTTTGAAACGAAAAGGGCCGGTTCCGGCAGCCCGCCGGAACCGGCCTTTTTCCCGTCCGCCGGCCCCTGCCGGGCGCTCACTTCCGCCAGAACCCCGGCGTGAGCACCACCACCAGCGTGTAGAACTCCAGCCTGCCGGCGATCATGCAGATGCTCAGCGTCCATTTCGCCACCGCCGGCAGGTGGGCGTAGTTCTCCGCCGGTCCCACGGTGCCGAATCCCGGTCCGATGCTGAACATCGCCGCCGCCACGCTGCTGACCGCCGTCAGCAGATCCACGCCAGCCGCTGAAACAATCAGCATTGCCACCAGAAACACGAACAGCGACAGGTAGATCAGGTTCAGCAGGCCCTGGATCGCCGCCTCAGGGATCGTTTCGCCGCCCGCCCGCACGGCGAACACCCCGCGCCGCGAAGACGTGCGCTTCAGTTCCCGGTCCACGATCTTGCCAAGCAGCAGGACGCGCGCCACCTTCCATCCGCCTGCCGTCGAGCCCGTGCAGCCGCCAACGAACATCAAAGCCAAAATGAGAGCGTGCGTCAGCGGAGGCCACTGCTCGTAGTCCGCCGTGGCGAAGCCCGTGGTTGTGCCGATCGAGGCTACCTGGAACAGCGCCGCGCGCAGCGCCTCCTCGCCGCTCAGCCGCCCGCCCCACTGGAGCGCGGCGAACACCCCCAGCGCTGTCAGTCCGAGAATCAGCAGATACCCGCGCACTTCGAAATCGGAGAAAAAGCGCCGCCCTTCCCGCCGCACCCACAATCGGTAGTGCATGGTGAAATTGATTCCTGCCAGCAGCATGAACAGGATGATGATGTACTGCACCGCCGGGCTTGCGAAGGCTCCGATGCTCTCGCTCCGCGTGGAAAATCCCCCCGTGCCCAGCGTCGAAAACGTGTGGCAGGCGGCTTCGAAAGCGCTCATGCCCGCCAGCCGCAGCAGCAGGTACTCGAGCAGCGACAGACCCGCATAGACTTTCCACAAAGAGAGCGCCGTCTCGGCAATGCGGGGCGCCAGCTTCTCGGACCGCGCACCGGAGAATTCCGCCCGGTAGAGAGCCATGCCGCCCGCGCCGATCAGCGGCAGCACAGCCACCGTCAGCAGCACCACGCCCATCCCGCCCAGCCAGTGCGTAAAGTGGCGCCAGAACTGGATCACCGGCGGCAGCACTTCCACGCGCGGCAGGATGGTGGCGCCGGTCGTCGTGAACCCGGAGACCGATTCGAAGACGGCGTCCGTCAACGATTCAAAGGCAGGCGTCAGCAGAAACGGGATTGCGCCGAACGCGCAACCAGCCACCCACAGCAGCACGGTGAGCAGGATCCCTTCGCGGCGGTTGATCTCGGTCTGCGGCGGCTTCAGCCAGTAGGCGAGCGCGGCGCCGGCGGCGGCGGTGATCAACGCCGCCTGCCCCATCGCGCCCGCGCCCGCTGCCCCGATGACCCATCCCCAGGCGGCAGGCAATGCCATGGCGCCCGCCAGCAGCAGCAGAAAGACGCCCGCGACGTGGAACAGCCCTGCGGCGTGGATCATCGCCTCCAGAACCCTCCCAGCCCCGATCTGGAGGCGCCGGAGGACATCATCTCCTCCAGCTTCGGCAGCGCCTTCTCCGAGGTGAAAAACAGGATGCGGTCGCCTTCCTCGATCACGTCGTTGCCGCGCGGCACCAGCACTTCGCCGTCTTTCCGCAGCAGCGCGCCCGCCACCACCTCGCGCGGGAATTCAATCTCCCGCAGCCGCCTGCCCGCATGCCTCCATCCCGGCGGCGCCGTCAGCTCGATCGCTTCGGCGGCTTCGTCGCCGAACGTGGTCACCGACTGCACGTCGCCGCGCCGCGCAAATTGCAGGATCCGGTCCACCGTCGTCAGCCGCAGGCTCACCGTCGAGTGGATCCCCAGCCGGTGCGCCAGCGGCAGATAGTTCAGGCGGTTGATCAGCGCCACCAGCTTCTTTGCGCCAAGACGCCGCGCCAGCATGGCGGCGATCAGGTTCTGCTCGTCCTCATAGGTCAGCGCCAGATAGGCATCGACGCCTTCCACCCCTTCTTCCACCAGCGTCGCCGCGTCAGTGCCGTCCGCGTGTACCACCATCGTGTCCTTCAGGATCGACGCCACCTTGTCGCACCGCGCCGCGTCCGTCTCAAACAGCTTCACGCGCACGCCCTGCCTCTCCAGATGCTCCGCCACCAGAATGCCCAACTGCTTGCCCCCCAGGATGAACACCCGCTCCACCTTCGCCGACTGCTCCAGCCCCAGGAACTGCAGCATCTCCGGGAACTCGTCCGTGCGCGTCAGCGCGTAGACATGATCGTGCGTCTGGAGCACGTCCGAGCCGCGCGGAATGATGACCTGCGTGCCGCGCAAAATCATCACGAGCAGAGAATGTTTCGGAGGCCCCATCCGCGCCAGTTCGATCAGGCTCTTGCCCGCCAGCCAGTGCCCGCTTTGCAGGAACATCCCGAACAGCCGCACCTTGCCGTCGGCGAAATCGATGATGTCGGTGATGCCCGGCAGCCCCAGCACCGGCAGGATGCGGCGCGCCTGTTCGGACTCGGGATGGATCAGCAGGTCGATCTTCAGGCCGATCCGCTTGCAGGCCTCCCGCCAGTCCTCCACCTCGTGGCTTCTCACCCTCGCCACTTTTACCGGCACATCGAACTCCGCCTGCGCCGCCAGACAGGACAGCAGATTCGCCTGGTCGTTGCTGGTAATGGCGATGAACATGTCGGCATCGGCCAAGCCGGCCAGACGCAGCGTGCGGATGCTGGCCGCGTCCCCCTGCACCACCCGCGCGTCCAGTGAGTCGTCCAGATACTGACAGCGGTCCTCGTTGGGCTCGATGATGGTGACTTCGTTGCCCTCGCGCACCAGGCGGCGCGAGACGAGCTCGCCCACTCCGCCGCCGCCCGCCACGACAATCTTCATCCCTTGTTCTCCCTGTTTTTCATCCTTGCAGGCTCTCCGGCGGGCTGCGTTTTCTCCCCGCGTCTTCGCAGTATACGGGAGACCGCGCCGGCAGGAGAACAGGCCGCGCCAGTCCAGCCCGCACTGCGGTCCCGCAGTACAATGCCATTCATGAATCGCCGAGACATGCTCCTGGCTGCAGGCGCCGCCGTCCTGGCCTCCTGCGCCCGGCCCCGCAGTCCGCAACCGGAAACGGCCACGCTTTCCATTGGCGAACTGGCCGCCGGCCTCCACGCCGGCCGCTGGAGCTGTGAACAGCTCACGCGCCTTTATTTGCAGCGCATCGACTCGATCGACCGCCGCGGGCCGCAGATTCATGCGGTGCTCTCGCTGAATCCGGATGCCCTCCGGCAGGCCGCCGGGCTCGACCGCGAGATGAGGGCCAAAGGGCCGCGCAGCGCTCTCCATGGCATTCCCGTGCTGCTGAAGGACAACCTCGACACCTCCTTCATGCCCACCACCGCGGGGTCGCTGGCGCTTGCCGGGTGGCGTCCTCCAAACAACGCCCCCGTCGTGCAGCGCCTGATCGATGCGGGCGCGGTGATTCTCGGCAAGACGAACTTGAGCGAGTGGGCCAATTTCCGCTCCTCGCGCTCGGTGAGCGGCTGGAGCGCCGTGGGAGGCCAGACGCGCAACCCGCACGCGCTCGACCGCAATCCCTCCGGCTCCAGCTCGGGCTCCGCCGCGGCCGTTGCTGCTTCGCTTTGCGCGGCCGCCATCGGCACAGAAACGGACGGCAGCATCGTCAGTCCCGCCAACGCCTGCGGCATCGCCGGGCTCAAGCCCACGGTGGGCGCGCTGCCTGGAGAAGGCATCGTGCCCATCGCCCCTTCGCAGGACACGGCCGGCCCCATGGCCCGCACGGTGCGCGATCTCGCCCTGCTTTTTGAGGTTCTGGCCGCCGGAAATTCGCCCGCGTATGCCGGAAAATTCGATATTCATTCCACCCTGAACCCGGGCGCTTTGAAGGGCGCGCGCATCGGCATCCCGCGCCGCTTCCATCAGCGGCGCCAGTTGCTGAACCGCTTTCTCGACGCGCAGGTCGAGCTCCTCAGAAAGCTGGGCGCCGAGGTGATCGACGAGGCCGAGCTGCCTTCCCACGGCCAGATCGGCGATGCCGAATACACCATCCTTCTATATGAATTCAAGGATTCGTTGAACCGGTATCTGAGCCGCCTGCCGGAGAATTTCCCGGCGAGAACGCTGGAACAGCTCATCGAATTCAATGAAAAGAACCGCGAAAAAGAGATGCCATGGTTCGGCCAGGAAATCTTCCTGGAAGCGCAGAAGAAGGGGCCGCTCATCGAGGCAGCCTATCAGGAGGCCCGCCAGAAGTGCATCCGTCTCTCCCGCGCCGAAGGCATTGACGCCGTGATGGACCAGCACAAGCTCGACGCGCTGGCCACGCTCACGGGCGGCCCTGCCTGGTTCATCGACTGGGTCAACGGCGATTCGGGCGGAGGCGGCTGTTCGCAGCCGGCGGCCGTGTCCGGCTATCCTCATGTGACCGTGCCCGCCGGCTTCATTCGCGGGCTGCCTGTCGGGCTTTCATTTTTCGGCCGCGCCTGGAGCGAGCCGCGCCTGCTCCAGCTCGCCTATGCTTACGAGCAGGCGACGCACGCACGGCGCGACCCGGCGCTCCGGCCCGGCGGCCCTGCTCCGGCGGCAGTCTGATGCTTCCCGGGCCAGCCAGTCCGGCTGCCGGCTTTCGTTAGTCTGGAATCAGGATGTCGCGAGTCCATACAACCGGTTTGCTGCCTCTGCGCCCGCGGGGCGCGCTCGCCGGCGCCTGCCTGGCGCTGGTCCTTGCCGCCTCCTGCGGCGGGCGGAAGACGGCGGAGGAGAAGTCCGGCCCGCAACAGGATATCGAGATTTTGTTCCGGCGTATGCAGGCTGCCTGGAATCAGATTTTCACCACGGACGGCGCCGGCGAGTACCGCATGGCGCGTCTGGAGTTCTTCCAGGGGGAAAAGGAAACGCCCTGCGGCAAAGTTTCCGGCGGGATCCACTACTGCGCGGAGAACCGGATGGTTTCCATCGACCGCGGCTGGCTGGAGGGAGCCGGCCGGCAGCAGAACGGAGTCCAGGCCTATTTTCTGGCGCGCACGCTGGCCCGCCATGTACAACGGCAGCTCGGTGCTGATGAACGTGTCGAAAGGGCGGCCGCAGCCAGTCCCCGGGAGAGAGACGATCTCCTCCGCAAGCGCGAATTGCAGGCGGAATGTTTCGTCGGCTTGTGGCGGCGGTACCACGAGCAGGCCGAACCGGCAGCCGCGGCTCTTCGCGAAGCGATGCGGGTGGCGGTGCCGCAGGGCGGGGAAGAGCCTGCCTTGCCTCCGCTCGAGGAGCGCCTGCGGTGGTTCGACCGCGGACTCGCCGCGGATGAGATCGCTGCCTGCAACGTTGGAGCCGAGCCCGGGAAGTAGCCGGCACGGATGACCGCGCGGCAGGCGCTGGGGTTCGCCTTCCCGCGCGGGACGATGTCCTGCCCGGCTGTGATCCACAGTTACGGGAGGTTCCCCCAGCCCTGCTCGCCGTTGCCCGGTCCCGCGCCGCCGGCGCCAACTGGGGGAAGCCGCCCCATCAACGCCCTTCGCATGCCGGGATGTTACACTGGAAAAGGCGCGAGAGCGCCTCTTGCCAACGGATCGGGCCGTGGCGCAGCCTGGCTAGCGCGCTTGCTTGGGGTGCAAGAGGTCCCGGGTTCAAATCCCGGCGGCCCGACCAAAGGTTTCAAAGAGTTACATCCTTCCTCCTCTCCCCAGCTCTTCAAACTGGGTTCAAACTAAGTCCAACGGTCCGCCTGGTAGCCGTGGCACCGATGGGGTGCTTCGTCTTGTTGTTCTCTGTTTCGCGAGGCGGAGAGAATTCTGTTTTTCCCTACATATACGACCGGCGGATGCGTCCCAAGGCTCTCTGTTGCGGTCGATTGCGGTCGGGAAACGTGACATTCCGGTGTGCCGCCAAGATAAGATTGACCTGAATGAGAATTGTCTCGATTAACCTCAATCAACGGCTTAGCAACGAGCACGCACGGTCTCGTTTCGAGAGTTGGCTTCAGCTGATGAAGCCAGATCTGCTTATTGTCCAGGAACCTTGGCATCCCAACTGCGTCTCAATGCCCTCCCTGGCCGGATACCGCCTGGTCGAGTGCACGGTGCTGCTGGCGGCTTGGATTCAATCAAACGGTCCGGAGCCGCGTGCCGAAAACGGAAGCGAGAGGTGGCAAATCTTCCATTTTCCGGGCCTGGTAGTCCACCACGTCTACCTGTCACCTCACTCGTCGAAGGAGCGTCGTGAGCAGCTGACCAGTTTGAGACTCTTGATCGACCGGGGATGCCACAACGTGGTTTTAGGTGACTTCAATCTGGCGCCCAGACCGCAAGATGGCCTCTTCGGTGACAGACCAAGCAGCTTCACGGAACGCTCGGAGCGGAGGGCGTTCAATGAACTTCTGACCTCTGCTTGCCTGCTGGACGCGACTGCGGACGCCAGCGAGCCAGAGTTCACCTTCGAGCGCTGGCAGAACGGCAAGCCAATCCGGTTTCGGTGTGACCTTGCACTGCTCTCCGCCCGCTTGGGAGGCACAGCACGGGTTATCTACGACCACTCAGTTCGGTCTGTCGGCGGTTTTACGGATCATAGCGCTCTCATCGTTGACCTCGATGCCCTGAAGCCCGGCGACGCGGAAACGCCTGCTGGGGCTTCGGCGGCCGACCAGGCAGCTGAATGGCAGAGGCCTTGCAGGACAATTCCAGACAACAATGCTGCGCGCGCGGCCAATGCGCACAAGACCGCCATCCGGCGATCTACCCCTTCACAGATTGCCCGATGCCTCAAGTCGCAGGGAATTTTCGCGGCACTGAACGTGAAGTCAATTCTCGATTTTGGATGTGGGTACGGCTTCGATGTACAGTATTACCGGTCGCTTGCACTCGAGGCAGACGGCTACGACGCTGAGCCTAAATTCGGGTGGCCGTTGCCAGCGCGCACGGATTACGACCTTGTCACAATCGTATTCGTAGTGAACGTGCTGCCAACGCGTGAAGAGAGGCTGGCAGCGGTTCGAGCCGCGGCAGGTTTCGCTCGCCCGGGTGGTTATGTATTGGTGGCGGCCAGGTCGGTAGCAGCAGTCACCGCAGAAGCCAGGCGTGGCAGGTGGCGCAAGTTCAATGACGGCTGGATCTCATCAGCTTCCAAGGGCACCTTCCAGCGGGGCATTCCGCGGGAGGAGCTGGGATGGCTGCTCGGCGCAGCTGACCTTGAACTTGCAGATGTCAGTCTACGTCTGACCTCCGATGTGTCGTGGCTTGTGGGCAGGAAACGGGGCGATCGATGAGACTTGATTCAGCCTTGGCCTGCTCGCCGCTGTCGAGCATGCGTGGGAAGCTTGTCAGTGACAGGTTTGTTTCGCGAGACGCAAAAAATCCCTAACAGATGCTTTCCATGCGCCCCATGAATACCGCGCCGAAGGTTGCCGAATCAAACATTGTAGAATCGTGATGTTTTTTTCTTGAGCCTCACACCGTGCCGCGTTGGAGAATAAGTCGAACGCCTTCGCAACGTCTTCCCAGAGGCGCACGGGCCTGTCGAATCTACTGCATCCCCTCCAATTCCAAGCGGTTGGTCGGCTCGTTGTCGCGGCCTTCGGCCGCTCCGCTTGCCGCACCGAACACGGGCACGGTCGCGACCCCGAAATAGTGACAGGAACACAATTGCCCTTTTTCTGCGCCAGGAGAAACTGGCTCCTGCTTTTCGCTTCGGCCACCACACAGGCTGCGGCCGAAACTTCTCCGGCGGCATGGATCGGAAATAGCCTCGTGCAGCCAGCTTTCCATGCATGCTCCGGTTCCATAGGCCCGTGCGATACTCGTTGCCATGGGACGGAAGACCTGGCTCATGCTGAGCCTGCTGGTTTGCGCCCGCGGCGGGGTTCTCCCCAAGGACGACGGCTACCGCGGCATCTGGTACTTCAACCAGCCCACCCAGGACGAGTTCAGATACAAATACAGCGGCGGCTTTGCGACCTATCCGCAGCAGCATGCGCCCATCGCGATCTACTCGAAGGAGGCGAACAAGACTTTTTTCTGTTACGGCGGAACCGTGAAGGGCAGGCAGGAACTGCTGCACATGGTCTCCTATTACGACCACGCCACCGGCATGGTCCCGCGCCCCACGATTCTGCTGAACAAACAGACCGAGGACGCCCACGACAACCCGACGATTTCCATCGACTCGGCCGGGCACATCTGGATCTTTTCCAGTTCGCACGGCACAGTGCGGCCCTCATTTATTCACCGGAGCCGGAAGCCGTACTCGGTGGACGAATTCGAGCTCGTGTCGACGACAAATTTCTCTTACACCCAGCCGTGGTACTTCTCCGGCGAGGGCTTCCTGTTTCTGCACACCCGTTACAGGGGCACCACCGCGCGGGACACGCGCAGCGGGAGGGCTCTGTTCTTCATGACGAGCCCCGATGGCGTCCGGTGGACGCCGCCCACGGAAGTGGCATTCATCCACCTGGGCAGTTACCAGATCAGTTGGCCGTGGAAGAACAAACTGGGCACCGCGTTCGACGTCCATCCGCCGCCGCTGGGACTGAACGAGCGCACGAACCTCTACTACATGGAAACCGCGGACTTCGGCAGGACGTGGAAAAGCGTGGATGGCCGCAGCATTGAGCTGCCGCTGAAGGACGAAAAGAACCCGGCGCTGGTGCGGGACTACCGCTCCGAGAAGCTGCTGGTGTATCTCAAAGATCTGAACTACGATGCAGCAGGGCGCCCGGTGATTGTCTACCTCACCAGCCGCGGTTACGAGCCGGGGCCGAAGAGCGGTCCCCGCACTCTGATGGCAGCCCGCTGGACAGGCAGGCAGTGGCAGTTCTCGAAGCTGGGCGAAACAGACCACAACTACGACCACGGCTCCCTGTACATCGAGCCGGGGCGGTGGCGTTTCATCGGTCCGACGGGGGCGGGCCCGCAGCCGCACGGAACGGGAGGCGAGGTGGAGGAGTGGACGAGCGCCGATGAAGGCGCGACGTGGAAAAGGACGCGGGCGCTGACCTCAGGCAGCCGGTTCAATCACACTTACGTGCGCCGGCCGCTGAACGCGCACCCGGACTTCTACGCTTTCTGGGCGGACGGAGATGCGCTGGCCGAGTCCGAATCGCGGATTTACTTCGCCAACTCCAGGGGTGAGGTGTTCCGGCTTCCGGCCGTCATGAGAGCGGACTACGAACGGCCCGAGAGGGTGCGGGCAGGGAAGAAATAGGCTTTGCCGCGCTGTCTCCAGCACAAACCGTGATCATCGCCGGAATGACATGCGACGC
The DNA here is from genome assembly GCA_937920635.1 of uncultured Bryobacteraceae bacterium. Taxonomy (GTDB): domain Bacteria; phylum Acidobacteriota; class Terriglobia; order Bryobacterales; family Bryobacteraceae; genus JANWVO01. Next base: position 20,334 of record CAKZUE010000088.1, read on the forward strand.
AGCGTGCCGGAGCGGGCCGTGAAATTCGTCTTGAAGAGGGGCTACGGCTGGAACAGTTGGAACTCGAACTGCCGGGGATCCAGGCCGCGGCCTTCCAGTTGCGCGATGCAGGCCGGGACGTCGCGGCCGACAGCTTCGATCCGCTTCAGCGGCAGCGTCTGCGGCGTGTAGACTTCATACGCCACCCACCAGCCTGCCAGTTGGCTGCGCTCTTCCAGGGTCAATCTCTCCGGGGCGCGCCCGATCACTTTCGCCATATCCATCGCTCCAAATCTTAACGCATCGGGCGGAGCTGTTGGATCACCGCCTCGAGCCCCCGCTTGCGGTAGAGCTCGGCAAGCCTCATCATCTCGCCGGAAACCGGCAGCGCCGCGCGCAGTTCCGGCTGCGTCCAGGCGGCTGCGCCCGGCACCCATACGCCGCCATCTTCAAACTCGACCAGGGTGGGAAAGACGGTGAGAGCATCGACGGGGCGGGCGAACCGCACCCGGGCTCCGGCCCGCATGGTGGCGCGTTGTCCGGGGGGCAGATGAATCTCCGAGGGCAGCGTGCCCGCGGGCAGCCAGCGGCCGGTGCTGTCCGGCGCCAGCCAGCCGAGTTCGACAAAACGCACCGCGCGCCGGCTGCGGTTCGAGATGTCCACGCGGGGCTCGCGAACCTCCGCCCCGGCTACCTGCGCATCCCCCCGGAGGACCTCGACCGGCGCATCGGGAATGCGCAACGCCGCCAGTTCGACCTGGCGGCCCGGCTCGATCGCCGTCGCCGGCGCGGCGCCGCGCGCCACCTGCACGGGCATCATCGCGCCAGCCGAAGACCGGGCCAGCGTCTCCAGGAGCCGGGCGCGCAGAGCCTCCGCGCCGCCGCTGTCCAGCAGGCGGGCCAGCATCTGCCGGTCCCGCTGGGCTTCCAGCTCCCAGGCCAGCATGGTGCGCCGGGCGTTCATCCGGTTCGGGCCGAAAAACGTCAGGTCGTCGAACAGCACGCCGTCCAGCGCGACCTCGGCGAGCACGGCCGGCTGCGGCGCCAGCGGACGCATGAGCCGCATGTCAATTCTGACGGAGAATTCCTCCCGCGGCCCCACGTCCAGGCCCGGGCGGGTCACCGCGCCGCGGCCGCCCGGCGCCAGTTCCTGGGCTACTACCTGAAGCGAGACAGCCCGGATGCGCCGCGGCGAACTGTTCCGCAACGTCAAAGTGGCGTGCAGATCCACGAGCACCGCTCCGCCGCGCGGCGTCGCGGCGGAGTTGCCCCAATCGGCGCTGATGAGCTCGGCCGGGCCGCCTTCCGGCAGCACCACGCGGAACGGCGCAGGCTGCGCCCAAGCCAGGGCAGCCGCCATCCACAAAACCATGGCCAGACTGTTACTGCGACGCCACATCGTAAATCGTCACCTGGCCTGTTTCTTCGTCCATGAACGGCGCCCGGACGCTGCCGTCCCAACTGACGGCCGCAGTCACAGGTGTCTGTCCGGCGCCGAGCACCGCTGAATTCTGCTGCCCCCATCGCACCGAGAGGCCCTCCTCGGACGAATGCAATGCGATCTCGGCGCCCGCGCCTGTGGCAGGCGTTCTCTGCCCGGGCCGGTGCAGGGTCCAGCTCACCACGGCCACCACGGCCAGAGCCGCCGTCACAATGGCCAGCGTGCGCCAACCTGCCTGGAGGGATTCTTCGATCCGGCGTCCCTGCCGGACGAGTTCGCCGGCGGCCAGGCCAAGGCGGATGTTGGCGCGCATTTCGGCTTCCAGCGAGGCCCAATCGAGGCTCGCCATTTCGCCGCCCGCTTCGCGCAGCGCCGTCAGCGCATCACGGAAGGCTTCCACCGCGGAGCGGCAGCGCGCGCACCGCCGCAGATGCCACGCCACCCGCAGGCGCGGCCACAGCGGAAGATCGCCGCCTGCGTAGAGCGCCAGGTCCGGTTCCTGAGGGTGGGTGTTCCTCATTGACGCTTCTCCCAAAACCGGCGGAACTTCACCCGCGCGTTGGCGATGTGCGACCGGACGGTTGCCTTGCCGCAATTCAACCGCCGGGCCACTTCATCGGCGGGCAGGTCTTCGAGGTCGCGCAGCACCAGCGCGGCCCGTTCCCTGGGCGTCAGCCGGCTCAAGCCTTCCTCGAGAATCGACGCCCGTTCGGCGCGCAGCAGGCGGTTTTCCGGGCTTTCTTCCTCCCGCGACGGCAATGGCCCGGCGAACTCCTCAAGGCCGGATTCAGCCCGGCGGTTGCGGCGGCGCAGGTGGTCGAGCGCCGTATTGGTGGCGATGCGCGACAGCCACTGGGCCGCTTTCCCGCTGTTGCGGAGCTGCTCCTGGCGCTGCAAGGCCTTGATGAAGGCCTCCTGCGTCAGGTCCTGCGCATCGGCCGCGTTGCCCACCAGCCGGTAGATCAGCAGATAAATCCGCTTCAGGTGCGCCTGGACGAACTCTTCCTGCTCGGCCTGCCAGAGCTGGCCGGCCTCGTCCGCGCGCGGCATGCCCGGTTCAGACATGGCGGCTTGCTCCCGCGCCTGCTGAGAGGCGCGCGCCAGCCCACGCACTGTTTGCCGGCAATCCATTCCTGCTCTTTATGACGCTGTCCGGCCGGCTAGCGTGCATAGTCATCCATCGGCTGTATGCTCAAATTGTAAGAGAGTGGCGGGCCGGAAGGAACCGGTCTGCCGGTTCGCGGCCGCCATGAAGCGGCCGCCACTTTCCACGACGAAAGGAAAACAACCATGCAGTTGACTTCGGCCATGGGCCGGATCGGAACGGAGACCGCCTTCGAAGTCCTCGTCCGCGCCCGGCAGTTGGAAGCCCAGGGCAGGGACATCATCCATCTTGAAATCGGCGAGCCGGACTTTGCGACGCCCGTCCATATTCGCGAAGCCGCCAAGACTGCGCTCGACGAGGGCTGGACCCACTACGGACCCACGCAAGGCTTGCCTGAACTGCGCGAAGCCATCGCCAGTTCTATCTCTCGCACTCGCGGCATCAGCGTGGATGCCGACAGAGTGTGCGTCGTTCCCGGCGGCAAGCCGATCATCTTCTTCTCCATGCTGGCGCTGCTCGAGCCAGGCGACGAGGTCATCTACCCCAATCCGTCCTTTCCCATCTACGAATCGATGATCCAATACTGTGGCGCCACGCCGGTACCGGTGCCGCTCCTGGAAGAGCGCGGATTCGCTTTCGACCTCGATTTCTTCCGCTCCCGGCTCTCCGACCGGACCAAGATGATCATCCTGAATTCGCCGGCGAATCCCACGGGTGGCGTCTTGAGCCGACAGGATCTCAGCACGATTGCCGGTTGGGTGCGCGACCGCGACGTGGTTGTCCTGTCGGATGAGATCTACAGCCGGATCTGCTACGAATCGGAACCCGCCTCCATCGCTGCCGAACCCGGAATGCTCGATAAGACCATCATTCTCGACGGGTTTTCCAAGACCTATGCGATGACTGGCTGGCGCATCGGCTACGGCGTTCTGCCGCCGTTTCTCGTGGATGCCGTCAACAAGCTGATGGTTAACTCCAATTCCTGCACTGCTTCGTTCACGCAGCGCGCCGCCATCGCCGCCTTGTCGGGGGATCAGACGCCAGTTGAGGAAATGGTTGCGGAATTCCGTCGGCGAAGGGATGTATTTGTAGAAAACCTCAACACGTTACCAGGCGTTCGGTGTGCGCTGCCGGAGGGAGCGTTCTACGCTTTCGCGAACATCAAGCAGACCGGATGGCGTTCCCGGTCTCTCGCCGACGCTCTCCTGAATGAAGCTGGCGTGGCTTGCCTGAGCGGCACGGCGTTTGGGCAGTATGGAGAGGGCTACCTTCGTTTCAGTTATGCGAATTCGCTGGACAACCTGATGGAAGCCGCCCGGAGAATACGCCTGTTCCTGGAGCGGAATACGAAAAGAGACGAAGAAAAGCGAACTGTAACGGGTTAAATATTCCCCTCAGACGAGGGTATGTCCTACGCTCGATGCATGGACATCGCGGCTGCCCTTCTTCTTCGCGAAAACGCTGCTCCAGTTGCGGTCAATTCGCTCGGGGCTCAGCTCCTGCTCTCGCCAGAGTGGGACAGGTTACATAGTGAAGCATTTGTTCGGCTGTCTGGCGGAGTGCGTTCGGCAATTTTTGTGGTCCATAGGCAGGGCGAACGCCCCCCCTGGCTGGTCTGGCTGACGCCGCTCATGGACTGTGATTCCGGGCGCAATGGCTTGGGGCTTTGCTTTGTCTTCGACCCGGAACGGCAGGTTCATGTGACGGGAAGTTTGCTGCAAAGCATCTACCGCCTGACACCGGCGGAGATCCGGCTTGCCGAGCAATTGCTCCTGGGGCGGCGACCTGCCGAGGCAGCAGAAGCGCTGGGGATCACCATCCACACTGTTCGAACTTATTTGAAGCGCCTCTATCATAAGATCGGCGCGAGGACGCAAGCCACTCTGGTGCGGAAGTTGATGCAAGCCACTTCCGTGACAGGACTTTTGGCCGCTTGAGCCTTTTGAGTACAGGCATCAGGATCGGAGGAACGGGCGGGGCCGGGAGGGGATAGGCCCCGCCCGCGGAAGTACACGTCACGGGATCGGTTGCCACCAGGTCGGTAATTCCAGAAACCTACTGACGCCTCAAAGGATCCGGCGCGGCCAGCCATGGCCGCCGCTGCCGTTGTGTTCGGTGCCGCGAGAGGGAACGCATCGAACTCATTCGCGTTCCGTTCCAGAGAGCGGTGGCCGTGTTCCGTACCGCAAGTGGAACGGCCGGATGCTGGTGCATGGGATCTTGCCTCTTTCAGCCTGCCCTGCGCGGACCCGAGCGGGCCGGGACAGGATGCGGCCCGGGAGCAGCGAGCCAGCCGCCCGGCCCATGTGCAGCGGAGGCTGGCTCTTGCGGGCCGACGACTCCGGCAGCGGCCGCAGCCGCCCAGGCGCCCGCCGGCACTGCGCCAGGGCGCAGGCTCTCCACCGACGGATAGCAGTGTTCCGTTTTCAGCCAGCGGAGCGGTTCGCCGGTCCATCGAGAACGCGCGAACTGCCACAGCGCCCTGAGAGAAGCTGCGGCATTGATCAGGTTGCCCCAAACCATGCGCACGGGCGCGCCTGCGGCGAACGTCCATCCGTATATCCGGCCGGAGCAGTACATGCGAACCGCCAGCCGATGGCAGCACAACGCGAGGTTCACCGCCAGCAGGGCGCTCAGCCAGGGCTGGCCGGCGATGGCTTCGCCCAGCCACCACCTCGCGGATGCGGCGTTCGCCGCGGTCCATCCCGCCAGCGCCCACAGAAAAACGAGGTTGCTCAACAGTCCGATCCAGCTCCCCCACAGGATCTTGCGGTCCCGCCAGAAGAACCACGCCTGGAGCCATGGCTGCCGCATGCGCCTGCCCCATCCGTGCCGCTGCCAGGCTTGCAGGCAGTTCCCGGTCACCCAACGGGTTCGCTGGCGTACGGCGGCGCGGAAGCTGCGCGGAAAGTACTCCCGTGTCGCCAGAGGCTCGCCGTTGCTCCACTGAAGGGGCACAAAAATCTGGCGGCAGCCGAGTTCGTGCAGGCGCAGTCCGTTGTCGTAGTCTTCGGTCAACGCAAGAGGGTCGAAGAGCCGGTTGGACTCCGCTTCCGCCAGTTCTTCCAGCACTTCGCGCCGGAACGCGGTGCCCACGCCGCAGCCTGGCAGGAATGCGCCCAGCGCCGCCCGGATCCGAAGATCCTTGGTCTGGCTCTCGGCAAAGTCGTCGCAATAAACGCCGTGGGTCAGCTCTTCGAGCGGCGTGGCCAGCGCCAGCACGGGAATCTGAACCATCCCAGCCGTCTTCGTCAGACGGTTGACCAGGGCGAGCGAGTCGGGATGAATCAAGTCCTCGGCATCGTGGATCAGCACGGCCTCTGCCACGGGCGCTCCGTTCATCTCCTGTTCAATGAGCCGCTGGTAGATCCAGTTCAGACAGTCCGCCTTGGATGTGGGCCCATCATGGGGTACCAGAGCCACCCGGACGTGTGGATTCCGCGCGGCTGCCCGCTGCACTGCGCTCCGGGTCTCCTCATCATTGCGGTACACACCCGCCAGCACCTGGTAGTTGCGGTAACGGATCGAGGCGAGGTTGTGATCCAGCATCTTTTCGATTACCGGCGCTTCCTTCCAAAGCGGCAGCAGGATGGCGATGCGTTTCTCCGGGGCGGGACGAAGCCGAGGGGGAATGGCGGGAGTTTGCCGGCGCAGCAGCCAGAGCAGGTCCAGAGCCAGGTCGTCAAGCCCGCTTAGGAAAATGTAAAGGGCCAGAAACGCAATGACAGGCAATGCGGCAGCCATCCATTGCCGGTCAAGCCAGCCGATTAAGTTGAGCAAAACCTCCACCACGATACAAGTGCGGCGGGGGAGGGAAACCTCTCAGATGGATTGCCGCCTGTGCAGCGGCGCCGGGAGGCGCCCCATGAAAGGCTCCGCGCCGGGCACGAGGCTGCTGCCTCGAAAATCACCCCGCGAGTGATCGCAAAAGAGTGCTTACGCTCTTTATTCGACGCCATGGGGCAGGCGGGGCGGGTCGCGCCGACTTTCATCCATGCTGATGTCCCGCAGGGTTATGGCGGCTTGTTCCGGCCGCTGGCGCGGCCTCCACGCGCAACACAGAAACGCGCCGATGCGGCCGAGGCTGGATCCAGTGCCGCGAGCGAAGCGGCCGAAGGCTGCGGGAGCGAGCGGTTGCAGGCAGGAACGGACATGACGGGCGCAACCGCGTGGCGACCGCTCACTCTCGGGTGCTTCGCGCCCTCCGCTTGCGGCGCAGAAGCTGGGCATGGAGCAGAAGCGCGATCGAGCAGCCTTTTCGCGCGGCACAATCCAGCGGCGCGGCCGAGCCCGGCGTTTTCCTGCCTCCGGGTGGAGCTCGGCTTCAGGGCTGGCCGCTGCCGGGGTTTCTTGCAGCAGCCGCGAGTGCGGCCGTCCAGTCCTCAGGTGCGGATTTCGGATGCGGAGCGCCGGATGAAAATGGCGGGACGGGAGCAGCAGATGGAAGCGGGGACAAGCGTCCGGCAACTGGTCTAAGGTATCAGAATGTCAGACTTGATAGCGGGGCGGAATCCCCCTCCTCCCGCCCCCTCCAATACAGGCGAGCTACTTCTTGGGCGCGCCTTCCAGCGTGCCCTTTTCCTTGTAAAACTTCCCGACCGCGTTCAGCAGCGGATTTTCCTTGGTTGGCTTGCCCTTTTCATGGCAAGTCGTGCAAGGCTTCTTCTCCTTCTTGCTGAGCTCCACCGTGGCGAACGCGCTGCCGGCCAGCAGGGCTGCCGCGGCGGCGACCGGAATCATCAATCGCAAGCCTTTCATGGTTCGTGCTCTTGCTCCTTGCTAGTAAGATCAAGGCCGCTTGCGCGGCCATTGGCCAGAATACCACTACTCCCGGTGACGTGACCGGCCGCGGGCGCGTTGCCGACAACTGGATCTCAGAGACGTGGAGGGGTGGTGACCACAACCGCCTTCGCGCTGGTCTCCCCAAGTGCCCGGTAGGCGTGCGGATGCGACGCGTCGAAATACACGCTGTCGCCCGCGTGCAGCACCGTTTCTTCCTCTTCATACCGCAAGCCCAGGTCGCCTTCCAGCACGAGCAGGAACTCCGCTCCGTCGTGCACGTGATCCTGCACCTGCCCCGGCGTTCGAGGCTCGAACTCCGCCAGATACGCCTGTAGCGACTTCTCCTGAGCCGAGAATGCCAGCACCTCGAACCAATACGCCGGCGCCGGAGCGTCGGCTCGGTCGGGGAAGCGCATCCGTTCGCCTTTCCGGACGACCGAAAATAGTCCGCGTTTCTTTCGATCGGCAAAGAAGTACTCCAGCCCCACGTCGAAGACCATCGCGATGCGCGCCAGCGTCGGCAGCGTCGGAACCAGCTTGCCGTTCTCCAACTGCGACAGCATCGACGGCGACAGCCCCGTGTGCTTGCCCAGATCCACCAACCCAATCTTCTTCCTCAGCCGCAATCGCCGCAGCTTGTCACCCAACTGATACGAGCCCAGCACCCGCTGGATGGTCTCCGGGCCGGTCTCGAAGGGCTTGACCTGATCTTCTTTCATCTTTACTAAAACTCCTTTTGATATTTTTACCTCTGCTGAAGCCAAATTTCAATAGGACTTGAGAATGGTTCAGCAATGCCGTACGCTAGAAGAGATCGCTAGAAAGGAAGACTCATGCCAAAGTCTCTCACCGCCTATAGCCGCCTCGAGGACTCCCAGCTCGTTGTCCTCGCGCAAAGCGGCGACAACGAGGCTTTCGCCGAGTTGATCGAGCGCCATCAAACCATCTGCCGGCGCCTCGCTCTGTCCATTCTGAAGAACGCTGAAGATGCGGAAGATGAGGTGCAGAACGCGCTCTGGAAGGCCTTCGAGCACATTGGCCAGTTCCAGCAGGACGCCAAATTCTCGACGTGGCTGTCGCGCATCGTCGTCAATCAGTGTCTGATGCGGCTGCGCAAAGACAAGCGGGCCCGCATGGTGTCCATCGACGAGCCGGTGTCGGCCGAAGACAATATGCGGCTGGATCTTCCTGACCACAACCTCACCCCCGAGCAGGCGCTCGGGCAGACGGAACTGGGCGCCGTTCTCCAGACTGAAATCCGCCGCATCCCTCCTCTGCTGCGCGAAGTCATCATTCTGCGCGATGTCGAAGAGAGGCCGATGGAAGAGATTTCGGAGAAGCTCGGCATTTCGGTCGCCGCCGCCAAGAGCCGGCTGCTGCGCGCGCGTCTGGAACTGCGGGAGCGCATGCAGAAGCACCTCGGCGTGATGGGGTTGGCCACGTTGACCACTTGAGTTTCGCTGGCGCCCGGCGCCGCCATCCCTGATATAGTGAAAGTAGATGACGGCCCAGGCACTGGATGACGGCGCCGCCTTCGGCGCATGAAGGTACGCCTGCCCCTCATTCGTGGACTGGAGAGCTTCTTCGGAACCCGCGACGAAAACCTGCGTCTGCTGGAGTCCGGGTTCGGGGTAGCTACCCGGCTTACGCCCGACGCCTTTGAGATTGAAGGCGAGCCGGATGCGGTTTCGCGCTCGGAAAGCATCGTCCGCGATTTCATCTCCCTCACCGAATCCGGCCACAAAATCTCCGCGGGCGACGTGAACAGTTTTCTGCGCGTGCTGACGGCTGACGACTCGGTCACGCTCCGGTCGCTGTTTGAAAGCGGACGGGCGCGCAACTTCGGCAAGAAGTCGCTGGCGCCGAAGACTCCGAACCAGCGCGCCTATCTCGACGCCATCGAGCGCTACGACCTTGTCTTCGGGATCGGACCGGCAGGCACGGGCAAAACCTATCTGGCCGTCGCCATGGCCGTTTCCGCGCTGCTGAACAAGCAGGTCACGCGCATCATTCTGACCCGCCCCGCGGTGGAGGCGGGCGAGCGGCTCGGCTTTCTTCCCGGCACGTTGCAGGAGAAAGTGGACCCCTACCTGCGCCCGCTGTACGACGCGCTGTTCGACATGCTGGAAACGGAACGCGTGGAGCGGTATCTCGAACGCAACGTGATCGAGATTGCGCCGCTGGCCTTCATGCGCGGCCGCACGCTCAACGACAGCTTCATCATCCTGGACGAGGCGCAGAATTCCACCGCCGAGCAAATGAAAATGTTCCTCACGCGCCAGGGCTTCAACTCGAAGACCGTGGTCACCGGGGATCTGACCCAGATCGACCTGCCGCCCGGCAAGCGCTGCGGTCTCAGCGAGGCGGTCGACATCCTGAAGGGCGTCGAGGGCATTCAGGTGATCTATTTCGATCAGCGCGACGTGGTCCGCAATGCGCTGGTGCAGCGCATCGTGCGCGCCTACGAGCAATACAATGAACTGATGGGGCCGGGCCGCCAGATGTCGCTCAAGCTGGATCAGCCGCCCGCCGAGCTCCAGCAGGACGCCGCCGTTCCATAGGGATGAACGAAGATCCGCTGCTTGTTTTTGCCGCCGCCACGCCCGGCGTGGACCGCCCCGCGCTACGCCGGTTCGCTTCCCGCCTGCGCGAGGAGGTGGCGGAAGGCCGCCCCTTCTGCTGCCGCATCACGTCGGACCGCGAGGTGCGCGAGCTGAACCGGCGGTTCCTGGGCGAGGATCGTCCGACGGACGTGCTCAGCTTCCCCTCGGGTTCCGGCATCGGCTCGCTCGGCGACATCGCCATCGCTTTCCCTTACGCCCGCCGGCAGGCGGAGGCGCTCGGCCACTCCGCCGACGTCGAGTTGCGCGTGCTGCTGCTGCATGGCGTGCTGCACCTGCTCGGTTACGACCACGAGACCGACCGCGGCAGGATGCGCCGGGCGGAAGAGCGCTGGCGCGCGCGCCTCGGGCTGCCGCACTCGCTCACCGGGCGCGCCGGGTGCCGGTCATGATCTTCCTGCTGGCCCTGCTGTTTCTGCTTCTGCTGACCGTGGTCGGCTTCGTGCAGCTTCTCTATCTCGAATCGCTCCGCCTGCGCACGCGCGAGACTCCCGCCCTCGTCTGGTTCAAGGAGCGGCTGCAGGACGAGCTCGGGTATGAAACAGAACAGGGGGCGTTCGTTTTTTCCCTGATCAAGCACACGCTGCTCGTGTTGTGCGGCGGCGCGCTGGTGCTGGCTTCCGGCGGCGCGGGCTGGCTCGCGCGGCTCGAGCCCGTGGCCGCCGCCTGGCTCGTGATGATCATCGCTTCCTATGTGTTGCCGCAGATGCTCTACCGGCGTTCCTCCGGCCGGTGGATCTCTCCGCTGGTTCCTCTGCTGCGCCTGCTGGAATTGCTCTTCCGCCCCGTCACACTGACGCTGGGCTTCTTCGAGAAGCTCTTCGAACTCAGTGAACCCGGCGAAGAGGAGGCGCCCGCCTCCAGCGCCGAGGAGATCGAGGCGCTGATCACCGCCGGCGAGGAGGAAGGGATTCTCGAACGCGAGGATTCGCGGCTCATCCAGAACGTCGTCGCCTTCGGCGACAAGCGCGTCCGCGAGGTGATGACGCCGCGCCGCTCCATCGTCGCGATGGAAGTGAACGGCTCGCTCGAGGACCTGCGCCGGCTGGCCAAGGAGCAGCAGTTTTCGCGCATCCCGATCTATGAAGGCGACATCGACCACATCATCGGTTTCGTGCACGTGCGCGACCTGTTCGAGCTGGACGACGAGCACCGCCACAGCAAGACCATCCGCGACCTGATGCGGCCTATTGAAGCCGTGCCGGAGACCAAGCCGGTCCCGCTGCTGCTGCGCGAGATGCAGGAGCGCGGCATCCACATCGTCTTTGTCGTCGACGAGTACGGGCGCGTGGCGGGGCTGGCCACGATGGAGGACCTGGTCGAGGAGGTATTCGGCGAAATCCGCGACGAGCACGAGCCGCAGCACGATATCGAACGCAACGCGGATGGCTCCATCACCGTTTCCGGCGCCTTTGACATCGACCACCTGAACGACTACTTCGGCTTCCGCCCCGGAGAAGACGTGGAAGCCACCACGATCGGCGGGCTTGCCTCCGAGTGGCATGGCTCGGTGCCGCGCCCCGGCGAGGTGGTCGAAAGAGAGGGGCTGCGCATCGAGGTGCTTTCTGCCGACGATTACCGCGTGGACCGCGTGCGCGTCAGCGCCGGCGCCCCTGCCCGCCAGGAGAATCCCGACCGTGAAGACGAAAAATGACTCCGCCGTCCGGGGCAAGCACCGGAAGTTCGTCTCCGGATTTGTCTCGATTCTCGGCCGCCCGAACGCGGGCAAATCCACGCTGCTCAATGCCCTCATCGGCGCCAAGCTCGCCATCGTCAGCGACAAGCCGCAGACCACGCGCACGTTGGTGCAGGGCGTCTGGACCACCGATTCCTCGCAGGTGGTCTTCCTTGACACGCCAGGCATCCACGAGGCCGAAACGCGCTTCAACCGCTGGATGATGGACTCGGTGCTCGAGGCGCTCAAAGAGCGCGATCTGCTCCTGCTGGTCATCGACAGCACGCGCCCGCTCTCGCCCGCCGACGAGCGCAGCGTCGAACTGATCCGCAAGACCAAGACGCCCGCCCTCGCCGTGTTCAACAAAATAGACGCGCTGAAACCGAAGTCGCTCCTGCTGCCGCTGATCGACCAGTACAGCCGCTGGCATGAGTTCGAAGAGTACCTGCCGGTCTCCGCTCTTGCCGGCGACGGGATGGACGATCTCCGCTCCTCCATCGTGTCGCGCCTCCCCGAAGGCCCTGCCTGGTTCCCGCCGGACCATCTCACCGACCAGCCGGAGCGCTTCCTCGCCGCCGAGATCATCCGCGAAAAAGTGCTTCACTTAACGCGCCAGGAAGTGCCGCACGCGGTGGCCGTGATGATCGACGAGTGGAAAGAGGAGCCGCGGCTGCTGCGGATTCTCGCCACCATCCATGTGGAGCGCCCGGGGCAGAAGGCCATCGTGCTTGGCTCGCAGGGCGCGCGGCTGAAAGAAGCCGGCACAGCGGCGCGCCTCGAGCTGGAGGCCGTGTTCGGCCGCAAGGTCTACCTGGAGCTGTTCGTCAAGGTCAGCGAAAACTGGCGCGAAAACGAGCGCTTCCTGCGCGAGCTCGACTGGCGCTCCATGCGCGGCGCCTCAGGGCCGGACCTGCCGGACGAATAATCCCCCCGCAGGATCACATGGTGAGCCACCGCCTCCTGCACACTGCGGGTGAAGGAGGTCGTGATCCACCCGATGACAACCCGCAGAGCCTTTCTCCCGATGCTGATGCTCGCTCCCGCCGCCGCCCGTGCCGGCGTCGGCAAGAAAGAAGTGCGCTATCTGGGGGGCGTCTGGACGGACGTCCGCGAAGGTACGGAAGGCAAGGTCCGCCTGGATGACGCCGCCGCCGTATTCGTCTTCGAGGGAAAGCAATACATGCTGCCCTATTCGAGCATTACCAGCCTTGAGTACGGCCAGAAGGTCGGCCGCCGCATCGGCGCCACCATCGGCTGGGGCGTGACCACGCTCGGCGTCGCCGCTCTGCCCATGCTGCTGTCAAAAAAGCGCCGCCACTTTGCGACCATCGGATACAATGATGCCGAGGGGAAACCGCAAGGCCTGGTGGTGGAATTCGGCAAAGAAATCAACCGCAGCGTGATGAAAATGCTCTCACTCAAGTCCGGCAAAGAAATTGAGTTTGAAAGCGACAAGGCGCGCGAAGAGTTCTATCACTGAGCATGGGCAAGCTCAGTGCCGTTGCACGACGGCGATCCAGTTCCCCCGCGACGGCGCGGACAATTCCAGCCATCCGTGGCCTTCGGCCATCGCCCCGGGGCCGGACCGTCCCGCGTCCGCGTCGATCCAGCGGATCGTGAACCGCCCCGGCGGAGTTTGCAACTCCACCCGCCCGCCGGCGGGAAAATAC
>CAKZUE010000089.1 GCA_937920635.1 uncultured Bryobacteraceae bacterium
TCGGTCAACCTGTACGCGCCGCCCGCTCTGAACGGCGTGTTCCGGTACTGGGTGGCGGATCCGGCCAATCCTCTGGTGATCAACGGGCAGCAGATCCGGCAGAACACTCCGCTGCTGGTGGATCCGGTGACGGGGAAGTACAGCCAGGGCGTGCGCGACTGCCAGGGCGCCGGCGACACCAACTGCATCGCCTCGTTCAACGTCTTCGCCGCCGATCCGCTCGGACGCGGCATGGACGCGCTGGTGAAAAGCGTGCTCGGCCGCTATCCGGCGCCGAACGCCTACTCCGCCGGCGACGGTCTGAACACGGGCGCCTACGTCTGGAACACGCCATTCCGGATCCGCGGACCGCACTATATGTTCCGCGTCGACCATCAGCTTTCTTCGAAGCACTCGCTGTTCGCCCGCTACCTGGGTGCGCGGCAGGAGACGCTCGGCGGAGATCCGCTGAACAGCCGTCCCGTGGTGCTGCCCGGCTTCCCCCCGCGGGGCGAGGTGTTCCGCCCGGCAAAGAACGTGGCCATTGGCTTGCGCAGCGTGCTCTCCCCTCGGGTGGTCAACGAGCTGACGCTCGGACTGGCGCGGTTTGAGTTTCTGTTCACGCAGGGCGAGGCCCACCCGGACTTCCCCAACCAGCCGCGCTTCACCTTTAACAACTCGACGGTGGACTACACGGCCAACCCGCGCACGTACCGCGCGGTGACCACACCGCAGATTGTCGAAAACCTGAGCGTGATCAGCGGCCGCCACGTCTACCGCTTCGGCGCCAACATGCGCTTCTACCGGCATAACGATCAGCGCGGCGACGTGGGCGGCACCAGCCTTGTTCCTGCCATTTCGCTGTCGCGCGTGACTCGTCCCCCTGCCGGGTTCACATTCCCTGCCGTCGCCAGCGCCACCCGCCCGGGCATCGCCGCCGTGGACCTGAACCGCCTTCAGGGCATGGTCAACGATCTGCTTGGCATCCCCGCCGGTCTCACGCAGGTCTTCCTCGGCGACCTGAAGAGCGACGCCTTCCTGCCCTTCCAGACGGGCGAGAAAAGCGTCACGCTGTGGGTGCAGGGGCAGCGCCTCAAGCAGTACAACTTCTACGCGCAGGACGAGTGGAAGCTGCGCCCGAACCTCACCATGAACTACGGCGTGAGATGGGAGATCAACCTCCCGCCTACGGAAGCCGGAGGGCGCGTCTATGTGCCGGACCGCATGATCGACGGCCGCGACGGCCCGGTGACCTTCGTCCCGGCAAAGCGCTGGTATCAAAACAGGAACCTCGGCGCGATGGCGCCGCGCATCAGCTTCGCCTGGGCGCCCGACCGCCTGCGCGGCACCGTGTTCCGCACCGGATACAGCATGGCCTTCGATCCCATCGGCTCCTTCATCGTGACTTCCGTGGCGACCTCCGTGCCCGGACAGACGTTCCGTTGCAGCTCGCAGTTTTCCGGCTCCGGCGGCGCCCTCGTCACCACGCCGGGCTGCGCCTCCGTGCCGAACGTGCGCCTGGCCGACGGATTCCCGCGCGAACTGCCGCCGCCTAACGTCAAACCTTCGTCGTTCCTCTCCCCGCCGGCGCAGGTCTCCTCGAACGCGCCGCCCGTGCGTGTCTTCGACCAGAACCTTCAGATGCCCACCGTGCATATGTGGAATCTCGACGTGCAGCGTGAGATGCCGGGCGGCATCGTCGTCAGCGCCGCCTACGTCGGACGCCGCGGCACGCGCCTCTACCGCGCCTGGGACGCCAACCAGATTGACGTCACGCCGATCCTGCCGTCGTTCCTGGCGATGCGGCACAACGTGCGCCTCGGCGGCGGCTGCCGCCCCGACGGCACGCTGACCAGCGGCGCGCCCTGCCCGGGCGCCCAAACGGTGGCCATTGTCCAGCAAGGGCTCATCTCGGCGGCTTTCGCCAACAGCTCGCAGACGCAGTCGGAACTGGCCCAGAACGCCGCCGGCAGCTTTGGGAACCGCATCGAGCAAAGCACGCTCAATGCGCGGCTCCGTCCCAACCAGCAGTTCGCCCAGATCATGTATGTCGACAATGGCGGCGACTCCAACTACCATGCCGGCCAGTTCGCCGCCCGCCGCCGCTTCGACCGCGCGGGCCTGCTGCTGAACGCGGCCTACACGGTCGGCAAGTCCATCGACAATCTCTCGCTCGACCCCGTTTCCGCCACTGTGGGCGGCGGTTTGACGACTACCGCCTCGCGCACGCCTGCCGATGCGCGCAACTACCGCAATGAGCGGGCGCGCTCGGATTACGACCAGCGCCATGTGCTCAACATTGCGGGCGTCTACGAGCTGCCATTGGGCCGCGGCAAGAACTGGCTCGGCAACGCCGGGCGCGCCGTGGAGCTTCTCGCCGGTGGATGGAGCATCTCCGGCCTGTACACCTACCAGTCCGGCGAGCCCTTCACCGTGAGGTCCGGCGCTCTGACGCACAACGCTTCGGCGCAGTCCCGCGCCGCCCTGGCTGCCGGCGCTGCGCTGCCGAAGGCGCAGCTTCAGGAAAAGGCCGGCGTCATCGGCCCGGTGCTGTTTGCCGACGCGAGCGCCTTCACCTTCCCGGAACCCGGCGAACTCGGGCTTGGCCGCAATATCTTCCAGGGACCGAGCTTCCACAACTTCGACGCCTCCGTGTCGAAGCTGTTCGCCGCCACCGAGCGCATCAAGGTGACGTTCCGCGCCGAGATGTTCAATGCGCTGAATCACCCGAACTTCCGCAACCCGCGCGACGCCAGCGTCGGCTCGCCCGCCATCACGTCGACGGTGTTCGGCCAGACCTGCTGCGTGACGCTGTCCACGGCCAGTTCCGCCACCACGAACCAGAACGGCGAGAGCTGGCGCGTCGTCCAGCTCGCGCTTCGCATTACGTTCTAGCCGCCGCAATCAAGCTGTTTCAGGGGATGGCCGGGCACGATGCGGCCCGCCACCCCCCGGCAAGCCTGGAGCATGGAGGCGGCGTTTCCCGGCTGGAAGCAGATTCCCGCCTTCCGGCGGCCGTGCGCTCCAGCGGGCACGCTCCAAGGATGCAGGCGCGGATGCTTCCCCTCACTGGCCGGAATGGCTCGCGGCTTGAGCGTCCGCCTGCCGGCTCGGTGCCCCCGGAGAGTCGGCAGCCGATAAGGTTTTCCTGCTAGTGCTGTTCCGTCATCTCATTGCGGGAATTTCCTGACTCTCCCTCTTGTTTGGGGAAGTCCTTTTCGTTTATACAGGTGTCTGGATTTACGTTTCTCCTGATCAGACCCTCCTGTGTGTCCGAAAAAAGGGGCGGTCAGGCAAAAAACAACCTGGGAGGTGACAATGTTCCAATTTTCAGCCAGGCTTGCCGTCCTCGCATGCCACCTGACTGCCCTCTCCTTATCCGCGGCTGTCATCTACTCAAACAACAGTCCGCTCGATGACAGTTTCACCAACCCCTTGAACTTCAGCCAGGGACAAGCCATCGGCTCCACCGGCTGGTATTACAACAACGTCCGCCACAGCGGCGTTGTCGGCATCAGTTCATCGCTGCCGTACGCCGGCAACGGCTCCGTGTACTTCCAGAGCCCTTCCGGCGCCGGCAAGGCGGACATCGAATACCTGCCCGGCGCCGTGAACATCGGGGGCAATTACCTGGCTGGCGCCTCATTGGGAGTCTTCGCGGACTTTCAAAGCTTTTCCTATCAGTGGTACAGGAACAGCTCCAGCACGGTTGGTGCGCATCTCCATCCGGTGCTGCGCGTGCTGCTGGATGCCGACGGCAATCTCGCCACGGTGGGCGACCGGGGCGGACTCGTGTTCGAGCGCGTCTACAATGGCGGCACGGTTCCCACGGACGCCTGGATTGCCGATACCATCAACGCCTCGACATATCTATGGAATTTTGGTTTGGGGATCGGATTCGCCGCCAACATCAACGCGACGCCCTACGCCTACGACGCCACGCTGGCCGAGTGGCAGGCGTACTTCCCCAACGCTGTGATACTCGGCTTCAGCGCCGGCGTCGGCAGCGGCTGGAACGGCGTGTTCTCGGGGGCGGTGGACGCCATCTCGTGGACGATTGGAGGGCAGTCCTCGACGTTCAATTTTGAAGGGGCGCCTGCTCCGGAGATTCCGGAGCCCGGGACGTGGCTGCTGACGGCGGCTGGAGCGGCCCTGCTGCACGTCCGGCGGCGCGGGTAAACAAGCTCTCTGTGAAATGTTTCGGCGGGCCTGCCCCCATGGGCGCAGCCAGGCCCGCCGTTTTTCCAGCCGGACCCCGGATCAGAACACCTGCGACGTGATGGCGCCTTCAGCCGCCGAGCGCACCAGCCTGATGTATTTCGCCATCACGCCGGTGGTGAACGGTGGTGGCGGCGCCTGCCACCTCGCCCGGCGCTCAGCCAGCACCGCCGGATCCACATCGAGAGAGAGCGTCTTCTGCGCGATGTCGATGGTGATCGTATCGCCGTCTTCGACGAGCGCGATGGGGCCGCCATCGGCGGCTTCCGGCGCCACATGGCCCACCATGTAGCCGCGCGTCGCGCCGGAGAAGCGCCCGTCGGTGATCAGCGCCACGCTCTCGCCGAGCCCTGCGCCCACGATGGCGCTGGTCACGCCCAGCATCTCGCGCATCCCAGGGCCGCCCTTGGGCCCTTCATAACGGATCACCAGCACGTCGCCCGCCTGGATCCGGCCCTGCGTCACCGCCGCCATCGCGTCTTCTTCGCAGTTGAAGACGCGCGCCGGCCCGCGGTGCATCGTCCGTTCCAGCCCGGTCACCTTGATCACCCCGCCGTCGGGCGCAAGCGACCCTTTCAGGATCACCAGCCCGCCGGTCTTCTTCACCGGGTTCGACAGCGGCCGCACCACTTCCTGCCCCGGCGTCTCCCGCGCTTCCGCCGCCTCTTCGGCCAGCGTTTTGCCGGTCACCGTCAGCGCACTGCCGTGCACATAGCCGCCCTCCACCAGGCGCTTGGCCAGCACGCCGATGCCGCCCGCCTTGTCGACGTCCGCTGCCACGTGAATGCCCGCCGGCTTCAGGCTCATCAGCAGCGGGGTGCGCTCGCTGATCGTGTTGAAGTCTGTGATGTCGAGATCGACGCCCGCCTCGCGCGCCAGCGCCAGCAGGTGCAGCACCGCGTTGGTGGAGCCGCCGGACGCCGCCACCGAGGCGATGGCGTTCTCGAACGCCTGCCGGGTGCAGATCTGCCGCGGCAGCCGGTTCTGCTTCACGGCGTCGAGGATCACCTGGCCGCAGTAAGCCGCCACGTCATGCTTGCGCGGGTCCATCTGCGGCACCATCGCCGTGTTCATCGGCGACAGCCCGATCATCTCCATCACCGTGGCCATCGTGTTCGCCGTGAACTGCCCGCCGCAGGCGCCGTAGCCCGGCGACGCCGCGTTCTCGATCTCAACGAGCTCCTGCTCGGTGATCCTGCCCGACGCGCACGCCCCGACGGCTTCAAACACCTCCTGGATGGTGATGTCCTTGCCCTTGTACTTGCCCGGCAGAATCGAGCCGCCGTACAGCACCAGCCCCGGAATGTTCAGCCGCAGCAGCGCCATCGCCGCCCCGGGGATCGTCTTGTCGCACGCCACCAGGCACACCAGCCCGTCGAACATATGGCCGCGCGTCACCAGCTCGATCGAATCGGCGACGATCTCGCGCGAGATCAGCGACGTCTTCATCCCCTGCGTGCCCATGGTGATGCCGTCGCTGATGGCGATGGTGTTGAACTCCATCGGCGTGCCGCCCGCTTCGCGGATGCCGCGCGCCACGTCCACCGCCAGATCGCGCAGCAGGAAGTTGCAGGGCATCGTGCCGATCCACGTGTTGGCGATGCCGATGATCGGCTTTTTCAAATCCTCGTCGGTGAAGCCCATGCCCTTCAGTTGGGAACGGGCGGGCGCGCGGTCGCGCCCCTGGGTGATGGTGTAGGATCGCAGACTCATGGTGAAGCGTCTATCTTAACAACTGGCGCGCCTGCCTACCGCAGATCCGGACCGGAAGCTCTTCCACTCACGCGCCGTAAGCAACTTCCACCTGCCGCCGCAGGAACTCCAGGTCCTTCGCGATCGACGGCAGCTCGTCTCCACCGGGGTACTCCGTATGCAAAGACAGCGGTCCGGCGAAGCCCGCCTGCGCGAAGGCGCGGAACACCTCCTGCCACCCAACCATGCCCTCGCCGAGCGGCTTCCACGCCACCTGCCATCGCCCGCCGCGGTTCTCCCAGATGAAGTCCTTGATCGCCGCCATCTTCATCCGCGGCAGCACGACATCGAGCGACACGCGCCAGTTGTGCAAGCCGCCTTCGATCACCGCATGGCCGGGGTCGAAATAGAAACCCGCCTCTTCCGGCTTCACTCCGGCGAGCAGCTCGCGGTAGTCCCACACGGCGCAGCCCACATAGGCGCCCGAGTGATTGTGCAGACCCGCCGTCACGCCGTATTCGCGGCCCAAGTCGAGCAGCCCTTCCAGCTTCCGGCGGCACTCGCGCAAGGTCTGCTCCGCCGGCACGCCCCGCTCATAGCGCCAGTATCCGGGCTTGTACAGCCGGATGCCCACCTTGCGCATCGCCGCGAAGGTCGGCCTCGCCGCCGGGTCGGAAGCGTCTTTCAGATCCGTGGTGATCATCGGCACTTGCAGGCCGTGCCTGCGGATCGCCTCCACCGCGCGCGGCAGATCCTCCGTCACGCGCTCCGGCAGGACATGCCCTTTGGGCCGCACTGTCAGGTCCACGCCCGCAAAGCCGAGCCGCTTCGCCTGCTCTCCGAGCTCGTCCCATTCGAACCGCGCCATGTGCTTGGAGAAGATGCAGAGGACCGGCTTCGCGCGGGGCGCCTGTCCCAGCGCCGGCGAGGCGGCCACAGTTTTCAGAAAA
The DNA here is from genome assembly GCA_937920635.1 of uncultured Bryobacteraceae bacterium. GTDB lineage: Bacteria > Acidobacteriota > Terriglobia > Bryobacterales > Bryobacteraceae > JANWVO01. The sequence goes on from CAKZUE010000089.1 coordinate 6,840, forward strand.
ACACGGCGGTCCATGGCGTCACCCCAGCCTGTACGGCTTGCGGTACTCGTAGTGCAGGTAGCGGTTGGCAGCTTCGTTATTGGTGAAGCGCTCCGCGCGCGCGTCCCACTCCAGATAGCTCTTCGTCCGCAGCGCGATGTGGCCGAGGATGCAGGCGGCCGTGGAGAGGTGCCCTTCCAGCACGTCGCAGTGGCACTTCTGGCGGGACTTGATGCAATCGAGGAAATTCCTTGTATGCGGATAGGTCTCGGCCGAGCCGCTGCCGCCGCTGCGCGGCTCCATGGCCGGCTTGCGCGACGGCCCCCACGCGCGCTCGATGGAGCGGTCCACCGGCGTGCGCTGCCCGAACTCCAGTTCTGTGATCTTTTCCGGCGCCACCTCCCAGCGCCCGCTTTGCAGGTACATCGTGCCCTTGGTGCCGCGCAGCTCCAGCTCCGTACCGCGCGCGTTTCCCGGCGCGCCGTTGGCGTTGTACTGCGTGAACACGACCAGCGTCCCGCCCATGTCCCACAGCACTTCGCAGGTGTCGGGGATTTCGCGGTTGTCGCGCACCGCATACTTGCCGCCCATCGCCGTCACCGCCAGCGGGGCCTCCCTGCCCAGGCACATCCGGATCATGTCCATGTAGTGCACGCCGAAATTCGTGATCTGCCCGCCCGAGTAATCGTAGAACCAGCGGAAGTTGTAATACATCCGGTTGCGGTTGTACGGGCGCTTCGGCGCGGGGCCAAGCCACGCTTCCCATTCCTCCTCGCTGGGCGGAGGGCCGTCGGGCGGCGCGCCGATGCCCGTGGGCCACTCGTTCTGCACGTGGTAGCCCTTGGCCACGGTCACCTGGCCGATGCCGCCCTGGCGCACGAATTCCGCCGCTTCGCGCAGCGATTCCACGCTGCGCCGGTGGATGCCCACCTGCGTCACCCGTTTCGTCTCGGCCGCCACCTCCACCATGCGGCGGCCTTCGCGCACGGTGAGCGACAGCGGCTTTTCGACATACACGTCCTTGCCCGCGCGGCACGCATCGATGAACATCAGCGCGTGCCAGTGGTCCGGCGTCGCGATCACCACGGCGTCCACTTCCTTGTCTTCAAGCAGCCGACGGTAGTCTTTGTACTTGCGGGGCGTGGCGCGGGACTTCTTCACCGCCAGATCCATGTACTCTTCCTTCAGGTCGCACACGGCGGCGGTGAACTGATCGCCGTGCTCGAGAAACGCCTCATGCACCTGATCGCCGCGGTTGCCCAGCCCGATGTAGCCGACTCCGATGCGTTCGTTCGCGCCGAGGATGCGCGTGTAGCCGAGCGCCGTCGCCGCCAGCGCCGTGCGCGCAAACTGCCGCCGGTTTTCCGCCATGTTCGTGATGCTCCCGTGAAACGAAGCCGAAACGCTTTGATGCTATCTTGTGGGCATGTCCCTCGCAAGGACGCTTCCCATCGTTGTTTGCACTCTCATGATCTCCGCCGCTCCGCGCATCCTCGTCCACGGTCACCGCGGCGCCCGCGCCGTGCTGCCGGAAAACACGCTGCCCGCCTTTGAATACGCCATCCGCGAAGGCGCCGACGTGCTCGAGCTGGACCTCTGGGTCACCGCCGACAACGTCCTCGTTGTCCATCACGATCCGCTGATCAACACCACCAACTGCACCGGTCCCGACGGCGAACGCACGATCCGCAGGCTCACGCTCGAACAGGTGAAGCAGTGGGACTGCGGCGCGAAAAAGAACCCGGACTTTCCGCGGCAGGAGCCGCGCCCTGGCGCGCGCATCCCCACGCTGGACGAAGTTCTCGCCCTCGCCCCGCGCGGCTCGTTCTGGTTCAACATCGAAATGAAGAGCCAGCCGGCGAAGCCGGAGCTCCAGCCGCCGCCTGAAGAGTACGTGAAGCTCGTTGCCGCCGCCATCCGGAAGCACAAGCTCGAGCAGCGTGTCATCGTGCAGTCGTTCGATTTCGCCCTGATGCGCGCCCTCCGCGCGGCGGCGCCCGAACTCCGCTGCGCCGCGCTCTACGCCGGACTGCCGCGCGACTTTACGGAGCTCTCCCGCGAAGCCGGCAACACGCCCATCGTCAGCCCGCACTATTCGCTCGTCACGCCGGAGCGGGTGAAGCAGGCGCATGACGCGGGCATTCAGGTCGTCCCCTGGACCGCCAACACGCCGGAGCTGTGGGACAAGCTGATCGCCGCCCAGGTGGACGCCATCATCACCGACGATCCCGGAGGGTTGATCGATCACCTGCGCGCGAAAGGGCTCCGCTGACGTAAGCTCGATCAGGAATGCGCATCGGCGTCGACACCGGCGGCACGTTCACTGACTTCGTCATCCTGCGCGAAGACGGCACGCTGGAGTCGTTCAAGCTCCGCTCGAACCCGGCGGCTCCGCATGATGTGATCCTCGCGGGACTCCGCCGCATCGCCGCGTCTGACGCAGCCGAAGTGATCCACGGCTCCACGGTGGCCACCAACGCGTTGTTGGAGCGCAAGGGCGCGCGCACGGCGTTCGTCACCACAACCGGGTTCGAGGATCTGCTGGAAATCGGCCGCCAGCACCGCGCCCGCCTCTATGACCTCGCACCCGGTCCCAGGCCGCTTCTCATCCCGCGCCGCCTCTGCTTTGGCGTCCACGAGCGGATCCTTCCCGATGGCGCCGTGGAGACTTCGCCTTCGCGCGATGAGCTGATCGAGCTCAAGCGCCGGCTCGAGCGCGCCGGGGCGGAAAGCGTCGCCATCTGCTGCCTGCACAGCTACCGCAACGCGGCGCATGAACAGCGCATCGCCCGGACCCTCGGCCACGGGTTTTTCCTGTCGGTTTCCAGCGAGGTCTCGCCGGAATTCCGCGAGTTCGAGCGGGCTTCCACCACCGCGCTGAACGCTTATGTCGGCCCGCTGATGAGCCGCTACCTGCGGGCGCTCGAGCGCCGCGCCCGCACGCAGCTCTGGATCATGCAGTCCAACGGCGGGCTGTTGACCGCGAAGGAGGCGGGCCAGCAGGCGGTGCGCACGATCCTCTCCGGCCCGGCCGGCGGCGTGCGGGGCGCGGCCGGGGCGGCGCGCGCTTCCGGCTTCACGCGCATCATCGGTTTCGACATGGGAGGCACCTCCACCGACGTCAGCCTCTGCGACGGCGCGCCCCGGGAGACGGTCGAGGCCGCGCTCGGCGGCTTTCCCATCCGCGTGCCGATGCTGGAAATCCACACGGTGGGGGCGGGCGGAGGCTCCATCGCGCGCGTTGACGCGGGCGGCCTGCTGCGCGTAGGTCCGGAGAGCGCGGGCGCCGATCCCGGCCCGGCCTGTTACGGCCGCGCCCTGCTGCCCACGGTGACAGACGCGCATGTGGCGCTGGGCCGCATCTCGGCCACGCAACTGGCAGGCGGCACGGTGCCGATCGATCCGGACCGCTCCCGCCGCGCCATCGCCTCCATCGCCCGCGCGCTTGGCCTGTCTCTGGAAGAAGCCGCGTCCGGCATCCTGCGCGTGGCCAACGCCGCCATGACGCGCGCCATTCGCGTGGTCAGCGTCGAGCGCGGCGTCGATCCCCGCGGCTTTGTCCTCGCCGCGTTCGGCGGTTGCGGCGGCCTGCACGCCTGCGAGCTGGCCTCCGCGCTGGGCATCGACACCGTCCTGGTACCCGGTTTCGCCGGCGCTCTCTCCGCGCTTGGCATGCTGATGGCGGACCGCGTCCGCGACTTCTCGGCCAGCGCTCTTCAGGCGGCTGACATCGAAGCGGTGTTCCGCCGGCTCGAAAAACGCGCGCTGGCCGGCTCGCCCGATGCGCGCATCGAGCGCTCCGCCGACATGCGCTACCGCGGCCAGAGCTACGAACTGACAGTTGCCTGGAATCCCGGCAATCCCGAGACCGTCTTTCATGAGGCCCACCGGCAGCGCTACGGCTACGCCAATCCCGCCCGGCCCGTGGAAATCGTGCAGGCGCGCGTGCGCGCCGTCACGCCCGCCGTCCCGCCGGAGCTGCGCGCGCCGTCGGCCGGCGCCGGCCGGGGGATCGAGCGCAGGAAGGTGTATGTCGAAGACCGCTGGCGCGAGATCCCCGTGCTGCCGCGCGGCTCGGTCAGCCCGCGGTGGGCGGACGGTCCGGCGCTGATTCTCGACGCCGGCTCCACCACGCTTGTCCCGCCGCAGTGGCGCTTCCGCCGCGATCGCGCCGGCGCCATTGTGATTAACTGGAAGCGATGAAAGCCGCAGTATTCGCGCTCGCTCTCCTCTGCCTGCCGCTCTGCGCGCAGGTGCAGTTCCAGCAGGCTGCTGATCACATCGACATCTCCATCGACGGCAAGCCCTTCGCGACCTTCCACTATGGCGAAGACGCCCCCAAGCCGTATCTGGCGCCCCTGCGCACCGCTGGCGGCATCGTGGTCACGCGCGGTTTCCCGATGGAAAAGATCGAAGGCGAAACGCGCGACCACCCGCATCACCGCGGCCTCTGGTTCACCCACGGCGACGTGAACCAGGTCGACTTCTGGGCCAACGAGCCGGGCGGCAAAGGCCGCAAGGGCAAGGTCAAGCTCGAAAAGATCCTGTCTGTGAAGGGCGGCAAGAAGGAGGGCTCCATACGCGCCGCCTTCCTTTGGGTGGACGACGCCGGCGAGTCCCTGGTGCGGGAGACGCGCACCATGACCTTCTACTCCGATCCGGCTCTCCGTGTGCTCGACTTCGACGCCACGCTCACCGCCGTCAGGAAAGCCGTGTTCGGCGACACCAAGGAAGGCTTCTTCGCCATCCGCCTGCGTGACGCCATGCGGGAGCGCGGCGGCACGGGGCGCATGATCAACGCTGAAGGCAAGTCCGGCATGCGGGAGGTGTGGGGCAAGGCCTCCCCGTGGGTGGACTACAGCGGCACGCTCGACGGCGAAAAGCTTGGCGTCGCCATTCTCGACCACCCGAAGAGCTTCCGCCACCCCACCTACTGGCACGCCCGCGATTACGGCCTGTTTGCGGCCAACGCCTTCGGGCTGCATGACTTTTTCAACGACAAAACAAAGGACGGCAGCCACGCCCTGGAGCCCGGCCAAAGCATCCGCTTCATCTACCGCGTCATCATCCACCCCGGCGACACCGAATCGGCCGGCATCGCGAAGCACTTTGCCGAGTTCTCCAGGAAGAAGTTCTGATGAGCGCTCCTTCCGCCCGCCCGCTGCGGATCGGCATCACCTGCTATCCCACCTACGGGGGCTCGGGCATTGTCGCTACCGAGCTGGGCATGGAGCTCGCCGTCCGCGGGTACCAGGTGCATTTCATCACCTACGCCAACCCGATCCGCCTGGATCCGGAGCTGCCGCGCATCTTTTATCACGAAGTCGAAGTCGCCACGTATCCGCTTTTCCAGTACCCGCCGTACGATCTCGCGCTGGCGTCGCGCATGGTCGAAGTGGCTGAGTGGCAACAGCTCGACCTGCTCCACGTGCACTACGCTGTGCCGCACGCCACCGCGGCTTTCCTGGCCCGGTCCATGCTGGGCGAAAAGCGGCGGCTGCCGTTTGTCACCACGCTCCACGGCACCGACATCACGCTGATCGGGAGTGACAAGTCCTACCTGCCGGTGACGCGGTTTTCGATCGAAGAATCCGACGGCGTCACCGCCATCAGCGAATACCTCCGCCGCCAGACCTACGAATCCGTCGGCGTGCGCAAGGACATCCGCGTCATCCATAACTTCGTCAACTGCAACCTGTACCGCGTGCCCCGCCAGCCGCACGAAGGCCGTCCGCGGCTGCTGCACATCTCCAACTTCAGGCCCGTCAAGCGCGCCCCGGATTGCGTCCGCATTCTCGCGCGCGTCCGCGAATCCGTCGATTGCGAACTATGGATGGCCGGCGACGGACCGGACCGCAGCGCTGCCGAACGGCTCGCCTTCGAACTGGGCGTGCATGAACACGTCCGCTTCCTCGGCAAGCAGGACCACATCGAGCGGCTCATCCCGCAATGCGACGTCCTGTTGCTGCCGTCAGAGATGGAATCATTTGGCCTGGCGGCGCTGGAAGCCATGGCCTGCGGCGTCGTGCCCGTGGCCACCCGGGTCGGCGGGCTGCCCGAGCTGATCACACACGGCAGGGACGGATTTCTGGAAGAAGCGGGCGACACGGACGCGCAGGCGGCGCGCGCCGTCGAACTGCTCCAGGACCGCGATCTCTACAACCGCATGCGCTGGGCCGCCCGCACGACCGCCGAAGAGCGCTTCTGCACCTCGATGATCATCCCGCAATACGAGGCGTTCTACCGCGAAGTGATCGAAGCGGCCTGAGAATACAACGGCCCGCCCCCGCGTCAGGCGGAGGCGGGCCGGAATGTCGCTGGCCTGGTGTCAGCGCGCCGCCAGCAGCGCGCGCAGGTGGCGCGCCCGCTCGGGCGAGCGCAACTGGCGCAACGCCTTGGCTTCGATCTGACGGATCCGCTCGCGGGTGACGTCGAACTGCTGGCCGATCTCCTCGAGCGTGTGCTCGCGCTCGCAGCCGATGCCGAACCGCAGCCGGATCACCTTCTCTTCCTTGGGCGACAGCGTCTTCAGAATCGCCGCCGTCTCCTCGCGGATGTTGGAGTCGATCACCGTGTCGACCGGCGAGCCCACCCAGCGGTCTTCGATCAGGTCGCCAAGCGCCGATTCGCCGTCGCGGCCCACGGGCGTTTCCAGCGAAACGGGGTCGCGCGAGATCGTCTTCAGCTTCTGGACCTTCTCCACCGGGATGTCCATCCGGCGGCTGATCTCCTCGTTGGTCGGGGTGCGGCCCAGTTCCTTCTCCAGCTCGCGCGTGGCGCGCAGGAACTTGTTCATCGACTCGTTCATGTGCACCGGGATGCGGATGGTGCGCGACTGGTCGGCGATGGCTCGCGTGATCGCCTGCCGGATCCACCACGTGGCGTAAGTCGAGAACTTGTAGCCGCGGCGGTATTCGAATTTGTCCGCCGCCCGCATCAGCCCGATGTTGCCTTCCTGGATCAGGTCCAGCAGGTGCAGGCCGCGGTTGACGTACTTCTTGGCCACGGAAACCACCAGGCGGAGGTTGGCCTCCACCAGGTCTTTCTTGGCGCGCTCGGCCTCCTGCTCGCCCTGCCGGATGTCGGCCAGCGACTTCTTCAGTTCGGCATGCGTGGCGCCGGCCTGCATCTCCCGGCGCTTGATTTCCCGTTTGATCTCCCGGATGCGCGCCTGGTTGGCCGCGCGGTTCGACTCCAGTTGCACGAGCTCGGCATCCAGTTGGTTCAGCTCCTCCACGGCCTCTTCTATGGCCGTCGAGAACTGCCGCCACCGGGAGGGCAGCCACGGCAGGCTGCGGATGGCGCGCGAGGTTTCCACGCGAGCCCGGTAATACTTCCACAGCGCCTTCTTCTGCGCTTTCTTGTTGGCTGCCGGCCCTGCCGCCATCTTCTCGCGGAGCTGCTCCTGCTTGCGGAACAGCGCGACGAAGCTCTCGAACTGCTCCCTGAGTTCCCGCAGCCGCCTCTCATGGGCGGGCGTACCTTCTTCCACCTCGCCCAGGTCGACCAGCGACTCCGGATTCAGTTCGCCGGCGCGCACCCGTTCGGCCAGTTCCAGAACCTGATGCTGAACCAGCAGCGAACGGCTGGCCGCCTTCTGCATCCGGAGCTTGCCCTGCTCCATCCGGCGCGCCAGCGTGACTTCACCCTCCCGCGTCAGCAGCGGGACCGCGCCCATTTCGCGCAAATACACGCGAACCGGGTCGTCGGTGTAAATCGATTCCTCCACCGGCTGCGCGGCGGCGAATTCGTCTTCCTGGACGTCCCCGGGATGAAAGAAATTGGTTTCCTCGTCGAACGGCAGACCGAGCGTCTCGGCCGCATCCGTCAGGAATTGATCTTCAAAGTGATCCACTGGCTGCAAACCTCCAGGTCCGAACAGCCGGCTGCGCCCGCGCAGCCACTGCCCGGCACCAATCCTAATGCCAACTGCTCTCGATAGAGCTTGCGACTGCCCGCTGCGTCCGCCGCGAAAAGCCCTGCGCGCGCGCCGCGGCGTCCGAGCCCTGTTTCACCGGCTCAATCCTGAGTCCTGCGTCTGCATAGCTCCGCCCTGCTGCTTTTCCTTGAGGGCACAAACTGCCTCTCTGGTTTCGGGTTGGTCATACCGGCGGCGGATGGGAAGACGCGCCCACTCAGGATACCACAAAATTGCGATCTTGTTAAGCTCCCAATTTGTTGGATGCCGCAGACGGCAGATCGTTACACCTTCCTCCCGACAAGTTGCCCCGGCGATGCCACCCGTGTCGATTCAGCTACGCTTCTTTCGAATCAAGTCCTTGATTTCACTAAGGAAAGCTTCCACGTCCTGAAAGTCCCGATACACCGACGCGAACCGCACATAGGCAATCTTGTCCAGCGCCAGCAGCCGCCGCGTCAGGTGTTCTCCTATTTCTGAAGTAGTCATCTCCCGATCCGGTCGGTCCACCAGCATCCCCTCCACCTCGTCCACCAGCTCCGCCAGAGTCGACATCGGAATCGGACGCTTCTCGCAGGCTTTCAACAACCCATTGAGTACCTTTTGGCGGTCGAATTTCTCTCTGCGGCCGTCTTTCTTCACCACCATGTACGGGACTTCGTCAATTCTTTCATATGTAGTAAAGCGGCGGCCGCACTGGAGACACTCGCGCCTGCGGCGGATGACGTCGCCTTCCTTGCTCTCCCGCGAATCAATGACGCGGTCTTCCTTGAATCCGCAAAATGGACAGTTCATGACACCGCCTCGGTCTCCAGATGGGTCAGTTGGCGCCACCGCAATCCCTCGCGAACCGCCAGCACCGCGCCCATGGGGACGGCGCCCGCCACGGCGATCACCCAGTTCAGCAGCGCCAGGCTGGTGGCGGTTTCCAGGGGGATGCGGAACAACTCGGTGGTGACAAGGATCGATGCCACCTGGAAGCCGCCTCCCAGCCCCGGCACCTGAACCACGCTGCCGATGGCGACAAACCCGATGTAGGCCAGCACCTGGCTGGGCGCGAGTCCGGCGGTCTCCGGGAAGGCGCGGAACATCAGGTGGAAACAGGCGTAGATGATGGCCCATTCCACCACGCTCCACCACAGCAGGCGGGCAATGGCGCCGCCCGAGCGGGCCGCCCGCAACCCCTCCAGGGCGGACCGCACCAGCCCGGCGGCGCGTTCCTGATGGTGCTGCTTCAGAAACCCGAGCGCGTCGATGATGCGGTGTTCGAACCTGGGCGCCCAGTGCTGGAGCACAACAAGCGCGCCCAGGCACAGCGAACCGGTGATGCCGATGATCCACCCCCCCTGGGCCACCAGCCACCGCAACTCCGGGCCCGCCGAGGGGTGGATCCGGATCGAGGAGGCAAGGGCGTAGCCAAAGAACGCCAGGATCAGCAGCGTATCGTAGATCCGCTCCAGCACCAGGGCCGCGATCTGCGAGGGGAAAGAGGCGCCGGTGGAGCGGGCGATGAGCCACGGACGGACGAGTTCTCCGGCCCGTCCGAACAGGTACACGGCCGAGAAGCCCACGATGGTGCCTGACAGCACGTCGCGATAGCGCGCCTCCGGCGCCAGCGGGCGCAGCATCACCATCCAGCGGACCGTCCGCCCCGCATAAGACAACAAACCCACGGCCCAGGCCGCGGCCATCCAGCCCCAATGCACCGTCCTGAAAGAAGAGGCGAATTCGGCCGCGTCGAACCCCGTCTGGCGGCCCCGCCAGATAAGGAAACCCACCGCGGCCAGCAGCACCAGCGATGAGATCCAGAAGCCGCGGGCCAGGGGGCGGCGCGGCTTGCTGGAGAGGTTGGGCGGCGTATCCTGCACGTCGGACCGTTCCCGGCGAGGAAGCTCCCATTTTCCACTAAAATGGGAGCCGGCCCCGATGGCCCTCGCCTAGGTTGAACTTTTCATGATAAACCCGCGTTGTACAGATAGGAAGCCGCAAGGGGCGGCCTCAAGCGCGGGGCGGGCAGCCAGCCCCGGAATAGAGATCCACGGCAATGGCAGCGGGCACACAGGTCTGGGGCAGGACATATGGCGGCGCGGCCGTGATGGCGCCGCTGCCGGCGGCAGTCTGGAACGGGAGCAGTCCGGCAGTGCTCGACGTTGATGCAGAAAGCGCACTGGTGGCGCGCTGCCTCGATGGCGACGAGAGCGCCTGGGAGGACCTTGTCCGCACATACACCCGGCGCGTTTACTCCATCTGCTACCGCTTCACCGGCCGCGAGAGCGAGGCGCAGGACCTCACCCAGGAGGTCTTTCTCAAGGTTTTCCGCAATGTCCGCAGTTTCCGCTCCGGCGAAGGCTCCTTCGGCGTCTGGCTGGCCCGCCTGACGCGCAACCTGCTCATTGATCATTACCGCCGCTCGAAGAACGAGCGCGTCACGGCGTCGATCGAGGAGCAGCTCCCGATGCTCGAGGAAAAAGCGGCCATCGAGGGGCGCACGGAAGCCGCTCTGGCCGGCCGCGAAGCCAGCGAGGCGCTCCAGAAGGCATTAGCGAAGCTGTCGCCCGACCTGCGCGAGACGGTGATTTTGCGCGACGTCGAGGGACTCGAATACCGGGAGATCGCGCAGGTGCTCGGCGTGCCGGAAGGCACTGTGAAATCGCGGCTCAACCGGGGCCGCAGCGAACTGGCGCGCGCGTTGCGCCAGATGAGGGTCGTGCCATGAGGTGCAGCGATCTCGACGCCCTGATCTGCGATTACGTCGACGGCACGCTCACACCGGCCGAGCGGGCGACGGTGGAACTGCATCTGGCCTCCTGTCCGTCCTGCCGCGCGCTGGTCGAAGACGCCCGCTCCGCCGTTTCCTTCATTGAGAAAACGGCCGCGGTGGAGCCGCCGCCCGCGCTGGTCAATCACCTGTTGTTCGAGGTCCGGCAGGGAGCCATGCGCCCTGTGCGGGAGCGTGGCGGCTGGCTGGCGCGGCTGCTGGAACCCGTCCTCCAGCCCCGCTTCGCCATGGGCATGGCCATGACCATCCTCAGCTTCGCCATGCTGGCGCGGTTCGCCGGCGTTCCGGTGCGGCAACTGCGGATCACGGACCTCGAGCCTGCCAAAGTCTGGATGGCCGCCGAAGACAGGGTCTGGCGCACCTGGGACCGCGCCAAGAAATACTACGAGAGCCTCCGGCTGGTGTACGAGATCCAGCAGACGCTGAAAGAGTGGACGGAAGAGCCTGCCGTCCCGGCCGAGCAGCCGCAGAAGCAGGCCAGACCCGGCGCGGCCGAACGCGCGCCGGCGGGGAGTGCAATCGACTGGAGCGCGCCCGCGCAGATCGAGCCGCCCGGGAAGGGGAAAAGACGATGACAGAAAATACCCAGCAGAAGCCTGTTGCCGCCTATTGCCGCGTCTGCGGCGCGGCGCTGGCCGAGGACGAAGTCCGTCTGGCTCAGGGGACGGTGTACTGCGCCTCTCATGTGCCTGGCCAGCCGGCGCCGCCGCTGCCGGTCAATCCCGGCGTCTCGCCCGGCTTGGCCTTCCTTCTGGGGCTCATTCCGGGCGTCGGCGCCATTTACAATGGCCAGTACGCCAAAGGCATCGTTCATGTGCTGATCCTCGGGTTGCTGATCAGCATCACCTCGAGCGACGCCGCCGGCGGGCTGGAGCCGCTGTTCGGCCTTCTGATCAGCGTGTTCTGGTTCTACATGGCGTTCGAGGCCTACCATACCGCCCGCCGGCGCATGCTTGGCGAGCCGGTCGATGAGTTCTCCTCGCTGGTCGACCTGCGTGGAGGCAGGCGCGCCCCGGTGTTGCCCGTCGTGCTGATCGTGCTGGGCGCGCTGTTCCTTCTGAACAACCTCGAGATCTTCCGCCTCCGCGATCTGATGCGCTATTGGCCTGTTCTTCTGATCCTGGCGGGCGCCTGGATGCTCTATGAACAGGTCAGCGGGGCGCGTCCGGGCAGCGGCGCGGAGAGCAAAGACGGCGAGACGAGTGGAGGTGGACAATGAGCCGCAGCGCCGAACTGATGCGCGCCCTCCGCGGTCCGGTGCTTCTGATCACACTGGGGGTGCTGCTGCTGGCAGACCGCTTCTCCGGCGTGCCGGTCACCAAGACCTGGCCGGTGCTGCTGATCGTCTTCGGCGTGATGAAACTGCTCGAGCGCACCGCTGCGGCGCCCGCCGCCGGCGGCGAGGCGCGCTACCAGGGATGAGGAGGAAGGCATGAGGAGAGGATCGCTGGTCGGCCCGCTGCTGCTGATTCTCATCGGCGTCGTGTTCCTGTTGCGGAACATCCGGCCCGATCTGCCGCTGCTGGAGCTGTTCGTCAACTGGTGGCCCGCCGTCCTGATCGCGTGGGGCGCCCTGAGGATCGTCGAGCTCGTGGTGAGCTACTCGCGCCAGCGTCCGCTGCCGAGGTCCGGAGTAACCGGAGGCGAATGGGCGCTGATCATCCTGATCACCATCGCCAGCATGTCGGTCTGGAGCGCGAAGCGATGGTCGCAGGAACTGCCCGGCAAAATCCGTATCGGCGGCGTCGAGGTCTTCGGCGAAGCCTTTGATTACCCGGTGTCCGATCAGACCGTGGCCGCCGCTCCGCAAGGCCGGGTCGTGATCGAAAATGTGCGCGGCAACACGCGCGTCACCGGCGCCGGGAGCGCCGAGGTGAAGGTTTCGGCCCGGAAGTCCGTGCGCGCGCTCGACCGCGAGGCTGCCGACCGCGCCGCCGCCTCCGCCGACGTGGCGGTGAAGCGCGAGGATGGCACGGTGAGCATCGTGCACGGCCGGGATGCGCCCGATGGCGCGCGTGTCAGCATCGACCTGGAGATCAGCGTCCCGCGCGGCTCCAGCATCGATTTCCGCGGCAAGTACGGCGATCTGGAAGTCAAGGACATCGACGGCGAAGTGGTCTGCGACTCCGACAACGCCGGCGTCCGGCTCGAGTCCATCGGCGGGCGCGCCCGCATCGGCCTCCGCCGCAGCGACATCATCCGCGCCCTGAAAGTCAAGGGCGACATCGAGATCAAAGGGCGCGGCCGCGACATCGAGATCGAGGACGCCGCCGGAGGCGTTTCCATTGAAGGCTCCTGGTCCGGCGAGACCATCCTGCGCCGCGTGGCCCGCGCCGTCCGCTTTGAAAGCAGCCGCACGGAGATCCGCGCGGGCGCCGTGCCGGGCGAGATGCGCCTCAGTCTCAGCCAGTTGAGTCTGACCCGTGTGCTCGGTCCGCTCTTCATCCGCGCCGAAACAAAGGACGTTCAGCTCGCCGACGTTACCGGCGCCCTCACGCTCGATATCGACCGCGGCGACGTCGAGATCCGCCAGCCGCGCACTGAATTCGGCCGCATCGAAGTCAAGACCGGCAGCGGCGACGTGGAACTGGCCCTGCCGCCGGCCGCGCGCTTCTCCCTCAACGCCTCCACCGGCCGCGGCGAGGCGGTGAACGATTTCGATCCGCGGCTCAACGTGAAGCAGGACGAACGCAAAGCCTCCATCACCGGCAGCACCGGCGCGGGTCCGGAAATCCGCCTGGAAACGAGCCGCGGCCGCGCCATCATCCGCAAGCTGACGCCCGCCGAAATTTCTTCGCTCCTCGGCCGCCCGCCCCAGGCGCCGCCGCCGCCGGAGCCGCCCAGAGCGGTCAATCAGTAGAGCCGCTGCGGCGGCCGCTGTGCGGCGCGCGCACCAGCATCAACCGCACGTCCATCACGTTGGTGCCGGTGGGGCCGGTCATCACCAGATCGCCCAGCGGCTGGAAGAAGCGGTACGAGTCGTTCTCCCCGAGCGCCCGCCGCGCGTCCAGTCCCAATTGCGCGGCGCGGGCCAGCGTTGCTCCGTCGGCCATTGCTCCGGCGGCATCCGTGGGGCCGTCGGTGCCATCGGTGCCCGCGCTGAAGGCGAGCACGCCCGGCAGCCCTTCCAGCGCGATCGCCGCCGCCAGCGCGAATTCCTGATTCCTGCCGCCCAGCCCCTGGCCGCGCAGCGTCACCGTCGTCTCGCCTCCGCTGATCACGCACACCGGCGGGCGCGCCGGCCGCCCCGTGGTGACAATCTCGCGGGCGATGGCCGCATGCATGGCCGCGATGTCGCGCGTCTCGCCCTCGATCGTGGTCGACAGCACCAGCGGACGGTAGCCCAGCTCGCGCGCCCTGCGAGCCGCCGCGTCCACGGCCAGGCGGTTGGATCCCACGATCACGTTGCGCGTATGCCGGAAGCAGGGATCGCCGGGCTTGGGCGTCTCCTCGATCCGTCCGGCCAGCCCTTCTTCGAGCAGGCGCCGCGCCCGCGCCGGGATCTTTTCCTGCAAGCCGTATTTCTCGATCACCGCCCATGCCGTGGCGAACGTGGACGTGTCCGGCGCCGCCGGTCCGGAGCCGATCACGTCCAGCGGATCGCCCACCACGTCGGAAAGCAGCAGCGCCAGCACGTGCGCCGGTTGCGCCAGCCGCGCCAGCCGCCCGCCCTTGATCGCGGAGAGATGCTTTCGCACGGCGTTGATCTCATGAATCGTGGCGCCGCAGGCCAGCAGCAGCTTCGTCGTCTCCTGCTTTTCTTCCAGCGTCACCGGCTCGAGCGGCAGCGGCAGCAGCGCCGAGCCCCCGCCGCTGATCAGGCACAGCAACAAATCGCCCTCCTGCGCCTGCGCGGCAATCTCCGCGATGCGCCGCGCCCCCTCCACGCCGCGCGCGTCCGGCACGGGGTGGCTGGCCTCGTGCAGGCTGACGCGCCTGAGCGGCGCCAGGTGCCCGTCCTTGGTGTTGATCCAGCCGCCGATGATCCGCTTGCCCAGCGCCTGCTCGGCCGCCTGCGCCATCGCTGCTGACGCCTTGCCCGCGCCCACAACGAAGATGCGGCGGAAGCGCGACAGGTCCTGCTTTTGGAGCGCCGCCTTCACCGTCCGGCGCGGATCGGCCGCCTCGACGGCGGCCCGGAAGATGGAAAGGGCGTGACGCCGCAACAGTCTTTCGCTTTGCATGATGGGATCGCCTCAGAAGATTGGGAGTTGCAGAATCTTCTCCACCGCTTCGGCCGAGCCGCCCGGCCCGATCTCGATCCGGTAGTCCGCCTTTTCGTAGGCCGCGCGGCGCGTCTGATACAACTGTTCGAACTTCGCCGGATCGCGCGCCAGCGGCCGCGTGCCGGAGTGCGCGATCCGCGCGCGGATCATCTCCAGCGGCGCGTCCAGCCAGATCGAGATCCCGTTGTCCGCCATCAGCGCGGCGTTGCGCGGCTGCGCGAAACAGCCGCCGCCCACCGCCAGCACCCACGGCACTCCGTGGGCGATGTCGGCCACGCGCTTCTTCAATGCTTCGTGCTCGATCCTGCGGAACTCCTCCTCGCCCAGCCGGTCGAAGATCTCATTGATCGTCATCTGCTGCCGCGACTCGATGTCTTCATCGAGATCCGCGAAGCGCCACCCCAGCCGCCGCGCCAGCGCGCGCCCCACCGTCGTCTTGCCGCAACCCATGAAGCCCACCAGGTAAATCCCCGGCGTGCGCTTCAGCTTCAGGATCATGAAACGCGATCCCTTCTGCGGGCCTGCCGCCGGCCCGCGGCCGCGAGGCCCGTCCGGCGCCGTTCTCCATTTGCTTGCATGAGCGGGCTCAACCGTCCGTATGAGCCATAATACAAGCATGCCGGAGGAGATGCTGCCTCTGTTTCCGCTGGAGACCGTGCTCCTCCCGCATTGCGAGCTGCGCCTCCATATTTTCGAGGACCGCTACAAAGAGATGATCGGCGAATGCCTGGAACGCCGCCAGGAGTTCGGCGTCGTGCAGGCGCGCGGCGGCGGACTGATGCGCATCGGCTGCACCGCCTCCATCGAAGAGGTGCTGCGGAAGTACGAAGACGGGCGCATGGACATCGTCACCGTCGGCAGGCGGCGCTTCGCGCTGGAGGAAGTCACCGGCGGGCGCAGCTTTCTGCGCGGCAAAGCGCAGTTCTTCGGCGATGTGGATGAAGCCCGGCCAGACCGCGAACTGGTCATGGAGGCTCTCGCCGCCTGGCTGGATCTGGTGAAGGCCAAAGACGCCGAAGCCGAGCCGCCCGATCTCGACCACCCCCAGCTCAGCTTTCTCCTGGCCGACATCTCCCAGGACCTGCACTTCCGCCAGCGGCTGCTGGAGATGCAGAGCGAGCGCGAGCGGCTGGAGTTTGTCCGCGATCACCTCCGGCGGCAACTGGAGAAAGAACACATCCGCGCCGCCATGGAGAAGGTGATCCGCTCCAACGGCCACGGCCGCCATCTCTATTCGAAGCCCGAGTAGACCGTCCCGCTCATGCACGGCCCGCAATTCCTGCTCATCGACGCCGACGACACGCTGTGGGAGAACAACATCTATTTCGAGCAGGCGTTCGACGAGTTCGTCCGGTTCCTGGATCACTCCAGCCTTGACGCCGCGCAGATCCGCGCCGTGCTCGACGAAATCGAGCTGGCCAACAGCCGCGTGCACGGCTACGGTTCGCTCAACTTCGGCCGCAATCTCCAGCAGTGTTACGCGCGCCTGGCCGAGCGCGAGATCCGTCCCCAGGATCTGGAAACCGTCAAAGGCTTCGCCCTGCGCATCCTCGAGCAGCCGCTGGTGCTCATCGAGGGAGTGGAGGAGACGCTCGCGGAGCTCAGCCGCCGCCATGACCTCACGCTCTTCACCAAGGGCCACCCGGACGAGCAGCGCATGAAGATCGACCGTTCCGGGCTGGGCCGCTACTTCCAGCACACGGCCATCGTCAAGGAGAAGGACCGCGCCTCCTACGAAGCCCTGGCGCGGGAGCGCGGCCTCGATCCCGCGCGGACCTGGATGATCGGCAACTCGCCCAAGTCCGACATCAACCCCGCGCTCGAAGCGGGGCTCAACGCCGTCTTCGTCCCCCACGCGCGCACGTGGACGCTCGAGCGGACCCGGCTCCGCCGGCCGGGGCCTGGCCGCCTGGTCGTCGTCGAGCGGTTCTCCGATCTGCGCGAATTGTTCTGAAGCGCTACTCGCCCGCCTGCTGCCGCGCCGAAGCGCTCTCGTTTGGCGACCAGAGCACTTCCTCCACCCCAAGCTGCACGTTGGCCCAGCGGCTCCACACAAACAGCGCGTCGCTCAGCCGGTTCAGATACCGCAGATTCACGCCGTCGATCCGCTCCTGCCGCGCCGCCGTCACCAGCAGCCTTTCCGCGCGGCGGCACACCGTGCGGCAGATGTGCAGCTCCACGGACAGCCGCGAGCCGCCGGGCAGCACGAAGCTGCGCAGCGGGGGCAATGCGGCATTGGCGCGGTCGATGTCGCGCTCCAGTGCGGCCACGTCTTCCTCCGTGATCCGCGCCTGCCGCGGGTGGACGTGCTCCGGCGTCGTGGCCAGGATCGAGCCGAGGTTGAACAGCTCGTGCTGCACGCGCCTGAGCGTGCGCGCCAGCTCCGCCAGTTCCGGCGCGCGCTCGGCCAGCTCGGAAGCCGTCAGCGCCGCCGCGCCGGTAAACGAATTCAGCTCATCCACGGTGCCGTAGCACTCGATGCGCGGGGCGTCCTTGGGCACGCGCTCCCCGCTGGCCAGCAGCGTCTCGCCCGAGTCTCCGGTCTTGGTGTAGATGCGGTTCAGCGCCAGGCGCGGCTCTTCAAACGGGGGGTTTTCTGCCATCGGGGACCTGCTTCCATTGTAGGGAAGCGCCCCCTAACGCCGGAGCAGCGGTTCGAGATGACGGAAGACGAGCTCGGCCACCTTGCGGCAGCCCGCCGCGTTCGGGTGCAGCGCGTCCGGCTGCATCAGCCCGGCGTTCATCGCCACGCCTTCCAGGAAGAACGGGATCAGCACAGCGCCCCGCTGCCTGGCCAGTTCGCGGAAGATGCGCTCGAAGTCGCGCACGTATTGCGCGCCGTAATTGCGCGGCAGCGTCATGCCGGCCAGGATCACCTTTGCGCCCTCGCCCTGGAACGAGTTGATCATCAGATCAAGGTTCGCGCGCGTGCGCTCCAGCGGCAGCCCGCGCAGCCCGTCGTTGGCCCCCAGCTCGAGAATCACGACCCTGGGTTTCAGCAGCAGCGCGGCGTCGAGCCGGGAGACACCGCCGTCGGTCGTATCGCCGGAAATGCCCATGTTGACCACGCGGTAGGAGTAGCCGTGTTCATCGAGCATTCGCTGCAAATGGTCGGGGTAGCTCTCGCCCGGCTCCACTCCGTAGCCCGCGGTCAGGCTGTCGCCGAAAGCCAGAATCACCGGCCGCGCATCGGCCTTCTCTTCCCCGGCCGCTGCCGGCGCCGGAGAAGCTGGCGGAGCGGGCTGCCGCGCCTCAGGCTCGGGACGGCCGCAGCCTGCCAGCAGCAGGAGCGCAAAAACCCAACAGCGGCGGGACATCTCTTGCCATCATAAAGGACAGAGTTGAACGCAGAATGAATGCCCCTGTTCTTTCCCTCCGCGAGGTCACCAAAACCATCGACACCGGCACGCACCGCGTGGAGATCCTGAAGGGAATCAGCTTCGACATCGCCCGGGGCGAATTTGTCGCCGTCATGGGCGCTTCCGGCTCCGGCAAGTCCACGCTGCTGGGCCTCGTCGCCGGGCTCGACACGCCCACTTCTGGATCCATTCAGATCGAGGGCGAGGAGATCTCGCGGCTTGGCGAAGATGCGCTGGCCGTGCTCCGCGGCCGCAAGATCGGCTTCGTCTTCCAGAGCTACCAGCTCATTCCCACGCTGACGGCCGAAGAGAACGTCCTGCTGCCCGCCGAGCTCGCCGGCGAGGATCTCGCGGCGGCGCAGCAGCGGGCGCGGGAGCTGCTGAAGACCGTCGGGCTCGAAGAGCGCTTCGATCACTATCCTGTGCAACTGTCCGGCGGCGAGCAGCAGCGCGTCGCGCTGGCCCGCGCCTTCATCCGCAAGCCGCCGCTGCTGCTGGCCGACGAGCCCACCGGCAACCTCGACTCGGTCAATGGCAAGCACGTGCTGGAACTGCTCCTTTCGCTGAACCGCAGCGAAGGCGCCACGCTCGTGCTCGTCACCCATGACCGTGAACTGGCCGCCCACGCCACTCGCATCATCACGCTGCGCGACGGGCGGATCCTCAGCGACGAACGGCGGGCCGCGGCATGAAATTCTTCCGCACTCTTGCCTGGCGCATGGCGTGGCGCGAAGCCCGCGCCGCCGCCCCCAAGTTCCTCTTTGTCGTCTTCGGCGTCGCCGCCGGCGTCGGCGCGCTGACCGGTGTGCGCGGCTTCTCGGCCGCCTTCCACGAGTCACTGAAAAAGGAAGCCCGCACCCTCATGGCGGCTGACCTGCTCATCCGCCAGTTTGCCGAGCCCACCGAAGAGCAGGAAAAGGTCATTGCCCGGTGGGAGCAGCGCGGCGCGCGCCTGTCGCGCATCACCGAGACCGTCTCCATGATGGCGGGCGGCCCCGAAGACCCGCCGGTGCTGGTCAGCGTCAAGGCGGTCGATCCCTCCACTTATCCCTGGTACGGCCAGGTCCGGCTCGAGCCCGAAGCGCCGCTGTCCACAACGCTGAACGCGGAAACCATCGCCGTCAGCGACGACCTGATGCTGCGGCTGAATCTCGAGCCCGGCTCGCGCGTGCGCCTCGGCGACGCCGAATTCCGCGTCTGGGGCGTGGTGCGGCTGGAGCCGGACCGCATGACCGGATCGCTCAACGTCGGTCCGCGCGTCATGATCACGCGCGAGGGACTCCAGCGCACGGGCCTGCTGGTGTTCGGCTCGCGCGCCTCGCAGCGGCTGCTGTGGAAGCTTCCCGCCCAGGGCGTGCGCATCGAAGAGCTGCGCGAATCGATGCGCCAGACCTTCCGCGAAGCCCTCATCACGGACTACCGCGAGACGCATCCCTTCATCACCCGGGCGCTGGACCGCGCCACCACGTTCCTGAGCCTCGTCTCGATGATCGCCCTTATCGTCGGCGCGCTGGGCGTGGCCATGGCCATCCACTCGCACATCCAGCAGCGGCTGGACACGATCGCCATCATGAAGTGCATCGGCGCGCGTTCGGCGCAGATCATGCGCATTTACACGTTGCAGGCCGTGCTGCTGGGCCTCGCCGGAGGAATCGCCGGCCTCGCCGTCGGAGCGGCTGTGCAATGGGCCTTCCCGCTGCTGCTGCGCCGGTATTTTCAGTTCGAAAGCATCGCCTGGAGCGGCGCCTTCGCGCTGGAAGGCATCGGCGCCGGCCTGCTGGTGGCGCTGCTGTTCACCGTGCCGCCGCTGCTCGCCATCCGCGATGTGAAGCCCGCGCTCATCTTCCGCCGCGAGATGCCGGAGGTGAAGCCGCCGCTGCGGCAGAGGCTGCGCAAGCTGCTGCCGTCCGCCGCATCGGGAGCGCTGATCCTGGCCGGGCTGGGCGCCATGGCCGCCTGGCTCGCCGGCTCGGTGAAGGTGGGCGCATGGTTCGCGGGCGGGCTCGCGGCCGCGCTGGCGCTGCTGGGCGGCATCGCCTGGCTGCTGCTGCGCGCGCTCCGCTGGCTGATGGCCCATGCGCCCGTCCGGCTCCCGCTGTGGCTGCGGCACGGCATGGCCAACCTGTACCGCCCCGGCAATCACGCCGCCAGCATCCTCGTGTCGCTGGGCGTCGGCGTGATGTTCACGCTCACCGTGTACCTGGTGCAGAACTCGCTGCTCAAGGAGGTGATGGTGGCCATGCCGAAGGGCGCGCCCAACGTGTTCCTGATCAACATCACGACGCGCGATGTGGAGCCGGTGCGCGAGTTCCTCGCCTCGCGGAAAGAGATCGAAGGGCGCGCGCAACTGGTTCCCACCGTGGCGGCGCGGCTCGAAAAGGTGAACGGCACGCCGCTCGACCAACTGCCCGCTCCGCCGGGCGAAGAGCAGCGCCGGCGGCGCAACTTCACCCGCCAGGTGACGTGGATGGAGCAGATGCCGGAGGATCTGCGCGTTGTCCGCGGCGCATGGTGGAAGGACGGGCGCGCGGAAGCCCTGCTGAGCGTCGACGAGAACACGGCGAAGCGCTGGGGCATCGAGCCGGGCTCGCTGCTGGAATGGAGCGCCGCGGGCCGGCGTTTCGAAGCGCGCGTGGCCGCCATTCACCGCTTTGAGAGCGTCCGCCGCGGCGCCAGCGACGAGTTCGTCTTCACGGAAAAAGCCCTCGCCGGACTGCCCGTTCAGTATTACGCCACGGCGCGCGTCCGCCCGGAGCAGGTGGCCGTGTTCATGCGCGACAGCTTCCGGCGCTTCCCCTCGGTCACGGTGATCAACGCCGCCGACGTGGTCAACATCGTGCAGGACGTGGTGGACCAGGTGTCGCTGGTGATCCGCTTCATTGCGGGCTTCGCCATTCTGGCTGGCGCCATCATTCTGGCGTCCACCGTGGCGGGCACGCGCCTGCGCCGGGTGCGCGAGTCCGCCGTGCTTAAGACGCTCGGCGCGCGCCGCCGCACGCTGGTGTCGATCTTTTCGGTGGAATTCGCCATTCTGGGCGGCGCGGCGGGCTTTCTGGGAGGCGCGCTCGCCACCGGTTTCGCGCGCCTGCTGATGACGCGGCTGCTGGATGCGCGCTTTGATCCCGAGTGGCGCGCCAATCTCGTCACCACGCTGCTCACCATGGCCCTGGCCATCGGCGCGGGCTGGCTGGCGTCGCTGCGCGTGCTCAGCCAGCGCCCGCTGGAAGTGCTGCGCGACGAGTAACCGCCCTCTTACGATCCCAGCGCCACCAGCCCCGATTCCATCCGCTTCAGTTGCCCGCAGGCGGCGTAGATGTCCAGCCCGCGCGGCTTGCGGACGAAACACGGAACCGCCCGCTTCACGATGGCCTGGAACGCCGCCACGCGCTCCGGCGCGGGCGTCTCGAACGGAATGCCCGGCCCGGGGTTCAGGGCGATGAGATTCACCTTGCACCGCAGCGGCGCCAACATTTTGACCACACGGCGGGCGTCGGCGTCGCTGTCGTTCACGCCACGCAGCAGCACATACTCGAACGTCAGCCTCTCCCACGGGCGCAGCGGGTAGGCGCGGCAGGCTTCGATCAGGTCGCGCAGGTGGTACTTGCGCGTGATCGGCATCAGTTCGCGGCGCTGCTCCTCAGTGGAAGCATTCAGTGAAATGGCCAGCCGGGGACGCGGCTCGGCCTGGCCGAGCTCGGCGATGCGCGGGATGATGCCGGAGGTGGACACCGTGATCCGCCGCGGGCTGATGGCGAGCCCGCGGGGATCGCACAGCAGGCGCGTCGCTTTCAGCACGGCGGCCAGGTTCAGCAGCGGCTCGCCCTGCCCCATCATGACGATGTTGATCCGCTTCTCGCGCGCCCACAGGCCGTTGTCCTGCGCCAGGTGCAACACCTGGCCCACGATCTCGCCCGCCGTGAGGTTCCGCTCCAGCCCCATCAGCGCCGTCAGGCAGAACTTGCAGTCCACCGGGCAGCCGACCTGCGTGGAGATGCAGAGCGTGTCGCGCGCCTCTTCCGGCATGAAGACCGCTTCGACGGTCTTGCCGTCGGCGAGCTTCAGCAGGTAGCGCCGCGTGCCGTCGCGGCTGTCGAAGCGCGACGCCCGCTCCAGATGCCCGGGAAAGCACTCCGCCGCCAGCCGCTCGCGCAGCTTCGCGGGAAATTCCGTGATCTGGGCGAAACCGGCCACCCGCCGCCGGTAGAGGGCCTCGTAGAGCTGGCGCGCGCGGAACGCCGGCTCGCCCTCCGGCAGCACGCTGCGCAGCTCCTCGGCGTCCATTCCAATCAACGGGATCACGGCGCCCTCACCTTCCAGTCTACCGGGGCGCTATCGAACCCAGCCCAGCCACAGCGCTCCGGCGGTGATCGACAGCACCGTTACCGGCGCGCCCACTTTGAAATGCTCGAGGAATCCGATCCGCACCTCCGGCCGCGCCCGCTCCACCACGATCAGGTTGGCCACCGAGCCGACCAGCGTGAAATTGCCGGCCAGCGTCGACGACATCGCCAGCACCAGCCAGCTCAGCACCGGATCGGCCAGCTTCACGATCACGGGCTTGAACAGCAGCACGGCGGGCACGTTGCTCACCAGGTTCGACGCGGCCGCGGAAAAGAAGCTCAGCACGGCCGGGTTGTCCAGCGGCGTGCCCTCGGCGAAATCCAGCAGCCCGCGCTCCAGCGCCGTCGTCTCGAAGCCGCGCACGACGATGAACAGCCCGGCGAACATCGCCAGCAGCGGCCAGTCGATGTCGTGATAGACCTTCTCCGGCTTCACGCGCCGCGTGATCAGCAGCACCGCTCCGGCGACCATCGCCGTCTGCGCCACCGGCCATCCCCGGAAAAAGAACAACACCATGCCCGCCGAGACCGCCACCGCTTTCCACAGCATCGGGCGGTTCACCCGGATGCGTCCCACGTCGATCCGCTCGAACCTTCCCGCGCGGAACTCCCCGCGGAACACCACCACCAACGCAACCCACGTGAGCACGAGTGAAAAAGCCGCCACTGGCGCGAGCGCCGCCGCGAACCGCGGATACGGGATGCCGGACATCGCGCCGATCATCATGTTCTGCGGGTTGCCCGTGATCGTCGCCACGCTCCCTGCATTGGCCGCCAGCGCCACGGCCAGCAGGTACGGCACCGGATTGCGGCGCAGAGACAGCGTCACCTGCGCCACCAGCGGCGTCAGCACGATGCACATCGTGTCGTTGACGAACAGCGCCGACAGCACGCCCGAGACGGCGACGATTCCTGCCAGCAGCATCTTCGGGCTGTGCGCGTGCTCCACCACGCGCGCCGCCACCAGCCGGAAAAAGCCAGACAGGTGCAGGTTCGCCACCACGATCATCATTCCCAGCAGCAAAACGATGGTGGTCCAGTCCACCGCCCGCAGCGCCTGGTCGAACCGCAGCGTGCCGCTGGCCACCATCAGGCTCGCCCCGATAATGGCGGCGCCCGTGCGGTCGATGCGGAGCCCCGGGAAACGGCCGATCGCCAGAACCAGATAGGTGGCGGCGAAGATCAGCGTGGCGGCCACAGGATTCTATTATGCGGCCTCCGGCCGCCCTTCGCCGGATGCGACAATGAAAGCGAACCCCCGCAAGCATTGCCGCATGAGATTTTCCTGCCCTGAGCGAATCATCGAGGTCTCCCGCCTGCCCAACGGCGTCACCGTAATCACCGAGCGCGTGGACTCCGTCCGCAGCGTTGCCGCCGGCATCTGGGTCGAAGCCGGCTCCCGCTACGAGGCGCCGCAGGAGAGCGGCATCTCGCATTTCATCGAGCACATGCTCTTCCAGGGCGCTGAAACGCGGTCCGCCCGGGATCTCGCCCGCCAGATGGATGCGCTCGGCGGCGTGAGCGACGCCTACACCGGCCGCGAACTGGTCTGCTACAGCTTCAAGGTGCTCGACGAAAACCTCCCCGAAGCGCTGGAGCTTCACGCCGACCTCGTGCTGCGCCCGCGCTTCGACGAAGAGGCGATCGAAAAGGAGAAGGGCGTCATCCTGGAAGAGCTCAAGATGGAGACCGACAACCCGGAGACGTACCTCACCGACGTCTTCGTCCGGCACTTCTGGAAGCGCCACCCGCTCGGCCGGCCCATCATCGGCTCGAACAAGACCATCCGCTCTTTCACGCGCGATCAGATCCGCGGCTTCCACGAACGTTACTACCGGCCTGAAAACCTGACGCTGGCAGCCGCGGGGCGGGTGGAGCACGAGCGCTTCCTGGACCTGGCCGGGCGGCTGTTCGGCAGCCTTCCGCCCGGCGGGAGCCGGCCCGAGGCGCGGCCTCCGCAGCCGGACGCCCCGCTGATCTTCAAGAGCCGCCGCAGCCTCCAGCAGGTCCACCTGTGCCTGGGCGCGCCCGCCGTCACCGCCCGCGACCCGCGCCTCTATACGGCTTTCCTCCTGAACATGATCCTCGGCGCCACCATCAGCTCCCGGCTGTTCCAGAACATCCGCGAGCGCCAGGGGCTGGCCTACTCGATCTTCTCCGACATCTCGCAATACCTGGACGCCGGCTGGCTGGGCATCTATGCCGGGGCCTCGCCCGAATCGGCGCGCCGGCTTCTCCATAGCGTCATGGACGAATTGCGGCGCCTGAAAGAGGAGCCCGTGCCGGAGGAGGAGCTGCGTCACGCCCGGCAATCGGCCAAGAGCGCCATGCTGCTGTCTCTCGATTCAATGGACTCGCGCATGTCGAGCCTCGCCCGCCAGTGGCTCACCTACGGCCGTTTCTACAGCCTGGAAGAGGTGGCCGCCGCGGTGGACCGCGTTTCCGCGGCCGACGTGCAGGCGCTCGCCCGCGAAATGTTCGCTCCCGGCCGGATCGGCCTCGCCATGCTCGGGCGCGTGGAGGAAGCGCGCATCGAACCCGGCGATTTACAGTGTTAGGTGATGCCGCCCGCCGCCGGCGCCCTGCTGCTGTGTCTGGCCCTCTCCGCGGCCGCCGCCGATTTCGGCGCGCTGAAGCCCCGGGGCTATGTCAACGACTTCGCCGGAGTGCTGCGCCCCGAGGCGGCCGATGAACTCAACGAGGCCTGCGCGCGCGTGGAGAAAGCCACGGGAGTTCAGATGGCGCTGGTCATTCTGCCCTCACTCGAAGGCGAACCGATCGAGGATGTGGCGAACCTGCTCTTCCGCAAATGGGGCGTCGGGCAAAAACAGAACAACGAAGGTTTGTTGTTGCTCGTCTCTGTCCGCGACCGCCGCACGCGGCTCGAGGTCGGCTACGGGCTGGAGGCGGTGATTCCCGATGGATACGCGGGGTGGATTCTGCGGGAGATGCGGCCCTCTCTGCGGGCGGGCGATTACCGCGGCGCCCTGCTGGCGGCGGTGGAATCCCTGGGGGCGCGCATCGCTGAAGCGAAGGGCGTCCGGATTCCCGCTGCTGCCGGAAGCCGCCGCCCCGCCCCTCCGCCGGAAGCCGTTATCCCCTGGTGGCTGGCTGCCGCCGGCGGTCTGGGCTTGCTGCTCTTCATCTCCGCGCTGGCCCGCGCGCAGCGCGCCGCGCGCGGCCGCCGCTACTATGGCGACATGCCCGCCGCTGTCTGGCTTCCGATGTTCTGGCATGATGCCGGCTTCCCCACGCGCTCCAGCGGCGGCTTCGGGGGCTTCGATTCCGGCGACAGCTTCGGCGGCTTCGGCGGCGGGGATTCGGGCGGCGGCGGCGCTTCCAGCGACTGGTAGGACGGTACGGCCATGGCTCAGGAGATCGTGGACAAGCTGCTGAATGAACTGGTGGGAAGGCTTGAAAAGGCCTACGGCCGCGAGCTGGTCTCCGTCATCCTCTATGGCTCGGCCGCCGCGGGCGACTGGCACCCGGGCTATTCCGACCTCAACGTGCTGGCCGTGCTCCAGCAGGTCGGCGCCGGGCAACTGGAAAAGGCGGAAAAGATCTTCCAGTGGTGGCGCGAGCAGGGCAATCCCTCCCCGCTGCTGATGGCCGAGCACGAGGTGCGCGCCTCCGCGGACTGCTTCGCCATCGAGTTCCACGACATGGCCGAGCGGCGCCGCGTGCTGTTCGGCGACGACGTCATCGCCGCCCTGGTCATCGACGACCGCTACTACCGGGCGCAGATCGAGCACGAGGTCCGCGCCAAACTGCTCCGCCTGCGCCAGAAGGCCGGCGGCGTGCTCCACGATCAGCGCCTGCTTCTGCGCCTGATGCTCGATTCGGTCTCCACCTTCGTCCTGCTCGGCCGCCATGCCCTCCGGCTCGCCAAGGGCCAGGCGCCGTGGCGCAAGCACGAGACCGTGCGCGCGTTGCGCGAAGAGTTCGGCATCCCCGGCGAGTCCTTCGAGCGGCTGCTGCGCCTGCGCGAGGGCGGCGAGAAGGCCCGTCCCGCTGAAGCGCCCGCTCTGTTCGAGAAATACCTGGAAGAGATTTCCCTGCTGGCGGACTCGGTCGACCGCCTGGAAACTGGAGGAAGCGAATCATGAAAGCCTTGGCCATCCTGCTGGGCGTCCTGCTGCTGGCCGGTCTCATCGTGGGCAGCAAGGCGGCCAGCGTCAACAACCAGCTCGTCTCGCAGCGCGAAGCCGTCCAGGCTGCCTGGGCGCAGGTCGATGTGGCGCTTCAGCGGCGCGCCGATCTGATCCCGAACCTCGTGGAGACCGTCAAGGGTTTCGCCGCGCAGGAGCGCGCGGTGTTCGAAGAAGTCGCGCGGGCGCGCGCCGCGCTGCTCAACGCCCGCACGCCGGGCGAAAAGATCGCCGCCAACCAGGGCCTAGACACCGCCATCGGGCGGCTGCTCATGGTGGTGGAGAACTACCCGCAGCTCCGCTCGAACGAGAACTTCCTGCGGCTCCAGGACGAACTCGCCGGCAGTGAAAACCGCATCGCCGTCGAGCGCCGCAAGTACAACGAAGCCGTGCAGCGCTACAACACCACGCTCGGGCTCTTCCCGAACAACCTGTTCGCCGGCGTGCTCGGCTTCCAGCGCATCGACGACTATTTCCGCACCGATCCCGGCGCCCGCACGGCGCCGCCAGTGAAGTTCTGATTTCCGGGAGAGACCCATGAGCGCTCCGCTGTTTCCCAACTACATCAACGGCAAGTGGGTGGAAGGCCCCACGTTCGACAACCGCAATCCCGCCAACACCGATGAGGTCGTCGGCCGCTTCGTCAACGGCGCACCCGCCGATATGACACGGGCGGTGGAAGCCGCGGCCGCCGCTCTGCCCGCGTGGAGCTCGATGAACGGCCCGGCGCGCGGCGCGCTGCTGTTCAAGGTGGCGGATCTGCTCGAGAAACGCTTCGACGAAATCAGCGCCGACATGACGCGCGAAGAGGGCAAGACGCTGCCGGAAGCGAAAGGCGAAGTGCGCCGCTCGATCAACATCTTCCGCTACTTCGCCGGCGAAGGATCGCGCCTGGGCGGCATCGTCGCTCCCAGCGAGCGCGAGCGCGTTCACATGTTCGCCATCCGCAAGCCCATCGGCGTCTGCGGGCTCGTCACGCCGTGGAATTTCCCCAGCGCCATTCCCGCCTGGAAGCTCGCCCCGGCGCTCATCTGCGGCAACACCGTGGTGCTCAAGCCCGCCTCCGCCGCGCCGCTGAGCGCGTGGCGGATTGTCGAAGCCTGCCATGAAGCGGGCATTCCGAAAGGAGTGGTGAACTTCGTCGCGGGCCCCGGAAAGGCTCTGGGAGAAGCGCTCGTCGGCGCCCCCGCCCTGCGGGCCATCAGCTTCACCGGCTCCTGCGGCGTCGGCGCGTGGCTCCACGAACAGGCCTCGCGCAGAAGGCTCCGCATCCAGCTCGAAATGGGCGGCAAGAACCCCGCCATCGTGCTCGCCGACGCCAACTTCGAGGCGGCGGTGGAAAACGTCGTCAACGGCGCGTTCTTCTCCACCGGCCAGAAGTGCACGGCCACGTCGCGGGCCATCGTGGAAGAGTCCATTTACGAGCGGTTCCTCGAAGCGCTGGTGGAGCGCACGAAGAAGCTGCAAGTCGGCGACGGCATGCAGCCCGGCATCGACATCGGCCCCTGCGTCGACGAGGGCCAGATGAGCACGGTGCTGCGCTACATCGAGATCGGCCGCAAGGAGTGCGGCGAGCCGCTGTGCGGCGGGCGGCGCCTCACGGGCGGCGGCTACGGCAAGGGCTGGTTCGTCGAGCCGACGATCTTCGGCGGCGTCACGCAGGAGATGACCATCGCCCGCGAAGAGATCTTCGGCCCCGTGCTCGCCGTCATGAAGGCGCGCGATCTGAAACACGCGCTGGAAATTGCCAACGCGAGCGAATTCGGCCTCTCGGCGTCGTTGCAGACGACGAACGTCTCGCGCATGTTTGAGTACATCTACGCGATCGAGGCGGGCCTCGTCACAGTGAACCTCCCCAGCGCGGGCGTCGAGTATCAACTGCCCTTCGGCGGCACCAAGGAATCGAGCTTCGGCCCTAAGGAACAGGGTCCGGCGGCGATGGAGTTTTACTCCGACTTCAAGACCGTTTATGTGAAATACTGAGTGAGTTCTCCGGAGCCACGGCCATGAAGATAGGACAGGTGTATTGGGACGGACGGCTGACGGCGGCGGTGTTCCGCGACGGCGAGGCGCACCCGGTTCCCGGCTATACGGTGCTGGAACTGATCGAGAGCGCCCCGCGCAAGAAGCTGACGTTCGCCCAGATGGCCGCCGAGTATGCGTCCAAGGGCGGCGAGTTTCTGGAACCCGCCATCCCCGTGCAGCCGCGCGAGGTCTGGGCCTGCGGCTGCACATACGAAATGAGCGCCGCGTTCCGCGACGCCGAGCACGGCACCCGCGAGGGCTTCTACCGCCACGTCTATGAAGCGCCGCGCCCGGAGATCTTCTTCAAAGGAACGGCGCGGGTCTGTGTCGGACCCGGCGCCCACATCGGCATCCGCAGCGACTCGAAGTTCACCGCGCCGGAGCCGGAACTGGCCGTGCTGCTCGGCCAGGGCGGGCAGGTGCTCGGCTACACGCTCTCCAACGACGTCTCCGCCTGGGACATCGAGCGCGAGAACCCTCTCTATCTGCCGCAGTCGAAAGTCTACACCGCCTGCTGCGCTCTGGGCCCCTGG
Source organism: uncultured Bryobacteraceae bacterium (assembly GCA_937920635.1). GTDB lineage: Bacteria > Acidobacteriota > Terriglobia > Bryobacterales > Bryobacteraceae > JANWVO01. Next base: position 36,147 of record CAKZUE010000089.1, read on the forward strand.
TGGGTGACGCCCGATGAAATCTCCAATCCTTACGCGCTTGAGATGACCTGCACGGTGCGCCGCGGCGGCGCCGTGATTTTTGAAGGCAGCGTTTCCACCTCGAAGCTGAGCCGCAAGATTGAAACGCTCATCGAGTACCTGCTGCGGTCCAACCCCGTCCCCGCAGGCAGCGTCCTGCTCACCGGCACGGGCATCATCGTTCCTCAGGAAGCCGCGCTCGCCCCCGGCGACCTCGTCACCATCCGCGTGCCGGAGATCGGCGTGCTCGAAAACGAAGCCGCTCTCGTCTGAGCGCTGCGAGGAAGAACCTCACTCGGCTGGCGCGTCCGGCTCCAGCCCCTCGAGCTGTTCCGCCTGTTCGGAAAAACGCCGCAGCGCGCGGATCGCCGCGCCGGAAGAAAAGCCCGCGTGGCGCAGCCGCCGGTACACGCCCGCCAGCTTTGACGGCTCGGCCAGTAGCGCCCCCAGATCCTGATTGCGGTACTTCCGCTCCAGCCACGCGCGCACCAGTTGATCCTCGTCGAGATCCTGGAACGCCTTCCGTACCGCCTGCTCGGCCACTTTTGCGGCCACCTTGCGCCTGGCCAGTTCCGCCAGCACGCGCCGGCTGCCGAATTGCCCTGAGGTGGCGCGCGAGGAGGAGAAGGACTCGGCGAAGCGGCGGTCATCCAGCGCGCCGTACTCTTTCAGTTGCGCCACGACGCGTTCCACGCTGGCTGCATCGGCGGCGCGGCGCCTCAGCTTCTCCTTGAGCTGCGCCACCGTCAACGCCCGCCCGGCGAGCAGCCGCAGCGCGTAGTCTTTCAGTGCCGTCTCGTCGAGCGGAGCGCCGGTCTTCCTTTTCATCGCCTGCTTTGATTGTCAGTGGAGTACACTGAAGTCAGCAAGGAGCAGCCATGGCAAACGACAACAAATTCTCGTATTTCTTCCTCGGCCTCGGCATCGGGGTGGCCGTGGGTATCCTGTTCGCTCCGAAATCCGGCGAGGAGACGCGTGAATTGATCAAGGAGAAGGCGGGCGAGGGCAAAGAGTACCTCAGGCGGCGCAGCCAGGAGCTGAAAGAAAGCGCCGTGGAGGCGTACGAGAAAAGCAAGCAGGCGGTGGCCCGGCAGAAGGAGCAGCTTGCCGCCGCCGTGGAAGCCGGCAAGGCCGCCTATCGCGAGAAGGTGGAGGCGGCGCAGGCCGCACCGGCGCCTGCTGACGACGTGGCGCAGGGCATCTAGGCGGGGGCGTGATGCAGTCCGAGACGGCCCTCGTCCTGCTCTCGATCGCCGTGGCGGTGTCCAGTCTTTCCCTGCTCATCCAGGCGGTCGCCTCATGGCGCGTGTACCAGTCTGTCCGCAAATTGCAGGAGGAAGTCTCTCCGCTGATCCCGCGCGCCCGGGCTGCCATCGAGCAGGCGGAGACCACCTTCAGGCAGGCTGCCACGGAACTCCATGAAGCCGCCAATCTGGCCCGGGAGCTGATGGCATCCGTGCAGGAGCAGGTGGACGGCATTGACCGCGCGCGCCAGGAACTGGCGGCCCAGTGGCGCGTGCAAAGCGAACGCATTGACCTGGTGCTCGAGGACATTCTCGGCCGCGTGCAGGAAGTGGTGGGCGTGCTTCATGGCACCGTCATGCGCCCGGTGCGTGAGGTCAGCGGCATGGTGGCCGGCGTCAAGGCCGCCCTGCAAACCCT
>CAKZUE010000090.1 GCA_937920635.1 uncultured Bryobacteraceae bacterium
CCCAGGAAGGACCCACGATTGCCTCGCATCTTCGGAATTTCCGAAGATGGCTCAGCCTTGGACCAGGCAGTCGGTCACCACCTGCAGGAAGATGGGCCGCACCTCGTCGGGCGCATAATTCGTGCCCCAACGCTCGCCGCCGAGCCGCTTCAAGTCCCAACAAACTCCGTGCTCGAGGTGATCCTGGAAGCTGTAACGCGTGCCCAGATACGCCATGCGCCTGAGAGGCTCCTCGCCCGGGCGCATCACAAGAATGGCTCGGTTGACGTGGCCCTTCCGATGCCGCACGACGCAGGCGACGAGTCCTGCCGCCTCGAGGCGCGCGAGGCCTCGCTCGTTGACATGGTCGTAGAGCCGGCCATCGGCTCGGTAGATAGGGATGCGCGCAGTCATCAGCGTGGACACACTTCGGGTTTGGAACCTGCGGGAAGGAGATTCACAAGCGTCCCGGCGCTCTGGAGGGGATGCGGTAGATTCGAGAGGCCCGCGCGCCTCTGGGGGAACGCTTGAGGAAGCGTTCTACTCAATCCATACCACGGCCGAGGCTGCCGATCAAGGAAAAAACGCATCAAGGCAGAAATGTTTCGGCTGCAAGACCGGACGCCTGGGCAGGATGGGCAGGATGATTCTCTTGTATAGAGAAAATTCGTTTTTCTCCACGAGAGAAACGCACGAAAACATCATGCCCATCGTGCCCATGAGGGAGATGTCCTTGTGGCGCAAGGAGTTCCACTGGGGGCATGGTCCAGAGGGACGATGCCCATGTTACCCATGGTTTTGGACTCCAAATGGACTCCACGGGCGAGTGTTGGGGAGTGGGGTGCGGCTAAGTGTTTGAAAGGTTTGGTGGACCTGGTGGGATTCGAACCCACGACCTCTTCCATGCCATGGAAGCGCGCTCCCAACTGCGCCACAGGCCCACGGGCTTTTTTCAATATAGCATGGAGCGGTTTCCGGCAAGCGGGCGGTTTGGATAGCATGGAGAGTCATGATCACTCGCGACAGGGCCTGGGAGATCGTCTGTGAGTTCATTCAGAACGACGCGCTGCGCCGGCACTCGCTGGCGGTGGAGGCGTGCGTCTCGGCTTACGCAAAGAAATTCGCGGCGGAGGGCTGCGAAGTGGACCCGGAGCTTTGGACGGTGACGGCGCTGCTGCACGACTTCGACTGGGAGATCCATCCGCAGGCGCCCGATCATCCGGTGAAGGGCGAGCTGATCCTGCGTGAGAGGGGCGTGCCGGAAGTGATCCGCCGGGCGATTCTTTCTCACGCGACGTATACGGGAGTGGCAAGGGAGTCGCTGCTTGAGAAGACGCTGTTCGCCTGCGATGAACTGGCGGGGTTCCTCACGGCGGTGGCTTATGTGAAGCCGACGCGTTCGATCCACGAGGTGGACGCGCGGAGCGTGAAGAAGAAGATGAAGGACAAGGCGTTTGCGCGGGCGGTGAACCGCGAGGACATCGTCAACGGCGCCGCCGAGCTGGGCGTGGATCTGGACGAGCACATCGCATTCTGCATCCGGGCGATGCAGGAGCGCGCCGGGGAGCTGGGGCTGCAAGGAAGCTGGAACGGCAACACCCCGAGCGCGGAGACGGCGCGGTAGATCAGCGAGAGCAGGGGCCGGGGGCAGGCGGCGGGCGCGAAGGCTACAATGAAGAGGACTGCCTGAGATGGAGCGCCACGAGTTGGAACGAACGCTCGACAAGATGCGCCAGGACTGGGACGAGCGCGCACGCGAGAACGCCCGCTTCTATGTCAACACGGAGAGGACGGACTGGACGGACGAGGAGTTCTTCGAGTCCGGCCGGCGCACGGTGCGCGAAGAGATCCTCACCGACATGATCAACATCTGCCAGGGCAAGGATCCGAAGCAGATGAAAGTGATCGAGATCGGTTGCGGCGCGGGGCGCGTGACGCGCGCGCTGGCGGAGATCTTCGGAGAGGTCCACGCGGTGGATGTGAGCGGGGAGATGGTGGAGCTGGCGCGCGAGGCGCTTGGCGGCACGCCGAACGCGCACGTCTATCAGAACAACGGCATGGATCTCGGGGTGATCCCGCCGGGCGAATACGACTTCGCGTTTTCGAGCATCGTGTTCCAGCACATCCCCAGCCGCGAGGTCATCGAAAGCTACGTGCGCGACGTGCACCGCCTGCTCCGGCCGGGAGCGCTGTTCAAGTTTCAGGTGCAAGGCGATCCCAACGTGGAGACCGATCCCGACGACACCTGGCTCGGAGTTCCTTTCACCGAAGCTCAGGCCAGGGAGATGGCCGAACGGTGCGGTTTCGAGCCCCGTTACAGCCACGGCGCCGGCACGCAATATTTCTGGCTCTGGTTTTTCCGGAAGTAGACAGCCTCATGGAGGCCTTTCTGCGGCCGTCGTCGAAGCGCGGTGGTCGCGCCGCCTATCCAAATCGATGCCGGAAAGCGCCTGTGAGGCGGGATCGCGCTCCAGCATCGGCCGCCTGACGGATCCGGGCTGAAGAGCCATTCGCGCAGATCGCCCCGGCCCGCCGGCGGCGCCAGCTCAAGCAACGGCCGTCTTCTTCACGATCACCAGCGTGAAGTCATCGGAGCCGGAGACCGAGCCGGCGAAAGCGGAGACGGCTGCGCGAACGCGCCCGATCATTTCTTCGGGGCCGGAGGCGCCGGCTGCCGCCAGCGATTCGGCCAGCCTCTCTTCACCGAACTGTTCTCCCGTAGCGGGGTTCTCCGCCTCGGTGACGCCGTCGCTGAACAGGGCAAGGACGTCTCCCTCCTCGAGATGGCTGCGCATGGCCTGATACGGCGCGCCGCGCAGCACGCCCAGGATCAGGCCGCCGCCAGCCAGCGTCTGCGTGCGGCCGTTCCGGCGCAGTACCAGTGGGGGATTGTGTCCGGCATTGACGTAACACAATTCGCCGCTGGAGGGATCGATTTCGCAGAAGAACAGCGTGACAAAGCGGTTGCCGGGGCAATGGTCGGCCGTGATCCGGTTCAGGATTCCGGCGAGACGGGCAAGGTCGTGTTCGGTTTCGACGAGCACCTGCATGCGGGCCTGGACGCTGGCCATCAGCAGCGCCGCCGGCATGCCCTTGCCCGCCACGTCGCCCACCACGATCAGCAGCCTGCCATCCGGGCGCTCGAAGAAGTCGAAGTAATCGCCGCCCGCGAAGTAGCACGACTGGTTGAACGCGGCGATCGCGAGCCCCTTCACGCCGGGCGGGCAGGCGGGCAGCAGGCCGCGCTGGATTTCGGCCGCCTGCTCCATTTCAAGCGAGACGCGCCGCTCGCGCTCCTCCACCTCGGCCAGCCGGGCGATTTCAATGCGCACGGCGGCGATGTTGGCCATGACGGTGATCAGGTTCAGATCCTCGCGGGTGAAGGCGTGGGCGGCGCTGGCGGAATCGAGGTAGAGCAATCCGATCACCTGCTCCTTCGTCTGGAGAGGCACGGCGAGCAGGCTGCGGACGCCCTGGGAAATGATGCTGGCCTGCATGCGCAGCTTCTCATCGATGCTCGTGTCGCGGATCAGGAGGCTTTCCTTGCCGCGCAGCACGCGCTCCTGAGCGGTGCGGCTGATCTGGAATGGCTTGCCGCGGACGGCGCGCGGGACGAGTTGCCCGTTTTCGTCGAGCAGCAGAACGCCCCGCGCGGCGCCCACCGCGTTCGCCGCCAGATCGAGAATCAGGGGCAGCAGATCGCTCAGGGACATGGCGCCCGCGAGCTCCACGCCGGCGTGCAGCAGAGCCTGCAGGTGGCTGGCGGATTTCAGCGGCGGCTCCGCGGGGGCGGCCTGTTGTTCAGAGGTCGGAGGCATCAGGTGGTCGAGCCGCACGGCGATGGTGGCCGTGCCGGGAGCGCCTTCCCGGGACAGCGGATGGGAGGGAAAGGGCTCTGGAGCCCCGGGCAACTGCAACTCGAGGACGATGCGGCCGGCCTGAATCCGGTCGCCGGGGCGCAATTCGATGGCGCCCTGGATGGGCACGCCATTCAGCAGGGTGCCGTTCCTGCTGCCGAGGTCGCGGACAAGCCAGCCCGCGCCGGTGCGCTCCAGCGACAGGTGGCGCCGCGACAGATCCCGTTCTTCGGGGAAGCTGAGATCGTTATCGAGGGCCCGACCCACTCTGACGGCGGCAGCGGTGAGCGGGTGAAGCGAGGTGGTTCCGTCGGGCCGCCGGATCAGAAGCCGGGCGTGATCAGGCATGGCGTTCCTCCTTCGCTGCGGGCGGAGACCGGCTCCAACAGACGGCCGGGCGCGCAACTGCTATCACAGGGGGGCAGGACAGAAAGTCCGTCCGGCCGCGGCCCGGGCAATTATGAGCGGCATGGTAACACACAAGGGGCCAGTGCATCCGGGCGGTGTGGCTGGCTCAGGCGGCGCCGCGGGGCGTCATGCGCCACCGGTTGCCATTGGGCGTGAAGGCGAGCTTCAGCAGCTCGTCGAGGGCGTAGCGGATGTGAGCCCGGATGGCGGCATCGGCCCGGAGCGGATCGCCCGAACACAGCGCCTCGGCGAGCTCGGAGTGATAACGGGGGGGCAGCGGGTGCACCTGAGCCGCCGTATCGGAGAGCCAGCTGAACAGCAGATCCTGCTCCCGCTCGATCGCCTGGCGCAGCAGAGGGCTGCCGGATATCTCGGCGATGCGGAGATGGAAGCGGACGTGGTAGCGCCGCACGGCGAGCCGGTGCTCGCTGTCGGCCTGCAATTTCTCCCAGCGTAAGTAGTACTGGTCGAGCTTCTTCGCCATGCGGAGGATTTCCGCCTTCTGGGCGCGCGTGGCGCGCTCGGCGAACAGGCGCGCGGACTGGCTCTCCAGGGCTTCCCGCAGCGTGTAGCGGTCGCGGATCTCCTCGCGGCTCGGCTGACGGACGCGCGTGCCGACGCGCGGGCGGCTTTCCAGCAGCCCCTCGTTCACCAGCCTTTGCAGGGCTTCGGCGACCGGAAGCAGGCTCATGCCCAGTTCGTCAGCCAGCCGGCGCCGGGAGAGCGCCGCGCCGGGGGGATACACCCCCTTCAGGATCCGCTCCCGCACCAGACGGTAGGCGCGCTGCGCCAGTGTATCGTCCGCATGCGCGGGAGCGGGCAACAGGGAGCGGCCTCCGGGTGGACCCGAAATCATGGATGAAACCAAGGCATTAGTCTACTTGACCAGGAAGGGCCACTTCCACACCCAGTGGTAGCCGAAGCGGAGGATGAACACGCCCGCGGTCGCCGCCGCGAAGACGAGCATCGCCGCGATGACGTACAGAATCTTCCGCCACGGGAATTGCTGGCCTTCACGGTGCAGCACCAGCAGGTAGCTGGCGAAGACGCCGACGAAATACAGCAGGATCATCGGCGCGGCGAAGATCGTGAGGTTGATGGCGTCCGGCGTCGGCGTGATGATCGCCGCCAGGATCACGATGACCAGAATCGCGTAGCGCGAGTGGCGGAGCAGGAAGCGCGGCGAGGCGATCCGCAGCAGCGTGAGGAAAAAGATGAGCACCGGCAGCTCGAACACCAGCGCCACGCCGAGGATCACGTTCACGAACAGGTCGAAGTACTCGGTGAGCGAGATGTAGGGCCTGACGCCGAGATTGCTGCCGATGCCCAGCAGAAACACCAGCCCGAAGCGGAACGCCACGAAATAGGCAAAGAGTCCGCCGAGGATGAACAGCCCGGCGGTGGAGAAGATGAAAGGCAGGGCCAGCCGCCGCTCGCGCCGGTACAGGCCCGGCGAAATGAAGGCCCACGCCTGATACACGATCCACGGAGAGGCGAGGAAAAGCCCCGCCAGGATCGGCAGCTTGATCCAGATGATGGTGAACGCTTCAGTGGGCGTCAACTGAGCCAGTTCCGGCGGATAGCCGAGTTGCGTGAGCGCCGCGACGGCAGGGCCGCGGACGGCGTCCCAGAGTTTGTTCGTGAACAGGATGCAGACGATGAAAGCGATGCCGAGCCCCATCAGCGCGCGGATGATGCGCAGCCGCAATTCCTCGAGGTGCTCGAGGAAGCTCATGCGCAACAGCTCTTCTTCTTCATCCTCCGGTTCGCTTTTTTGAGGAGGCTGAGCAGGCGCGGGCGGGGCGGGAGAAGGAACCGCGGCGGGCAGGGACTCGGCGGCGGGGGCGCCGGGCGGCTCCGCCGCGCCGGCGGATTCGGGCACGGAACGCCCTTCGTGTTCCGGCCCGCTGTCCGGGCGCGGCTCGTGCGCGTCATTGTTTTCCGGCATCTATGCGTGCGTTTCCTGTCTCGAATCGCTGGAATCATCCGCCGGTCAGCGGACTGCCGGCTCGCTGCTCGCCGTTTCCGGCGGCGGCGCGGCGCCGGCATCCCGGGGCGTCTCCAGGAGAGGAGCGTCGGCGGGTGCGGCGGCGCCGGCATCCTGCCCCGTCTCCACAGCAGCAGAGGCGTGCGTGGCTGCGGCTGAGCCGGCTTTGTCAGCGTCCTGTGTTGCGGAATCGCTTACCGGATTGGCATCCGTGGTGGAAGGCGAATCATACGACTCCGGATACCCGTAGGAGCCGTAGTCGTATGACGAGTCGTAATTGTAGTCGTAGTTGCTCGAGTAGTTGTAATCGCTGGTGACCTGCGACAGCGATTCGGCCTCTTTTTTGATCTCGGCCGTCTCCCGCTCGAGGTTGGTCATCTCCCGCTGCCACGTGTCGCGCAGCTCATTGGAGGCCCGGCGGAACTCGTTGATCGCCTTGGCGATATTGCGTCCCACCTCAGGCAGCTTCTTGGGCCCGAACAGCAGCAGCACCAACACGAAGATGACGAGGGTCTCTTGCCAGCCTAGCGGACCCATCCGGGAAACTCCTTTATTCCAGCCTACACCGATGATAGCGGAGGCGGCGGCAGGGGCTCAACCGCGGCACTTACAGCGGCAGCACTTCCAGCCGGGCGGGATCGAACCGGATGCGGCGCTTTTCGAGATAGCTCTCCACCGCCAGCAGCGGCGGCAGGATCGAGATGGCAGCCAAAGCCACGTCTCCGTTGGGGCGCTTCCGCGACTTGCAGCAGTCGAGGAAATTCCTCACATGGTCCACTGTGATGTCGCCGGGGGTCTCCTTCACCTCCGGGCTGGCGCCTTTCTCCGCCGGCGTGAACACATATTTGTTCCGGTGGACAAACAGCCGCCCGCGGTCTCCGTGGAAGGTGATCCCGTACTCTCCGGGCAGCCCGTAGACGTTGGACTGGAACAGCACGCTGAAGCCGCCGTATTCGAACAGGGCGTTGCAGGTGTCCGGGGCGGTGCGGCCGTCGTGCAGGTCATAGTAAATGCCGCCGGCGAAGACCACCGAGTGCGGCGCCTGTTCGCCCATGAACATATGGACCACATCCATCCAGTGATGGCCGAAATCGGTCATTTTTCCGCCGTTGTAATCGAGAAAGGCGCGGAAATTCCAGTACTGCGCCGGATCCCATTCGCGGTATTTCACCGGGCCCAGGAACCGGACCCAGTCGAGGTTGGAGGGTTTCTCCGCGGGCTCGCGCTTTAGCGGCCGCGGAGGGCCGCTGTGCCAGACGGCGTCGATGTGGGTGATCCGGCCCAGGGCGCCGGAGCGGACGTACTTTTCCAGCGGCTCGAGATAAATCGGGCCGGACCGCTGTTGCAGGCCCACCTGGCAGATGCGCTCGTTCACCCGCGCGGCTTTCACCATCTCCGGCGCCTCGGCGCGCGTCCGGCACAGCGGCTTCTCCACGTAGACGTCCTTGCCGGCGTTCATCGCGTCGATGGCGATGCGGGCGTGCCAGTGATCCGGGACGCCGATGAGAACCGCGTCCACCTCTTCGAGCGCCAGCAGGTCCTCGTGTTTCGAGAATGTTTTTGTTCCCGGCGCTTTCGATTGCGCCTCATCAAGCCGTCTGGCATAGACGTCGCACAGCGCCCGGACTTCGCAGTCTTTGAAGAGCTGGAACTTCGTCATCACATGAGTGCCGCGCCCGCCGGTCCCGATCACGCCGAGACCGATGCGGTCGTTGGCGCCGAGGATGCGGGAATAAGAAAGCGCGGTGACGGCGGCGGTGCGCGCGGCGGCGCGGCGCGTAACAGGCATGAGCAGCACTCCTCTGCAATGGAATCGGCGGGACTCGCCCCGCTGAACAAAACGCCCATTCTACTCTCCTGCGGGCGGCCTCCGGCATCCGGGGGGAGGAATCCCGTAGAATCGGAAGCCGGCATGTGGTTGTCCGCTCTGACCGTGTTCCTCAGCGCCTTCCTGCTGTTCCAGGTGCAGCCGATGATCGCCAAAATGATCCTGCCCTGGTTTGGCGGCACGGCGGCGGTGTGGGCGACGTGTCTGCTGTTTTTTCAGGCTGTGCTGCTGGCCGGATACGGCTACACGCATGGAGCCGTGAAACGCCTTGCGCCCCGGAGACAGTGGATGCTGCATGTGGCGCTGCTGCTGATTGCGCTGGCGGCGCTTCCCATCCTGCCTGACGCGAAGTGGAAGCCGGCGACCCCCGAGATGCCGGCGGCGCGGATTCTGGCGCTGCTGGCGGTCACGGTCGGCCTGCCGTACTTTCTTCTGTCGACCACGGCGCCGCTGGTGCAGGCGTGGTTCGCGCGCGCGTTTCCGGGCCGGAGCCCGTATCGGCTGTACGCGCTGTCGAATCTCGGCTCCATGCTGGCGCTGCTGACCTATCCGGCGCTGGTGGAGCCGTCGCTGACGCTGAAGCAGCAGGGCTGGTTGTGGAGCGGCGCGTTCGTGCTGTTCGCCGCGCTGTGCGCGGCCACCGGATGGCGCAGCCTGCGGGCAGGGCTGGCGCAGGCCGAGGACGGCGCTGATCCATCCGCTTCCCCTGCGCCATCGTGGCGCATGCACCTGCTTTGGGCCGCGCTGGCGACAGGGCCATCCATGCTGCTGCTGGCTCTGACGACGCACATGACCACGGACCTGGCGCCGATTCCGTTCCTCTGGATTCTGCCCCTGGCGCTGTATCTGCTCACCTTCATCCTGGCTTTTGACGCGCCCCGCTGGTATGCCCGGCGCTATTTTCTCATCGCCCTGCCCTTCGCTCTGGCGGCGCTCGTCTGGCTGGTGCAGCTTGGCCCGGAGTCGCGTCCCCGCCTGGTCTGGCTGATCGGCGGCTATGCCGCCTGCTTCTTCGTCTCGGCCATGGTATGCCACGGTGAACTGGCGCGGCTCAAGCCGGACCCGAGGCATCTGACCGGCTTCTACCTGATGGTTTCCGTTGGAGGCGCGATGGGCGGGCTGAGTGTGGCGGTGCTCGCGCCAGCGCTGTTCAACGCCATGTACGAGCTGCCGCTGGCCATCGGGCTTTGCGGGCTGCTGGCAGCGCTGGTGCTGTATCTGGAACCGCAATGGCCTTTCCGCAAGGAGTTGCTGGGCTGGCCGTCCATTTTTCTCATGACCGCCGTGGCCGTGCTCTGGGGTTTCCTCGGCCGCGAAATGCGCGGCATGACGCAGGGCGCGCTGGCGGTCAAGCGCAACTTTTACGGCGAACTGCGGGTGCGGCAGTACAACGGCATCTACGATTGGGAGGGCTACCGCACGCTCGTGCACGGCGCGATCAACCACGGCGAGCAGTACACGCACCCGGCGCGGCGGCGCGAAATCGCGACCTATTATTGCGAGGACACCGGCCTGGGCCTGTGGATGGCCTCCCGGCCGCAGGGCAGTTTTCAGCGGGTGGGCGTGCTCGGGCTGGGCGCGGGCACCATCGCCGCGTATTCGCGGTTCGGCGACGTCTATCGATTTTATGAATTGAACCCGGAAGTCCCGCGAATTGCGAAGAATTATTTCTGGTATCTGGAAAATGCCGAGGGCACGATCGAAGTGGTGATGGGCGACGGGCGGCTCTCCATGGAACGCGAGCCGCCGCAGGGCTACGACCTTCTTGTCATGGACGCCTTCAGCAGCGATTCCATCCCCGTGCACCTGCTGACCAAAGAAGCCATGCAGCTCTATTTCCGCCACCTGAAGCCGGACGGCGTGCTGGCCGTGCATATCTCGAACCGCTATGTGGACCTCAAGCCGGTTCTCGAGCGGGAAGCCGCCGTGCTCGGCAAAGCGGCGCTGCTCGTCGAGACTGAAGACAGCGACGACGGGCGCTGCTTTGGCACCACCTGGGTGCTGATGGCCAACCACGCGGACGTGTTCGCCCGCGAGGCGTATCAGAAGGGCGGCCAGAAGCTAGAGAAAGCGGAGTGGATGCGCCCCTGGACCGACGACTACTCCAACCTCTTCCAGGTCGTCAAGTAACGCGCTGTCCTCCCGCTCCGCGACTCTGCGCGGACCTGGCGCATAAGGAGGCGAGGAGCGGTCTGATCCTTTCGCCTGGGGAGCGGTATGAATAGGATGATTAGGAAAAATTATAGCACTTTGGTCTTGCATTTCTCCGGCTTGTGCGCTAATCTGAGGGACGTGATGCCTTTTGGCGCGACAGTCTGTGACCCTCAGCTCCTGTCGCCCAGGGGTGTCTCCATTCTCGTCATTGTAGGGATCATTCGGATTGGAGTCGCTGTACCGGCGCCCGCCTGAGTGACCCTACACCAAGGACAAATCCCAAGGGCCACCAGGCGGGCAGATCCCCGCCGGTGGCCCTTTCTGGTTTTGGGCGGCTGGGCGGAGTGATCCCTGATCCGCAAGACGCGGTGGTCGAGAGAAACAAGGGGAGGATCAGAGTTGTTATGGCCCAAACGATGAGCGGGGCGCGCATTTTGATGGAGTGCCTGCAGCGCGAAGGCGTCGAGGTGATCTTCGGCTATCCGGGCGGCGTGACGCTGCCGCTGTACGATGCCATGTACGAAGGCGAGATCCGCCACATCCTGGTCAGGCACGAGGAAAATGCCTGCTTCATGGCGTCCGGCTACGCGCGGGCGACGGGCAAGGTGGGGGTGGCGTGCGCGACGTCCGGACCGGGGGCGACGAATCTCACCACCGGGCTGGTGGACTGCATGATGGATTCGATCCCGGTGGTGGCGCTCACCGGGCAGGTGTCGTCGAAGCTGATCGGGTCGGACGCGTTTCAGGAAGCCGACACGTTCGGCATCACGCGGTCGGCGACCAAGCACAACTACCTCGTGAAGGACATCCGCGATCTGGCTGCGGTGATCCATGAGGCGTTCTACATCGCCTCTTCGGGGCGCCCGGGTCCGGTGCTGGTGGACATCACCAAGGACGTGTTGCAGGGCCAGGCGCATTACGCTCCGGTGCACGCCATCCATCTGCCGGGCTACAAGCTGGTGACCGAAGGCCATGCCGGCCAGATCCGGCGCGCCGCGCAGATGATGTGGGAGGCGTCGCGGCCTTTTGTGTACGCGGGCGGCGGCATCATCGCCAGCGGCGCGCACGAGGAGCTGCGCGAGCTGGTGGAGACGCTGGACGCGCCGGCGGTGCTGACGCTGATGGGGCTGGGCGCGCTGCCGGCGGAGCATCCCAACTTCATCTCGATGCCCGGCATGCATGGCTCGTACGCGGCCAACATGGGCATGTACGAGTGCGACCTGCTCATCGCCCTGGGCGTGCGGTTCGACGACCGCGTGACCGGGCGGCTGGCCTCGTTCGCGCCGCATGCCAAGGTGATTCATGTCGACATCGACCCGGCCGAAATCGGCAAGAACCGCGCCGCCGACCTGCCGATCGTGGGCGACGCGAAGAAGGTGCTCAGCCGGATCGTGAAGTCGCTCAAAGAAGCCGCGCCGCAGATGCGCCCGCTGCGCGAGCAGGACCGCAGGGAGTGGTGGCAGCAAATCCGCGCGTGGAAGGAAGAGCATCCGCTGAAGCCCGTCTTCAGCGCCGACGAGATCAAGCCGCAGCACCTGATGGTGGAGATCGACCGGCTGTGCGGCGGCGACGCCATCGTCAGCGTCGACGTGGGCCAGCACCAGATGTGGGCGGCGCAGTTCATCCGCTTCAACCGCCCGCGCACGTGGCTGAGTTCGTCGGGGCTCGGCTCGATGGGTTTCGGGCTGCCGGCGGCGATCGGCGCGCAGGTGGCGCATCCGGACGCGCTGGTGGTGGCGGTGGTGGGCGACGGAGGCTTCCAGATGGCGATGCCGGAGATCTCGACCATGGCCAACCAGGGCCTGCCGGTGAAGGTCGTGATCATGAACAACGGCTACCTGGGCATGGTGCGGCAGTGGCAGGACCTGTTCTACCAGAACCGGCTGAGCGCGGTGCAGATCGAGGCGTTTCCGAACATCGAGAAGCTGGCCGACGCCTACGGCATCAAAGGCCGCATCGTCGACAAGCCCGCCGAGCTGCGCTCCGCGCTGGAAGACGCCTTCCGCCACCCGGGTCCGGTGCTGTTGGACGTGCGCGTGTCGCCGTTCGAGAACGTGTATCCGATGGTGCCCGCCGGGGCGGCGATCAACGAGATGGTGCTGGCGCCGCCGAAGCCCGTGGAAGTGCCCGCCTGAGGTTCGCGCCGAGGAGTGGATCCCCATGCTGATGACGATTTCCCTGCTGATGGAGAATAAGCCGGGCGCGCTGATGCGCGTCACCGGGCTGCTGTCGCAGCGCGGCTACAACATCGAGTCGCTGACGGTGTCGCGGACGCTGGATCCGACGCTGTCGCGGATGACGATCTGCGTGGATGTCGAGCCGCGCCTGCGCCCCTTGCTGATCAAGCAGATGAACCGCCTGGTGAACGTGCTCCAGGCGCACGACCTGACCGAGGCGCCGGCGGTGATCCGTGAAATGGTGCTGGTGCACGTCCGCGTGAGCCAGGAGAACCGCACCGCGATCCTGAAAGAGGCCGAGATCTTCGGCGCCCGCGTCGTGGACTCCTCGGTCGGCGGCTTCGCGCTGGAAGCCAGCGGGGACCCGGAGAAGCTGGAAGAGTTCATCGCCGTGATGCAGACCTACGGCGAGATTGAGGTGACGCGCTCCGGGCTGGTGGCGGTGTCGCTCGAGCCGCGCAAGCTGAAGCTCGCGCCGCCCATTCCCAAGGCGCACTCTGAATCCGAACCCGCTCACACCCGATAGAAGGAAGGAAGTCTCACACACAATGGCCAAGCGTTATTACGAACAGGACGGCTCGCTCGAGCCTTTGCAGGGCAAGACCGCCGCCATCATCGGCTACGGTTCGCAGGGGCACGCCCACGCGTTGAACCTGCGCGATTCCGGCGTCAGCGTGGTGGTCGGCCTGCCCGCTTCGTCGCGCTCCCGCGCCAAGGCGGAGAACGCCGGGCTCACCGTGCTCTCGCCGGCCGAAGCCGCGGCGCGCGCCGACTTCATCATGATTCTCGTGCCGGATCATATTCAGGCGGATTTGTACAACACCGACATCGCGCCGTCGATGCAGCCGGGCAAGACGCTGATGTTCGCCCACGGCTTCAACATTCACTTCGGCTTCATCCAGCCGCCGGCGGGCGTGGACGTGTCGATGGTGGCGCCCAAGGCGCCGGGGCACCGCGTCCGCGAGGTGTTCCTGGAAGGCCAGGGCGTGCCCGCATTGGTGGCGGTGGCGCAGGATGCTTCAGGCAGGGCGCTCCAGAACGCGCTCGCCTACGCCCTCGCGCTCGGCTCGCTCAAGGCGGGCGTGATCGAGACCACGTTCCGCGAGGAGACCGAGTCGGATCTGTTCGGCGAGCAGACCGTGCTCTGCGGCGGCGTGAGCGAACTGATCAAGGCAGGCTTCGAGACGCTGGTGGAAGCGGGCTATGCGCCCGAAATCGCCTACTTCGAGTGCCTGCACGAGCTGAAGCTGATCGTTGACCTGATTTACGAGGGCGGCCTCAGCTACATGCGCTATTCCGTTTCCGACACCGCCGAATACGGCGATTACACGCGCGGGCCGCGCATCATTGACAACCGCACCCGCGAGGAGATGCGGAAGATCCTCGGCGAGATCCAGTCCGGGGCCTTCGCCCGGGAGTGGATGGAGGAGAACCGCAGCGGCCGCGGGAAGTTCCTTGCGATGCGCGAGGCTGCGCAGAAGCACCAGATTGAAGTGGTCGGCGCGGAGCTGCGGCAGATGATGACCTTCCTCAAGAAGAAGAAGGTGGAGCAATAGAAATCCCGCGGCGCGCTGCGCCCTCCGTCAGGGGGCGCGGCGCGCGGCGGCGCCCGCCGGTGGCGGGCAGGAGCACAAGGATGCGGATCTGGACTTTCGACACGACGCTGCGCGACGGCACGCAGGGAGAAGCCGTCTCTTTTTCCGTGGAGGACAAGGTCCTCATTGCGCAGAAGCTGGACGAGCTGGGCATTGATTACATCGAGGGCGGCTGGCCGATGTCGAACCCGAAGGACAAAGAGTTCTTCGAGCGGATGAAGTCGGTCAGGCTGAAGCATGCGCGGCTGACGGCGTTCGGCTCGACGCGCTTCGCGCGCAACCCTGTCGAGAAGGATCCGAACGTGCTCGCGCTGGTGGAAGCGCAGACGCCCGCCATCAGCATCTTCGGCAAGAGCTGGGACATCCACGCCACGCGCGTGCTGGGCATCTCGCTCGAAGACAATCTGGCGCTGATCTCGGACACGGTGCGCTTCCTCAAGGAGCAGGGGCGCGAGGTCGTCTACGACGCCGAGCATTTCTTCGACGGCTTCAACGCGAATCCATCCTATGCCCTGCGCACGCTGGAAGCGGCCAGTGAAGCGGGCGCCGACGTGCTGGTGCTGTGCGACACCAACGGCGGGATGCTGACCGACCGGCTGGCCGAGGTTGTGGCGGAAGTGCGCCGCCGCTTCGATGGCGTGATCGGCATCCACTGCCACAACGACAGCGACCTGGCCGTGGCCAACACGCTGGCCGCCGTACGCGAGGGCGCCACCCACGTGCAGGGCTGCATGAACGGTTACGGCGAGCGCTGCGGCAACGCCAACCTGGCGTCGGTGATCGCCAATCTCGAAGCCAAGATGGGCTATTCCACCATTGGTCCGGAGAAGCTGACGGCGCTGACCTCCGTCTGCCACTACATCGCCGAACTGGCCAACCTGCCGCTGCCGCCCAACCAGCCTTTTGTCGGCCGCGGGGCGTTCGCGCACAAGGGCGGCGTCCATGTTTCGGCGGTGCTGAAGGACTCGATCACCTACGAGCACATCAAGCCCTCCGTGGTCGGCAACCGGCAGCGGGTGCTGCTCAGCGACATGAGCGGGCGCGGCAACGTGCTCTACAAGCTGGAACAGTACGGGCTGAAGGACCGCATCAGCGAGGAGGCCAAGCGCGAGCTGCTGGACCGGATCAAGACGATGGAATACCTCGGTTACGAGCTGGAAGCCGCCGAGGGCACCTTCGAGCTGCTGGTCCGCGAGGCGTTGCAGCCGGGGCTGCACTTCTTCGATGTCGTCTCCCTGGAAGTGGAAACGCGCAAGATCGGCGCGCGCGATTCGATGACTACGGCCACCGTGATTCTGCGCGTCAATGAGGCGATCCATTCGGCCACGGCGACGGGCGACGGGCCGATGAACGCGCTCGACCTCTGCCTGCGGCAGTGCCTGGCGGCGGTGTATCCGTCGATCGCCGATGTGCGGCTGACGGACTACAAAGTGCGCGTGATCTCGACCGAGCGCGGCACCGCTTCCAAGGTGCGCGTGCTGGTGGAGTGGAGCGACCACCGCCGCTCCTGGTGCACGGTGGGCGTCAGCGAGAACATCATCGAGGCGTCCTGGAACGCGCTGGTCGACGCCATCCGGCTCGAGCTGATGCGGCAGTCCGACCAGGACGAGAGCATCGAAAGAGCCGTCGAAGACTATTGCTGGGGCGTGTGAAGCGCCGCGATCCCGGACTTGAACGCGCCTTGCGCCGCTCGATCCGGCGCGCCGATGAAGCGCGCGACGAGGCGATCCTCGACGTGATCCGCCGCATCCCGCGCGGGCGCGTGGCCGCCTACTCCGCCGTGGCTGCGGCGGCGGGTTTCCCGCTGCATCACCGGCTGGTGGTGCAGTTGCTGCGGCGGCGCGGAGACCGCCTGCCGTGGCACCGGGTTCTCGGCGTGGGCGGCGAGATCCGGCTGCGCGGCGAGGCGGCGCTCGAACAGCGCCTGCGGCTGGAATCCGAAGGCGTGCGCTTCCGGGGCAGCCGCGTGGCGCCGGAGCATATACTCAAGGCGGAAGACCTCGTATGCCTGCGCCTTTGATCGACCGCCGCGTATTCTCCGCCTCTCTCCTTGCCCCGCACGTTTCCGCCCAATCGCCGGACTGGGTGGAGCTGTTCAACGGGCAGTCTTTGGACGGCTGGAAGCCGAATGAAAGCCCGCCTTCATGGCGCGTGGAGGGAGGGGCGATCCTCGCCGCCGGCCCGCGCTCGCACCTGTTTTATTCAGGCCCTGTGCAGTCGGCGCAGTTTCGGAATTTCGAACTCGAAGTGGAAGCGTGGGCCGAGCCGCGCGCCAACTCGGGCGTCTATTTCCATACGGCGTTTCAGCCCGAAGGCTGGCCCGCGCGCGGCTTCGAGGTGCAGATCAACAACACCGCCACGGGCGAGGGCAACTACCGCGAAAACAAGAAAACCGGGTCGCTGTACGGCGTGCGGAATGTGTACCGGCAGTTCGTCAACGACAACGAGTGGTTCATGCTGAACGTGCTGGTGCGCAACCGCAACGTGCAGGTGCGGCTGAACGGCATGCTGGTGGTGGACTATACCGAGCCCGTGCCGCCGCCGCCCTATCCGGGGATGGAAAAAGAGCGGCGCCTCGGGCAGGGAACGTTCGCCCTGCAATGCCATGATCCCGGCTCGCGCGTGCGGTTCCGCCGCATCCGCGTCCGCCCGCTCCCCGGCGATCTGCCGCTGCCCGCGGGCGCGGTGGAGCCGGTGGCGGACGCCGATTTCCGCGACATCCTCGCCCTCGGCGCGCAGAACTTCCCCATGGCGGACTATCATGTGCACCTCAAGGGCGGGCTCACCCTCCAGCAGGCGCTCGACCGCTCGCGGCTCGACGGCATCTTTTATGGCATTGCTGTCAACTGCGGAAAAGGCTTCGACATTGAAAGCGATGCCGGTGCGTTGAGGTTCTTCGAATCCATGAAGGGGCAGCCCTGTTTCATCGCCATGCAGGCGGAAGGGCGCGAGTGGACGCAGATGTTCTCGCGCCGGGTGGCCGGCATGTTCGACTACGTTTTCACCGACTCGATGACCTGGACCGACAACCGCGGCCGGCGCATGAGAACGTGGATCCCGGCCGAAGTGGGCACGATCTCCGATCCGCAGGAATTCATGGATACTCTGGTCAAGCGCGCTGTTGAAATTATCGAAAAAGAACCAGTCGATATTTACGTCAATCCCACCTATATTCCGGACCAGCTCCAGCCGCTCTATGACGAACTCTGGACAGAAGAGCGGATGAAAAAGATCCTGCAAGCTCTGGTAAAGAACGGCGTGGCGATGGAAATCAACGATCGGTATCAACTTCCTTCGCCGAACTTCATCCGCATGGGCAAGGAAATGGGCGTGAAATTCGCCTTCGGCACGAACAACGGCGGCGCGCGGGATCTGCGCCGCTGCGACTACGGCCGCCGCATGGTGCGCGAGTGCAAACTGGCCTGGAGCGATTTCTGGACGCCCGCGCCTGCGGGCGCGCGGGCGGTGGACCGGAAAGGCAGCGCTCTGCGGGCCGGGTAGAGCCTGCGGCTGCCGGCGGGCGAAAGCGGCGGATGCCGCGCACGGATTAGCGGTTCGCCTCCAGGTACTGGCGAACCGCCGCTTCTCCCTCTCTTTGCAACAAATCGAGGAGACGCTGTCTCTGGAACCGGGCGCCTGTCTCGAATCCCGAGAAGTAGAAAGAGCTCCGCGTTTTGTCCGGCCCCCAATCGCTGCCGTCGGAAAAGCGGACGTAGTCGACCCGGAGTTCCAGGTTGTGCCGCGCCAGCGACGGGTCCTCGGGGAGCTGCACCAGGGGCAGGTGATACGTCCGCTTCCCGCCCGGCGCAAGCGCAGGCGGCTGCCCGGGCAGAGTCATCCCGATCCAGTGCGTGAAACTCCTTACGGTTTTGCCTTCCTCGTCCCGCAGCATCACCATGAGCGCGACGGCGCGCACGGGTTTCGGGCTGCGGCTTTCCATCTGGATATCGACCGAGGGCGAACCATGCTCATCCAGCCGGAAGCCCCTGTCCGAATAGGTCAGCGAGACCGGATGGACGCTCTGCGCGCAGAGCATGCCGCACATGCCCCACAACGCCAGCCAGATCACTTTCATGACCTTGCACCTCCGCCAAATCAGGCCGCAGCAGGCTCATTCTTCCAATTCGAAACAACTTCCGCAAGGAATGCATGACCGCTGCGGGACGCCAAATTCATCCGTTCACAAGCACTCTGCTGCGCAAGGGCGCGCACCGAGACACCACGCTTGCGGATTTCGCACTCTCATGCTTTCACAGCAATAGGTGGACGTCCATTGCTGCATGTTGCAACGCCAATCGATCACATTTCCGGCCGGGGTTTGACCGATTCCCGGACAGGCCCGCAACATGCAATCCCAGCAGGCGCCGGGTTCCTGGGATAAGCCGGTTTTCGGGCCAGGCCAACTCAGCGCTACGGAGACCGCCACGAGGAAAGCCGCGGCCCAGAAAAGCGTCCCTCTCATCCGCTCCACCCTCATTATAGCCGCAAC
>CAKZUE010000091.1 GCA_937920635.1 uncultured Bryobacteraceae bacterium
TAATACAGGTTGACGGAAACGCCGATTTCCTGGAGAAAATCTTCGGTAATTCCGTCGATTTCCAGCAGCTCTTCCGGAGTCATGGAGCCCAGTTTTTCCACCGAGCCGATGCCGCCGGCCAGAAGTTTTTCGATCACCGCGTCCGGCAGGCCGTATTCGAGCAGCACGCTGAGAGGCGTGCCGATGGCCATGGCCGCCTCGCCGGCCTCGACCTCGCGGCGTTTCTCCTCCTCGGTCTTGATGTCAATGCGCCAGCCGAGAAGCTTGGACGCGAGGCGGACATTCTGCCCCTTTTTGCCAATGGCGAGCGAGAGCTGGGTGTCATCGACGATGACTTCCATGTACTTCTCGTTGGTGTCGACCACAGAGACGCGGGAAATCCGCGCGGGGCTGAGGGCGTGGGTGGCGAACTGGACCGGATCGTCGCTGTACTCGATGATGTCGATCCGTTCGCCGCGGAGCTCGCGGATGATGGACTGCACGCGCATGCCTTTCATGCCGACGCAGGCGCCGACGCAGTCGACGTCGCGGTCGCGGCTGAGCACGGCGATCTTGGTGCGTTCGCCGGCTTCGCGGGCGCAGGCGCGGATGACAACGGTGCCGTCGTAGATCTCCGGCACCTCCTGCTCGAACAGGCGCATGACGAGTTCGGGGGCGGCGCGGGAGACGATCACGCCGGCGTTCTTGCCGGTCTTTTCGACGCTCTTGATGACGCAGCGGACGCGCTCGCCGACGCTGAAGCTCTCCAGGCGGCTCTGCTCTTTCTTGGGCAGGCGCGCCTCGGCTTTGCCGATCTCGACGATCAGGTCGGGGCCTTCCATGCGCTTCACGGTGCAGTTGACCAGTTCGCCGACGCGGCCGGCGAATTCCGAGCAGATGTTGTCGCGCTCGGCCTCGCGGACTTTCTGCAGGATCACCTGCTTGGCGGTCTGGGCCGAGATGCGGCCGAGGATTCCGGTGGGCTTCGGGATGCGCACCTGGCCGCCGATGGCCGCTTCCGGATCCAGCTTCTGCGCCTCCGGAAGCGCGATTTCCAGCGCCGGGTTGGCGACGCTCTCCACGACCGTCTTCACGGCATAAAGCACGATGTTGCCGGTGCGCTCATCGAGGTCCGCCGCCAGCTCCTCGCCGCCCTTGAACTGCTTCCGGGCGGCCGCCAGCATGGCGTCTTTCACCGCGTCGAGCACGATCTGCGGATCGATGCCCTTCTCCTTGCTCAGGATCTCGATCGACTCTTTGATGGATGCCAAGCGTTTCGCTCCTCTCGCTCCGCAATCCCGGGCGAACCTCGCGGCTCACCACTCGAACTGCAAATTCGCCTTTTCGATGAGTTCCATCCGGACCCGGATGGTCTTGCCGGAAACGGTTTCGAGAACCACGCAGTCCTCTTCGATGCCCCGGAGCACGCCGTGCCAGCGGCGCTGCCCGTCAACGGGTTCCTTCAACTGGAGGCGCGCCTTCTGGCCCAGGCAGTGGAGGAAGTGGGAGGGCTTGCTCAACCGCCGCTCGACGCCCGGCGAGCTGACTTCCAACTGGTAGCTCTCGCCCGGAATGACGTCCTCGGCGTCCAGCACCGCGCTCACCTGCTGCGAGATGCGCTCGCAGTCCTCCAGCGTGACGCCGCCCGCCTTGTCGATGTAAATGCGAAGCACGCGCCGCCGTCCGCTGCCAGCGAACTCGACGTCCCACACGAGGATCCCCTCGCGCCGGGCGGCGCGCTCGGCGATCCCGGCGACCCTCTGGATCACACTTTCCCTCGTGGCGGACGGCATTCTTCTTTCAGGGCCTGCCCCAACAAAAAAGTGGGCTTGCGCCCACTGTCAGGGTTCCATCTTCAGTATACATCAAACCCCCTTGAACTCCTTTCCGGATGGCCCAACAATAAGAGCCGGAACCGGAGCCGCAGGAAAGGAGCCGCGGTATGAGAAAACTGATATACGCCCTGGTCATCGCCGGCAGCTTCATCATTCTGTTCGCGGTGGGGCAGGCGTGGCGCCTGAAACCGGAGTCGAAGGCGAGCCGGATTCTTCATAAAGGCGACGCGGCGGTGCTGGTCACGCCCGTGGGCGAACAGGTGTGGCTGGCCCGCAACAAGGAAGACTGCTACCAGATTCAGGCCGCCGTGGTGGAAAGGAAAGAGGATTTTCTCAAAGCGTGCGCCGACAACCAGACGGCCTTTCCCGCCGCGGCGGGCACGCGGGTGAGGATTCTGGCGGAGTCCGTGAGCCGGCGGCAGGTGCGGATCGTCGAAGGTCCGCTGGAAGGGCAAACCGGCTGGGTGGAGCATGAATTTCTCCAGCCCGATCCTTCCCCGCGCCGCTGAGGCTCAACGCTTCCGGTGCTGCTCCTGAAGCACGGCGGGGTCGTCCATGCGCGGCGGCGGCTCGGGATCGGCCGGGTCTTTCGCTTTGGCCGGGTCGAAGATTTCCGGATCCGGGCGGATCGCCTCGAACGGGCTGTAATCGGGGATGCTGGAAAACAGCTCCGACAGATCCGCGGCGGTGGCGTCGTACAGATTCAGGGGCGGCAGGCCGAGAATGCGGAAGATGATTTTCAGCAATGCCGGAAAGCTGGCGTTCGTGCGCGAGGCGTAGTTCCTGCGGGCGAAAGGCCCGGTGACAATCAGCGGCGTGCGGTGGCTGTCGACGTGGTCGACGCCGCCCTGGGCGTCGTCCTCGGTGATGAAAACGGCCATGCTGCGCCACCATTTCGTCTTCGACAGAAACTCGACAATGCGGCCCAGGGCGTAGTCGTTGTCAGCCATGAACGACGCCTGGAACGGATAGCCGTCGCTGGGGCGAGGGCGCGCCAGGTGGTCGTTCGGCAGGTGGATGTAAATGAACCGGGGCAGTTCCCTGCCCGGCTGGATGTACATCTCTTCGATCTCGCGGATGAAGGCATCGGCGCGGTATTGATCGGGAATATTCGTGTTGTATTGCGGATAATTCCGCGAGGTATTTTCCCAGAGCGGCCGCGGCATGGGGACATTGGTGAGGAAGCGGGCGCCGGTCGGCATCAGGCCCGGATCCTCGACGACGCCGGCCAGCTCGAATCCTTCTCCGAAGTTGCGGAACGGGATGCCGTGGCGCTCCAGGTGGTGCCATAACGCGCCCGCCTCAAGCTGCTCCTCCGGGTGCACGCTGGAATTGCTCTGCGCGAACTGGAGCCGTCCGGGCGCCGTGGTGGGGAAGCGGAAGTCTTTCTGGCCGCCATAGGCGGCCATCAGCGAGGACTCGGTCCAGGCGTTGGGGTAGGAGCCGACGATCCAGTGATGCCCGTCGACGCTGACTTCGCTATCGGCATAGAAATTGTCGCTGAACGCCCCGCGCTGCACGAGGGCGTGATGGTTGGGCGAGATGTTGTAGAACTGCTTTTCGAGGCGCGTGCGGAGGGAGTCTTTATCAAGCTGCACCCAGCCCCGGCGGCCGAAGCGCGCCAGTTCGGGTGCGGCGCGCAGCGGCCCGACCGAGTCCTGCGTGACATCGCCGAGCACTTCATCGTGGGTGCGGTTCTCCTTGACGATGAGCACGACGTGGCGCAGTTCGATGGGCAGAGGGCGGGGCGATTCCTCCACCGGGACGAAACCGTTGTTGCTCATCACCGCCTGCGTGTGGAACGGCAGCATGCGGTTCAGCGGCGCGTCATAGATGCTGAGCAGGCCCTGGCGCAGTTCGCCCTGGAAGCTGCGCTCGAGCGGAGCGGTGCGGGTGGCGTTGGGGCCCGTGCCCAGGCCTTTGGCGCTGGCGACGAAGATGCGCCCCCGGTCCACCGCGACCGCCGCCGGGAACCATCCGGCGGGCAGGTGCCCGGCAAGGCGGTTCGATGCGAGGTCGATGACGCCTACGGCGTTAATGCCCGCCTCGGCCACCAGCAGCCGTCCGTTGGGCAGGTCGAGCGCCAGACCGACAGGCAGGATGCCGCGATAAGCTTCCAGCCCGGGGATGCGGAGTTCGATGGTCGAGCGCACCCGCAGCGTGAGGGCGTCGATCACGGTGACCGTGTCCTGGTTGCCGTTGCTGACGTAAACGGCTCCGGCGGTGGCAACGACGCCGGAAGGGCTGGACCCGCCGAGGCTCTCCGGGCCGAAGGGCTTGCCCGTGCGGACAAAGCGGATGACGCGCGGCGAGGCGGGACTGGAGACATCGATCACGCAGAGCGAATTCGACTCCTCGGCGTTGGGATCTCCGAGTCCCGGCACGTCAACGGGACCGCGCGCCGTTTCGCGCCGGGCGCCCGACTCCGCCTCCTTTGAAGGAAACCCGAAGGCAGGGAACGGAAGGCCCGTTTCCCGCGCGTTTTGCGGATCCGCGCCGGGCACGGGCTTGTACTCGAACATCCCGATGTTGGTCACGTAGAGGCGCTTCGCGTCTGGAGAGAGCGCCGCCTGGAACGGCAGCCGGCCGGTGCGGACGCTGGCGATCATGCGGCCGGAGCGGGCGTCAAAGACCGCCACGCGGAAGTTGGCCTGATCGACGACGTAGAGAATGCGGCGCTGCGCGTCGTAGGCCAGGCCGCCTGAGTAGGAGTCGCGCCACGGGCCCTGGTTCAGCTCCAGCACGCGGCGGACCTGCCCGCCGGGGAGGCTGATTTCGCGCACGCGCCCCGAGTTGCCTTCCGAAGCGAACAGGCGGCGGTCATCGGCAAACGCAAGTCCCATGAAAACGCTGCGCCAGTCGTCTTCGCCGGGGGCGGCTTTCTCCCCTCTGGGCCGGGTGCGCAGCTCGCGCGTGCGCCACGGCTCGCCCGACATGTCGAGCACGGTGAGCGAAAAGCGGTTCGGCCCGCCATTGGCGGTCACCGCCAGCTTGCCGTCCGGGCTCACGGCGAGGCCGAAAGCCCCGGGCCCGGTATTGAACTGCCGGCCCAGCGGGGTCACGATGCGCCCGCCGGGGAGAATGGTCTCCGCGCCGGGTCTGCGCGCGGCGCTGCGCGTGCCGGCCGGGGGCCGGAAATCGGCCGCCGTCAGGGCGGCGCTAAACAGGATGGGCCACACGGCCCGCCGGTGCCAGCTCACTTCTGATACTCTTTCAAAGCGGGTTGGTCCAATGCAACGCAGGCAGTTTCTCGCCGTATCCGGAGCGACGCTGATGGAAGGCATGACGCAGAGCGAGGGCGCGCCGCGCGCGCCGCACTATTTCGTGCTCACGCAGTATCTGCTGAAGAACGGAAGCCAGCCGGGCCGCATCCACGCCTTCCTCGAGAAGGGCTTGCTCCCGGCGCGGCAGCGGCTCGGCCTGCCCGCGCCCGCCGTGGTGATGGAGGCGCTGGCAGCCGCGCACATGCCGCAGGTGGCGTGCGTGACGCCGTATTCTTCCATCGAACAATGGACGATGGCGCGGGCGCGGCTGGCTGCCGACGACGGCTACCGCAACGCGCTGACGGCGCTGGAAGCGGGCGAGGAAGCGCCGTACGAGCAATACTCGGAAGTCCTGCTGGAAGCCGCGCCGTACACGCCGCCGCTGCCGGCAAGCCTGCCTGCGCAGGCGCAGCCGCGCGTCTTCGAATTGCGCCTGTACCACTCGCCCACCCAGCGGCAGTTGAAGGCGCTGCATGAGCGGTTCGCCGGACCGGAGATTCCCATCTTCCACCGCTGCGGCATCCACCCGCTGCTGTACGGCTCGACGCTGGCGGGTCCGCACAAGCCGAACCTGGTGTACCTGACGCCGTTCGGCTCGCTGGCGGCGCGGGAGAAGGCCTGGGCGGCGTTTTCAGCCGATCCAGAGTGGGCGAAGGTGCGCGCGGAATCCATCGCGCGGCATGGGCAGATCTCGAGCGTGATTCAGATCTCGCTCTATCGCGCCGCGGCGTACTCGCCCTTGCGGTGAAGCTCCCGCCTCAGCCCGGCAGCAGCTTGGTGATGTCGTTGTAAAGCACGAACACCACCACCATCATCAGGAACACGAAGCCGAGCTTGAACACCGCTTCCTTGAAGCTCAGGCTCAGATCGCGCCGGATCAGCATCTCGATCAGCAGCAGCAGGATCACGCCGCCGTCGAGGATGGGGATGGGCAGCAGGTTGAAGATGGCGAGGTTCAGGCTCACCGTGGCCATCAGGTTGATGAAGGCGGGGGCGCCTTCGCGCGCCGCTTCGCCCGAGAGCTGGGCGATGCGGATGGGCCCTTCCAGCGAGCGCGCCGAGGAGCGGCGCTCGATGATGGATTGCAGGAACTGGTAAATCAGCGTCGCGCCGCGGGCGTTTTGGCGGAGCGATTCGCGAAGCGCTTCCACGGGGCCGAGGCGGGTGAAGGTGACGCGCGGCGCCAGCTCCACGCCGATCATCCAGCGCGGCCCGGCGCCGCCCTGCTCGGAGAGAGTCGGCTGAAGCTGGATGCTGTGCTGCCTGCCCTCGCGCTCGTAGGTCAGTTCGACGGGCTTCCCCTCGCACTGCTTCAACACGTCATGGATGCTGTAAACGGTGCGGATGGGCTTGCCATTGATGGCCACGAGCAGGTCGCCGCGGCGCAGGCCCTTGCGCTCGGCGTCCAGGCCGGGAACGAGCCCGCCCACCACGATCTGCGTCTGCTCGGCCCAGCCGGCCAGTCCCACGCCGCTGGCCTGGTCCAGTTCCGGCATCACCGCGAGAGAGATCTTCTCGCCGCCGCGCTGAATCACAATGGGCAGCGGGCGGCCGGCGCTGACCACCTCGCGCATCATGACTTCTTCCCAGGTGGGATGGGTGCGGTTCTCGAGCTGGACGATGACATCGCCTTCCTGGAGCCCGGACCTGGCAGCGGGCGTGCCCGGCTTCACATAGCCGATGACGGCGGGGCCGCCGGCGCTGGCCGGCTTCGGGTAATGGACCATGTACAGGCCCGCGAGCAAAGCCACCGCCAGAACCACGTTCATGGCCGGCCCGGCGAGCACCACGATCAGCCGCTGCCAGCGGGGCTTCGACGTGAACCCCTCAGGATCGGGTTCGTCATTGGGCTGCTCGCCCGCCATGCGGACGTAACCGCCAAAGGGAATCCACGCGATCCGGTATTCGGTCTCGCCGCGCCGGAAAGAGATGAGCCGGGGCCCGAAGCCAATGCTGAAGGTGGAGACCCTGATGTTGAAGAAACGGGCCGCCCAGAAGTGGCCCAGTTCGTGGATGACAATCATCACCCCGATGAGCACCAGCAGCCACCAGATGTTGTGTAGCAGAGCCATGCAAGAGTTCCTGTACCGGGCTTCAGGCCATCACGCGGGCGCCCGCCCTCTCCCGCGCGATTCCGCCGGCCGCCTCGCGAGACTGCCGGTCGATGTCGAGCAATTCCTCCACGCTGGCCGCGTCCCTGGAAGGAACCCGGGCAAGCGTCTCCTCTACCACCTCGGCGATGGCGGGAAATGCGATCTCGTTGCGGAGGAACGCCCCCACAGCCACCTCATCGGCTGCGTTCAGCGTGCATCCAGCCGATCCTCCCGCCCGCTGCGCTTCATACGCCAGGCGCAGCAGCGGGAAGCGGCCGAAGTCCGGCGGGTGGAAGTCCCACGTGCGCGCCTCTTTCCAATCGAGCCGCGGCACGGGCGCCTCCCAGCGCTCCGGCCAGGTGAGCGCGTACTGGATGGGCATCCGCATGTCGGTGGCGCACACCTGCGCGATCACGCTGCCGTCGTTGTACTCGACCATGGCGTGCACCGTCGATTGCGGATGAACCACCACTTCCACCTGATCCGGGTCCAGCCCGAACAGCCAGCAGGCTTCGATCACCTCGAACCCTTTGTTCATGAGCGTGGCCGAATCGATGGTGATGCGCGGGCCCATCTTCCATGTTGGATGATTCAGGGCCTGCTCCGGAGTCACTCGTGCCAGATCTTCTTTCGGCGTATTGCGGAAAGGGCCGCCGGAAGCGGTGAGGATCAGCTTCCGGACATCAGGACGGGCGCCTGCGCGCAGGCACTGATGCGCGCCGTTGTGTTCGCTGTCAATCGGGATCAGTTCCGCGCCCGCGCGGCGCACCGCGTCCATCACCAGCCGGCCGCCAGCCACCAGCGTCTCCTTGTTGGCCAGCCCGACGCGCTTGCCCGCCCGCACGGCCTCGTAAGTGGCTTCCAGCCCGGCGATGCCCACAATGGCCGACACCACCACGTCCGCCTCCGCCGCCGTGGCCACGCGCACATAGGCTTCCGGGCCGGCCAACAGCTCCGTGCGCCCGGCGCCGCGCCCTTCCAGGGCGGTCCGCAGGCGAAGCAGGGTCTCTTCATCGGCCACCACGGCCACTTCGGGGTGGAATTCGCAGATCTGGTCCGCCAGTTCGGCCACGTTCCGGCCGGCCACCAGCGCAAAGACGCCGAAGCGCCCATCGTTGCGCCGGATCACGTCCAGGGTGCTCCGCCCGATGCTTCCCGTCGAACCCAGGAGCGTCACTCGCTGCATAACCGCGCGTCCGTAATCATATCATCCGGGGTCTCCATCTGTTCCGATGATTTCACATCGCGGGCAGAAAGCGAAACACGTTGCAAAGGGCGCAACGGATGGAGGCGGCGCAATCGATCTTCGCCAGGTTTTTGCTCTTGCTGTCTGAAGGTTTGACCCAGAGGGCGCCGGGGAGGAGAATGCTTCAGGGGTCTTTTTTTGAGGTTAGTCTCGCTTTGGTGGGAGTTGCCTCCCCGGCTTACTTCCAATCTTAGAATACCGAATCTCAAATTGCAAGCACTTTTTTCTATTTTTTGGAGGACGGCACCACCTCAACCTTGGCAATTCTCTCTAACACCTTGATTGTGCTACAGATATCTTCATCGGCGTAGCCTTCCGCCATGGCCGCCCGGAACATCTGCTGGGTCAGGGCGGTCAACGGGAGCGGCACGTCCATCTCAGCGCCTGTTTCCAACATCAGCCCGATGTCCTTGTGCATCCAACGCACTGAAAAATTGGTGGAAAAGTCCCGCCGGAAGACGAACGGCGCCTTGAAGGAGGCGATCCCGCTCTTCGCTGCCGAGTTGTCGAGGATGTCGAGCATCAGCGCGGGGTCGACACCCGCTTTGGCGGCCAGTACCATGCCCTCGTTGAACGCCTGTAACATATTCGAAAGAATCAGGTTCTGACTCAGCTTGGCATGCAGGCCCATGCCCGGCCCGCCGCAGTAGTAGAACCTCTTGCCCATGATTTCCATGTAGGGCTTCAGTTTTTCATAGACCGCCTGGTCCCCGCCCACCATGAAGGTCAGGGTGGCGTTCTCGGCGCCGGGCTTGGAGCCGG
This sequence comes from uncultured Bryobacteraceae bacterium, assembly GCA_937920635.1. GTDB lineage: Bacteria > Acidobacteriota > Terriglobia > Bryobacterales > Bryobacteraceae > JANWVO01. The sequence continues at coordinate 9,179 of CAKZUE010000091.1, forward strand.
TGACGGGCGAGTCGAGGAAGTGCGCCCCTTTCTGCCGGAACGACTGATAGGCACGGCGGGCGTAGGAGGGAGCGACGGTGCTGCAATCGGCGACCGCCGCGCCCGGCTGAATGCCCTCGAGGATCCCGTCCGGTCCCAGCGTGACCTGCTCGCTCATGGCCGTATCGCCGACGCAAAGGAAGACCGCTTCGGCCCGTTCGGCCACCTCTCTGGGCGTGGCGCAGGCCGTGCCTTTGCCCTCGCGCGCCAGTTGTTCGGCCTTGGCCGCGGTGCGAGACCACAGCGCCACCTCATGTCCCGCGGCGAGCAGATGCCGCGCCATCGGGTAGCCCATGATGCCGAGACCGAGGAAACCCAATCGTGCCATGTGAACCTCCGTCAGGAAGAATGCCGGCCATATCCGCCGCTGCGGACGGCCCGCGGAACCCTTGATTGTATGCCTCCGCGCGGCTATGCGACAATCGCGGCTTCAGGCCATGTCCGCCCCTGCACGCATCCTCGTCACCAAGCGCGTTTTCCCCGAAGCGGTGGAATTCCTGCGCCGCGAATTCGAAGTCGATTACAACGGCACGGACCGCGTGCTGCCTTCCGATGAATTGATCCAGCGCGCCCGCGGCTGCGCGGCTGTGGTAAGCCAGCTCACCGACCGCCTGAGCGCGGACGTGATTGCGGCGCTCGACGGCGTGCGCATCATCGCCAACGTCGCCGTCGGCTACGACAACATCGACGTGGCCGCGGCCACGGCGCGCTCGATCGCCGTCACCAACACGCCCGGCGTGCTCACCGAAACGACGGCGGATTTCGCCTTCGCGCTGCTGATGGCGGCGGCGCGGCGCGTGGTGGAGGCTCACGCCTTTGTGCACTCGGGCCAGTGGAGCACATGGATCATCGACCTGCTGGCCGGGCAGGACATCCACGGCGCGACGCTCGGCATCTTCGGGCTGGGGCGGATCGGCGCCGCCGTGGCCCGGCGCGGGCGCGGCTTCGGCATGCGCATTCTGTATTGCGATGATCAGCCGGCGCCGCCTGAGCTGGAGCGCGAGCTGGAGGCCCGGCGCGTCTCCAGGGAGGAGCTGCTGCGGGAGTCCGACTTCGTCAGCCTGCATGTGCCGCTCACCCCGGCCACGCGCCACCTGATCGGCGCGGCGGAACTCGCGATGATGAAGCCATCGGCGATCCTCGTCAACACGGCGCGCGGCCCGGTAGTGGATGAAGCCGCGCTGGCGGAGGCGCTCGAGAAGCGCACGATCTGGGCGGCCGGGCTGGACGTGTTCGAAGACGAGCCCAGGGTGCATCCGAAGCTGCTCGAACTGCCGAACGTGGTGCTGGCCCCGCACATCGCCAGCGCGAGCTTCTCGACGCGGCGGCGGATGTCGATGATGGCGGCCGAAAACGCCGCCGCGGCGCTCGCCGGGCGCCGCCCGCCCAACCTCGTCAACCCGGAAGTGTGGCGTTGAGCGCCGCAGGAGAGGACAAGCAATGAACCGCAGGCAATTCGTCTCCACAATGGCTGCCGCGCCGCTCGCCGCGCGCGCCGCCGACAGCAGGAAGTATTTAATCGTGCACGCCGATGATGCGGGCATGTGCCACTCGGCCAGCATCGCCACCATCGAGGCGATGGAGAAGGGGCTGGTGAGTTCGGCATCGGTCATGATGCCGTGCCCGTGGGTGCAGGAGTTCACCGAATGGGCGCGCACGCACCCGGAGAAAGACATCGGCCTGCACCTGACGCTGACGAGCGAATGGCGGCATTACCGGTGGCGCCCCATCGCGCCGTGGGACAAGGTCCGGGGGCTGATCGACAAGGAAGGCTACATGTGGCGCGACGTGCGCTCCGTGGCCATGAACGCCAAGCCGGAGGAGATCGAAACCGAGCTGCGGGCGCAGATCGAACGCGCCACGCAGTACGGCGTGCGGTTCACGCATCTGGACTCGCACATGGGCACGCTGTTCGCCCGGCCCGACTATTTCCAGATCTACGTGAAGCTCGCCGAAGAGCACGGCGTGCCGTGCATGCTGCCGCGGCCCAACGAAGCCAACGCCACGGACCTCAAAGGCTACCCCATCACGCCGGAGATGCTGCGTGAAAAAGAACAGGCCGGGCTGAAAATGTTGGACCGCCTGATCCTCGGCGTGCCCGGACGCACCACGGCCGAGCGGCGCGAGAGCTATCTGAAGCTGATCGCGGATCTCAAGCCGGGCGTCACCAAGCTCATCATTCATCTGGCCAAGGACGACGCGGAAATCCGCGCCATCACCAACAACTGGGAGCAGCGCTGGGGCGACTTCCTCTTCTGGACCAGCGACGACGCCCGCCGCGCGCTGGAAAAACACAACGTCGAGCTTTACACCTACCGCCGCCTTGCCGGATCATGAGAGGCATGCGGCGGCGTGATTTTCTGGCTGCACTGCCCGCGGCGGCGGCCGCTTCGGCGCCCGCGGGCGTGAACCTCGGCGTCGATCTGTTCAGCCTGCGCTCGCAGAAGTGGACGGCGTTCGAGCACCTCGACTACTGCGCGAAGTCCGGCGCTCGCACGGTGCATTTTTCCGAGATCCGCTTCCTCGGCTCGCTCGACGACGGCCATGTGCGCGAGGTGGGCGAGCACGCCCGCCGGCTCGGCATCACGCTCGAGATCGGCATGCGCTCGATCTGCCCCACATCGACGGCGTTCGATAAGAACGCCGGCAGCGCGGAAGAGCAGTTGCTGCGCGTGATGCGGGCGGCGCGGATCGCCGGCTCAAAACTGGTGCGCGCGTTTCTCGGCACGTTCAACGACCGCCGCACGCCCGGCGGCATCGAGGCGCGCGTCCGCGACACCGTGCAGGTGCTCAAAAACCTGCGCGCGCAGGCGCTCGACATGGGGCTGCGCATCGCCGTGGAGAACCACGCCGGCGACATGCAGTCGCGCGAGCTGAAGGCTTTGATTGAAGCCGCCGGGCCCGATTTCACAGGCGCCTGCTACGACTCGGGCAACCCCTGCTGGGTGCTGGAGGATCCGCACGCGGCGCTGGAGACGCTGGCCCCGTATGTGCTCACCTCGCACATCCGCGATTCGTATCTCTGGAATGACGCCGCCGGCACGCAGGTGAACTGGACGCGCATGGGCGAGGGCAACGTGGACATCGGGCGGTTGATGAAGCGCTTCCTCGAACTGTGCCCCGGCAAGGCGATGTCGCTCGAAGTGATCGTCATGGGACCGCGCTCTTACCCGTGGCGCCAGCCGGACTTCTGGCAGGGCTATGAAAACGTGCGCGCCGCCGATTTCGCGCGCTTCCTCGACATCGCCGCCCGCGGCACGCCGCCCGCGCCGCGCCCCGCCGCGCCCAAGGACCGCGCGGTTGAGCTGGAGCGCGAAGATTTCGAGGCCTCGATGCGGTGGACGCGAAGCTTTCTCGGACTGGGCGGCGTCTAACCAGCCGTGACGCGAATCTGGATTCTGATGGGACTGTCCGTGCTGGGAATGCTGTCTTCTGCAAAAGCGCAATCGCTGGTGCGCGAGGTGCGCGGCGCGGTGGCGCGAGAAGAGTTCGACGCCGCGCGCCGCGCGCTCGATAAGGCCCGCGGCACGGGGCCGGTATCGCCTCAGTGGCTGGAAGCATACAGTTGGCTGGCGCGCGGCTATCTCAACGCGAAACGCCACGAGGAGGCCGAGCGCGAGGCCGCGCAGACCCGCGCCATGGCGTTGGAGCTGCTGAAAACACGCAAGCTGGACGACGAGCGATCCCTGCCCATCGCTCTCGGCGCTTCGATCGAGGTGCAGGCTCAAGTGCTCAACGCCCGCGGGCAGAGATCCGAGGCCGTGGCGTTTCTCGAAGAAGAGCTGCGCCGCTGGCAGGGCACGAGCATCATCACGCGGCTGCGCAAGAACCTGAACCTGATCTCGCTCGCCGGGCGGACGGCGCCAGCGCTGATCGTCAAAGAATCGCTGGGCGGCACAGTGCCGGATCTGGCCTCGCTGCGCGGCAAACGGGTGCTGCTGTTTTTCTGGGCGCACTGGTGCGGCGACTGCAAGGCGATGGCGCCGGCGCTCGAGCGGCTGATGCGCGAGCAGCCCGAGCTCGTGCTGATCGCGCCCACGCAGCCTTACGGCTACGTGGCGGGCGGCGGAGAAGCGCCGCGCGCCGAAGAGATCCGCTACATCGACAGCGTGCGGCAGCAGTATTACGGCCAGGTGCCGCGGATGAAGGTTCCGGTGAGCGAAGAGAATTTTGTCACCTGGGGCGCATCGACGACGCCGACTCTGGCGCTGGTGGACGAGCGCGGCGTCGTGCGCCTGTATCATCCGGGCAGGATGAGTTACGAGGAGCTGGCGGCGGCGTTGAAGCGCTAGCGGGATTTCAGTCTTCCGCGCCGCCCTGCGCCTGCGGCTCGCCGAGGGTGCCGGTTTCGTTGAGCACGACAATGTCGACGCGGCGGTTGCGGGCGCGCCCCTCTTCGTTGTCGTTCGGGGCGACCGGCGCGGTGTCGGCGTAGCCGGCGATGGCCATCCGCTCGCGGGGGATGAGGAAGCGGGTGGCGAACAGCTCCAGCATGGCGATGCCGCGCGCGGCGCTCAGCTCCCAGTTGCTGCGGAAGCGGGAGTTGTGGATGGGTGTGGAGTCGGTGTGGCCCTCGAGGCGGATGGGATTCGGGATGCGGCGCAGTTCGACGGCGATGCTTTCGATCACGGGCATGGCCTGCGGCTGGATGGCGTCGCCGCCGGGCGGGAAGAAGCTGGCCTCCTTGAGGCTGATGACGAGGCCGCGGCGCTCCATGCGGACTTCGACCTTGCCCTGGTGGATCTCCGTTTTCAGCTTCTCCTGCAACTCCTGCAGCGACGGCAGCAGTTCGATGGTTCCACTGGGATCGGGCGGCGCGGGGGGCAGCATGGCGGGCGTCTGGGAGCGGGGCTTGGGCGGCGGAGCGTTCTTCAGCAGCTTGGCCAGCACGTGGGTGAGGCGGCCTTCCTGCATCGCTTCGCGGAACGCCTGCGAGATGCGCTCGGCCTGCGAGCGGTCCATCTGCGAGTGCGAGTAGAGCATGACGAAGAAGGCGAACAGCAGGGTGATGAAGTCGGCGTAGGAGACGAGCCAGCGCTCGTGGTTGGCGTGCTCCTGTTTGGGGCGGCGGGCCATGAAGCCTTCTCCTATGCGGCGGCCCTTGCGCCAGGCGCGGGCGCCGCCTTCTCCTTCGACGCTCTGGCGACGTAGGCCTCGAGCTTGGCACGGATCATCTTCGGGTTCATGCCCTCGACGATGCCGCAGACGCCCTCGAGGATCAGCTCCTGCCGCAGCCGCTGCTGCGCGGCGCGGGCCTTGATCTTGTGGGCGGCGGGGAGAAAGAGCAGGTTGGCCGAGCCGACGCCGTAGATGGTGGCGACGAACGCGGCGGCGATGCCCTTCCCTACTTTGTCCATGTCCTTGAGATCGCCCATGACGATGATCAGGCCGAGCACGGCGCCAATGATGCCGATGGTGGGCGCGAAGCCGCCGGCTGATTCGAAGACTTTCGCCTCCGCGTCGGCGCGGTGTTCGGCGGCGTCCATGGCCAGCCCCATGATGCCGCGGATCTCCTGCAAGTCCATGCCGTCGACGGCCAGCAGCATGCTCTTGTGCAGGAACGGATCCTCGATGGCCATGACGTCCTGTTCGAGCGACACGATGCCCTGCTTGCGCGCCGCCTGCGAGAATCCGACCAGCCTCTCGATCAACGCCTCCTTGTCATCGGGCAGTTCGAACAGCAGATCTCTCGTTCTCGCAAACGCCGCCTTCACCAGCGGCAGAGGATTGGCCACCAGCGTTGCGCCCAGGCAGCCGCCGAAGACGATCAGCGCCGCCGACTCCCCCAGCACGTCGCCCGCCTTGCCGCCCTCCAGCAGGTATCCGCCGAGGATGCCCGCCACCGCCATCACCAGACCTGCCAGCGTTCCCGCATCGATCCGCCTGCGCTGCCGCGTGGCTGCCATGCTCTCTCCTTACGACTGGTGCATCCCTTCCGCCGCCGGCGCCTCCGGCCGCCGCACATCTGCCGCCACGCGCCGCTTGTACTCCACCACGCGCTCCACCACCTCCTCGGCCCGCTCCCGCACCCGCACCTTCTCGCCCGTCGTCAGCGTGAGCACCGTGTCCGGCGTCACGTCGATGAACTCGATCAGTTCGCCGTTCACATAGAATGCGGTCTCGTTGATGCGCGTCAGGCGGATCATGCCGCGCCCCGCTCCCCGGGCTCTTTCGCCTTATCGGTCCGCAGGCCCGGTTCTTGAATCAAAAGAGCGGCCGCGCGCCGCTCAGACTTTCAGGAACAGCTTCCGCCGGTACATCCAGTACAGGATCAGCCAATAGCAGGCCAGAATCGCCGCGCCTTCCACCAGCGGCTCAAGCCCCGCGCCGAACCGGCGCGCCCACTCCTGCCCGAGATGAATGCGGAAGCTCGAGCGGAAGAAGTCCTCGAACAGGTGCGCCATCATGTAAGCCGCGATCGAGTTCATTCCCACCACCGTCAGCGGAAACGCCCAGCGCCGCCAGCCGCGCACGTCGAGGATCCAGGCGAAGCCCGCCAGGATCGCGAAGCACATCCCGCCGCTGAACAACGTCCAGGCCGGCGTCCAGATCCGCTTCACCACCGGGCAGATCCCCAGCGCGTGCAGCGCCAGCCCCGAGCCGATGCCCGCCGCGGCCGCAATCCAGAACCGCCTCAGCGGCACGCGCGGCGCCGCGGCGCGGAACCAGCGCCCCGCCGCCAGCCCCAGCATCATCGTGCCCAGCGTGGGAATGAAGCTCAGCGTCAGGTATCCGCCGCGGTTGGCCACAAACGGCTCCGGGCGCGGAAACAGGTTCAGGAACCACTGATCAAAGGCCGCGCCGAGATTGGCGTTCTTGTTCCAGTGGGCCATGAACCCGGTGAAATGATGGGGCCAGTCCGGCGGCACGCCCACGGCGCGCCAGTCGAACCCCGGCCCGGGCAGCGGCCACAACGCCCACGCCAGCCAGTAGCCAAAAAGGATGGCGCCGAACGCCGCCCACTGCACCAGCGGCCGCGCAAAGCCCAGCAGGAACAGGAACGGGTAGCCCAGCCCGATCTGCGTCAGCGTGTCTTCAAAGGTGAAGTTCGTCTGCGGGCTGTGCATCGACCGCAGAAAGATGCCGAGCGCGATGAGCACGAACGAGCGCCAGAGGGCGTGCGCGAACATTGGCGCGAACGTGGCGCCCTTCGCCAGCCGGCTCGCAATCGAATACGGCAGCGCCGCGCCCACCAGGAACGAGAAGCCCGGCTGGATCAGATCGTGCAGCGAGCAGCCCGCCCAGGCGACATGGGTCTGATGATACGCGAGGAACCGCCACAAGGCGCTGTCCGGATAGGCGCGCGCCACCTCGGACAGGCGCAGCACCTCGGCCATCATCAGGATCATGACGAAGCCGCGGAACGCGTCCAGCGACAGATTGCGCTGCGGCGCGGCGGGAGCCGGCGTTGCCATGCGCTCCATCATGACACGGAAACAACCCGCATTCCGCTGGCGCCTGTGGCGCACGCGCGCCACGCCTCTGTCAGGATATGCTGTAAACGATTTCTGGCCGGGCGCGTCCCGCTCCCGCGCCCGCGGAACCCAAGAGAAGTGACCGCCCATGAACCCAGCTCTGTTGCTCGCCCTGCTGCTGGCCGTCCCCGTTGCGGAGGCGGCCGTGAATGACGCTGCCATCGAAACCGGCAGGCTCCGCGGCGTCGTCTCCGGCGCTGTGGTGGCCTTCAAAGGCATTCCCTACGCCGCGCCGCCCGTCGGCGCCAACCGATGGCGCCCGCCGCAGCCCGCGGCGCAATGGTCCGGCGTGCGCGACGCCTCGCAGTACGGCCCCGACTGCATGCAGCTTCCCTTCCCCGGCGACGCCGCGCCGCTGGGCGTGACGCCCGCCGAGGATTGCCTCTACGTCAACGTCTGGAAGCCCGCCCGCGGCGGCCGGCGCCTGCCGGTGATGGTGTGGATTTACGGCGGCGGCTTCGTCAACGGCGGCAGCTCGCCCGAGGTTTACGACGGCAGCCGCTTCGCCGAAGACGGCATCGTGTTCGTCAGTTTCAACTACCGCGTCGGCCGCTTCGGCTTCTTCGCCCATCCGGCGCTGACCAGAGAAAGCGCGGACGGCATGACGGGCAATTACGCCTTCATGGACCAGATCGCCGCGCTGAAATGGGTGCAGCGCAACATCGCCGCCTTCGGCGGGGATCCGGACAACGTCACGATCTTCGGCGAATCGGCGGGCGGCATGTCCGTGCTCACGCTGATGACGTCGCCCGCCGCGCGGGGCCTGTTTCACAAGGCCATTGTCGAGTCCGGCGGCGGCCGCAACCTGCTGGGGCCCATGCGCAAAATCAGCCAGGCGCAGGGCGCGCTGGGCTCGGCCGAAAGCGTGGGCGTGGCGTTCGCGAAGAAGATGGGCATCGAGGGCGCGGACGCCAAAGCCCTGGAAGCGCTGCGCGCCCTGCCCGCCGAAAAGATCGTGGACGGACTGAACATGGCCTCGATGAACACGCCCACCTACAGCGGGCCGATGCTCGACGGCAGGATCGTCGTCGAACCCGTCGAGCAGGCGTTCCTCGCCGGGAGGCAGGCGAGGGTGCCATTCGTCGCCGGAGCCAACAACATGGACATCGGCTTCAGCTTCGCGCGGACGCTCGACGACGTCTTCAAGCCGTTCGGCGATCTGCGCGCCCGCGCCGAGGCCGCTTACAACCCGGACGGCAAGGGCGACGCCCGCGCCATCGGCTATCAGGCGGCCATGGACCGCATGATGATCGAGCCCGCCCGCTTCACCGTGCGCCGGATGGCCGCGGCGGGGCAGAAAGCCTTCCAGTACCGGTTCTCCTACGTCGCCGAATCGATGCGCCGGGAGTGGCCCGGCGCGCCGCACGCCACGGAAATTCCTTATGTATTCAACACGGTGAAGGTGAAATACGGCGATAAACTCACGCCTGCGGACCAGAAAATGGCGGAAATGATCCACGCCTATTGGGTCGATTTCGTGAAAAAAGGCGATCCCAACGGCGCAGGCCGCCCCGCCTGGCCTGCGTGCAGCGCCGCCTGCGACGGGATTCTGGAATTCGGCCCCGCGGAGGTGTCCGCCAAAACCGATCCCTGGAAGGCCAGGCTCGACGTCACCGAAGCCCTGGCGATGAAGGGACATTGACGCGCCCCGGCGGGCGCGGCTCTATTTCGCCCCCGACGCCAGCAGCGTCTCGAAGTGCGGCGCCTGCTCCTCGCGGTGCACCACCGCCGTATCGATCTGCCGGAACCCGGCGCCGCGCAGGAACCGCCGCATCTCGGCTTCGGTGAACCCGAGCCACTCGTCCGCGTACAGCTCGCGCGCCTCCTCGTGATGGTGGCGGGCGAGATCGAGAATCACCACCCTGCCCCCGCGCCGCAGGATCCGGTGCGCCTCCTTCACCGCCCGCTCCGGGTGCTGCGCATGGTGCAGCGACTGCGAAAGAAACGCCACGTCCACCGAGCCGTCTTCCAGCGGCAGGCTCTCCAGGTCCCCGAGCCGGTATTCCACGTTCTTCACGCCCCGCTCGGCGGCCAAGCGCCGCCCGTACTCCACCATCTGCGGCGAACTGTCCACCGCATAGACGCGTTTGGACCGCCGCGCCAGCAGGAACGCCACCGCGCCCTCGCCCGCTCCAAGATCCGCCGCCTCCACCGGAGGCAGCAGCGCCAGCAGCGCCTCGGCCATCGCTTTCCACGAGCGCCCGGGCAGATAATGCCGCCCGAATTTCCCCGCCAGTTCGTCGAAAAACGCCCTTGTCTTTTCCCGCCTCTTCTCGAGCACCACCGCCAGCGCCTCTTCGTCCCGGCGCACTTCATTCAGCTCCCGCGCCGCTTCCTCCACCGCTTTCAGCAGCGTCCGCGGCGCCGCCCGGCGCAGGCTGTAGCGCACATGCTTGCCCGTCTTGCGGTCTTCGACGAGCCCCGCCTGCCGCAACTGCGCCAGATGCGAGCTCACCGTGCTCTGCCCCGTGGCCAGGATCTCCTGCAACTCCGCCACCGCGAGCTCTTCCCGTTCGAGCAGCCGCAGGATGCGGATCCGGGTCGGATCGCCCAGCACCTTCAGGGCCCGCAGGATTGACGCCATGCTGTCTCCTCTGGCATTATATCAATGTATCGTGATGAGTCGATACTAAACCAACCGAGGAGCCGATGCCCATGAGCAGTGGCGTGATAAAGCCCGAAACGCTTCCCTACAAGGTGGCGGACCTGTCGCTGGCCGACTGGGGCCGCAAGGAGATCACGATTGCCGAATCCGAAATGCCCGGCCTGATGGCGCTGCGCCGCAAGTACGCCGGCGAGAAGCCGCTGGAGGGCGTGCGCATCAGCGGCTCGCTGCACATGACGATTCAGACGGCGGTGCTGATCGAGACGCTGGCCGACCTGGGCGCCAGCGTCCGCTGGGCTTCGTGCAACATTTTCTCGACGCAGGACCACGCGGCGGCCGCCATCGCCGCGGCGGGCGTGCCGGTGTTCGCCTGGAAGGGCGAGTCGCTCGAAGATTACTGGTGGTGCACTTACATGGCGCTGTCCCACCCGGGCGGCAAGGGGCCGCAGCTCGTGGTCGACGACGGCGGCGACGCCACGCTTCTCATCCACAAAGGCTACGAACTCGAAGAGGGTTCCGACTGGGTGCAGACTCCATCGGAATCGCGCGAGGAACAGATTATCAAAGACCTGCTGAAGCGCATCCACGCCGAGAACCCGCGCCGCTGGCATGAGATCGTGGCCGAATGGCGCGGCGTCAGCGAGGAGACCACCACGGGCGTGCACCGCCTCTACAAGATGCATCAGGAGGGCAAGCTCCTGGTGCCGGCGATCAACGTGAACGACTCGGTGACGAAGTCCAAGTTCGACAACCTGTACGGCTGCCGCGAATCGCTGGCCGACGGGCTAAAGCGCGCCATGGATGTGATGCTGGCCGGCAAGGTCGCCGTGGTGTGCGGCTACGGCGAGGTGGGCAAGGGCTCGGCGCAGTCGCTGCGCGGCTTCGGCGCGCGCGTCATCGTCACCGAGATCGACCCGATCACCGCGTTGCAGGCGGCGATGGAAGGCTATGAGGTGACCACGATCGAAGAAACGCTGGGCAAAGCCGACATCTACGTCACCGCTACCGGCAACTGCGACGTGATCACGCTCGAGCACATGCGGAAGATGAAGGACCAGGCCATCGTCTGCAACATCGGCCACTTCGACAACGAGATCCAGGTGGACCGGCTGAACGAAGCCCCCGGCGTCATCAAAAAGAACATCAAGCCGCAGGTGGACTGCTACACCTTCCCCGACGGCCGCCAGATCTACCTGCTGGCCGAGGGGCGGCTGGTGAACCTCGGCTGCGCCACCGGCCATCCCAGCTTCGTCATGTCCACCTCGTTCAGCAACCAGGTGCTGGCGCAGATGGACCTGTGGAAGAACCGCGATTCCTACAAGCCGGGCGTCTACATGCTGCCGAAGAAGCTGGACGAAGAGGTGGCCCGGCTCCATCTCGACAAGATCGGCGTGAAGCTGACCAAGCTGACCGAGAAGCAGGCCAGCTACATCGGCGTGCCGGTGGAAGGCCCGTACAAGCCCGAGCACTACCGCTACTGATCCGCGCGCCGGCGCTCGCTGAGGCGCAACGCTCAGCGCGCGCCGGCCGGAACCCGTGGCGCTGGCGGTGCTGGCGCGTGGCGAAGCAAACGCCTGCGCGCCGCACCGCCAGCCGCCTCTTGGGGCGTGGGACTGCCTTTCCGGAGGGAATTCGGGGAATGCAACCGCCCCCGCAGCGGGTCAGGGAATGCGGGGCAGAGCGAGCAGCTTTTTCTGCCAAGCGGCCAGCTCGGATTCTGTTGCCTTCATGCCCTCGTAATAGACGCCCAGGATCCGCAGCTGAACGCCCACGCCCTGCCGGAAATAGTGCACGGCAGGGGTGGTCATGTCACCCTGGGCGGTCTGCACGCGGGCTCCGTCCTTGTCGCCAGGCACGGGCATGAGTTTGCCGGCCATCATCCGGAAGTGCTCTTCAGCCGTCCCGTTCTGGCCGTAATGAGTGGTCTGGACCATGAGGGTGAAATCGAGCCTGCCGGCTTTCACCTGGTAGCGGCAGTCCTGCATCGTGATGCCGCCAAATTTATCTGTCCGGCCGGGTTGACCCTCCGAAACCTTTGCCCCGAATGCCGCCGAGACCTGAGCAGCCGTGAATGGACAGACGGGAACCGGGCTGGATTGTGCGAGTCCTGTCACGGGCAACAGAAGCAGCCAACTGGCAGTACGGATGAACATGACGCATCCCCTCCTCACGATGACCCTGCTGGCAGAGTTTGGGTGACAGGATAGCAGACACCGGAAGCCATCTGCAAATCTTCTTGCGGGCCTGCCGCGGCGGGCGGACGGTTCTGCCAGCCAGACCCCAGCCGGAGCGGGGCCGGGCCGCACGGAGTCCAGCCGCAGCGGCCGGAGCGAGCGGCCAGGCATATGCGGTGCGGCATGGGTTCCGCGCCCGGATGGCCCGCACCCGCTGTGGAGAAGCCGGGGGTGATGCGGCGCATTCCGCGCCGGTTACTGCGCCGGCTCCAAAACTTCGATCTCCCGGAACCACACTTCTGTCGGCCGCTTGGCGCCATGCGCCTGCAAGCCGATGACGCCTTCCAGCCGCCCCGCCGTGTCGTCCGGCAGCTCCATCGTCTTGACGCCGTTGATGTGGAACACGATGCGGTGGCCGTGCAGCGACGCCGTCATCTCGTTCCAATCGCCGGCGCGGACAACTGCATTGTCCTCAGGTCCCGTGACCCACTTGCGGCCGTTCGGCCCGGTCTCCCAGAAGCCGCCGGTGCGGGCTTCGGCGTCCACTTCCACTTCATAGGCCGCATAATTCTCTGGATCGGTGCGCACAAAGACGCCGGAATTTCCCTTCAGAATTTTGAATTTCAGCCGCAGCGTCAGGTCGCGGAAGCTGCGCTCGCTGAGCACCATGGCGATGCGCGGGTCATCCTCTTTCGAGCGCAGGCGGAACGCGCCGTCTGCGATTTCCGCGATTCCGGCGCCGTTGTGCTTCCAGCCCGTCCACGTTTTGCCGTCCCAGATGCGGCGCCACTCGTGGCGGCCGAGGTCCTGGATGCGGATGTTGCGCCAGCGCACCTGCGCGGGTTTTTCGCCCTTGTAGGAGTGCACCTGCAAGGCGATGAATCCGCTCAGGTCCACCGGGTCGGTGAGATGGGCGCACGGCACGCCGTTGACCCAGACGCGGATGGTGTCGCCGCGCGCCTCGATCCGGTAGTGGTTCCACTGGTTGTCTTTGAACGCCTTCGACGCCGCCGGATCGGAGGCGATGTTGTGCAGCCACCCGCGGCGCGCCTCGTCATAGATGCCGCCGGAAGAACCGGACTTCTCGTTGGCGATCTCCACCTGATAGCCGTAGACGCGCCCCTTGGGCACCTTGCGCTCCACCCACTTGCCCTTTTCGAAAACGAGGATCGGCCCCTCGTCCGGGTAGCGGTGGGAGCGGATCTGGATGCCGGAGTTCAACGCGGGGTCGGTCCAGGTCTCCAGTTCGAGGATGAAGTCGCCGTACTCGCGTTTGGTGCACAGGAAGCTGTTGGGGCTGCCTTCGGCGGTGGTGCCGACGATGGCGCCGTCCTCGACCCTGTAAGTGGCGTAGCCGTTGCAGACCTCCCAGCCGTCGAGCGTCTTGCCATCGAACAGCGGGGTCCAGGTTTGCGCGCCGGCGAGGGCGCAGAGAAGGAAAAGCAGGGCTGCGGGTTTCATGGTTCCGGCTGACATCCTACACGATTGCGGGCGCCCGGAGGCGCATCAACCGCCGGAGCGGTCCTGTCCGGCGCCCGCCGCTTTGTCCGGGATCATCCAGCTCAGCAGCACCGACAGGCTCAGCACCACCAGAATGAAAAGCAGCGAAAGCACGATGGGGATCTCGTAGAAGCCCTCGATCACCATCTTGACGCCAACGAACACCAGCACCAACGCCAGCCCCACGCGCAGGTAGCGGAATTTGGGGATGATGCCGGCCAGCAGAAAGTACAGCGCGCGCAGCCCGAGGATGGCGAAGATGTTGGAGGTGTAGACGATGAAGGGGTCGCGCGTGATGGCAAAGATCGCCGGGATCGAGTCCAGCGCAAAGACCACGTCGGTGGCTTCGATGCAGACCAGCACCAGCAGCAGCGGGGTGGCGTACCGCACCCCGTTCTCTCTGACGAAAAAGTGCGCGCCGCGGTAGCCGTCCACGCTGCGCACAAACTTCCGGAAGAGCCGCAGCACGGGGTTTTTCTCCGGATGCACCTCAGAACCGCGGTCCAGAAACAGCTTCACCCCGGTGAAAATCAGAAAAATTCCGAAAATATAGATCACCCAATGGAACGTCTGGATCAGCGCCGCTCCGGCGAGAATAAAGACGGCGCGCAGCACCAGCGCCCCCACGATGCCCCAGAACAGCACCCGGTGATGCAACTCCCGCGGCACCGCAAAATAGGTGAAAATCACCACAAAGACGAAAATATTGTCGACCGAGAGCGCCTTCTCGATCACATAGCCCGTGAAAAATTCGAGCGCGTGCTTCTTGCCGAACCAGAAATACACGCCTACGTTGAACAGCAGCGCCAGGCAGATCCAGAAAATGGACCACAGCAGAGCCTCGCGCGTGCGGATGACATGCACGCGGCGGTGAAAGACCCCAAGGTCCAGCGCCAGCAGCGCCAGCACCAGCAGGGTGAATCCCGCCCACAGCACCGGCGTGCCGATCGACGCCGCCATCAGCGCGCAACCTCGCGCGAGCGGAGAAACGTCCGCACAGGCAAAGAGAAAGCGGGAACAGCCGTCGCGGTCTTTGTCACGGAATTCTTCTTCAGAATAGCTTAGCCGCCAGGCCGCCTACCCGCCCTGAGCCTGCGCCTGCGCCGCCTCGAGCGCCGCCAGGATCTGGAGCGCCGCTTCTTTGGCGCCCGCGCCGGTCTCCCCGGCGGGTCCCGTGCACGCCGGACAGCCGTGCTCGCAGCCGCAACGGCGGATCAGATCCCGCGCGCCCGCCACCAGGCGGTCCGTCATCTCCCACAGCGGCGCGCTCTGTCCGATGCCGCCGGGGTGGTTGTCGTAGAGATGAAGGTTCGGCTCGAAACACGCCACTGGCGGGGCGATCTCCTCGGTGATGGACACGCCCAGATCGCGCGGATCGCACATCAGCAGCAGCGACGCCACCGTGCGGAAGGCGTGCCCCAGCCCGGTGAGTCCATTCAGCCGCTCCGCCGGCGAGAGATGCCCGAACGGCTGCCAGAACGCCGCCGGGAAGTGCAGCCAGAAGCTGGTGGTGTGCATCTCCTGCTCGGGCAGCGAGAGCGTCCCCGCGCCGACGTTCTCGTTGGTGTAGAACTTGATCTTCTTGAAGCCCACGATCTGGCGGTTCACGCGCACCTCGCCGTGGCGCGCCTCCGCCGCCGCCACCGGCTTCATCGCGAACTCTTCGAGCACCTTCACCTGCGTGTAGTCGATGGCGTCCGTGTAGTAATCGCACTCCACCTGCCGCACATACGCCTTCCGCCCGTCATAGTCCATCCGCTCCACCTGGTACTGGCGCGCTTCATGCAGGTAGATGGCTTTCTCGTGCAACTCGGTGAGCGCCGCCGGAAACGCCACCTCGCCGATCACCCGCTCCTCGCCCGTGATGTCGATCACCACAAAGTTGTCGCTGGTGACCGAGCGCAGGCTGATGGCGTCCGCCGGGTAGGAGTCCGCCACCCAGTGCCAGGCGCCCGCCGAGTGATGCACCACGCCCAGCTCCGCCAGATACCGGCACATCTCCTCCGTCTCATGCGGTCCGAACCGCTCCCCGTCCTTCACCGGCAGCTCGAAGGCGGCGCACTTCAGATGGCTGATCAGGATCTCGAGGTTGTCGGGGTTGACCTGCGCGTGCTCGGGCGGGGTTTCGAAGAAGAACTCGGGGTGCTCCACCACGTATTGATCCAGAGGCGCGCTCGACGCCACCAGCAGCGCCAGCGCCGTGCCCAGCCGCCGCCCGGCGCGCCCGGCTCTTTGCCATGTGCTGGCAATGCTGCCCGGATAGCCCGCCATCACCACCACGTCGAGCGAGCCGATGTCGACGCCCAGCTCCAGCGCGTTGGTCGCCACCACGCAGCGGATGTCGCCCTCTCTCAAGCCCCGCTCGATCGCGCGCCGCTCCCGCGGCAGGTAGCCGCCGCGGTAACCGCGCACGGAATCGGCTTGCGCCGGCGGGCGCGCGCAAGAGTCTTTCAGGTACTTGACGAGCACCTCCATCGCCAGCCGGTTGTTGGCGAACACGAGCGTCTGCTGCCCGCGCTGCACGAACTCCGCAGCCAGCCGCCGCGTCTCGTTCAGATAGCTGCGCCGGATGCCCAACTGGCGATTGACGACCGGCGGGTTGTAGAACACGAAATACTTTTCGCCGCCGGGCGCGCCGTTGTCGGCGATCAGCGTGAACGCCTCGCCGGTCAGCGCCGACGCCAGCTCCGCCGGGTTCGCTATCGTCGCCGAACAGCAGATGAACTGCGGCGCGGAGCCGTAAAACGCGCAGATCCGCTTCAGCCGGCGGATCACATTGGCCAGATGGCTGCCGAAGACGCCGCGGTAGGTGTGCAGCTCGTCGATGACGATGTAGCGCAGGTTCTCGAACAGCTTGGCCCATTTCGTGTGGTGCGGCAGGATGCCCGCATGCAGCATGTCCGGGTTGGTGAGCACGACGTTGGCGCGCTCGCGGATCTGTTTCCGCGCGTCCTGCGGGGTGTCGCCGTCGTAGGTGAAGGCGCGGAAGTCCGCTCCCATCGCCTCGACGGTTGAGTGGAATTCGTGAAGCTGGTCCTCCGCCAGCGCCTTTGTCGGAAAAAGATAGACCGCCCGCGCCTCCGGGTCCCGGCTCAGCCGGTCCAGCACCGGCAGGTTGTAGCACAGCGTCTTGCCGCTCGCCGTCGGGGTCACCACGGCGATGTGCGCTCCGGTCTTCAGCGCCCGGTACGACGCCGCCTGGTGCGAATACAGTTGCCGGATCCCTCTCTCCGCCAGCACCCGCCGCACCTCCGGCGCCACCTCTTCCGGAATGTCTTCGAACCGCCCCGGCTGCGCGGGTTGATGACGGACCGCCCGCACCGGCGAGTTGGGTTCTTCCATCCATGCCTGGAGGCGCGTAATCGCCGCGTCCAGATCCGCCCGCCTGGAAAGCCCCAACTGGTCTTCACGCTTCGGATCGGGGAAGTCCAGACTCAGGTTCATCGCCGCCTCTTCGCCTTTTCTTTGCAAGGGTAGCGCGTACGTTCTGTTGCGTCAACCCCCGCCGGCGCGCCGCCTAATGTGCCGCGGCTCCCCGGACCAGAACACGCTCAAACTCGTAGCGTTGCAGCATCGCCGCGCTGCACTGCCGGACTCTGTCCCGCCGCACCACCGCGCCCCGGCAATGGACCCTGACCTGCACGCCTTCTTCCTGGGAGGGGAGGTACAGGAAAAACTCGATTGGCTGCCCCTTCTCCAGTTGCTCCTCCGGATCCTCCACCAACACCCCGCGGGAACTGATGTTCCGGCTTTGTAAGCGTAGCTTCACCCGTTGCTCGCCAATCTTGAAAACTTCCACGGGCAAACGCAGGTCGAACCGCCGGTATCGCCGTTTCTCTGCCACAGCCTGATCCAACAACCATCTAAGTACTTTTTCACACTCCCGTCAATCAGATACATGACGTTATCCACAAGGGAAACGACTTGGCAGGTACTAGTTACATCCCCCCAGTCTCAGATCCGCGCGCCAGCCGGACCTTGCGCTACCGGAGTTCGGCGTCGACCACGGGGATTCCCGGCGGCGGCTGAAACCGGAAAGCCACATCCTGTACACGAACGTTCAACTGCTCGCCGGAGAACGTGAATTCCATCGCCGTCGCGTCCACCTGGTGGATGACCAGACGGCGGATGCCATGCTCCGCCGACAGAAAAAAATCCACCCGGGTGAACGGCGCCCGGTTGCTCTTCGGCCATGCCGACAGGCGCATCAGGTCTGCCTGCTCCTCCAGCTCGAAGGTTGCAAACGTCCGCCTCAGGTCGAGCCGCCCCAGCAGAAACGCCAGCGGCGCGCGGAAATCATCAGCTTCTTTGAGCCGCGCCCGCTCCACCTGCTGCGCCCCCGGCGAGTACAGCCACACCCACGTGCCGTCGCACACGAACAGCTTTCCGGCGGGCTGGCTGTATTCCCAGCGCATCCTTCCGGGCTTCCTGAGAATCAGCGTCCCGGACTCGATGCGCCGCGGGCGCCCCGCCGCCAGATGTTTCTGCTCGAACGAGGCGCGTAGCGTCACAGCCCGGTTGTAGCGCTGTTCCACGCCGCGGATGACCGCGGCCAAATCGGCGCCCGCCGCTCCCGCCGCCAGCAGGGCAACCGCCAGCGCCGCCCGCGCGGTCATTGCGCGCCTCCACTGTCTTCGCCTTGCGCCGGAGGCCAGGCGTCGCCCCAGGAAGCTTTTCGCGCGGCTTTCCACAATCCGTCCCGGCGGCGCACCGCCTGCCGCCCGATGCCAGTTTCCGTGCACAGGACCAGCCCGATCCACCCCGGGCGGACCTCAGGATGGCGCAGGATGCGCGCCCGTGGCCGCGGCGGTGCGTCTTTCACCGCCGCCAGGTAGCAGAACTTCTCGTCTTCATACCCCAGCGAGCCGCCCTTCAACTGCCGGTGCAGGCGCGAGCGCTCCACGCGCACCGCGAAGTGGCACCAATCGCCGCCCTCCATCGGACAGGCGGCTTCGTGCGGACAGGGCGCCAGCAGGCGCGCCCCCGATTCCAGCAGTTGCCGCCGCGCCTCCAAAACGTGGCCGAAGCCCTGCGGCGTGCCCGGTTCAACGAGGATCACCGCTCTCCGCGCCAGCCGCCACGCCTCGTCCAACAGCTTCGGCCGCGCGGCCGGGGGCAGCTCGTTCAGCACGTAACACAGGCTCACGACATCATGAGCCTTCAACTCGGGCAGCCGCTCGAGATCCGCGCAGATGCGCCGCGCCCGTCGCAGGTCGTCCCAGTGGGGGTTGGAGTCCACCAGGGTGGTCGGACACGGCGCCACCCACGCCGCCGCGCCCGGTCCCGCTCCCAGATCGAGCCAGGACTCGGGCGTAAAGGGCAGCTCCGCCGCCGCCCGCTTGAGCGTCGCATACGTCGCCGGCAGCCGCGTCGCCGCATACGCCGCCCGCATCAGAGCCGTGTCGAGCGGAGGCGGCAGCCCGCGCCGGTAAGCGTTGCTGATGCGCGCCGCCGCCGTGGCGAGTTCGTCTGTGGGGAAGGCGGCAGA